>NZ_JBHTFM010000003.1:0-878999 GCF_042674865.1 Kineococcus sp. GCM10028916 | reverse complement strand
GACTCCTCCGCGCCGGAGGAGAGCTGGGTGGCGACGGTGGTGAGTTCCTCGGAGGAGCCGGCGAGAGTGGCGGCGGAGACGGTGATGGCGCGCATCGTCGCGGTCAGCTTGTCCATCGTGGTGTCCAGGGCGCCGGCGAGCTGGCCGACCTCGTCCCGGGTCTCGAGGCCCACGCGCTGGTCGAGGCGACCGTCGGCGAGGCCCTGCACGACGGTGAGGGTGCGGGCCAGGGGGCCGGCGATGGATCGGGCCACGACGGTGGCGACGACGACGGCGATCACCAGCGCGAGGGCACCGATGACCAGCAGCAGGGTGACGGCGGAGCGGTAGTCGCGACCACCCGAGGCCGCCAGAGCCTTGGCGGCGTCCTGTTCGGTGGTGGCGATCGCGTCGAGCTGGGCGTTGAGGGCCGTGACCACCGGGGTGGAGGTGCGGTCCCGGGTGGCGTAGAAGCCCGCCACGTCGTTGGCGAGCGCGAGCGGGACCAGCTCTTCGCGGACCGTGCGGTACTGGACCATGAGGTCCTGGGCCTTGGCGTGGTCGGCGGCGGTGGCGGCCGGTGAGGTCGCCAGGTAGGCCGTCCAGGAGGCGTCGTAGGCGGCGTCGTCGTCCTTCATCGCCGCCAGCGCCGCGTCCGTGGTGGTCACGTCCGGGGCCAGGGCGGCGTTGAGGAGGTCGATGCGGGCGTCGGAGAAGTCGTTCTTGGCCACGCCGATGGTCTGCACGGAGGCCAGGGCCGAGGTCGACACGGTGTCCAGGTTGGCCTGCGACGAGCCCAGCCGCGAGATGCCCAGGGCCACCACCGCGGCCAGCAGCAGGCACACGATCCCGAACGCGGCGAACAGCTTGGAGGCGACCTTCAGATCACGCAGGGACTTCATGGCGACGGCCTTCCGTGGGGAAAGTGGCCGAACGGGTTCCCCACGAGGCAGGAGGCCGGGTGTTCGACCTGTCGACTACCCCTCGGTGATCGGCACGGTCCACGACGTCCTGTAGCCCGTCCGGGTGACGGCCTCGCGGCTCAGAGCGAGGTGCCCACCAGGACGGGTTCGTTGACCAGGCGGATCCCGAACCGGGCCTCGACCCCGTCGGTGACCGTCCGGGCCAGCGCCAGCAGGTCGGCCGCGGTCGCCTCACCCCGGTTGGTGATCGCCAGGGTGTGCTTGGTCGACAGCGTCGCGGGACCGGGGGCGCCGAAGCCCCTGCCGAACCCGGCGTGGTCGATGAGCCACGCGGCCGAGGTCTTCACCAGCCCGTCGCCCCCCGGGAAGCGCGGGGCGTCGGCGGGCAGCGCGTCGGCCTGGTCGGGGCGCAGCAGCGGGTTGGTGAAGAACGACCCGGCGCTCCAGGTGTCGTGGTCGCTGCGGTCGGCCGGGTCCCAGACCATCCCCTTGCCGGCGCGGAGTTCGAGCACCGCCGCGCGGACCGCGGCCGAGGACACCCGGGCGCCGACCTCGACCCCGAGCCGGCGCGCGAGTTCGGGGTAGGCGACCTCGGAGGCGGCCGCCCGGAGGGGGAACTGGAACGTCACGTCGAGGACCACGTAACGGCTCTCGGGGTGCGGCCCGTTCAGCGCGACCCTCGACCGCTTGAGCAGGGACGTGCGGTAGCCGAACCCCAGCTCGGCGGCCACGAACGTGCGCTGCCGGCGTTCGACCCGGTCCCAGGTCCGGACGGTCTCGATGGTCTGCGCCACGTCCTGGCCGTACGCCCCGACGTTCTGCACGGGCGTCGCGCCGACGGACCCGGGGATACCGGACAACGCCTCGACCCCCGCCCACCCGCGCTGCACCGCGGTCGCGACGAAGGCGTCGAAGGAGTGGCCGGCGGCGACCGTCACGACGCCGCCCCCGCAGGCGTCCTCGCTGGCGACGCTGACGCCCTGCGTCGCGATGTGCACGACGGTGCCGTCGAACCCCGCGTCGGCGACGAGCAGGTTCGACCCGCCGGCGACCAGCAGCAGGGGCTCCCCCGCGGCGTCCGCCGCGGCGACGGCCTCGACGACCTCCGCGTCGGTGCGGGCCTCGACGAGCTTCCGGGCGGGTCCCCCCACGTGCAGGGTGGTCAGGTCGGCGAGCAGGTGGGTCACGAGGACAGCTTGCCCTCCGCGGCCGCGCCGCCCGCGCCGAGGGCGACCCCGTCGGCGTGCGGGCGGGCCGCAGCGGCGACGAAGAGCGCGACGACCGAGGCCACCGCGGCCGCCGTGACGGCGTGGACGACCCCGGTGTGGTCGGCGAGCAGACCCACCAGCGGTGGGCCCGCGAGGAAGGCGGTGTACCCGACGGAGGAGACGACGCTGACGCGGACGGCCGCGTTGGCCTCCTCGTCACCGGCGGCGCTCATCCCGGTCGGGAACCCGAGCGCGGCGCCCAGGCCCCAGAGCAGCGCACCCACCACGGCCACCGTGACGTTCGGGGCGACGACGAAGACGCCGACGCCCACGGCGGCGACGCCCGCGCTGAGCCGCAGGGCCGGCACGCGGCCGAGGCGTTGCAGGGCGACCGGCCCGACGAGTCGCCCGCAGGTCATCGCGACGACGAAGACGGTGAACCCGGCGACGCCCGCCGAGTGCGAGACGTCGTGACCGTCGATGAGGCCGAGCGCCAGCCAGTCGTTGGCGGTGCCCTCGACGAAGGCCATGCAGAGCACCAGGACCCCGATGAGCAGGGTGCGCGGTTCGCGCCACGCCTGCCCCAGCGAGATCCCCGCCCGCGGCTGCTCCCCGGCCGTCGCCGGGGCGGCCTCGCCGAGGAAGGACCGGGTCAGGACCGTCGTCCCCAGCACGACGAGGACCCCGACGGCGCAGAGGTGCGCCCAGGTCGGCACCCCGACCTTCAGCAGCAGCACCGAGATCCCGGCGGAGGCCACGCTGCCGAGGCTCCAGGCCGCGTGGAAGCGGGACATGATCGCGCGGTCCAGGCGACGTTCGACGGCCGACCCCTCGACGTTCATCGCGACGTCCCAGGAGGCGACGCCCGCCCCGGCGGCGAACAACCCCAGCGCGGTCGGGGGCACGGAGCCGAAGCCGTCCACGGAGACGGAGACCACGAGCAGGCCGAGGGCCACGACGACGGAGCCGCCGAAGACGGTGCGGGCCCGCCCGAAGCGCAGCACGACCGCCCCCGCGATCGGCATGGCGAGGACGGAACCGAGCGAGAAGGCGAGCAGCAGCAGGCTCATCCCGCCGTTGGACAGGTCCAGGGTGTCGCGGACGGAGGGGATCCGGGCGACCCACGTCGACATGAAGAAGCCGTTGAGGACGAAGGCCGCGTACACGGCCGTCCTCGCACGCAGGGCTGCGGGCGAGGCGGTGCTCACGGCAGGCGGACGACAGCCCGGGCGCGCCCGAGGACCTTCGTCCCCGCGTGGGTCACGGTGAGGTCGACCTCGACCGTGCGGGCGGACTCGTCGCGCGTGAGCACGGTGCCAGCGACCTCGACGACGGCCGGCTCAGCGGAGGGCACGACGACGGGGGCGGTGAACCTCGTGCCGAAGGAGACCACCGCGGTCGGGTCACCGGCCCAGTCGGCCACGACGGAACCGGCCAGGCCCATGGTCAGCATCCCGTGGGCGATGACGTCGGGCAGACCGACGGACGTCGCGATCGCCTCGTCGAGGTGGATCGGGTTGTGGTCCCCGGAGGCCTCGGCGTAGGCGCGGAGGTCGTCGCGGGAGAGCTCGTAGCGGGCGGCGGGGAGCTCGGTGCCGACCTCGGTGTCCTCGAAGTTCACGCCGTCTCCTCCGCGCGGACGACCAGCATCGACGTCACCGTCGTGACGGGGGTGCCGTCGGTGCGGGCGAGTTCGGTGCGGGTGGTGATCATCGCGTTGCCGCGCACGACGCGGACGCGGTCCACGTGCACCTCGGCGGTGAGTTCGTCACCGGCCACGATGGGGGCGTGGTGGCGGAACTGCTCCTCGCCGTGGACGACGCGGGAGAAGTCGATGCCCGCGGCCGGGTCGGCCACGAACTGCTTCTCCGCGACCTGGGCCAGCGTGACCGCGAAGGTCGGCGGGGCGACGACGTCGACGTAGCCGAGTTCACGGGCGGCCGCCGTGTCGTGGTGGACCGGGTGGGCGGCCCGCACGGCCCGGGCGAAGGCCCGGACCGTGTCGGCGCTCACCGTGGTGGTCCCGGAGGCCGGGTAGACACGCCCCGCGAAGGACTCGTCGACGTTGACGGTCGTCACAGGTGCGTGCTCTCCGATCCGGAACGGACGTGCTGGTGTCAGCGGGTTTCGCGGTGCGTGGTCTTCTTGCCGCAGCGCGGGCAGAACTTGGCCAGGTCCAGGCGGTCCGGGTCGTTGCGGCGGTTCTTCTTGGTGATGTAGTTCCGCTCCTTGCACTCGGTGCAAGCCATGGTGATCTTCGGGCGGACGTCGGTGGTCTTGGCCACGGCGGGTGCCTCTTCCTCAGGATTCGTCGTACGACAGGGTTCGTCGCACTGCGGACGTACGGGCGGGCGCGCGCTCCGCCGATCCCCACCAGGGTACGCGACGTGCGGCAAGCGCCCGAACGCGCGACGAGCGGCCGCCCACGGGGGGCGGCCGCTCGGTACGTGTCGTGCGCTGTAGCGAGGGCCGGACTTGAACCGGCGACACAGCGATTATGAGCCGCTTGCTCTACCAACTGAGCTACCCCGCCGCGTCCGGCGGGCCCAGCCGCCGGTTGCGAGCCCCGATCGAGGATTGAACTCGAGACCTCTTCCTTACCAAGGAAGTGCTCTACCACTGAGCTACCGGGGCCAAACTGGTTGTGCTGCCGCGTGTACGGCCGGTGACGACCCTACATGACGCGACCCGGTGCCGGGGACCGGCACCGGGTCGCGGACTCGCGACGTGGCGGGTGATGGATTCGAACCAACGTAGGCTACGCCGGCGGATTTACAATCCGCTCCCTTTGGCCACTCGGGCAACCCGCCAGTGCCACCAGCGAGCTGGCGACGGTGAGACGATAGCAAGACATGAGCGGTGCTCGGAAACCGAGCCCCCCACGAACCCCAGGAGGAACCCCGCGTGGCCAGCGAGTCGTCGTTCGACGTCGTCAGCAAGATCGACCGCCAGGAGGTCGACAACGCCCTCAACCAGGCCGCCAAGGAGATCGCCCAGCGCTACGACTTCAAGGGTGTCGGCGCCGACGTCCGGTGGAGCGGGGAGTCGATCCTCATGGTCGCCAACTCCGAGGACCGCGTGAACGCCGTCCTGGACGTGCTGCAGACCAAGCTCATCAAGCGCGGCGTGTCGCTGAAGGCGCTGGACACCTCCGACCCGGTCCCCTCGGGCAAGGAGTACCGGATCACCGCGGAGCTCAAGGAGGGCCTCGCGCAGGACGTCGCCAAGAAGATCGGCAAGATCATCCGCGATGAGGGCCCCAAGGGCGTGAAGTCGCAGATCACCGGTGACGAGATGCGCGTCAGCTCCAAGGACCGCGACGACCTGCAGGCGGTCATCGCGCTGCTCAAGGGTTCCGACCTCGACGTCGCCCTCCAGTTCGTCAACTACCGCTGAGGTGGGTCCGCTGCGCCGCCGGGCAGTGATCGGCCTCGCGTTGAGCGGGGGCGCGCTGGGCGCGTGCAGCGACGACTCCCCCACCACCCCGGCGAGCACCACCGCGGCCACCCCCACGGAGACCGCCACGCCCACGGACACGGGCACGCCGGCTGCGGAGACGGACACCGGCTTCGTCCCGCCCGGGCTCGACGTCTCCCAGCGCAGCGAGTACCGCTACGGCGACCACCCCCGCCAGGTCAGCGACCTGTGGCTGCCGCCGGGCGAGCACCGCGACGCGATCGTCGTCGTCGTGCACGGGGGCGGCTGGGACGCCGCCACCGACCGCCGCGATCTGAACGACCTGGTGGCGGACCTCGTCGGCGGCGGCTGGCCGGTGCTCAACACCGACTACCGCGGCAACGGCGACGGCGGCGGCTGGACGGGCACGTTCAGCGACGTCGCCACCGCCGTCGACATGGCCGCCGAGGCCGCCGCCCAGCACTCGCTGCCGACCGGGCGCGTGTGCTTCGTCGGGCACTCCGCGGGTGGTCACCTGGCGATGTGGGCCGCCGCCCGGGCCGGTCTGCCCGCCGACGCCCCGGGGGCGTCACCGCGGGTCGTGCCCGCGTTCGCGGCGTCGATGTCCGGGGTGCTGCACCCGACCGCGCTCGGTGGCGACGGCGGCGACGTCAACGTGCGGACGCTGTTCGGGGGAACCCCGGACGAGGTCGACGACCGCTACGCGATCGGCGACCCGACGCGACGGGTGCCCTTCGGCTTCCCGCTGTTCGTCGCGCACGGGACGGGCGACCAGACGGTCCCGTACTCCCAGGCCCAGGAGTTCGACGCGGCCGCGAGCGCCGCCGGGGACGCGGTGGAGCTGCACCTGCTCGACGGTGTCTCGCACACCGACGCGCAGGACCCGGACGGGCAGGTCTTCCCGCTGTTCCGGACCTGGCTGGAGGCCCGCCTCGGCTGACCCCGGCCGGCTCGGTGACGGGCAGTCAGCGGCGGTAGCCGGCGAGGGCCTCGAGGCGGGCGATCCGCTCGGCCATCGGCGGGTGCGTCGAGAACAGCTTCGCGACGCCCTGCGCGCGGAAGGGGTTCGCGATCATCATGTGGCTGGCGTTGACGAGCTCGCGCTCGGGCGGCAGCGGCAACTGACGCGTGCCCAGCTCCAGCTTGCGCAGGGCCGAGGCGAGCGCCAGCGGGTCGCCGGTGAGCTTGGCCCCGTCCTCGTCGGCGTCGTACTCGCGGGTCCGCGAGATGGCGAGCTGGACGACGGTGGCCGCGAGCGGCGCCATCAGCGACAGCAGCAGCAGCGCCAACGGGTTCGCGCGGCTCTCGTCGTCGCGTCCGCCCCCGAACACCGACCCGAAGAACACCCCGAACTGCGCGATCGAGGTGATGACGCCCGCGAGCGCCCCCGCCACGGAGGACGTGAGGATGTCGCGGTTGTAGACGTGCATGAGCTCGTGGCCGAGGACACCGCGCAGTTCGCGTTCGTCCAGGAGCTGCAGGATGCCCTCGGTGCAGCAGACGGCGGCGTTGCGGGGGTTGCGGCCGGTCGCGAAGGCGTTGGGCGCCATGGTCGGTGACACGTGGAGCTGCGGCATCGGCTGGCGCGCGGCGGTGGAGAGCTCGCGCACGATCCGGTACATCCCGGGTTGTTCGGCCTCGGACACGGGCCGGGCGCGCATCGAGCGCAGGGCCAGGTTCGCGGAGTTCCAGTAGCCGTAGGCCGAGGTCCCCAGCCCGATGAGGACGAAGACGACGAGGATGCCGGAGCTGCGGAACGAGGTCGCGAGGAACCCGCCGATGAGCAGCAGGACCGCCCAGATCACCCCGAACAGGACGGCGGTCTTCAGCCCGTTGTGGTGCCGGTGCATCCTGCCCTCTCCCCCGCGCTCCCCTACCTGCCCGGCACAACGCGCACCGGTCGCGCGACGTTCCGTCAGCGGTGCCGGCCGGTGACGGCGGTGAGGACGCCCAGCCCGATCATCGAGGCCCCTCCGACGCGGGCCACCGTCCGCAGCCGCTGCGGCCGTCCGACGAACGCCGTCCGCACGCGGGACGCGACCAGACCCCAGGTGCTGTCGCAGACCAGGCCGATGCCGATGGGGACCAGGCTGAGCAGGACCATCTGACCGGCGAGCGACCCGGCGGAGCGGTCCACGAACTGGGGCAGGATCGCCGCGAACATCACGAACACCTTGGGGTTGCTGAGGCCGACGACCAGCCCGGCCCGGACCTCGCGCCCGCGGGTCCGCGCTGAACCGGCGGCCGTGTCCTGTCCGACGTGACCGGCCCCGCGCAGCGCCTGGACTCCCAGCCACACCAGGTACGCGGCCCCGGCGAGCTTCACGACCTCCAGCGCGGTGTCCCAGCGCTGCAGCACGGGACCCAGGCCGACAGCGATCACGAGGGCCGCGACGAGACTGCCCAGGGAGTTGCCCAGGACGCCGGCCAGGGCCGTCACCCGCCCGTGCGCGAGGGCGCGGCCGACGATGAAGAGGACGCTCGGGCCGGGGACGGCGATGACGACGAGGCTCGTCGCGGCGAGGGCGAGCACCTGCTCGGTGGTGACCACGCGCGCAGCGTAGGCCTCGGGCCTGGGCGCTGGACGCCGGCTGGACGACCGGTGGTTGCGTGACGGGGGTCGACTGTGAGTGACTGCCAGGGACGGTGGGGTCGCGGGGGCCACCACGGGCGCACGGAGGACGGCGGAGGTGCGTGTGGGCCTGACCACGTCCGACACCCCCGTCCGCGAGGACCGGGGATCCGGCACGTTGCTGAGCCTGGCGAGCGCCCTGGCCCGCACCGACAGCGTCGAGGACGTCGCCCTCGCGGTGCGCGACGTCATGCGCGCGGACCTCGGGGCGACCTTCGTGTCCGTGTCGTTGGTCGACGGCCCCTGGCTGCTGACGCCGGCCCTCGGCCAGCTCGACGACGACACCGAGCAGCGCTGGCTGCGGCTCCCCCTCGACCTGGACACCCCCGCGCACCGCGTCGCCCGCACGGGGCGCCGACTGGTCTTCGACTCCCTGGCGAGCCTCGTCGCCATGTTCCCGCACGGCCGTGCCGCGTTCGAGCGCGCCGGGCTGCGCTCCGGTGTCGTGCTGCCCATGACCATCTCCGACGGGTACCGCATCGGCTCGGTGACCTTCGCGTGGGACGTCGACCGCACCCTCACCGAGGACGAGGCGGTCCTGGTGACGGCCGTGACCGACGCGACCGCGCAGGCGGCCCGGCGGGCCCAGCTGTACCGGGAGCGCCGCGACGTCGCGCACACCCTGCAGGCGGCGATGCTGCCGGAACTGCCCGTGCTGCCGGGCCTCGCGGTGGCGAGCCGCTACCTGCCCTGGTCCACGACCGACGAGCAGGTCGGGGGTGACTGGTACGACGCGATCTCCCAGCCGGACGACGGGGTCCTGCTGGTCATCGGCGACGTCGCGGGCCACGACACGGAGGCGGCGGCCCGGATGGGACGGGTGCGGTCGATGTTCCGGGCCCTGGCGGTGGACCGGCCGGAGGAACCGCCGGCCGCGCTGGTCAGCCGCCTCGACCACGTCCTGTCCGCGCTCGGGGACGAGACCCTGGCGACGTTGATCGTCGCCCGCCTCGACCCGTCCGGCCCGACGCGGCGGCTGTGGTGGACGACGGCCGGTCACCCGCCGCCCGTCCTGGTCGACGCGGCCGGCCGCAGCACGGTCCTGGTCGCGGAACCCGACCTCCCGCTCGGGGTGGCCCCCGGCCAGCCCCGCCACGACCACGACATCCCGTGGCCGCCAGGGGCGACGCTGGTCCTCTACACCGACGGCCTCGTGGAACGCCGCGGCCGCGACGTCGGCGACGGCATCGTCGTGCTGCGCGCCGCCCTGGAACGGACCCACACCGAGGACGTCGAGACGCTGCTCGGGGAACTGGTCACCGAGCACGTCGCCAACAGCGAGGACGACTGCGCGGTCCTCGCCGTGCGCGACGTCTCCCCCACCCGCTGACCCGCGGTCCTGCGGGGATCCCCGGCAGGACCACGGGCGGGCCGGTCTCAGAAGCGGAAGGCGGCCACCAGGTCGTTCAGTTCGGCGGCGGCGCGGGAGAGCTCGCCGGCGGTGTCGGCGGTCTGGGTCGCCCCGGCCGTCGTCTCGTCGGCGGAGGCGGCGATGCCGGAGATGTTCGAGGCGATCTCCTGCGAGCCGGACGAGACCTCGGTGACGTTGCGGACCATCTCCGAGGTCGTCGCGGACTGCTCCTCGACGGCGGCGGCGATGGTCGACTGCAGCCCGTCGATGCGGGCGATGACGTCGGTGATCTGGCTGATCGCCGACGCCGCGGCGGAGGCGTCGGCCTGCGTGGAGCCGACCTTGGCCACGATCTCCTCGGTGGCCCGGGCGGTCTGCTGGGCCAGTTCCTTGACCTCGCCGGCGACGACGGCGAACCCCTTGCCCATCTCCCCGGCGCGGGCCGCCTCGATGGTGGCGTTCAGGGCCAGGAGGTTCGTCTGCTCCGCGATGGAGGTGATGAGCTTGACGACCTCGCCGATCTCCCGGCTGGAGACCGAGAGGCGTTCGAGGGTCTCCCCCGCGACGTTCGCGGCCGAGACGGCGTCGGCGGCGGTGGAGCTGGCCTCGGCCGTGCTGGTCGCGATCTCGCGGATGGCGGCGGTCATCTCCTCGCCCGCGGCGGCGACCGTGCCGATGTTGGCCGAGATCTCCTCGGTCGCGGCCGAGACGACCTGGGTCTGGGTGGCGGCCTCCTCGGCGCCGGCGGAGAGGCGGGTGGCGACGGCGTCGAGCTGCTCGGAGGAGCTCGCGAGGACGGAGGCGTTCGCGCTGATCCGGCGCATGGAGTCGGCGAGGCGGTCCATGGTGGTGTCGAGCGCACCGGCGACGCGGCCGACCTCGTCGCGGCCGGCGATGCCGACGCGCTGGTCGAGGCGGCCCTCGGCCATCCCCTGCACGACCGCGAGGGTGCGGGCCAGGGGACGGGCGACCGAGCGGGAGACCAGCACGGCGACGACGACGGCGACGGCGATCGCGGCGGCACCGAGGACCAGCAGCAGCGCGACGGCGGCGCGGTAGGAGGACGCACCGGCGGCGGTCATGTCGACCGCGGCCTGCTGCTCGCCGGCGGCCATGGCCTTCAGCTCGGTGGTGATCTGCTTCGCGATCGGGCTGATGGTGGCGGTGCGGTAGGCGATGTAACCGGCCTGGTCGTCGGCGTTGGCCAGGGCGATGAGCTGCACGCGGGCGTCGCGGTACTGCTTCAGGCTCGCGACGAAGGCGTCCCGGTCGGCGACCTTCGCGGCCGGGCTGGACGCGAGGTAGGCGGCCCAGGACTCGTCGATGGCCGCGTCGTCGGCGGTCACCGCGTCCAGCGCGCTCTTCTTGGCGGCGTCGTCGACGGTGAGCGCCGCGTTGGTCACGTCCATGCGGGCCTGCAGGAAGTCCACCTGCACGGTGAGGATCGTCCGCACCGAGGCGAGACCCGACGACGACATCGTCGTGAGGTTGCCCTGGGAGGTGCTGAGCTTCGCCCAGCCCACCCCCACCACGGTGGCGAGCAGGAGGCAGACGACGCCGAAGCCGGCGAACAACTTGGAAGCGACGTTCAGGTCACGTAGACGGGTCACGGTGGTCCATCGGCCACCGTTCGGGGGCCCTGACCCGATTTCTAGAAGAATTCAGCGGCGGAAACCGGCGCCCACGTGGGTACCCGGCAGCCGGGCCCCCCCACCGAGCCGTTCCCGCAGGGTCGTCCCGGGGGCCGGCTTCGGGGCGGTGCGACCGCGCCGCCGCAGTTCGGGGACGAGGTGGTCGACGACGTCGACGAAGGTCCCGGGCATCGTGGCGTACATCAGGTTGAACCCGTCGACGTCGGCCTCCGCCGCGAACTCCTCGAGGTGGTCCGCGACCGTCTGCGGGGAACCCGCGAGGACCGGACCCCGCCCCCCCACCGAGACGAACTGCGCGAGGTCGTCGATCGTCCACTCCCGGTCGGGGTCGTTCGTGAAGCTCGAGAGGGCGGACCGGTTCGCGTCGGTGGTCACGTGCTGCAGGGTCTCGTCGGCGGCGCGACCGGCGAGGTCAACCCCCGTCCACCCCCCGAACAACGCGAGGGCGGCCTCCCGGCTGGCGTGCTCGCGGTAGTCGGCGAGCAGTGCGCGCGCCTCCTCGTCGCTGCTGCGGACGACCGTGGTGAGGCCGGCGAGGACCTGCACCGACCGCGGGTCGCGACCGGCGCGTTCGACCTGCTCGCGCAGGGAGTCGACGGACCTGCGGGCGATCTTCGCGGTCGGCGCGATGATGAACACGCACTCCGCGTGCCGGGCCGCGAACTCCTGTCCGCGGGGCGAGGAACCCGCCTGGAAGATCACCGGTGTCCGTTGCGGCGAGGGTTCGCAGAGGAACGCGCCGGGGACGTCGAAGTACTTCCCGTGGTGGTCGATGTCGTGGACCTTGGCCGGGTCGGCGTAGATCCCGCGCCCGGCGTCGCGGACGACGGCGTCGTCCTCCCAGGAACCCTCCCAGAGCTTGTAGCAGACCTCCAGGTACTCCTCGGCGACCTCGTAGCGCTCGTCGTGGGCGACCTGGGCGGTGAGACCCAGGTTCTTCGCGGCCGAGTCGAGGTAGCCCGTGACCACGTTCCACGCGACGCGGCCGCCGGTGAGGTGGTCCAGCGTCGTGAGACGGCGGGCCAGGGAGTAGGGCTGTTCGTAGGTCGTGGTCACGGTGAGCCCGAAACCCAGGTCCTCGGTGACGGCGGCCATCGCCGACACCGCCGCGAGCGGGTCGTTCACGGGAACCTGCACGGCGGCGCGGACCGCCGCGTCCCGCGATCCCCCGTGGACGTCGTAGGTGCCGAGGACGTCGGCGAGGAACAGCGTGTCGAAACCCCCGCGCTCGAGGAGGCGGGCGAGGTCGGTCCAGTGCGCGAGGGTCCGGTAGTCCGCGCTGCGGTCCTCCGGTCGCGACCACAGCCCGGCGGCCTGGTGGCCGACGCAGGCCATGGCGAAGGCGTTGAGGCGCAACGGTGTCGGGCTCAACGGGACAGCCCCTCCAGAGGTCGGTGCGCGGTCTCGCGGGTGAACGCGGCCGAGATGGTGGTGAGGACGGCGAGGAAGCTCAGGTACCCCGCGACGATCCAGGGCGAACCGTTCCCCGCGGCCAGCAGCGAGGCGGCGATGAGCGGGGTCAGACCGCCGCCGAGGACCGCGCCGATGGAGTACCCGAGGGACGCACCGCTGTAGCGGGTGCGGCTGTCGAACTGCTCGGCGAAGAAGGCGCCCTGAGCGCCGTACTGGCTGTCGTGACCGAGGTTGATCGCGATGACCATCGCGCCCACGATCAGGACGGTCGACCCCGTGTCCAGCAGCAGGAACGCGGGCACCGTGAACACCGCGGTGAGGACCGACCCGAACAGGTAGACGGGTTTGCGACCCACCCGGTCCGAGAGCAGGCCCCACAACGGGGTGGCGGCGAGGCTGAGGACCGAGGCGACCAGCACGGCGAGCAGACCGACGTCGGCCCCGTCCTCGCGCACGTGGTTGGTCAGGTAGTTCAGCGCGAACACCGTGTAGAGGACGTAGGCGCCGTTCTGACCCAACCGCATGCCGGTCGTCAGGAGCACCCCGCGCTTGTTCGTCGCCAGCACCTCGGCGACGGGTCGGCGCGACGTCGCGTCGGCCTCGCGCAGCGCGGTGAACGCCGGGGAGTCGGTGACCTTGAGGCGGATGACCAACCCGATGACGACGAGCACGGCGCTGGCCAGGAACGGGATCCGCCACCCCCAGGCGAGGAAGTCCTCGCTCGAGGTCAGGGTGCGGGTGAGCCAGAAACCCCCGCTGGCCAGGACCATGCCGGCCGCGGAACCCATCTGCGGGATCGCGCCGAACAGACCGCGCCGGCCGGTGGGGGCGTGCTCGACGGACAACAGGACGGCCCCGCCCCACTCACCTCCGGCCGAGAAACCCTGCAGCAGTCGCGCCGCGACCAGCAGGACCGGGGCCCACACCCCGATCCGGTCGTGGGTGGGGAGCAGGCCGATGGCCGCCGTCGAGATCCCCATGACCAGCAACGAGGCCACGAGGACCGCCTTGCGGCCCACCCGGTCGCCGATGTGACCGGCCACCGCACCGCCGAGGGGGCGGGCGGCGAAACCCACGGCGTAGGTGGCGAACGCGGCGATCACGCCGACCGCGCCACCGACGTTCGGGAAGAACAGCGGGCCGAGGACGATCGCCGCGGCCGTGCCGTAGAGGTAGTAGTCGTACCACTCGATGGTGGTGCCGACGAAGCTCCCCAGCGCCGCCCGGCGGCGGACGAGGGGTTCGCTGGGCGTGGCGAGGACGGTGTCGTGCACGGTGCTCACAGAACGGTTCTCCCATCGGTCCTGGCGGTAGCACCTTCCCCGCGGGGTGGTTGCTGCGACGTCGACGAGCCAGGTCTCTCGGTCGCTCTGGATGGCTGGGGCGAACCTACGACGGGGGCGCGCACCAGGCAAACCGGGGCCCGGTCCCGAGCGCGGGGCGCGAGCCGGTGCCAGAGTGGGCGGGTGAGCTTCCCGTGGGTCCGCTCCCCGCGCACCTCCCGGACCGTCGCCCTCCTGCTGGCCGTCTGCGCGGCCGCCTGCGCCGGGCCCGACGACGCCGCCTCGTCCTCCGCGCCCCTGCGCCTGCTGTCCCTGGGCGACTCCGTGCCGGCCGGGGACGTCTGCGGCTGCACCGCCTTCCCGGACCTGGTCGCCGACGGCCTCGCGCCGACCGGCGGGGCCGACGTGGTGCAACGGGCCAGCGGCGGGGCGACCTCGACCGACGTCGACTCGGTCCTGCGCCGGCTCGCGGCGGACGAGGGACCCCGGCTCGGCGCGCCGGACGTCGTGCTCCTGCAGGCCGGGGCCAACGACCTCGTGCAGCAGGTCGACCTCGCCACCTCCACCGCCGGGGCCGTCGACACCGACGCGACGATCGAGCGGGTGGTGGCGACGCTGGCGGAGACCGTCGACGAGCTCACCGCCACCGGGGCCCGGGTCGTCGTCCTCGACTACTGGGCGGTCGGGCTGGACGGTGCCGTCGCCCGGCAGGAGTACACCCCCGCCGAGCTGCACGACCAGGTCGCCCTCACCGACGCCTTCGACGACCGCCTCGCCGTCGCGGTGGGGAGCGAGGCGCTCTTCGTGGACCTGCGCCCGGTGTTCCACGGCCCGGACGGGACCGGCGACCCGACGACGCTGCTCGCCGCGGACGGCGACCACCCCGACGCCGCCGGGCACCGGGCCATCGCGGACGCCGTGCTGGACGTGCTCGCCGGCTCGGAGGGTGCTGCCGGTTCGCCGGGAGACCGCTGAGAGAGGGCACGTCCCCGCCTGTGGTGACCCATGGTGGTCCCGGCGCACCACGCGCCGGTTCTGGCACGGGGGGTGTGGGGTGGGTCTCGACGATCCGCTGACGCGGTGGATCGCCATCGGCGTCGCAGTGGTGGCCACGGTGGCGCTGGTCGTCTGCTGGCGGGGGCTGGCCCGGCGGGGGTTCCTCGCCGTCCTGGGACGCTCGGTGGCCCTGCTCGGGGTCAACGTGAGCGTCCTCACGGCCGTCTTCCTCGTCGTCAACGCCCAGTTCGGACTGTTCTCGGACTGGGCGGACCTCCTCGGGACGCAGCAGGTGGTCACGACCACGCAGGCCAGCGGGTCGGCCACCGCCCAGGCGTCCGAGGCCGCCCCCGTCCGTCTCGACGGCTACGACGGGAGGGTCTGGCGGGTCCAGGTCCCCGGCCCCCGCTCCGCCACCACGGCCGAAGCCCTGGTGGTCCTGCCCACCGGGTACGGCACCACCCCCGCCCCGGCCGGGGGGTACCCCGTCATCGAGGCCTTCCACGGCTACCCGGGGACCCCGGAGCAGTGGCTCGACGCGATGCACCTGCTGCCCTCGCTGGACGCCGCGGTCACCGCGCACCAGCTGGCCGCGTCCGTGGTGGTCATCCCGACGCTGGAGGTCCCCGCCGGACGCGACACGGAGTGCGTCGACGCGGGAGCCGGCCAACCGGCGCTGGAGACCTGGCTCTCCCAGGACGTCCCCGACTACGTGGAACAGCACTACGCGGTGAGCAGGCAGGCGAGGTCGTGGGCCACCCTCGGGTTGTCGATGGGTGGCTGGTGCGCCAACGAGATGACCATGCTGCACCCCGACCGCTTCAGCGCGGCGATCGCCTTCGGCGGCTACTCACGCCTCGACCTGGGGTCCTGGAAGCCGTTCTCCGCGGACAGCCCCCCGGCGAAGCGCTACGACCTGGTCGCCCTCGCGCGCCAGGACCCGCCGCCCGTGCGGTTGTGGGCCCTGGCCTCGAAGGAGGACGGGCTGTCCTGGCCGAGCACCCAGGCGCTCGCGAGCGCGGTGCACGGGTCCACCACGATGACCCTCGTCACCCAGCAGCAGGGCGGTCACCGGACCAGCATCTGGGCGGGCATCGTCCCGCAGGCGCTGACCTGGCTGGGGTCGGCGCCGGGGTTCGCCCCGGCGACCTGACGCCGCCCCGCGGTCAGGGTCGGCGGGCCCGGAGCTCCGCCACGAGCGCGGGGACGACCTCGCCGAGGTCACCCACGATCCCGTAGTCGGCGAACTCGAAGATCGGGGCGTCGGGGTCGTTGTTGACGGCGACGACCGTGCCGGCCGCGTCCATCCCCCCGCGGTGGTGGACGGCGCCGGAGACGCCGAGGCCGATGTAGAGGCGGGGCGAGATGGTCACGCCGGTCTGCCCGACCTGGGCCTCGTGCCCGATCCAGCCCTCGTCGGTGGCGACGCGGGTCGCGCCGACGGCCGCGCCGAGGACGTCGGCGAGCTCCTCCACCCCGGAGAAGTCCCCGTCGACGCCACGGCCACCGACGACGACGACCTCCGCCTCGGCCAGCGCCGGACGGTCACCGGTGGGCCGCTTCGTGCGGGAGACGACGGTGACCGCCCGGGCCGCCGCGGACGCCTCGACGGTGTGCTCGACGAGAGCCGTGTCGGCGGGGACGGCGAGCGGCGCGGCCGGCACGACGTTCGGGGCCAGCGCGACGACGGCGAGCCGGCCCGTCGCGGCGCAGGCGGTGTCCCAGGACCCGGCGAGGACGCTCTTGCGGGCGACCCACTGCCCGTCCTCGACGGCGACCGAGGCGGCGCCGGTGACGACCCCGGCACCGGCGCGGACGGCGAGCCGGGCCGCGACCTCCTTGCCCTCGAACGTCGAGGCGACCAGCAGCAGCGACGGTTCGACGGCGGTGATCACCGTCTGCAGGGCGTCGACGACGGAGGCCGTCAGCTGGGCGTCGGCTCCGTCGACGTGGACCTGGTGCAGCGTCGCGGCGCCGTGCGCGGCGAGGAGCTCCGTCTGCGGCGACTCCCCCACCCAGACCGCGTGCACGACGGCGTCGGGCAGGTCGCGCGCGAGCGTCAGCAGTTCCAGCGCGGTGGGGCGGACGGCGCCGTCGGCGTGGTCCACGAGAACCAGGACGTTCACTGGAAACCCTTCTGCGACAGGTAGTCCACCAGGGCGGGAACGGTCTCCGCGTCACCGGTCACGACGATCCGGTCGGGTCGTTCCGGACGCGGCTGCGCGTGCACGACCGTCGTGGCGGAGCCGCCGGACCCGACCGTGGCCGGGTCGAGGGCGAGGTCGGCCAGCGTCCACGACGTCACGGGTGCCTTGCGGGCGGCCATGATCCCCTTGAAGTTCGGGAAGCGGGCGCGGAAGGCCTGGTCGGTGACCGAGAGCACCGCGGGGGCGGGGGCGGTGAGGACCTCGACGTCGGTCGACGTCTCGCGCTGCACCCTCACCACACCGTCGCTGAGGGTGATCTCGTCCGCCAGCGTCAGCTGCGGCCACCCGAGCAGCTCCGCGAGCGCCGCAGGGACCAGGGACGTGAGCCCGTCGAGCGCGGCCATCCCGGCGACCACCAGGTCGACGGGGCTCTCGGCGTGCAGCTTCACGATCGCCGCGGCGAGGATCCGGGCGGTGGCGATGGCGTCGGAGCCGGCGACGGCCTCGTCGCTGACGTGCACGGCGGTGGACGCGCCCATCGCGAGCCCGCGGCGCAGTGCCTCGACCGCCGGCGCCGGGCCGAGGGTCAGGACGGTGACGTCGTGGCCCTCACCGGGGAAGCCCGCGGCCTCGGCCGTGCGCAGCCCGGCCTCGAGGGCGTCCTCGTCGAGCTCGTTGAGGGTGTCGTCGTCCCCGCCCCGGACGAGGCGCCCGTCGTCCCCCAGGGAGCGGGGCGACTGGATGTCGGGGACGTGCTTGACGCAGACGACGACGCGCACGTCAGACCGTCCCGCGGGAGTGCTTGATCATGTCCTCGCGGGACACGACCTTGACGCGCTGGCGGCCGTGGGGTTCGCCGAGGGAGCGTTCGTGGGCGTCGAGGACCTCCCAGTCCGACCAGGTCAGGACGTCGACGCCCTTGCCCCGCAGGAAGTCGAGGATCGCCTGCGGGTTGGGCTCCGCGGCGCGCTGGAGCGCGGCCGCGTCGGCCAGGAGGTGCTTGACCGTCTCGGAGGCGTCGGACTTGGTGTGCCCGATGAGCCCGACGGGACCGCGCTTGATCCAGCCGGTGCAGTAGACGCCCTCGACGGTCTCGCCCCCGGGGGCCAGGACGCGGCCCTCGTGGTTGGAGATGACGCCCTTCAGCTCGTCGAAGGGGACGCCCTCCAGCAGGGAGCCGAAGTAGCCGACGGCGCGGTAGACGGCCTGGACGTCCCACTCGTGGAAGTCGCCGGTGCCCTCGACGGAGGTGTCGCCGGTGAGGCGGGTGCGTTCGGTCCGCAGCCCCCGGACGTGCCCGTCCTCGGTGGTGAGGACCTCGACCGGGGCGTGCAGGAAGTGCAGGTGCAGACGGCGCGAGGCCGTCGACTCCCCCTCCTTCAGCGTCCAGTCGGTGAGCGTCTTCACGACCTGCTTGGTCTGGTTGGACTTCGCGATCGCCTCCATCGAGCCCTCGTCGAACTCGAAGTCCTCGGGGTCGACGATGACGTCGACGTCGGGCACGTGCCCGAGCTCGCGCAGCTCCAGCGGCGAGAACTTCGCCTGCGCGGGACCGCGGCGGGCGAAGACGTGCACGTCCTTGACCTTGGAGGCCTTCAGCCCCTCGTAGACGTTGGCCGGGATCTCCGTCGGCAGCAGGTCGTCGGCGTGCTTGGCCAGCACGCGGGCCACGTCGAGGGCGACGTTGCCGGCGCCGAGGACGGCGACGGTCTCGGCCTCCAGCGGCCACTCGCGCGGGTAGTCGGGGTGCCCGTCGTACCAGGAGACGAAGTCGGCCGCGCCGTAGCTCTCCGGGGCCTCGACCCCGGGGATCGCGAGCGTCGCGTCCTTGATCGACCCGGTGGAGAAGACGACGGCGTCGTAGTGGTGGCGCAGCTCCTCGAGGGTGACGTCGGTGCCGAAGTCGACGTTGGTCAGCAACCGGACGTCCCCGCGGCCGAGGACCTTCTCCAGCGCGACGATGATCTGCTTGATGCGCGGGTGGTCGGGGGCGACGCCGTAGCGGACCAGACCGAACGGCGCGGGGAGGCGCTCGAAGAGGTCGATGCCGACCCCGTCGAAACCGGTGGCCGTGAGGTCGGCCTTGGAGAGGATGTCCGAGGCGTAGATCCCGGCCGGTCCGGCTCCGACGACGGCGACGCGCAGCGGACGGTTCGAATCGGTCACAGCTCTCGGTGTCCCTCTCGTAGGTGGTGACGTGCTGGGTGACGCGCTGGGATGACGTGGAAGGCAAGCCTAACGCGGCCCGCTGGAGCGGCCGACGCCACGATGACCCCCGTGGACCAGCGCGCAGCAGAGCACACCGAGTCTCCCTCGGCCGAGCACAGGACGCGCACCGGAGTCCTCGCCGGCCTCGCCTGCTACTGCGTCTGGGGCCTCTTCCCGTTCTTCTTCCACGCCCTCGCACCGACCGGCGCGGTGGAGCTGCTGGCCTGGCGGGTGCTGTGGTCGCTGGCGCTGTCGGTGCTGGTGGTGACCGGGTTGCGCCGCTGGCCCGCGGTCCTGGCCGTGCTGCGCTCGCCGCGGCAGCGGGGACTGCTGGCGGTCGCGGCCGTCGCGATCGCGGTGAACTGGGGCGTCTACGGCCTCGCCGTGGTCACCGGTCACGTCCTCGAGGCCTCGCTGGGCTACTTCGTGAACCCGTTGCTGACCGTCCTGCTCGGGGTGGTGGTGCTGCGGGAACGGCTGCGCCGCACCCAGTGGATCGCCGTCGGGATCGGGCTGGCCGCGGTCGCCGTCATCACCGCGGACCTGGGACGGCTGCCGTGGATGGCGCTGACGCTGGCCGTCTCCTTCGGCAGCTACGGCCTGCTGAAGAACCGCCTCGCCCGGCACGGCTCGGGGCTGGACCCGCTGACGGGGCTGACCGTCGAGACCGGGTTCCTGGCCCTGCCCGCGGCCGCCGCGCTGCTCGTCCTCGGGGACCGGCTGACCTTCACCGGCTTCGGCGCCTGGCACACCGTGCTGCTGGTGCTGTCCGGTCCGCTGACCCTGGGTCCGCTGCTGCTGTTCGCGGTGGCCGCCGGCCGGGTGCCGCTGAGCGTCATCGGGATGCTGCAGTACCTGACCCCGGTGCTGCAGTTCGTCGCGGCGCTGCTGCTCGGCGAGACCATGCCGGCGTCGCGCTGGGTCGGGTTCGGGCTGGTCTGGGTGGCGCTGGTGGTGCTCACGACGGACGCGGTGCGCCGCCGGGGACGGCCCCGGGACTGGGAGTCCACCGGGAGTTGACCGGGAGGGCACCCGCGACCGTGCGTCGGCTGTGGCGGAGGCAGCAGACTGCTCTGCGTGCTCCCTCCCCTGTTGGCCGGCCGTGCGCGACGAGGGCGGATCCGCCGCATCGGCGCCGTCGCGGTCGCCTTCCTCGGTCTCGTCGGTGTCGTCTCCGCCATCACACCGCCCTTCCGCGAACGGTTCGCCCCGCTGCTGGACGTGCTGCCGCTCGCGGTCCCGTTGGGGGCGAAGACGGTCCTGGTGCCGGTGTCGATCGCCCTGCTGCTGCTGGCCCGGGGCCTGCGCCGCGGTCAGCGGCTCGCCTGGGGCACGACGATCGGTCTGCTGGCCGCGTCGGCCGGTCTGCACGTGCTGAAGGGCATCGACGTCGAGGAGGCCGTGCTCGACGTCGTCGCCCTGGTCTGGCTGGCGGTGAACGCACGGTCGTTCCCGGTGCTGCCGAGCGCGGCCCGAGCCCGGCGGGTCGGGTGGGTGCTGGCGATCGGGGCCCTGGCCTCGCTGGTCGTCTCGGCCGCACTGGTGGTGGCCGTGGGGGCCGAACGGCACCCGGGCGAGACGATCGAGGCGGTCGTCCAGCGCCTCGTCGGTGACCAGCGCACCCCCTTCCCGAAGCTGCGGGGGGACGAGGGCCACGCCTTCCTGCCGCTGCTGAACCCGTCGCTGCTGGCGCTCGGGCTGACGTTGCTGGTGGTGCTCGGCTGGGTCCTCTTCTCCCCCCACCGCCCGGACGTGCTCAGCGGTGAACAGCGCCGCGCCGAACGGGAACGCGCCCGGGAGGTCGTCCTGCGCTGGGGCGGGGAGACCCTCGACTACTTCGCGCTGCGCGACGACAAGGACTTCTTCTTCGCCTCCTTCGAGGAGGGCACCGGCGTGGTCGCCCACAGCGTCCGGAACGGGGTCTGCCTGGTCTCCCCGGACCCGATCGGGCCCCCGCAACGCCGCGGCGCCCTCCTCGTGGAGTTCCTCGACCACGTCGAACGCAACGGCTGGTCGGTCGCCGTCGTCGGGGCCCGCGCCGACTGGCTGCCCTCCTACGAGGCGGTCGGGTTGCGACCGGTGTACCTGGGCGACGAGGCCGTCCTGGACTGCTCGCAGTTCTCGCTGAAGGGCTCGAGCATGAAGAGCCTCCGGGGTTCGGTGAACCGGGTCGCGAAGGCCGGGATCACCGTGGAGTTCCACGACGGACCCACGCTGCCGGAACCGGTGAAGGAGGAGCTGCTCGCGATCTCCGGGGAGTCGCGCCACGGGGAGGCCGAACGCGGCTACTCCATGACGTTGTCCCGGTTGTTCGACCCCGCCGACACCGGCGTCCTGGTGAGCGTCGCCCGGTTCGCCGACGGCCGGGCCGCGGGGTTCATCCAGTGGACCCCGGCCGCCCTGGTGCAGGGGTACTCCCTCGACGTCATGCGCCGATCCACCGCCGAGGACGTGCCGAACGGGTTGACCGACGCCCTCATCGTGGCGACGGCCCAGCACCTCGTGGAGAACGGCCTGCGCGGGCTGGGCCTCAACTTCGCCGTGCTGCGCGAGATCGTGTCGGGCGAACGCGAGGGGACCTTCGCCGACCTGGGTCGCCGGGCGCTGCACGCGTTGTCGAGCAGCGCGCAGATCGAGTCGCTGTGGAAGTTCAACGCCAAGTACGACCCGGACTGGCGACCCCGCTACGTCGTGCTGGACTCCGTGGAGTTCTCCGCGGCGCAGGGGTTCACGATCGCCGACGCCGAGGGGGTCGCGGAACTCCCCGTCGTCGGACGGTTCCTCGGCCGGCGTCCGTGACGCTGGCCCTCGTCACCGCCGTCCTCGCGGCGCTGGGCTACGCGGCGGGTTCGGTGCTGCAGGCCGTGGGCGTGCGCCGCTCCGGCCTGCGCTCCCCGCTGTACCTGGCCGGGCTGGGCTGCGACGGAGCGGCCTGGTTGCTGTCGCTGGTCGCGTTGCGCCGGTTGCCGACCTTCGCGGTGCAGTCCCTGCTGGCGGGGTCGCTGGCGCTGACCGTGCTGCTGGCGCGGGTGTTCCTGGGGTCGCGGCTGCGCGGGCGGGACACCACGGCCGTGCTGCTGCTCGTCGCCGCCCTCGGGGTCGTCGGCGGTTCCGGGACCGAGCAGCCCTCGCCGCCGACCGGTTCCGCCGTGGACCTAGGGCTGTGCGCCGCCGCGGTCCTGCTGCTCGTGGCCGTCCTGGCCCTGCGCCGCAGCGGCTCCGCGACGCAGGCCGTCCTCGCGGGTCTCGGGTACTCCGTCGCCGCTCTGGGCGCGCGAGCGCTGACGATCCCCGACCAGTGGTGGCGGATCGCCCTCGAACCCGTCGGCTGGGCCGTGCTCGTGTCCGGCGTCGCCGGGACCCTCGGCTACGCGGCGGCCCTGCAACGCGGGGCGGTCGGGCCGGCGACGGCGCTGCTGTGGTCGGTGGAGGTCGTCGTGCCCGCCGTCGCGGGTTTCGCGCTCCTCGGCGACGCGGTGCGGGCGGGGTGGTGGCCGGCGGCGGTCGTCGCGCTCGTCGTGGTGGTGGCGTGCTCGGTGGTGCTCGCCGGGTCGCCGGCGATCCCGGAGGAGACCTGACCGGTCCGGGGACTTCCGGGGCCGCGGGGGGGACCGTTGACGCATCGGGTCGAACCCATTGGCCCGAAGCGTCAACGGTCCGTCCCGGTCCTCTGTGGTCACACCGGTGAAGGAACCTGGGCCTCCCGGGAGGTTCCCCGCTCGCGCCACTGGCTGACGACCTCCAGCAGGACCCACGCCGACACCGCGAGGACCTGGTAGCGCTGGGAGTCCCCACCGCCGCCGTTGCCGCCCTGCAGGAACGTCACGACCTCGTAGACCCCGGCACCGCCGGAGACCGCCGCGGAGAGCACCGCGAGGGGTTTCAACGCCCACCCCCGCGCGCGCCAGGCGAGTTCCAGGACACCGAGGACGGCCCCGAGGGTGCCGATGACGCTGACCCCGTCGTGCAGGAGTTCGGGCCCCGCCGAGGACGCCGGGCACACCCCGAGGGAGGGCGCGCAGGTCAGCGGGACGATCGCCGAGACCAGCGTCGTCAGCCCGAACGCGGTCAGGCAGCTCCCGCGGAAGCGGGCGTGGCGCAACCCGCTGCGCCACAGCGGGACCGCGAGGAGTGCGCACAGCAGCCCGGCGCTGCCGTCACCGAGGCGGAACCACACCGACCCCGGCTCGCCGGGGACGGACAGCTCGCTGATGACGCCGGTGGTGAGGTCGATGCGGGCCCCGACGAGCGGGGCCAGCAGGAAGTTCGCGTTCGCGAGGCCCGCGAGGGCCGCCAGCGCGATCCGACCCTTCACCGGGCGGTGACACCAAGGGCGGCGACCGCGTCGGCGATGGCGTCCGGGCCGCCCACGTTGCCGGGCACGACGACCTGGCGGACCTCGCGGCCGTCCCGGGTCCGCATCACCCACACCGAGATCCCGGCCGCGACCTGGCCCTCGACGAACGCGCTGGTCGCGCCGATCCCGGTGCGCGCGACCTCCGCCGCGGTGATCCCGCCCTTGCTGACGACGGCGTCGACGTGCGGCAGCAGGTCGGCGACGGCGGTGGTCAGCGCGGTCATCACGGCCTCCCCGTGGGCGAGGGTGCCGTGGTCGGACATCCGGACCCGCTCGCTGGCGATGGCGACGAGCCCCTGGCGCGCCAGCACCCGCCCCGCGCGCTCGCCGAGTTCCCGACCCGCCCAGACGGGGTCGTCCAGCGCGTCGGCGGTGGCGACCGGCTCGAAGGCGCCCCACTCCTGCCCGAGCACGTCCAGCTGGGCCTGCGCCCCCGCCGTGTGCGACCCGCAGACGACGAGGACCCGCGGCCGGTCCACGACCAGCGGCCGCGGCAGGTACCCGGCGCTCACGACCCCCGCGAGCTCGGCGGCCAGCGGTGCCGCGCACCGCACGACGATCCCGCGCCCGGCCCCCCGCACGGCGTCGGCGAGGGCGCTCACGTCCCGGTCCGTCTCGACGTCGGGGACCAGCACCGAACCCGCCGGGGCCTGCGCGAACCGCTGCGCCAACCGCGCGGGGTCGCGGACGACGTCGAGCGGGACCCCGACGCCGGTGCGGGGGGACTTCTCGGCGACGTAGTCGACCAGCGCGGAGCTGCGGAAGCCGAAGACGGGGTCGTCCGCGTACTCCGTCTCCCCCGCGGGCACGTCACCGTCCGCGGTGCGGACGAGGTGCACCCCGCCGATCGTGGTCCGTCCCCCCGCCGGGAAGGCCGGGACGAAGAGGACGACGTCCTCGGCGCCCGCGAACACCCCGGTCTCGGCGAAGACGTGCCCGCGCAGCGTGGAGTCCCCGCGGAGCACGAACCGCACCTCGACCCCCAGCCGGGCGCCGGCCTCGAGGGCGTCGGCCCGGATCCGGGCGACCAGCGCGACGGCGGCCGCCTCGTCGAGGGCACGGGAGTTGGTCTGCACGTAGACGCCGTCCGCGTCGCGCAGGGCCGCCTCGAGGCGGTCGGCGTCGGACTCCAGCAGGACCTGCACCCCCGTCGCGGACTGGGTCCCGGTGGGGTCGTCGTCGAGGACGACGGTCTTCACGCTCACCCGCCGAAGTACACCAGACCCCGCCGGAAGGTCGTGGCGGGCGCCGCCCTGCGGCAGAGTGAGCGTCATGGACCTGCCGCTGAACCCGCCCGTCGAGCCGATGCTCGCCAAGGCGGCGAAGAGCGTCCCGCGCCAGCCCGACGGTGCCCCGGCCTGGCTCTACGAGCCGAAGTGGGACGGGTTCCGCTGCATCGTCTTCCGCGACGGCGACGAGGTCGAGCTGCAGTCGCGCGGGGAGAAGTCGCTGTCCCGCTACTTCCCCGAGGTCGTCGCCGCGGTGCTCGCGGAACTGCCCCCGCGCTGCGTCGTCGACGGCGAACTGTTCGTCCCCCGCACCGGCGGCGGTCGCCTCGCCTGGGAACTGCTGTCCCAGCGCATCCACCCCGCCGCGAGCCGGATCGCCAAGCTCGCCGAGGAGACCCCCGCGCAGTTCGTCGCCTTCGACCTGCTGGCCCTCGGCGACGAGGACCTCACCGTCCAGCCCACGTCGGTGCGCCGGGAACGACTCGTGGCGGCGCTCGCCGGCTGCGGTCCGAGCACCCACGTGACGACGGCGACGTTCGACGCCGACCTCGCGGTCCGGTGGTTCACGAGGTTCGAGGGCGCGGGGCTGGACGGGGTCGTCGCGAAACCGCTGGACGCCCCGTACCAGCAGAAGGAACGGGTGATGACGAAGGTGAAGCACCGGCGAACGGCCGAGTGCGTCGTCGTCGGCTACCGCCCGCACAAGAGCCTCCCGGGGATCGGGTCGATGCTGCTGGGGTTGCACACCGACGACGGGATGGCCTTCGTCGGCGGCGCGGCGGCGTTCACGACGGCCCGGCGGGCGGAACTCCTGGAGCAGTTGTCGCAACTGCGCACCGGCGAGGAGAACGTCCAGGGCGAGAAGAACCGGTGGAACGCGCGGGTGGACGACTCCTGGGTCCCGATCCGTCAGGAACTCGTCTGCGAGGTCGAGTACGACCAGCTCGAGGGGTACCGGTTCCGGCACAACCCGCGGTTCCTGCGGTGGCGGCCGGACAAGGCCCCCGAGGACTGCCGCCTGGACCAGCTCGAGACGCCGACCGACTACGACCTCGCGGACGTGCTGTCGGGAGCGTCCGGGAGCCGGTCGTGAGCCCGAAACCCCCCGCGGAGGAGATCGACGTCGACGGCATCCCCGTGCGGCTCACCTCCCCCGACAAGACGTACTACCCGGAACTGGGCGAGCAGGGGTCCAAACGTGCTGTCGTCGAGCACTACCGGCTCGTGGCCCCCGCCCTGCTGAACGCGCTGCGCGAACGCCCGACCTACCTGCAGCGCTTCCCGGACGGGATCGAGGGCGAGGAGGTCTACCAGAAGCGGGTGCCGAAGTTCGCGCCCGACTACGTCGACACCGTGCACGTGACGTTCCCCTCGGGCCGTTCCGCGGACGCGATCCGGCCGACCAACACCGCGACGGTGGTCTGGGGCGCGCAGCAGGCGGCGATCACGTTCCACCCCTGGCACTGCACCGCCCCCGACGTGGACCACCCCGACGAGTTCCGCGTCGACCTCGACCCCCAACCCGGGACGGGTTTCGAGCAGGCGAAGCGGGTGGCCCGCGACGTGCTGCACCCGTTGCTGACGGAACTCGGGTACGAGGGTTTCGTCAAGACCTCCGGCGGACGGGGCGTGCACGTGTTCGTGACGATCGAACCCCGGTGGACGTTCACCGAGGTCCGTCGCGCGGTGATCGCCCTGGCCCGCGAGGTCGAGCGTCGCGCCGAGGGCCTCGTGTCGTCCGCGTGGTGGAAGGAGGAACGCGGCGAGACGGTGTTCGTGGACTACAACCAGAACGCCCGTGACCGCACGATGGCCAGCGCCTACTCGCTGCGCCGCACCCCCCGCGCGACGGTGTCGACGCCGTTGACCTGGGCCGAGCTGGGATCGGACGTGGACCCGGACGACTTCACCCTGGCGACGTTCCCGGAACGCTTCGCCGCCGTCGGCGACCTGTGGGCCGAGCGCCGCTCGACCCTGCACTCCCTGGAACCGCTGCTCGCGCTCGCCGACCGCGACGACGGGAACGGTCTCGGCGACCTCCCCTACCCGCCGACCTACCCCAAGATGCCGGGGGAACCCAAGCGCGTCCAGCCCTCCCGCGCCCGGAAGGACCCCACCCCTCCCGACCCGTGATCCCACGGGGAAACCCCGCGGGGTCACGGTGCGGTGAGGGTCACCAGCGGCGGGTGCGCAGGCGGGGTTCTCGCCCGAGCACCTCACCGACGGCCTGCTCGAGGCGAGGCACCCGGCCGAGGACGTCACCGGAGGTCACGGGGAGCACGACCCAGCCGAGACGCTGCAGGTGCTCGCGGCGGGCCCCGTCGTGCCGTTGCTCGCGCCACCCGTCGTGGAACTCGCGGCCGTCGTACTCGACCGCGACCCGCCGTTCCTGCCACCCGAGGTCGAGTCGCAGGAGTCCGCCCCGGGCGCCGGGGACGGGGATCTGGGTCTGCGGTCGCGGGAACCCGGCGTCGTCGAGGCGGATCCGGACCAGGGACTCCGGTGGTGACTCCGCACCGGGGTCGACCATCCCCGCCGTGTGGCGGGCGATCCGCACCCCGCGTCCGCCCGGCAGGTCGTCGAGACGGACCAGGGCCTGGACCGGCGAGAGGAGTCCCGCCCGGGCGGCGACGTCGAGGACGGGCAACGCCACGAAGCGGGGGCAGAACCGCGCCACGTCCACCGCCGTCCGCAGCACGGACGTGACGGGCAACCCGTCGACCTCGACCACGTCGTCCCCCGGTTCCGCCGCGTAGCAGCGGCCACCCTCCCGGCGGACAGGGGTCCGCCCGCAGGGGACGACCACCTCCAGGCGCCGGGGCACGTCCCGTTCGGTGTGCGCCGCCACGTCGAACCCGTGCAGCGCGGCCGCCGTCCGCCGCGCGAAAGCGGACCCGGCGGGCAGGACGTCGAGCAGACGGTGCGCCCGGACCCGTTCGTCGAGCGTCAGGTCGGCGAGGACGTCGGGGACATCGAGGACGTCGGGGACGAGGAGCGCGGTGGGCACGGCCCGATCCTGACCCGGACCGCCCGACCCCCCGCCCCGTCGTCCACAGCTCGCCGTGATCATGCGGGGAAACCCAGCAAGATCACGGATCGGCTGTGGACAACTCGTGGTCTTGCTGGGTTTCCCTGCATGATCACGGCGGGGGGAGGAAGTAGTGGGGGGCGTTCAAGGAACGGCGCGTTCTGGACGAAGGACACGGGGAAGGATCCGGCGGGTGCCGGGCCACAGTCGTCCCGGAGGGTCTCCCGATGTCCAGCACCGCGGCTCCACGCACCACCCGCGTCTTCGCCGACCGCAGCGTGCGCACCAAGGTGCTCAGCGCGCTCGGTGCGCTGGCCCTGGTGACCGTCGGGGTCAGCGGCGGGGCCCTCTGGGCGCTGGACGGCGGCAGCCAGCGCGCCGACGACCTCTACACGGACAGCGTCGTGGGCCTCACCGCCCTGGGGCGCGTGCACCAGGAGGAGCTCAAGACGCGCATGCTCGTCGCGACGCACGCCGCGACGCCGGACGCCGAGGGCAAGGCCAAGGTCGCGCAGAAGATCGTGGACAGCGACGCGGAGCTCGACGACTGGGCCGCGAAGTACTCCGCTTCGCCTGTGGCCGACGCCGCCGACTGGAAGGTCTTCACCGACACCTGGGCCCAGTGGCGCCAGGCGCGCGACGCGCAGCTGATCCCGCTGTCGAACTCCGGTGACCTGGCCGGCTGGGCGAGCGCGAACGCCGACGTGACGCAGCCGCTGGTGAGCAAGGCGGCCGACGCGCTGGACGCCATCGAGGCCGCCGAGGACGCGGCCGCCAAGGACTACGCGGTGACGACCCAGAAGGACGCCGACGACTCCCGCAACGCCATCGTCATCGGCCTGGTGGTGGGCCTGGGCCTCGCCACCGCCCTGGGTCTGGCTGTCGTCCGCTCCATCGTCCGGCCGCTGCACGCGGTGTCGGCCTCGCTCGACGCGATGGCCGCCGGGGACCTGACCGTCGAGGCGCGCGTCGACTCGACCGACGAGGTCGGCCAGATGGCCGCCTCCCTGGAGCGGGCCCGCCACAGCGTCCGCGGCACGGTCGCGGCGATCGCGACGTCGTCGGCGTCGCTGTCCCTGGCCTCCACCCAGCTCGCCGCCGACAGCGAGCGCATCGGCGCCACCGCGGGCGAGACCGCGGCCGTCGCCGCCGGCGCGGCCGACACCGCGGCCATCGTCTCCGCGAGCGTGGCGACCGTCGCGATGGGGGCGACCGAGATGCAGGCCGCCATCCGCGACATCGCCTCCGGCGCCTCCGAGGCCACCGCCGTCGCCGCCCGCGCCAACGACCTCGCCGGTCGCGCCGGGGAGACCGTCGCCCGCCTGGGCGTGAGCTCCACCCAGATCGGTGACGTCGTGAAGGCGATCACCGCGATCGCCGAGCAGACGAACCTGCTGGCCCTCAACGCGACCATCGAGGCCGCCCGGGCCGGTGAGGCGGGCAAGGGCTTCGCCGTCGTCGCCGGTGAGGTCAAGGAGCTGTCCGCGCAGACCGCCCGCGCCACCGAGGACATCGCCTCCCGCGTCGGCTCCATCCAGAGCGACACCGCGGAGGCGGTCCGGGCCATCGAGAGCATCGCCGAGGTCATCGGCGAGATCAGCAACCACCAGACGACGATCGCCTCGGCCGTCGAGGAGCAGTACGCGACGACCGCGGAGATGAGCCGCAGCGTCGGCGAGGCCGCCGCGGGTTCGGGCTCGATCGCCGACGGGATCCGCGGGATCACGGGTTCGGCGGAGACCACCGCCGCCGTCGTCTCCGGCACCCGCGCCGCGACCGACGACCTGCACCGCATGGCCGGCGAGCTCAGCGAGCTGGTGCACCGCTTCCGCGTCTGAGGTTCGCCGTGCGCCGCCCGAGGACGAGTCCCGCCACGGCGAGGACGAGTCCGAGGGCGGCCACGGTGATGGCGGCGACGCGCAACCCCTGGACACTGAGCACCACCGCCACGACGCTGCCCACGAGGGCGAGCACGAGGCACACCCGTTCCGCCGGCTGGGGACCGCCGAGGCGGGCCCGCCCCGGGCTCCGGTGCCGGCCGGAGCGTGGGTGCGGGACCCGCGTCGCCAGGTCCTCCGGCGAGTCCTCCGGCGACGACGTCGGGGGCAGCGGGGAGCCGTGGATCACGGGCAGATCATCCCGGACCGCGACGGCTTCCGGAACGGTTCGGCGGAGGTTCGCCGGTTCGGCGGCCGACGACTCACCCTGGGTGGATGCGCGCTCCCGCAACGTGTCCGGGGAGCTCGCCGATCACGGTGTCCAGGTGGTGACCGAGAGTTCCGACGACGGCCCCGTCCCCGATCCAGCGCCGGTACGCCTCCCGCCAGACCGTCAGCGCGAGACCGGCCGCCAGGCTGGCCGCTCCCTGCTCGGTGCCCTGGCCGACGAGGAACTCCTCGACCCGGGACTGCCAGCGCAACTGCTGGGCGAGTTCACGCGCCCGCAGCGTGGGGTTCTCCTCGAGGACCCGCTCCCGGGCGCACTTCACGTCGGGGTCCTTCTCCGCGGACGCGGCCAGGGCGCGCACGCCGTCGAGCAGCCGGGCCAACGGGGGCAGGCTGCGGTCGCCGGCCGCGGCCACGACGTCGTCGAAGACGTCCTCGTCGGCGACGAACATCGCCTCGTCCTTGTCGCGGACGTGGCGGAAGAACGTCCGCGTGGAGAGGTCGGCGGCGTCCGCGATGTCAGCGACGGTCGTGGCCTCGTACCCCTTCTCGGCGAACAGGCGCAGGGCGTGCTCGGCCAGCGACCGACGGGTGGCGACGAGCCGGCGTTCGCGCGTCGAGGGTCGATCGGTCACGGGGACATCTCACCACGCGTCGGGGTTGACACCATGGGTCGAATTGTCACATCGTGCCACTACGGCACGTCTCGACACTCGGAGGACCCGATGGACTTCACCGACACCACCGCCCTGATCACCGGCGCCTCCGGGGGCATCGGCGCCGGCATCGCCCGGGCGCTGGCCGCCCGCGGCGCCGACGTCGTCCTGGTCGCCCGCAGCGCGGACCGGCTGGACGCGCTGGCGGCGGAGATCCGCCGCGCGCACGGGCGGGACGTCCTCGTCGTGGCGACCGACCTCTCGACCCCCGGCGCCGGGGAACGCGTCCAGGCGGCCCTCGGTGACCGCCGGGTCGACGTCCTGGTCAACAACGCCGGGTTCGGGCTGAGCGGTCGCCTCGCCGACACCCCGGACCTCACGCGGCTCACCGCGATGGTGACGCTGAACTGCACGACGCTGGCCGACCTGACCGCGCGCTTCCTGCCCGGGATGATCGAGCGACGGCGCGGTGCGGTGGTCAACGTCGCCAGCATGGCCGGCTACTTCCCCGCCCCCGGACTGGCGGCCTACGCCGCGACGAAGGCCTTCGTCGTCTCGCTCTCCCAGGCCGTCTGGGCCGAGACCCGGGGGACGGGGGTCCGCGTCGCGGCCCTGTCGCCGACGGTCACCGACACCGGGTTCTTCGACGTCGCGGGCGAGGCCTCGGGCGCGGGGATGCGCCGACGCAGCGTCGAGCAGGTGGTGGCGACGTTCTTCACCACCCTCGACGCCGATCGCCCCGTCGTCGTCGACGGCCGCCTGAACGAGGTCGGGGCCCGCCTGGCCCGCCTCGCCCCGCGCGGTGCCGTCCTGCGCGCGGTCGGTTCCCGCTTCGCCGACCGCGTGTCCGCCCGCTGACGGGTCGGCGCCCCACCGGGGTGCATGATCGCGCGGTGGACGCGACGCAGAGCTACGCAGGACGCACGGCCCTGGTGACGGGAGCGTCGTCGGGGATCGGCGAGGGGCTGGCGGAGGCGCTGGCCGCCCGGGGCGCCGACCTCGTCCTGGTCGCCCGGCGGACCGACGCGCTGCACGCCCTCGCGGACCGGGTCCGCAGCGCACACGGACGCCGGGTCGACGTCCTGCCCGCCGACCTCGGCCTCCCCGGTGCCGGCGCGGACCTGCAGGCACGGGTGGCGGAGCTCGGGCTGCGGATCGACGTCCTCGTCAACAACGCCGGGTTCGCGGTGTCCGGCCCGGTCGCGAGCGCCGACCCCGAGCGGCTGCTGGCCCAGGTGCCGCTGAACTGCGGCGCCGTCGTCGACCTCACGTCCAGGTTCCTGCCCGCGATGGTGCAACGCCACTCCGGCGTGATCCTCAACGTCGCGAGCCTCGCTGCGCTGCAACCGGTTCCGGGGCTGGCGGTCTACGCGGCCACGAAGGCCTTCGTGCTCAGCTTCACCGAGGCGCTGTGGGCGGAGCAGCGCGGGAGCGGGGTCCGGGTCCTCGCCGTCTGCCCCGGCCCCACGGACACCCCGTTCTTCGAGGTCGCCGGTGAGGACTCCGACACCGGGCTGCCGCGGCGCACGGTGGACCACGTCGTGGCGACGACGATGCGGGCGCTGGAGGGCGACGGGCCCTCCGTCGTCGACGGCCCGCTCTACAAGGTGCTGGGCGCGGTCACGAGGCTCCTGCCCCGGCGGACCCTCGCCTCCCTGGCCGGCGTGGTCGCGAAACCCCGTCCGGGCCGGTGAGGACTCAGGCCACGCGGTCGGCGACGGTGGCCGCGTAGGTCTCCAGCGCCCTGCGGGCGGGTGAGTCCGCCAGCGCGGTCAGGTGGCTCGTGGCCCGCTGCGCCCACTCCCGCGCCGTGGCCCGCGCGGCGTCGGTGCCGGGATGCGCGCGCAACGCGGCGACGGCCTCGGCCAGCACGTCGTCGTCGTCGAGGTGGCCGGAGTCGAGGAGGGCGACGATCCGGGCCGCGGCCAGGTCGCCGTCGGCCGCGGCGCGCCGCACGAGCAGCACCGGCAGGGTCGGGACCCCCTCGCGCAGGTCCGTGCCGGGACGCTTGCCGGACTCGTCGGTGTCGCTGGTCAGGTCGAGGACGTCGTCGGCGAGCTGGAAGGCCACCCCGACGGCCTCGCCGTAGCGGATCATCGCCGTCACGACCTCGCCCGACCCGCCGCCGAACAGCGCGCCGAAGCGACCGGCCGTGGCGATGAGCGACGCCGTCTTGTCGCTGAGGACGTCGAGGTAGTGCGCCACGGCGTCCTCGCCGGCGCGCGGGCCGACGGTCTCGTGCAGCTGCCCCAGGCAGAGCCGCTCGAAGGTCTCGGCCTGCACCCGGACGGCCTCCGGCCCGAGGCCGGCGACGACGTTGGAGGCGCGGGCGAAGAGCAGGTCGCCGGTCAGGATCGCGACGTTGTTGTTCCACTGGTGTTGCGCCGCAGGCACTCCGCGCCGCGTGGGGGCTTCGTCCATGACGTCGTCGTGGTACAGCGAGGCCAGGTGGGTGAGCTCGCAGACGATCGCCGCGTCGACGACCTCGCCGGGCAGTTCCCTGCGTTCCGGCTCCGCCAGGTGCGCGCCGAGGACGGTGAGCATCGGCCGGACGCGCTTGCCGCCGGCCTCGACGAGGTGGCGCGAGGCCGCGTCGGCGATCGGGTCGGCGTTCCCGACGGCGAGCCGCAGGCGGTCCTCGACGACGTCGAGCGCCTCGCGCAGGGCGTTCTCCAGCGCGGGGTCGGTCGTCGGGAGCCCGTTCGCGGGCGTGGCCGTGGGGGTGGCCGTGGGGGTGTTGAGCGAGGTGTTCACGCGGCAGGGGCCAATCGCTTCAGCGCCACGACCACGCGGTCGGCGGCGTCCTTCGACGTGGGATCGGCCAGGTTGGCCAGGAGCTTCACGACGAGCTTCATCAACCCCGGGCGCGGCAGGCCGAAGCGCGTCGCGATGCGCATGACCTCGGGGTGGCCGATGAGGGAGACGAACACACGACCCAGGGTGTAGTAACCACCCAGGTCCGCGCGAACCGCAGCCGGGTAGGCCTGCAGCGCCCGCTCGCGCGCCCGCTCGTCGCCCGCCGACAGGGCGTCGTCGACGGCGTGGGCGGCGAAGCGCGCCGACTGCATCGCGTAGGCGATGCCCTCGCCGTTGAACGGGTTGACCATGCCGCCCGCGTCGCCGACCACGACGAGGCCGCGGGTGTAGTGCGGGGTGCGGTTGAAGGCCATCGGCAGCGCGGCACCACGGATCGGGCCGACCTGGTCCTCTTCCCGGAAGCGCCACTCCGGCGGCATCGCGGCCGTCCAGCGGCGCAGCAGGTCGCGGTAGTCGATCGCCCCGGACCCGGGGTCCAGCACGCCCAGCCCGACGTTGGAGGTGCCGTCGCCGACCCCGAAGACCCAGCCGTAGCCGGGCAGCAGCGGTCCGGTGGAGCTGTCGCTCTCGCGCAGCTCCATCCACGCCTCCATCCAGTCGTCGTCGTGACGGGGACTGGTGAAGTAGGTGCGGACGGCGATGCCGAGCGGGCGGTCGTCGCGCTTGGCCAGGCCCATCGCGAGCGCGAGGCGACCGCCGACGCCGTCGGCCGCGACGACGACCGGCGCGCGGTAGGTGCTCTCCTCGCCCGCCTTGCGGCCCTTCTCGTCGACGGGGCGCGCGGTGACGCCGACGACGTGACCGGTGCGCTCGTCGAGGACGGGGCCGGTCACGGAGGTGCGTTCGAGGATCGTGGCGCCGCCCGCGCGCGCGTGCTCGGCCAGCGTCTGGTCGAAGCGCGCGCGGGTCGCCACCAGCCCGTAGCCGGGGAAGTCGGAGATCTCGGGCCACGGCACCTGCAGGCGCACCCCGCCGCCGAGCAGGCGCAGACCCTTGTTCTGCCGCCAGCCGTCCTCGGCGGGGGTCTTCACGCCGAGCAGGTCCAGCTCGTGCACGGCGCGGGGGGTGAGTCCGTCACCGCAGACCTTCTCGCGCGGGAACGACGACTTCTCCAACACCAGGACGCGGCGTCCCGCGGTCGCCAGGTGGCGGGCCAGCGTCGAACCGGCCGGGCCGGCCCCGACGACCAGCACGTCGGCGTCCTGCGTGTCCACGCTCACCCCTGATCCCCGGCTCGTGAAAGTTTTCACGAGGCTACGTCCAGTGTAGTTCTCCCCCGGCCCCTCCGGCCCGGTCAGCGGCCCCGGTGTGGGTCAGGTCACGACGCCGGCCGAGCGGACCGCGCGGTGCATCGCGACCACCCCGAAGGAGAGGTTGCGCCAAGCCACCTGCTCCCAGCCGGCGGCGGCGATCCGGCGCGAGAGCCCGGCCTGGTCCGGCCACGCGTCGATGGAGTCCACGAGGTAGCCGTAGGCGTCCGCGTGCGAACTGACGAGCTTGGCCACCCGGGGCAGCCCGTGGTGCAGGTAGGTGTCGTAGGCCTTGCGCAGCAACGGGTTCGGCATCGTCGAGAACTCGCACACGACGAGGCGGCCACCGGGGCGGACGACCCGGGCCATCTCGCGCAGGCCCGCGTCGGGGTCGACGACGTTGCGCAGGCCGAAGGAGATCGTCGCCGCGTCGAAGACCCCGTCGGCGAAGGGCAGCCGCGTGGCGTCACCGACGACGAAGCCGAGGTCGGGCCGGCGGCGCTTGCCGGCGCGGACCATGCCGGTGGAGAAGTCGCACGGAACGGTGAGGACACCGCGGTCGGCGAAGGGTTCGCTGGAGCGCCCGGTCCCGGCGGCGAGGTCGAGGACCTTCTCCCCCGGCCGGGCGTCGATGGCCCGCAGCACGGCGCGCCGCCACAGCCGGTCCTGGCCCACCGAGAGGATGTCGTTGGTGCGGTCGTACTTCTCGGCGACGTCGTCGAACATGGCCGAGACCTGCCGCGGCCGCTTGCTCAGGTCGGCCAGCTCGCGCTGGTTGGTGACGTCCGGGGTGCCCACGCGCCCATCCTCGCAGCCCGGCCACGACCGGGTGCCACGAGGCGTGGCCGCCACCAGCCTCGCCCCGTGATCGTCATCAACGTGAAGTGGCCCGTGAAGCCCGAGCTGGCCGACGCCTGGCCCGAGCTGGTCGCGGAGTTCACGGCCGCGGTGCGCGCAGAACCCGGCAACGTGTCCTTCGACTGGTCGCGCTCCGCCGAGGACCCGAACACCTGGTTCCTCGTCGAGTGCTTCCGCGACGCCGAGGCCGGTGCCGCGCACGTGGCCTCGGACCACTTCCGGAAGGCCGTCTCGGAGATGCCCGACCGGGTCAGCGCCCAGCCGCAGATCATCTTCGTGGACTCCCCCGACGTGTCGGACTGGGGTCCGATGGGTGAGGTCCGGCCGCGGTGACGACCGCACGGGCCCGGACGCTGCTGGTCGGCGTCGTCGTCGTCCTGGCCGGGGTGCTGCTGCTCTTCCTGCCGCACTCCACGACGATCCAGGGCGCACGCCTGAGCTGCGGCTCCGCCGCCGCCCCGGCCGACCTCCCGACGACGTTCTGCGGCACCGACGGCCTGCGCTTCGCCGCGGTCGCCACGATGTCGGGTGGCGCGTTGATCGCTCTGGTCGCCGGTCTCTGGCCGGCCCTGCGCCCCGCGCCGGCCGGGCACCCCGACCAGCACGCGGGCCGGGGCGCTCGCCGGTCCTAGGAGACGGCGGCGCGCACCGCGGCGGTGATCGCTTCGAGGCGCGGGCGGACCCGGGCCCGGTCGACGACGACCTCGACCACCCGCAGACCCCGCGGCGCGGTCCCGATCTCCGCGCGGGCCCCGGCGAGGCTCGTGGGGCGCGAGTGCGGGATCCCGAAGGCGGCGCAGAGGGCCGCGAGGTCGGCCCCGTGCGGGGTCGCGACGACCCGCTCGAAGGTGGCGCGGTCGACCACGGCGGCGTGCTCCAGGGTCTCGAAGATCCCCCCACCGTCGTCGTTGACCACGACGACGGTCAGGTCCGGGCGGGGTTCGCCGGGCACCGGCAGCAACGCGTTGGCGTCGTGCAGGAAGGCCAGGTCGCCCAGCAGCAAGCGGGTCGGTCCGCTCGCGAGCGCGACCCCCTCGGCCGTCGCGACGGTGCCGTCGATCCCGGCCAGCCCGCGGTTGGAGACGGTGCGGACCCCCAGCGGGCGACCCGCGAGGTCGACGTCGCGGATCGAGTTGCTGGCCGCCACGACGAGCGTCGAACCGTCTGCAGCGCAGGCGTTCACGATCTCCCGCGCCACCCACGGCCCACTGGGGCCGGTCTCGGCGTCGAGGGTCGCGTGCACGGTGTCGGCGGCGAGCTTCCCCGCCCGGTCCCAGCGGGCGGCGAACTCCTGCTCCGCGGCCCCCGCCGGTCCCTCGACGGCGGCGGCGGCGACGACCCGGGCGGCGCGGAACCCCGCGTCCGACCAGGTCCCGGCGGCGCTGACGACGACGAGTTCGACGTCGTCGCGGGCCAGCAGCCGGGTCACGGGCCGCGACAGCGTCGGGTGGCCGAAGAGCACGACGCGGTCGACGTCGCCGAGCGGCCCCTCCTCGTCGACGGCGTCGAGCAGCAGCCGGTAGGGCCCCACCGCACGTTCGCCGCCACGGGCCCCGGAGCTGGGTTCCGCCAGCAGCGGCCAGCCGGCGGCCTCGGCGAGCTCACGCGCGGCGAGCCCCGTCGCCGGGTCGGGGGCGTCGCCCGCCAGCACCAGCGTGCGCGGGCCCCGCTCCAGGACGACGGGTCGCGCCGCCGGGACCGCGTGCACCTCGGTCAGTCCCGGACCGGTCGGGACCTCGCCCGCCGAAGGGGTCAGCGGGTCCGCGAACCCGACGTTGAGGTGCACCGGACCGGGACCGTCCCCGCGCAGACCGCGCGCGAACGCGACGGCGCGCGAGAGCACCGACCGCCAGGCCGGCGCCTGCCGCTCGGGATCGACGGGGGCGGGCAGGTCGGCGCTGTAGCGGACGGAGGGCAGGAACATCCGGGCCTGCGCGTCGGCGGTCTGGCTCGCGCCCGACCCGCGGAGCTCGTGCGGACGGTCGGCGGAGAGGACCACCAGCGGGACCCCGGCGTGGTGGGCCTCGAGGACGGCGGGGTGCAGGTTCGCGACCGCGGTGCCGCTCGTGGTGACGACGGCGACGAGCTCACCGGCGCGGGCGAGTCCGAGCGCGAGGAACCCGGCGCTGCGCTCGTCGATGCGCACGTGCAACGTCAACCGGCCCTCGTCGGCGGCGCGGGCGGCCGCGTAGGCCAGCGGGGCGCTGCGCGATCCGGGGCTGAGCACGAGGTGGCGCAGCCCGAGCCGGACGAGGGAGTCGACGAGGACCGTCGCGAAGGCGGTCGAGGGGTTCACCCCTCCATGGTGCGCCAGGTCGGCTGTGGCAGCCTGCCGCGGGTGACCCGGTCGCTCCCCCCGATGGACGAGATCCTCGCCACCTTCAGCGCCGACTCCCTGGTGGACCGGATGGGCATCCGGTTCCTCGAGATGGCACCCGACCGCGTCGTCGCGACGATGCCCGTCGCGGGCAACACCCAGGTCGCGGGGTTCCTGCACGGCGGCGCCAGCTGCGTGCTCGCCGAGACCCTGGGTTCCGTCGGCGCGTTCCTGCACGTGTGGCCCGGCGGCCTCGCCCTCGGCACCGACATCAACGCGACCCACCACCGCTCGACCCGCTCCGGGATCGTCACCGGGGTCGCGACGGCGATCTCACTGGGCCGGACGCTGACCAGCCACGAGGTGGTGATCTCCGACGAGGAGGGCCGCCGGCTGTGCACCGCGCGGATCACCAACTACGTGCGGGCGGCGGAGGCCTAGGTCGTCAGCAGCGGAAGGGCGATCGCGGCGAGCACCAGGACCAGGACGCCGATCGAGATCGCCCGGCCCGCGGGGTGGCCGGCGTTGATCGTGTACCCGACGCCGACGCGCTCGGGGACGAACAACGACGGGTCGTCCCGGTTCACGTAGAGCATCCCCCCGCGCCAGTGCCGGTCGTCGTCCACGGCATCGGTGGAACCCGGTTCCCGCGGTGCGCGCGCGCCCACGGTCGTCACCACGATCGCGACGACGAGACCCACGCCGAACACGACCAGGGCGGGGACGAGGAGTTCGAGCCGGGCGGGGTGCAGCCAGCCGTCGACGCACAGCGTGCAGACCAGGGCGGTCACCAGGACCGCGGTGACGGCGAGCAGGTTCTGCACCGTCCGCCCACCGGCCGCCGCCCGGGCGAGGGGTTGCGCCTCGTCCGCGCGGAGGCGGACCGGGGCGAGGTGGACGAGCCGCGTCAGGACTCCCAGGAGGGCCAGGAGCCCCGCGGAGACGACCAGCGGACCGAACACGCTCCAGAAGCCCTTCGCGGCGAACGCGTCGGGTTCGCCGGCGCCACCCCAGTGGGTCGGGAACGGGTCGGGGAGGTCGGGGTAGCGCAGCACGCCGAAACCCGCGGTGGCGACGAGCAGGGCGGCCGCGACGGCGTACCCGACGATCGGGACGGGGGCCCGGGGGACGTCGTCCGGCGAGGCCGGCGCCGCCCACCGGACCGGCACGTCGCGGTACCAGTCGCCACTGGTCTTGGCCTCGCGGATCTCCCTGCGGCACAGCACGAACGCCACGATCCCGCCGACCAGCAGCAGGTACGTGGGAACCGTGACGACACCCGGTCCGGCACTCACCGAACCGGCCGCGGCGGCACCCACCACCGCGAGCGCGGACAGGACCGCGACGGCACCGCGGTACCGGCGCACCGCCCGGTGGACGGCCGGGTCCCCGACCCGCGCTCGCGGCACCGAGACCCCCAGCGGCAACGTCGGCGCCGACAGCACCGGCACCAGGAACAGGACGACCGCGACCAGCAGACAGCTCGCCAGCCCGACCCCCACCTCGAAACCGTTCACGATCCCTCCCGCACTCGAGCGAAACCTTCGACGACCTCCCGGCACTGCGCCAGGACGACCTCGTCCGGAACTCCCTGGGCCCGCGCCTCGGCGAGCACCGTCGACATCCGTTCCCGCCACTGCGCGACCACCGCGTCGGCGGGGGGACCGCTGGCCGGCCCGCGGGCGACCACCGAACCGGACTTGCTCGTCGTGCGCAGCAGCCCTTCGCGGCGGAGCAGGTCGTAGGCCTTCTGCACCGTCGCGACGTTGATGCCGAACGCCCCCGCGAGTGCCCGCACCGAGGAGACCTGCTGCCCGACGGCGAGTTCACCGCGGGCGATGGCCTCGACGAGGCGGTCGCGGATCTGTTGGTAGATCGCCACGTCGGACGTCGGGTCGATCTCGAGGATCACGGCCGCCTCCCATCTGTATCACCAACAGTAGTACAGATGGGACAGTCCGTCACCCCCGGAGCACCCCGTGGGCAGCCGTCAGGCGCTCGCGCCACCAGGTCTCCCGCTCGGCCGGGGCGCGGTGGCGTTCCAGCAGTTCCGGGGACACCCGGACCGGGCCGACCGGCAGCGACCCGCCGACGGGCAGCAGCGGATCGCTCGTCACGTCGGCCGCGAGGAGGGCGGCGGTGCCCAGCCCGCAGGCGTGCGGGAGGTCCGGCAGCGCGGCCGCGAGCGCCGTCCCACCCGCCAGCCCGACGCTGGTGTCCAGGGCGGAGGAGACGACGACGGGCAGACCGCAGGCCTGCGCCACGGCCAGCGCCGTCCGCACCCCGGACAGCGGGGCGACCTTGAGGACGACGATGTCGGCCGCCTCGAGACCGGCGACGCGCAACGGGTCCTCGGCCTTGCGGACGCTCTCGTCGGCGGCCAGCAGCACGGGGGTCCCGGCGGCGGCCAGGCGCCGGCGCAGCAGGGCCATCTCCTCCAGCGTCGCGCAGGGCTGCTCGGCGTACTCCAGATCGAACTCGCCCAGCGCGGTCAGCGCCTCGTACGCCTCCTCGACGCTCCACCCGGTGTTCGCGTCGACGCGGACCTTTCCGGTGGGTCCCAACGCCTCCCGCACGGCGCGGACCCGGGCGACGTCCTCGGCCAGCCGGTGCGCGAAGGGCGCCCCGGACTCGGCCACCTTGACCTTGGCCGTGCGGCACCCGGGGAACCCCGCGAGGACGGCGGGCACGTCGTCGGCCTCGACGGCGGGCACGGTGGCGTTGACCTCGATGCGCTCGCGACGCAGGGCGGGGAACCCCTGCCAGGCCGCCTCGATCCCTGCCTCCAGCCAGCGCGACGCCTCGGCCGGCCCGTACTCCAGGAACGGCGAGAACTCCCCCCACCCCGTGGGGCCTTCGAAGAGCACCGCCTCGCGGACGAGGATCCCGCGGAACCGCCGGCGCAGCGGCAGGTGGACGACGTGGGCGGCGTCGAGGAGGTCGGCGAGCGGGGGCAGGTCGGTCACTCCCCCAGCATCCCGGCGCGGGGGCCACCGAGGGGCGGCGGGTCAGGCGGGGAGGTCCGCGAAGAGCGAGTGGACGTTGCCCTCGGGGTCGGCGAAGAACCCCGCGATCTGACCCCAGTCCCGCTCGACCGGCTCCGCGACCGCCACGCCACCCCGGGCGACGACCTCGGCGTAGCGGGTCCGGACCTCCTCGGGGCTCGCGCACGCGAAGTTCAACTCCACCGCCTGTCCCCGGCGCGGCTCGCGGAACGAGGGGTGGTCGTGGGTGTGCCGGCCCATCCCCGAACGCCGGAAGATCGCCAACCGCACCCCGGCACCGGTGCCGAGGGCGACGTAGTCCGCCTCGCGGACCGCCACCTCGAACCCGAGGGCGTGCTCGTAGAACTCAGCCATACCCGCGACGTCGTCGGCGAGCATCGTCACACCCTCGAACACGATGCCGGTCACGGCTCGGAACGTAGCAGCACCACCACGCCGCTCCCCGCCCACGGCGACGGTGTGCGCGGACGACGGGGTCGCACGTCGAAGCCGCTGCGCACCACTGCCGTAGCCTGCGGGACGTGTCGGCCCTTCCCGGTGTGAGCGAGACCTTCGACCCCGCGTCCTGGGCGGAGGTGCCGGGGTTCGAGGACCTGCAGGACCTCACCTACCACCGCAGCGTGCTCGAGGGCCCGGCCCGCGGGACGGTCCGCATCGCCTTCGACCGCCCCGAGGTCCGCAACGCCTTCCGGCCGGGAACGGTCGACGAGCTCGCCCGCACCCTCGACCACGCCCGCCGCACCCCCGACGTCGGCTGCGTCCTGCTCACCGGCAACGGGCCGAGCCCGAAGGACGGCGGCTGGGCGTTCTGCTCCGGCGGGGACCAGCGCATCCGCGGCCGGTCCGGCTACCAGTACGCCGAGGGCGACACCGCGGAGAGCGTCGACACCGTGCGGGCCCGGGCCGAGGGCGGCCGGTTGCACATCCTCGAGGTGCAGCGGCTCATCCGGTTCATGCCGAAGGTCGTCATCGCCGTGGTCCCCGGGTGGGCCGCCGGCGGCGGGCACAGCCTGCACGTCGTCGCCGACCTGACCCTGGCCAGCGCCGAGCACGCCCGGTTCAAGCAGACCGACGCCGACGTGGGTTCCTTCGACGGCGGGTACGGGTCGGCCTACCTGGCCCGCCAGGTCGGGCAGAAGTTCGCCCGCGAGATCTTCTTCCTCGGCCGCCCCTACACCGCCCAGCAGGCCCACGACATGGGCATGGTCAACGCCGTCGTCCCGCACGCCGACCTCGAGGCGACGGCGCTGCAGTGGTCCGCGGAGATCAACGGGAAGTCGCCGACGGCGCAGCGGATGCTGAAGTTCGCGTTCAACGCCCTCGACGACGGGATGGTCGGGCAGCAGGTGTTCGCCGGCGAGGCGACCCGGCTGGCGTACATGACCGACGAGGCCGTCGAGGGCCGCGACGCCTTCCTCGGCAAGCGCGAACCGGACTGGTCGCCCTTCCCCTGGTACTTCTGACCTGCCGGCCCGTCGCTCACCCGTCGCTCACCCGACGGTCATCCGATGGTCAGGACGAGCTTGCCCTGCAGGTGTCCCTGCGCGGCGCGTTCGTGGGCCTGGGCCGCGTGCGCCAGCGGGAAGGTCGACTCGACGGCGATCCGGATGGTCCCGTCCTGCAGCAGGGGGGCGATCTCGGCGAGTTGCGTTCCGCTGGAACGCACCTGGGTCCCCGAGACGGTGACCCCGAGCTCCGCCGCCAGGTCCGCGTCACAGGGGCCGAAGAACACCGGGAACAACGCTCCCCCACGCTTCACCGACCGCAGGAAGCGTCCCGTCCGCGGGCCGCCGACGGTGTCGAGGACGAGGTCCACGTCCCGCACGACCTCCTCGGGCGGCTGCACCGCGTAGTCGAGGAACTCGTCGGCACCGAGCTCCGCCAGGAAGCTCTCGTGCCGGGCGGAGGCCGCGGCGACGACGTGGGCGCCCTTCCACTTCGCGACCTGCACGGCCAGGTGCCCGACCCCGCCGCCGGCCCCGTTCACGAGGACGCGCGATCCGGCGCCGAGCGGAACCGGCCGGTGCGGGTGCGCCTGGAACGGGGAACCCCCGTCGTGGCCGGGGTCCACGAGGTGCTGCCAGGCGGTCAGCAACGCCATCGGCGCTCCGGCGGCGTGGACGTGGTCGAGCGCGGCGGGTTTCCGCGCCAGGTCGTGCGCCGGCGCGGCGACGAACTCGGCGTAGGCGGCCCCCTCGGCGCGGGGGAACCGGAGCATGCCGAACACCTCGTCGCCGACGGTGAAGCGCTCGACGTCGGGCGCCAGCGCCACCACGACCCCGGACACGTCGGTCCCGGGGACGATCGGCAGCGAGAACGTCGGTCGCAGTTCGGGCGGCAGGATCGTCATCCCGTCCCGGACGTACCCGTCGGGCGGGTTGATCCCGACCGCGTGGACCCGGACGAGCACCTCGCCGGGGCCGATCGCGGGGACGGCGACGTCGTCGAGGCGCAGCACCTCGGGTCCGCCGTGCTCGTGCAGTCGGATCGCCTTCATGGTGGACACGGGGTCTCCCGGGGTAGGTTTAGCGGAGCAGTGCTCCGACTATCCGGGGCAGTGCTCCGCTTGTCAAGGAGGACCGTGCGCGCCGACGCCCGCAAGAACTACGACCAGTTGCTCGTCGTCGCCGCCGAGGTGGTCGCGGAGGAGGGTGCCGACGCGTCGCTGCGCGACATCGCCCGTCGCGCCGGCGTGGGGCTCGGCACCCTCTACCGGCACTTCCCGACCCGGGACGCCCTGCTGGAAGCGCTGCTGCGCACGGGTTTCGACGAACTCACCACCCGCGCCGCGGAACTGGAGGCGGTGAGCACCCCCGAGGACGCCCTGGTCAGCTGGCTGCGGGAGTTCGTCGCCTGCGCCGACGCCTACCAGGGCGTCACCGACCTGATGGCCGCCGCCATCGAGGACCCGGGGTCGGCGCTGCACGCCTCCTGCGTCGCGATGCGCGCCTCCGGGGCCCGGTTGCTCGCCCACGCCCAAGGGGCCGACGCCGCGCGCGCGGACGTCGACGGCGCGGACCTCTACGCGCTCGGCGGGGCGCTGGCCTGGATCGGGGACCAGCCCGCGTTCGCCGGCCGCACCGACCACCTCTTCGAGATCGTCGTCCGCGGGATCCTGACGGATCGCTAGCGCCGGGCCCGACCGGTCAGCGCTGGACGGGCGGACCGTCGGGTTCGACGACCCCGCCCACCCGCTGCGCCGCACCACCGGACGCGACGGGCCGGACGTCGTCGTACTCGTCGCCGGAACCGCGCAGCCGGGACGCCAACTCACGGATCGTCTGCAGCGTCTGCTCGAGCGCCGCCGGCCGGGCGTGCAGGAACCCCTGGTGGGTGGGGGCGCCCATCTCGCGCAGCAGCTTCGCCTGGCCCGACGTCTCCACGCCCTCGGCGACGAGGCCGAGGCCCATCGTCGCGGCGAGCAGCACGAGGCCCTCGACCAGCGCCCGGGTGCGGGGGTCGGACTCGATGTCCCGGACGTAGGAGCGGTCGATCTTGAACGCCGTGAACGGGCGACGGCGCAGGTAGGCCAGCGTGGCGTAGCCGGTGCCGAAGTCGTCGACGGTCAGGTAGGCCCCGGCACCGACCAGGGCGTCGAGCGCGTCCTGGGTGCAGGCGTCCTCGGCGACCAGGACGCTCTCGGTCATCTCGAGCACGAGCGTGCGCGACCCGAGCCGGGTGACGGCCTCGGCCACCGCCGCGGGCAGGAGCGGGTCGGCGAGCTGCGGGGCGGAGACGTTGACGGCCACGACGAGGTCGCGCCCGGCGGCCTCGCACAGCTGCGGGGCGTCCTGCGCGCACCGGTCCAGGACGGCGCGGCCGAGGTCGGCGATGATCCCGTACCGCTCGGCGAGGCCGATGAAGTCGTCGGGCGGGACCAGGCGACCGCCGACGCGCCAGCGCACCAGCGCCTCGACCCCGCTCACGACGCGGGACTCGACGTCGACCACGGGTTGGTAGTGGACCTCGAGGGCGCCGTCGGCGGGGGAACCGCCCGCGACCGCCCGCCGCAGGGACTCCGCCCGGGCCAGTTCCGCCCCCCGGGCGAGGGCCGTGGAGGGGTCCCAGACCCGCACGCACCCGCCGCCGGCGACCTTGGCCTCGGCGACGGCCTGTTCGGCGGCCCCCAGCAGGCCCTCGTCGTGGCCGCCGTGGCTGTGCGCGACCCCGATGCTGACCCCGAGCGAGACCCGGTTCCCGCCGACCTCGTGGGGGGCGGCGAGGACGGCCAGCAGCCGCACCGAGACGTCGATCGCGGCGGTCGGGTCGGCGAGGAGGACGGCGAACTCGTCGCCCCCGAGGCGCCCGATCTCGTCGCCGCCGCGGACGGCGCTGCGCAGGCGGTCGGCGACCTCGACGAGGACCGTGTCACCGGCGGCCCGGCCGTGGGCGGAGTTGAAGGCGCGGAACCCGTCGAGGCCCAGGTGCAGCAGGGCCCGGGGGTGTCCCCCGCGTCCGGCCTCGCGCTGGGCGGTGGCGACGCAGACGGCGAACCCGGCGCCGGTGAGCAGACCCGTCACGGGGTCGGTCTCGGGCGCGGCCACCTCGGAGCTCCGTTCGAGGACCCGCACGCGCACCCGGAACCGCTGCAGCGCACGGCGTTGGCGCAGGCACACGAGAGCGAGGACGACGGCGGCCGTCACCGCGGCGATGACCACGAGCAGGGACAGCAGCAGGGCGAGGCTGAGAGAGGTGTCCACGTCGCCGCTCCCCTCGCCGTTCCGGTACCCGGTCCATCGTCCCTGAGGTGATCGACCGGCCGGATGCTGTCCTGGAGGAACTACCCCTGGACGGCGGAACCCACACCCGGGGGCGTCACGCGCTGAGCGGGCGGGCCACCGGGCCGGCCAGCACGTCCTGGATGTCCTCCAGCGCCAGCGGACGGCAGTACAGGTGACCCTGGGCGAGCTGGCAGCCCATCTCGCGCAGGATCTCGGCCTGCTCCACGTGCTCGACGCCCTCGGCCACGATCGTCAGGCCCAGCGCCTGGCCCATCTTGACCATGCCCTCGACCAGCGCGCGGGCGGTGGGTTCGGTCGCGATGTCCCGGACGAAGCTGCGGTCGATCTTGAACGAGGAGAACGGCCGGTGCCGCAGGTAGCCGAGCGAGGAGAAACCCGTCCCGAAGTCGTCGATGGTGAGCTGGGCGCCCGTCTCGGCGAGGTCGCGCAACCGGCCGACGGTGTCGTCGTCGATCATGACGCTCTCGGTCATCTCCAGGTGCAGCCGGCAGCCGCTGGACGCCGTCTGCCGCACCGCGGCGGCCACCCGTTCGGTGAAGTCGGGGTGGCGCAGCTGCACGGGCGAGACGTTGACCATCAGGTCGAGACGACGCCCGGCGTGCTGCTGGATCGCTGCGGAGTCCCGGGCGACCTGGCGCAGCACCGAGTCGCCGATGGCCACGACGGTGCCGGAACGTTCGGCCAGGCCGATGAACTCGTCGGGGCCGACGAGGGGCTCGACCGCTCCACCCCGGTCGCGCCGCCAGCGGACGAGCGCCTCGAGCCCGACGATCCGGCTCGCGGGGTCGACGCTGTGCAGGTCCACGATCGGCTGGTAGTGCACGACGAAGGCCTCGGCCGGCGCCTGCTGGAGGTCCTCGATGACCTGCAGGCGGGCGATCTCCTCCTCCAGCAGCTCCGGGCGGAACTCCACCCAGCGGTTCTTGCCGGTGGCCTTCGCCCGGTACATGGCGGTGTCGGCGTTGCGCAGCAGGGTGCCGACGTCGTCGCCGGGACGGGCGCGGGAGAGGCCGATGCTGCCCTGGACGCGCAGGACGTGCCCGCGCATCCGGACCTCGACGCGCAGGGCCACGAGGACCCGGCGGCACAGGCCCTCGACGTCGAGGCAGTCGGGCAGCAGGACCGCGAACTCGTCGCCGCCGAGACGGGCGACGGTGCTGCCCCCGCGCAGGGTGTCGCGCAGGCGGGAACCGACCAGGCGGAGGAGTTCGTCGCCGGCGTCGTGGCCGAAGCGGTCGTTGACCCCCTTGAAGCCGTCGAGGTCGAGGTAGAGGACGACGAGCCGGTCGAGGCGTTCGGCCGCCCGCGCGCGCTCGAGCTCCTGGGCGAGGCGTTCGGAGAACTGCAGCCGGTTCGGCAGGCCGGTGACGACGTCGCGGCGGGCGAGCCCGTGCATCTCCTCACTGGCGCTGACGCGGAAGAACGCGGCCTCGCCGACGGAGGCCAGGGCCTCCAGCGCCTTCTCGTCGGAGGCGCGCTGGGTGGAGTCCCGGCGACGGGGGGCGGTGATGTAGAGCACGACGCCGTCGCCGGCGACGACGGGGACACCGATCTCGTCCTCGCCCGGTCCGACCGAGCGCACCATCGCGGCGGGGGTGCCGGCGACCATCCGGGCGTGCTTCTGCAACGCGCGGGCGAGGTCGGCGCGCCGACCCTGGGTGTGCAGGGCGGTGGCGGCCTCGAAGAGCGCCTCGCTGCGCCGGGCGACGTCACGGGTCATGCGCATGGCGCGGGTGGCCACCATCGTCACGATCATCGGGATGACCAGCAGCACGGCCGCCCACGGCTCGAGGCGGGACTCGACGAGTCCACCGAGGTAGCCGAGCCCACCGACGGCGACGCTGGTGCCGACGGCCAGCCAGGCCCCCGTGTGCAGCAGTTCGGCCTTGATCGAGGTCCGTTCCTGGATCGCGACCGAGACGGCGGAGACGGCGACGTCCAGGACGAAGACGGCGACGACGGCGGCCGCGACGGCGAGGAGTTCCGCGCCGGTCATGTCGAGCCGGATGGCCCGGGGCTCACCCGCATCGCTGCTGAGCCGGTTGGCCGCTCCACCGGCGTGGAGCAGCTGCAGGACGAGCAGGGCCGTCGGCAGGAAGAGGACGCCGATGCTCGCGTTGTAGACGCGGCTGACCCAGCTCTTCTTCTGCAGCAGGTTCGTGGGGATCACGCACAGGCACCAGGTGAGGGCCACGGTCACGGGGTCGGCGAAGCAGAGCAGGAAGATCAGCACACCGATGTCGAACTGGACCTCGATGCCCGCGTGACGGGTGTTGATCTGGAACGGGAACCGGGTCAGCAACTGCATCAGGGGCAGCCCGATGACCACGCAGAGGACGAGGTCCTTCCAGTCGGGTCCCCCGCCCGCCTGCCCGAAGTGGACGGCCGCGACCACGGTCGTGACGAGCGCCGCCAGGGTGACGACGCCGTCGTAGACCACGCTGGCCACCGGGCGACGGTCACGCACGCCACTGCTCATCCGTCACCTCCTCCAGCTCGCCAGGACGGGCCACATCCTGACACTCCGAGACCGCTTGGTCACGCTCGAAGGATGATCAGAAAATCGTTCCACCTGAACGGAGCAGCTCAACACCGCCCCCGACCTGCGCAGACTCACACACAGCAAGGATTACGGTACGCCGAGTAGTTTTCTCCGGAGCACCGACCCGGGCTCTACCCTGCGCTCGTGCGTGCGCTGCGTCCCCTGCCCGTCCCCCCCGGGGACGCCGTCCTCGAGCTGCTGCCCCTGCTGGCCACCGCTCTCGCCGGCGAGCTCCCCGACGCCCTGCACCCGCACGCGGCCGGCACCGGCCCGCACCCCTCGCTGCGCACCGGGACCCCCCTGGCCACCGGCGAGGACGACCCGGACGACCCCACGGCCGTCGTCGTCGCGACGTCCGGCTCCACCGGGACCCCCAAGGGCGCGCTGCTGCCGGCGGGCGCGCTGCGGGCCTCCGCCGCCGCCACCGCGCGGCGCCTCGCCCCCGGCGAGGGTCGCCAGCAGTGGGTCCTGGCCCTGCCCGCCCACCACATCGCCGGTCTGCAGGTCCTGCTCCGCTCCGTCCGGGCCGGCACCGAGCCCGTCGTCCTCGCCCCGGGCCCCTTCACGGCCGAGGCCTTCGTCGCCGCGACCGCCGCGACCACCGGGGCCCAGCTCCTCACCTCCCTCGTCCCGACCCAGCTCGTGCGCCTGCTCGACGCCGGTGAGGAGGCCCGCGCCGCCCTCGCCCGCTACCGCGCCGTCCTCGTCGGCTCGGCCGCCACCCCGACCGCCCTGCTCGAGCGGGCCCGGGCCGCCGGGGTCCGGGTCGTGACGACGTACGGCTCCTCGGAGACCAGCGGCGGGTGCGTCTACGACGGCGTCCCGCTGGCCGGGGTCGTCCCCGCGCTCGAGGACGGCCGGCTCACCCTCACCGGGCCGGTGCTGGCCCGCGGGTACCGCGGGATGCCCGGGCACCCCGCCTTCGCCGGGGGCGCCTTCCGCACCGACGACACCGCCGTCCTCGAGGGCGGCCGGGTCCGCGTGCTCGGCCGGGTCGACGACCTCATCACCACCGGCGGGCTGAAGGTGGCCCCGGGCCTGGTCGAGGAGGCGCTCACCGGGCTGGCGGGGGTGGGCGAGGTCGTCGTCGTGGGCGTCCCCGACCCCGAGTGGGGTCAACGGGTCGTCGCCGCGATCGTGGCGAGCGGGACGGCGCCGTCGCTGGAGCAGGTCCGGGCCCGGGTCAGCGCGGTCGTGGCCCGCCACGCCGCCCCCCGGCAACTGCTGCTGCTCGAGGAGCTCCCGCTGCGCGGGCCCGGCAAACCCGACCGCACCCGGCTGCGCGAACTCGCTGCCGGCTCGCCCTGACGGGAGCGCCCCGACGAGCGTGGCTGGTGGCCGGGCGCATCGGTGCGATCCTGGGTCATGCGCTCCGTCCTGCCGGCCCTCCTCGTCCTGGCGTTGACCGTCTACTGCGTCGTGAGCATCGTGCAGGCGCCGGACGGGGCGGTCCGCAACCTGCCGAAGTGGGGCTGGCTGCTGCTGGTGCTCTTCTTCCCCCTCGCGGGCGGACTGGCCTACCTCCTCGCCGGCCGACCGATCGGCCCCGCCGTGCACCCGCCCCGGCCCGCCCCGCGCGGCCCGGACGACGACGAGGACTTCCTGCGCAGGCTGTGACCGCGCGCGCGGGTGACCCGACGCGCCCCTCCACCGCTGCGCTTGGCACGATGGACCCTCGTGTCGGACCCCGCTGAACTGCCCCTCCCCTCCTCCCCCGTGACGCACCGACGCGCCACCCCCGCGCAGTGGGCCTCCGCGGCCCGTCCGCGCACGCTGCCCGCCGCCATCACCCCCGTGCTCGTCGGCACCGGGTCCGCCGCCGCCCTGGACGGGGTGGGCTGGCTCACCGCCGTCCTGGCCCTCGTCGTCTCCCTCGCCCTGCAGATCGGCGTCAACTACGCCAACGACTACTCCGACGGGATCCGCGGCACCGACACCGACCGGGTCGGCCCCTTCCGCCTCGTCGGGTCCGGGTCCGCCGAACCCCGGCACGTGCGGGACGCGGCCTTCCTCTGCTTCGCGCTCGCCGCGCTCGCCGGCCTCGTCGTCGTCGCCGTCTCCGGGCACTGGTGGCTGCTCCTCGTGGGGGCGGCCAGCGTCGCCGCCGCCTGGTACTACACCGGCGGCAAGCGCCCCTACGGCTACGCGGGCCTCGGCGAGGTCTTCGTCTTCGTCTTCTTCGGCCTCGTCGCCGTGATGGGCACGACCTACGTCCAGGCCGGCCGCATCGACGCGACCTCCGTCGCGGGCGCGTTCTGCGTCGGCTTCCTGGCCTGCGCGATCCTCGTCGCCAACAACCTGCGCGACGTCCCCACCGACACCGTCGCCGGCAAGCGCACCCTGGCCGTCCGGATCGGCGAGGCGAACTCCCGCCGCCTCTACGCCGCGCTCGTCGTCGGGGCGTTCGTGGCGGCCCTGCTGACCGCGCCCCGGCACCCGTGGGTCCTCCTCGTCCTGCTCGCCGGGGTCTTCGCCCAGCGTCCGCTGCGGACCGTCCTGGGCGGCGCCACCGGCCGTGACCTCATCCCCGTCCTCAAGGGCACCGGCCAGCTGGAACTGCTGACGGGGGCGCTGCTGGCCCTCGGACTGGCGCTCTGAGCCCGCACCCGTCACAGTGCGCCCATGAGTGACAACCACGGCGCCATCGACGTCAGCGCCGACGGTGAGCACCGCTACGCCGCGGTCCTCACCACGGCGGCCGGGACCCGCACCGAACACCTGGTGACCTCCGACACCGCCCTGCTCGAGAAGCTGCAGGCGACCAGCGCGGACGAGCCCTTCCTGGTCCGCCGCGTCCTCGAGGTGCTGCTGCAGGCCGAGGAGGCCGCCGAGGAGGCGGGCCACCTGCCGGCCCTGCCGACCGTCATCGACCTGACCGCGCTCGACGCCGAGCGGCCCGACCTGCTGGCGAGCATCCCGCTGCGCTGAGCGCCCGGGCCGACCGGGCGCCCGCGCCGCCGGCCCGGGTCAGCGGACCCCCAGCCGCCACAGCGTCAGGGCGACGTGGACGTCCAGCGCCCGCGGGCCCCGCCGCCAGTCCTCCCCCAGCAGCTCGCCCACCCGGGTCATCCGCTGCCGCACCGTGTTGGGGTGGACGTTGAGCGCCGACGCCACCGCCCGCACCTCCCCGTCGGCCCCGACCAGGGCCCACGCCGTCGCGGTGAGGTCGCTGCCGCGCCGCTCGTCGTGCTCCAGCAGCGGGCCGAGGCGCTCGCGGACCAGCGAGCGGGCGAAGGCGGAACCCGCCAGCCCCAGCAGCACCCCCGGCGTGCCGAGGGCGTCGACGTCGAGGGCCTCCCCGCTCCGCCCCAGCGCCTCCATCGCCCGCACGACGCCGCGCGCCTCGTCGTGGGCGGACAGGACCGCGGCCGTGGACGTCACCGCCCGGCTCGTCCCGATCGTCGGCGTCGCGCCCTGCGCCGCGAGCGCCGCCCGCAGCCGCCCCGGCACCGGGGAGCCCGCGGGCAGCAGCAGGCACAGGTGGTCCTCGTGACGGGTGACCAGCCCCGCCCCGCCCGGCACCACCGCGCGCGCCACGGCGTGCGCGGTGGTGCGGTCCTGGGGCCCGACGACGACGACGCTCACCACCGTCCCCGCGGCGACGTCGAGGCCGAGGCGCGCGGCCCGCGCCGCGAGCCCGGGGACCTGCGCCGCGCGCGGGCCCAGCAGGGCCAGCGCGACCTCCGTCTCCTGCCGGTGGGTCGACTCCGCCAGCGCGCGCTGGAACAGCAGGGCCGCGGTGAGGAAGGTCGCGGCCCGTTCCAGCAGCAGGCGCTCGCGGGTGGTGGGCGCCCCCTGCAGCAGGAGCGCCCCGAGCACGTCGCCGCCGGTGGTCGCGGCCACCAGGAGGCCCTCCCCGCCGCCGGGGACCGCCACCCCGCCACCGGCGCGGGCGGAGTCGCGGGCCGCGGCGCGCAGCGCGACCCGGTCCGGCGCGGGGTCGGGTGAGGTCGCGGCGAGGCGGTGGCCGTCGGCGTCGAGCACCACGACCTCCCCCGCGCAGCGCGCCCCGAGGACGAGGGCGATGGCCTGCGCGGGGTTCGCCTCGGCCAGGGCCCGGGAGAGCTCGACGTCGGCGGCGGTGAGCGCCTCCAGGGTGGCGACGTGCTCGAGGTTCTCCCGCTGCGCCTGGGCCAGGCGGGCCAGGGCGTCGGAGACCGCGGAGAACCTCCGCGCGTTCTCCAGCGCGACGGCGGCGTGGGAGCCGATGGCCTCCACGAGCGAGACGTCCTCGCGGGAGAAGTCCCACGGGCGGCGCTGGGCGACGAGCAGCGCCCCGATGACCCGGCCCTCCACCCGCAACGGGACGCCCATGATCGCCCGGACGCCTTCCCCGGCGACGCTGGAGTCGACCCCGGGCAGGTGGCTCAGGGAGGTGTCGGCGAGGTAGTCGCGCGTCCAGCGCGGGGAGTTGCCGGTGGCGACCGAGCCCAGCACGCCCGTCCCCAGCGGCATCCGGATGTTGCGGTAGGCGGCGGTGGCGACCCCGTCGGTCATCCGGATGAAGGTCTCCCCGGCCGCGTCGTCGTTGAGGCTGAGGTAGGCCATGTCGGTGCTGAGCAGGCTGCGGGTGCGGCGCACGATCGCCCCCAGCACGGCGTCCACGTCGCGCAGCGAGCTGAGGTCGGTGGCGGTGTCGTAGAGGACGCGCAGCAGCTGCTCGCGCCGGGCGGCCTCGCGCGCCCCGGCGGCCTCGGGGGACTCCGTCGTCACGGCCGGATCGTAGGCGGGGGGTGTGCTCGGGCACACCGCCGGGCCGTCACGGTGGAGCGGGGACCATCGCCGACGGGATGGTGCGCTGCCAGGGTGATCGCACCACCCACGACGAGCGAGGACGGTTGTCATGGCCAGCGAGATGAAGGTCCACGTGCTCTCCACCGGCGTCATGGAGACGGACCTGACCTGGTTGCTGCTGCAGGGCGGCACCACCATCAAGAGCCGCCACCAGCGCGAGGACCCGATCCCCTGGGGGGAGTGCCCCACCCACGCGGTGCTCATCGAGCACCCCGAGGGCCGGATCCTCTGGGACACCGGGGTCCCCCGGGACTGGGAGACGCGCTGGGCGCCCACCGGCTTCCACGACTTCTTCCCCGTGCAGGAGGACCCCGCGGGCCCCGGCTACCTGGACTCCTCCCTGGCCCAGCTGGAGCTGACCCCGGACGACATCGACGTCCTGGTCCTGTCCCACCTGCACTTCGACCACGCCGCGAACGCGTCGATGTTCACCAACCCGAAGACCCGCATCATCGCCAACGCCGCCGAGATCGAGGGGGCGCGCGCCATCGAGGGGTACTCGCAGGGCGCGCACATCGTCAGCGACTACGCCGATCTCGACCTGGAGGCGGTGTCCGGCGACGTGCAGCTCGTCGACGGCGTGCACCTCATCGAGACCCCCGGCCACACCTGGGGGACGATGTCGCTGCGGGTCGACCTGCCGAACGACGGCACCAAGATCTTCACCTCCGACGCCGTCTACCTCGGCGCGAGCTGGGGACCGCCCGCGACGGGTGCGGCGATCGTGTGGGACAACCTCGCCTGGCTGGAGTCGGTGGCGAAGCTGCGCGGCATCGCCGAGGCGACCGGCGCCGAGGTGGTCTTCGGCCACGACGCCGAGCAGCGGAAGTCGCTGCGACTCGCCCCCGACGGCTACTACTCCTGAGGCGGCGGACATGATCATCGTCGACCTCGTCTGCGACCAGGGGCACCGCGCCGAGACGGCCCTGCCCTCGATGTTCTCGCCCAACCCCGGCTGCGCGACGTGCACCGCGCCCACCTGGCGGCGCCCGCCGGGACTGCGGGTGACCCGCCCCGCCGACCCGGGCCCGTCCCGCGAGCAGATGCCGCGCACCTGGCGCGCCACCGGTGGCGGCGACGCCCAGACCGTCCGGCACTGGCACGACGTGGCGCGCCGCCGGGAGGCGCTGGAGGAGAAGCACCCGGAGCTGGCCGGGGACCGCCGCCCGGTGCTGGCCCACGAGGGACTGTTCGCCGGGGCGCCGCTGCGCGCCGGGGACGACGTCGCCGCCGCCGTCGCGGCCCGGGTGACCGCGACCCGCCCGGCCGGGGAGGCGTCGTGAGGATCCGCGGAGCGGTGCTGGAGGAGATCGGGCGCGAACGCCCCTACGCCGCGAGCCGGCCGCTGACCATCAGCGAGCTGGAGCTGTCCGACCCCGGGCCCGGCGAGGTCCTGGTGCGGATGGAGGCGGCGGGGCTCTGCCACTCCGACCTCAGCGTCGTCGACGGCAACCGGGTCCGCCCGGTGCCGATGCTGCTGGGGCACGAGGCGGCCGGTCGCGTCGAGGCCCTCGGCCCCGGCGTCGAGGACCTGCGCGTCGGCCAGCGCGTCGTCATGGTCTTCCTGCCCCGCTGCGAGGAGTGCGCCGGCTGCGCCACCGACGGGCGGATGCCCTGCGCGCCGGGGACGGCGGCCAACAACGCCGGGGAACTGCTGGGCGGCGGTACCCGCCTGCACCGCGACGGCGAACCCGTCGCCCACCACCTGGGCGTCTCGGCCTTCGCCACCCACGCCGTCGTGGACCGCCGCTCGGTGGTCGCGGTACCCGACGAGGTCCCGCCCGAGGTCGCCGCCGTGCTCGGTTGCGCCGTCCTCACCGGCGGGGGCGCCGTCGTCAACGCCGGGGCGTGGGCGCCGGGGCAGACCCTCGCCGTGGTCGGTCTCGGCGGGGTGGGGATGGCCGCCCTGCTCACCGCGGTCGGGCTGGGTCACGGCCCCGTCGTGGGCGTCGACGCGGTGCCGGCGAAGCTGGAGCGGGCGCTGGCGCTGGGGGCCGCGGCGGCGTGGTCACCGGCCGACGCGCTGGCGGCCGGGGTCAGCGCTGACGTCGTGGTGGAGGCCGCGGGACACCCGAAGGCCTTCGAGACCGCCGTGGAGCTGACCGCCCCGGGCGGTCGGACGGTGACGGTGGGCCTGCCCAGCCCTACCGCCCGCTCCTCGATCTCCCCGCTGGGGCTGGTCGCGCAGGCCCGCAGCATCGTCGGCAGCTACCTCGGCTCGGCCGTCCCCGCGCGCGACGTCCCCCGCTACGCACAGCTCTACCTGGACGGGGCCCTGCCCGTGGAGGAACTGGTGACGCGCCGGATCGCCCTCGACGACGTCAACGAGGCCCTCGACGAGCTCGCGGAGGGGCGGGCCGTGCGGCAGGTGATCGTCTTCGACTAGACGCACGAGCGCCCCGCCGGGAGTCCCGGCGGGGCGGTCGGGGAGGCAGTCAAAGGGAGGGCAGCCCCGGCGGTTCAGTCCTCGGCGGCGTTGTCCTCGTCGAGGCCGCGGCGGAACCGCGACGTCGTCCCGGTGCCGTTCTGCCGGGAGTCGATCCGGCCGTCGATGCGTCGCTGCAGCGCCTCGGCCATCTGCTCGCGCTGGCGGCGCAGCAGGAGCAGCGACAGCAGGACCGAGACGACGGCCGCGATGAGCAGCGCCAGCCACCCCACGGCCCCCACGGCGCGCGCCACGATGAGGCAGACGGCGAAGATGCCGAGCCGCAGGGCGGTGTAGCGCAGCGTCACCCCACCCACCGCTCAGACCCCCGCGTAGGAGTGCAGGCCGGGGAAGAAGATGTTCACCACGAGGTAGTTGAAGAGCATGCAGGCGAAGCCGAGGACCGAGAGCCAGGCGGCACGGCGGCCGTTCCAGCCCCGGGTCGCGCGGGCGTGCAGGTAGGTGGCGTAGACGACCCAGATGACGAACGTCCACACCTCCTTGGAGTCCCAGTTCCAGTAGCGGTTCCAGGCGACCTGGGCCCACACGGCACCGGCGATGAGGGTGAACGTCCACATCACGAACGCGACGGCGTTGAGGCGGAACGCGGTGCGCTCCAGCTCCACCGACCCGGGGAGGGCGTCCATGAAGACCCCGCCGGGACGCCCGCCGGCGGCCTTCACGCGGTCCCGCTTCTCCTGGACCAGCTGCAGCACCGTCGCGGAGAAGCCGAGGGTGGAGAGCGCGGTCGCCAGGATCGCGACGAAGACGTGGATGATCAGCCAGTAGCTGTCGAGCGCGGGGACGAGCTGGGCGGCCTGGACGTAGAACGAGCGCAACGCGATCCCGAGGGTCGCGAGGATCGGCCCGGTGACGAAGGTGCCCAGGTAGCGGGCGTCGCGGCCCCCGCCCAGGCCCGCGCGGTGCGCGCGCCCGACGGCGACGAGGTAGCCGAGGGCCACGATGAGGGTGCCGGTGAGGGCGAACTCGAACATGTTGCCCCAGGGCACCCGGTGCACCGAGACCCCGCGGGAGACGACCGCGCCCAGGTGCAGCAGGGTCGCGACGGTGAACAGCGAGGTCCCCACCGCGGCCGCGCGACGACGCCGGGCCGCGACGGGCTTCTCCAGGGTGGTCGTGCCGGCCCCGCCGGCCCCGCCGGCCGTAGCGGTGGCGGCGCTGCGCCGGGCCTCGCGCGCCTTGATGACCTGGCCGCCCTCGGCGAGGTCGGCGGCGTAGGCGATGAAGGAGAAGAGGTAGGCGCTCATCGCGCCGTAGAGCAGCACGTTGCTGATCTGGGCGACGTTCTCGTCGACGGTCACGGGGTCTCCTCGGGAGCGTGCACTGAAGGCTCATGGTCCCCCACCGGGGGGTCTGCTGGCGATTCGCCGGGAGGCTCGGGCTCACCGAGGACCTCGCGCAGGCGCGCCAGGACGCCGTCGACCTCCTCGGCCAGACCCGCGTCGTTGCCGCGGGCCAGACCACCCACGGTGACGACGGTGCCCGCCGCCCCTGACTCACTGCTGCGGACGGCCTTCACCCATACCCGGCGTCGCGGCAGGAACAGCGACAGGATCAGCCCGAGCGTGGCCAGCAGCGCGAAGACGAGCGCCGCGCTCTGACCCGGGGTGGAGCGGACGTCGAGGGAGGCGAAGCGCTCGATGCCCTGGAACTCGACGGAGCCGAGCCCGTTCGGCAGCTGGACCGTCTGTCCGGGGGCCATCGTCAGCGCCACGGCCTGGCCGTCGTCCCCGACGACCTGGGTCATCGCGCTGGTGTCGAGGGTGTAGACGTTCTGCGCGACCCCGCTGTCGATCCCCAGGTCGCCGGTCCAGACCTTCGCGATGAGGACCGGGTTGACGGTGTCCGGGAACTTGGAGACCGGCGTGCCGGCCGCGTCGGTGGTGGCCGTCGGCAGGAACACGCCCTGGACCGCCAGCTGCACCGGGGCCCCGTTCGCGTCGACGGCGTCCGGCACCTTCACGACGCCGGTCGAGTCGTAGTTCGCGGTCTGCGGCAGGAACGGCGTCGGGCCGTCGGCGACGACGTCGCCCTTCCCGTCGCGGACGACGATGACCGGGGCGTAGCCGTTGCCGGACAGCGAGATCTGGGTCTGCCCGACCTTCGCCGGGTGGTTGACCTTGATCGTCTCCTTCTTCGGCGTCGCCCCCGGTTCGTCGGTCAGCGTGACGTTCGCCGCGAACGTCCGCGGTTCACCGATCTGCGACGTCTGCTGCGCCTCGAAGGACACGTCCATGGAGTCCAGCGACAGCGTGAACGGCGGGACGTCGTCCTCGCTCGTCCCGACCCCGCCGCTGAAGCTGTCGAACGTGGTGCCGACCATCGTGCCGCCGACGGTCACGAGGCGCTGGCCGGAGTAGGAGAACAACGAGCTCGACGCGACCGAGAGCAGCAGGCCGACCAGGGACAGGTGGAAGAGCAGGTTCCCGCTCTCGCGGTGGTGGCCCTTCTCGGCCGCGACCGACCCCTCGCGGCGGTCGACGCGGAAGTGCCGCTTCGCCAGCACCGTCCGGGCGGCGGCGAGGACCTCCTCGGGGGCGGAGCCCACCGTCGAGCCGCGGTGCTCGGGCAGGCGTTCCAGCCGCGACGGGGTCCGCGGCGGCCGGGACCGCAACGCCTTGAGGTGCACACCCGCCCGCGGCAGCACGCAGCCGACGAGGGAGATGAACAGCAGCAGGTAGACCGCGGAGAACCAGACCGAGGAGTAGACGTGGAAGCCCTGCAGCCGCTCCACCCACGGGTAGGCCGTGGGGTGGTCGACCTCCCACTGCGCCACGGCGGTGGGGTTGTTGTTCTGCTGCGGGAACGTCGAGCCGGGGACGGCCGCGACGGCCAGCAGCATGAGCAGGAACAGCGCCGTGCGCATGCTCGTCAGCTGCCGCCAGCAGTAGCGCAGGAACTCCAGCGGCTTCAGCTCCGAAGCGAGCTGCGGTTCCTTGCGCTTGCGGCGCCGGGGTGGGGTGACGCCCTCGGCGGTGTCGTTGTCGCGGTAGGCGTCGCGGAGGTCGTCGAGGTGGGTCTCATCGGTACGGGGCATCAGATCACCGGCTGGAAGTTGGAGACGAGGTGGAACTGCACCCAGCTGACCAGCGGCTGGAACTGCTGGGTGACCAGCAGCACCCCGATGGCGATGAGCAGCAGCGCCCCGAAGCGGTCGAGGGCGACGCGGTGGCGGCGCAGGACACCGAGGACGCGCATCCCGCGCCCGTAGGCCAGGGCCACGAGGATGAAGGGGATGCCGAGGCCCAGGCAGTAGACGAGTCCGAGGCCCGTGGCGCGGGTGCCGTTGCCCGTGGTGAACGCCATCGCGGAGATCGCCGCGAAGATCGGGCCGATGCAGGGCGTCCAGCCGATCCCGAACAGGAAACCCAGCACGGGGGCCCCGAGGAGTCCCGCCCGCGGCCGCCAGCGGACCTTCACCTCGCGCTGGGCCCACAACGGCGTGAACAGCAGCAGCAGACCGCCGAACAGGACCACCGCACCGAGCACGCGCTGCAGGCCCCGCTGGTACTCGACCAGGAGGTCTCCCACGGCACCCGCCGTGAAGCTGATGAGGACGAAGACGACGGAGAACCCGAGCACGAACAGCAGGGCCCCGAGGAACATCCGCCCGCGGCGCTGCTTCTCGAGGTCTCCCCCGGACAGCCCGGTCACGTAGGCGAGGAACCCCGGTACGAGCGGCAGGACGCACGGGGACAGGAACGACACCAGTCCCGCCAGCGCCGCCAACGGGACCGCCAGCAGCAGCGGCCCGGTCTGCACGTACTCGGGAAGGGTCACGCAGGGGCCCCCGTCGCCGTGGGCGTCGTCCCGTCCGTGGGGGCGGGGGTCGCGCCGGCGTCGTCGAGCATCCCGGTCAGCGTCGACGTCGACACGATCCCCGAGACCCGGGACGCGACGCGACCCTCGGGGTCGAGCACGAGCGTCGTGGGCGTCGCCTGCGGCGAGTACGTCCGCAGCGCGAGCATCGCCGCTCCGGACTTCGCGTCCAGGATCGAGGGGAACGTGATCGAGTGCGACCGCTGGAACGAGGCGGCGACGTCGGCGGTGTCGTAGGTGTTGATGCCGAGGAACTGCACGTCGCGGCCCGAGTACTGCTGCCAGACCGCCTCGAGGTCGGGTGCCTCGGAGCGGCAGGGCGCGCACCCGGCGAACCAGGTGTTCAGGACGACGACCTTGCCGCGGTAGTCGGCGAGGTCGACGGTGTCGCCGTCGACCGTCGTCCCGCTGAACTCGACCGGCTCCTTGCGCTCGTCGGCCTTCCACTGCACGTAGGAGCCGTCGCCCTCGATGAAGTTCGACCCCTCGGACTTCGGCAACCCGTCACCGCCCGAGCACGCGGCCAGGCCCAGCGTCGACAACGCCGCCATCCCGAACGCCCTGCGCGAGAGGGTCATCACGCCCCCGGGATCGGGTCGGCGCCGAGCAGCAGGTCGGCGGCGGGTTCGGTGTAGGAGACCGAGACGAGCGTGCGACCGGAGAACTCCAGCGACGTCACCGAGGCCAGGTTGCACTGCCGCCTGCGCGGGTCGTGGAACAGCGGGCGCTGCTCGGCCCGCAGCCGCGTCACCCACACCGGCAGCTGGTGGCTGACCAGCACGGACTCCCGGCCCGGGAACGCGTCCCGGACGTCGCGCACCACGGCGCTCATCCGCGCGACCTGCTGCTCGTACGGTTCACCCCAGCTGGGCTGGAACGGGTTCCACAGCCGCGGCCACACCCGCGGGTCGCGGATCGAGCCGCGCCCGTCGGTGACGCGGTGTCCTTCGAAGGAGTTCCCGGCCTCGATGAGCCGGGCGTCCGTCCCGAGGGCGAGGCCGTGGTGCTGCGCCGTCGGCGTCGCGGTCTCCTGGGCCCGCTGCAACGGCGAGGCCGTCACCGAGGCGACGTCGTGGTCGGCGAAGAACTCCCCCAGCCGCGTCGCCATCGCCTGACCGCGGTCGGAGAGGCGGAAGTGCGGCAACCGGCCGTAGAGGACGCGGTCGGGGTTGAAGACCTCGCCGTGGCGGACGAGGTGGACGGTCGTCCTGCCCTGCGTGCCGGTCACAGCGAACCCGCCCCCTCCGCCGCGGCGCGCGCCGCCGCCGGCAACGCCTCGACGATCCGCCCGAGCGCGGTCTCGTCGTGGCTCGCCGAGAGGAACCACGCCTCGAAGGCGCTCGGCGGCAGGTGGACGCCCTGGTCGAGCATCGAGTGGAAGAAGCCGCGGAAGGCCCCCAGGTCCTGCTGACGGGCCTCGTCGTAGTTCGTGACCGACTCCCGCTCGGTGAAGAAGACGCTGAACATCGACCCCGCCGTGTTTACCAGGTGCGGGACGCCCGCGGCGGACAGGGCGGCGCTCGCGGCCTCGCGGACCGTCGTCGCGGCGGCCTCGACCGCGGCGTAGACCGCGGGGGTGCAGGCGCTCAGCGTGGCGAGACCGGCGGCGGTCGCGACGGGGTTCCCGGACAGCGTGCCCGCCTGGTAGACGGGACCGGCGGGAGCGAGGTGGGCCATGACGTCGGCGCGACCGCCGAACGCGGCGGCGGGGAAGCCACCGCCCATGACCTTGCCGAAGGTCAGCAGGTCCGGGGCGTGCTCGAGGCCGAGGCCCTCGAAGCCGTACCAGCCCGCCGCGCTGACGCGGAAGCCCGTCATGACCTCGTCGGAGACGAGCAGCGCGCCGTGCTCACGGGTGATCCGGCGCAGCTCGGCCGTGAAGCCGGGCTGCGGGCGGACGACGCCCATGTTCCCGGCGGCCGCCTCGGTGATGACGCACGCGATGCGGTCCCCGTGCTGCCGGAAGACCTCCGCGAGCGCCTCGGTGTCGTTGTAGGGCAGCACGATCGTGTCCCCGGCGGCGGTCCCCGTCACCCCCGGGGTGTCGGGCAGCGCGAAGGTCGCCAGCCCCGACCCGGCCGAGGCCAGCAGGGCGTCGACGTGACCGTGGTAGTGCCCGGCGAACTTCACGATCACCGGGCGTCCGGTGAACCCGCGGGCGAGGCGGATCGCGCTCATCGTGGCCTCGGTGCCGGAGCTGACCAGGCGCACCTGCTCGACGGGCTCGACGCGGGCGACGATCGCCTCGGCGAGCATCACCTCGCGCTCGGTCGGGGTGCCGAAGGAGAACCCCTGGCGCGCCGCCGCGTCGACCGCCGCGAGCACGTTCGGGTGCGCGTGGCCGAGGATCATCGGCCCCCAGGAGCAGAGCAGGTCGACGTACTCGCGACCGTCGGCGTCGGTGAGGTAGGGACCCCGGGCCGAGGCGATGAACCGCGGGGTCCCGCCGACGGCGCGGAAGGCCCGCACGGGCGAGTTCACGCCGCCGGGGATGACGGCGGAGGCCCGCTCGAAGAGGGCGGCGGAAACGGGCGCGGCAGGGCTCGTCGGGGCAGGCGTCGGCGCGGTCACGGGCCCCAGTGTCGCAAGGTTCGCGGGATGCGGTCGCCCCAGGGGCGGCTACGACGGCGTGTCGGAGGTCGAGGTGACCGACCTCACGTCCGGTCACCCAGCACCCACGTGGGTGACGCGTCGCCCGCGCGGAGGGGACGGTCAGGTCCACCACAGGTACCAGCCGTCGCGACCGGTCCGCCGGCACGTGCGGCGCCGGACGACGTGCGGGCTGCGCGTGGCGTCGTCGAGGCCGAAGGAGGCCTGCACGGAGGCCCAGAAGGCCTGGCACTCGCAGCCGTTCTCCGTGCAGCACGAGTCGTCGTCGACCAGCCGGAACTCGTCGAGCTCGGGGTGGTCGTAGACCACGATCCCCTCGGCGGTGATGCGCTCGTCCTCCCGCGAGGGCGGGACGAGGTAGCCGTGCACCTCGACCTCGCGCGGGTGCCCGACCGCGGCCACCAGCACCGACCCCAGCGACGGGGCGTCGTTCTGCTTGTCGGCCAGCTGCCCGGCCGGCAGCCGCTGCAGGAGCTGGGCGGCGGCCGTCCACGGCAGGTCGCGGTAGCGGACGATGTCGCGGCCGTCGGCGGGCCGGCCGAGGACGTGGGGCTCGAGCACGTCGAGGAGGTCCAGCGTCCAGCTCGGCCCGCCGTCGGCGAGCCGGACCCAGCAGTCCGCGAGCGTCTCGTGCGGGAGGGCGGAGGGGAGGTCGATCAGCGTGCGTGGGCTCGGGTGGATCGTCATGCGCAGAGCCTGCGACGGGCGAGGCACCGGCTCGGGTCCGCGAGCCCGCGCTGTGGACGACCGAGCGCCCCCGAGGCCCTGTGGAGACGGCGGCGTCAGGACCAGCTGGGCGCGTCCGCCAACGGCTGGTTGAAGCGGAGCTGGTTGCCGGAGGGGTCGCGGACGCCGAAGTCGCGGACCCCGTACTGCTGGTCGACGGGCTCCTGGAGGATCTCCGCGCCGGCGGCGGAGAGCTTGTCGTGCAGGGCGTCGACGTCGTCGGTGGTGAAGATGAGACGCGAGACGAGGCCCTTGACGAGGAGCTCCGCGATGGCCTCGCGGTCGGCGGGCGACGCGTCCGGCCAGGACTGCGGGGTCTCCAGGACGACGTGCACGTCCGGCTGGTCGGCGGGGGTGACGGTGACCCAGCGCATCCCCTCGTAGGAGACGTCCTGGGTCACCGCGAACCCGAGCAGGTCGCGGTAGAAGGTCAGGGCCTCGTCGTGGTCGTGGACGGTCAGGAGGACGCTGGAGAGGATCACCACGTCCACGACGCTAGGCGCGCTCAGACCCGGCCGGCTTCTCGGATCGTGACCGGTCTGGCCGCCCGGTGCAGGACGCAGCTGGGGATCGACGCCGCGGCGGAGTGGTCACGGGCCCTGTACGCGCTGGGCGTCTCCCCCACCAGGCGCGTGAACCGCGAGCTGAACGAGCCCAGCGAGGAACAGCCCACCGCGAAGCAGGCGTCGGTGACCGACACGTCGCCGCGCCGCAGCAGCGCCTTGGCCCGCTCGATGCGGCGGGTCATGACGTAGTCGTAGGGCGTCTCGCCGAAGGCGGCGCGGAAGCAGCGGGAGAAGTGCCCGGACGACATCAGCGCCTGCCGGGCCAGCACCGCGACGTCGAGGGGTTGCGCGAAGTCGCGGTCGATCCGGTCGCGGACCTGCCGCAGGCGCACCAGGTCCTCGCGCCGCACCGCCACCGTCCCAGTGTGGCCCGCGGGTCGACGGAAGACCACCGTCCCGCCGACCGGTCAGCGTGGTCAGCGTGGTCAGCGCGCGACGGCCTGCCCGGCAGCGTCCAGCGCCGGGGACCGCCCCGTCATCCACGTCGCCAGGGCCTCGCGGTCCAGCAGCTGCACGCCGCTACCGGCGGCCAGGGCGCGAGCCGGACGGGAGTAGGTGCTGGTGGTGACGTAGAGGGCGTGGTCGGCGCGGTGGTGGTGGAAGACGGTGCCCAGGAACCGCTGCAGGTCGGGAGAGCCGACGGCCCGGTCGGTGTAGCGCTTGCACTGCACCACCAGCAGCGACCCGTCGCCGGGGTGGCGGGCGGTGACGTCGGCGCCCAGGTCACCGGAACCACCGGAGACGGTGACCTGGCGCCAGCCGTCACGGCGCAGGAGCCGGGCGACGAGCTGCTCGAAGTCCGCTCCGCTCATCCCGTCGGTGGCAGCGACCTGCTGGTCCAGCCGCGCCTGGCGGGCGGCTCGCCCGCGAGCCCGTCGCCGCAGCACCAGCACCCGCCAGGTGAGCAGCACGACGACGACGGCCCCGGCCAGGGCGAGCACGGGCCACCAGACCGCCAGCCAGGCGCACAGCGCGCGCCCCGTGCCGGCGAGCACCAGGAGGGCGAGGAGGACGAGCTTGGCGGCGTCGTCGCCGTTGCCGGTCGATCGTCCCCAGGTCGAGCGGTTGCGGGCCACAGTGCGGAATCGGTGGAGCAGCGTCGTCGCTGAACGTCCTGTCCTCCGATCGGCTCAGCGCGCACGGGTCCTCTCGGCATTCGTCGTCCCGGCATCGAGACGCACAGCAGTCAGAGCGGTGCGGAGCATCCGGGCAGGGTCGTCAGCCGTGGAGCTGACGAGCCCATGCTCCGAGCCTGTCCTGGACCCCGGACAACTCCCCCTCACCGATGCCGTACTGCTGGGCCCAGCCGGTGACAACTCCTCGTCAGACCTGGCGCCGCGCCGGCACAGCTCGGTTCGGCGGGCTCGTTCGGGTGTCGAAGGCCGTGCTGGCCAGCTGGCGTTCCGTGAGGTCGATCAGGTCCAGCACCTCCGTGGCCAGGTACCCGGTGGTTCTGCGCTTCAGCTGCCGGGCACGCAGGATCCCGGCGGCCGCGAGTTCCTGCACCGCTTCGTTGGCAGCCGGGTAGGACACGCGGAGGACCCGTTCGACCGTCCGCGCCGTCGTGACTGGAGCTTCTGGGAGCAGAGCGAGGAGCCGGGCGGTGGCCGAGTCCGCACGCGGCACCTCGCGCCGACCGCCCACCGTCCGGTGGCGTGCCAGCCTGCCGTCCCAGTCGACGCGCAACTCCTTGACGGCTGCGACGAGGGCGCTGGCCTGCTCGACGGCGACGGCGGCGGCCTCGACGAAGGTGGCGATCCACGACTGCGTTCCCGCGAAGGCTTCCGGACCGTCGGGCGCCCCCTCGTACCGGTAGGCAGTGAGTCCAAGCACGTAGTCGTCCCGCAGCGTCGCCAGGACGAGGCTGATCGGCAGGACCGCCTGCCGCGTCAGCCCGCGGCGCGCCAAGACGGTGTGGACGAGGGCCCGACCCACCCGACCGTTGCCATCCGTGAAGGGGTGGATCGTCTCGAACTGCGCGTGGACCAGAGCGGCCTGGACGAGCGGGGAGTGGTGGGAGCCGTTGAGGTAGTCGAGCAGATCAGTCGTCAGCGGATCCACCGCCTCCGGCGGTGGAGGCACGAACTGAGCGTCCAGGGGGTGCCAGTTCGACCCCCCGATCCAGTTCTGCACCACCCGGATGCCGTGGTGCTCCTCCTCCGGGATGAGACTCGCCTGCAACCGGACGACGTCGTCGGGCGTCACCTCGTCGAGCGCGACGAGCTCGTCCGTGGCGCGGCGAACGATCGTGATGTTCCGAGCGACGAGCTGCGCCTGGTCCCCCACACGCTGCACGTCCTCGGTCTGGGCGAGTTCGGCGACCGCGACGTTCGCGCTCGACGGCGCGATGCCCTCGATCAACGAGCTGGCGACGGCCTCTGAGCGAAGGAGGAAGCGGGCCAGCCCCTCCAGGTCGGTCCCGGCCGGCCCCTCGGCGAGGCCCCGCACAGACCGCTCGACCTGGGCAATGCGTCGTGACAGGTCCGGGTGCACGACAAGAGGGCGACCGCCGAGCGGGTCCGGCAGGTAGGTGCGGTAAGGGCCCGACCGACGGTCTCGGCTGGGCAGGCCCGTCTCATCCCGCGCCGTCCAGAACGCGTCCTCCAAGACAGCCATGCGGAACAACCTTGCATGCCCAATCCCCCGATACAAGGTTGGCTACCCAAACCTTCAGAGGGTCGAGGTTCATGAAAGGATATCTGCCGCTACAGCCACTCCCGCGCCGCCTCGAGCGCCCAGTAGCTGAGGACGATCGACGCGCCGGCCCGCCGCAGCGCCAGCAGCGACTCCAGCGCCACCCGCTCGCGGTCCAGCGCCCCGGCCTGCGCGGCGAACTCGACCATCGCGTACTCCCCCGACACCTGGTAGCTGGCGACGGGGACGTCGGAGACGTCGGCGACGGCGCGCAGCACGTCGAGGTAGGGCAGGCCGGGTTTCACCATGACCATGTCGGCGCCCTCGTCGAGGTCGAGCCGCACCTCGCGCAACGCCTCGGCGACGTTCGCGGCGGGGTCCTGCTGGTAGGTGCGGCGGTCACCCTTGAGCTGGGAGTTCACGGCCTCGCGGAACGGGCCGTAGAACCCGCTCGCGTACTTCACGGCGTAGGCGAACAGCGAGACGTCCTCGAAACCGCTGCCGTCCAGGGCGTTGCGCAGGTACCCGATCTGGCCGTCCATCATCCCGCTGGGCCCCAGCACGTGGGCCCCGGCGCTGGACTGGGCCAGCGCCATCGACGCGTAGCGCTCCAGGGTCGCGTCGTTGTCCACCCGCCCCCGGGAGTCCAGGACCCCGCAGTGGCCGTGGTCGGTGAACTCGTCGAGGCAGAGGTCGGCCATGACCACGAGGTCGTCGCCGACGGCGTCGCGGACGTCCTCGAGCGCGACGTTGAGGATCCCGTCGGGGTCGTCGGCCCCGGACCCCACCGCGTCGAGCTCCTCCGGGACCCCGAACAGCATGATCCCGCCGAGGCCGGCCGCGACGGCGTCCTTCGCCACCGCCACCAGGGACTCGCGCGTGTGCTGCACGACCCCGGGCAGCGTCCGGATCGGCTGCTCCTCGGTGATGCCCTCCCGGACGAACACCGGGAGCACGAGGTCCCCCGGGTGCAGGTGCACGTCCGTCACCAACCGGCGCATCGCCGGGGTGGAGCGGAGACGGCGGGGCCTGATCGGCAACTGCACCACGGGGGAACTCCTAGCTGGTCAGCGCGCCCGACGGCGCGCGGAGGACTTCTTCTGGCTGGGCCGCAGCACCGGCTCGCCGGCCTCGGCGGCCGCCGCCCGCAGACCCTGACCGAAACCGGCCAGCGCCTCGACGAGGGCCTCCGCACTGGGCTCCGGCGCGAGGACGTCGACCCGCAGGCCGTGCTCCTCGGCGGTCTTCGCGGTGGCCGGGCCGATGCAGGCGACGATGGTCGACGGGTGCGGTTTCCCGGCGATCCCGACGAGGTTGCGGACCGTCGAGCTCGACGTGAAGACGACCGCGTCGAACGCGCCGGTCTTGATCGCGTCGCGCACCGGGGCGGCGGGCGGCGCGGCGCGCACCGTCCGGTAGGCGGTGACGTCGTCGACCTCCCAGCCGTTCTCCACCAGACCCGCGACCAGGGTGTCGGTCGCGATGTCCGCACGCGGCAGGAACACCCGGTTGATGGGGTCGAGGACGTCGTCGTAGGGCGGCCAGGACTCCAGCAGCCCGGAGGCGGACTGCTCGTTCTCGGGCATGAGGTCGGGCTCGATCCCCCACTCGCGCAACGCCTCCGCGGTGACGCCACCGACGGCGGCGACCTTGAGGCCGGAGAACGCGCGGGCGTCGAGGCCGTACTCGGTGAACTTCTCCCGCACGGCCTTGACGGCGTTGACGGAGGTGAAGCCGATCCACTCGTAGCGCCCGGTCACCAGACCCTTGACCGCCTTCTCCATCTGCTGCGGGGTGCGCGGCGGTTCGACGGAGATGGTCGGCACGACCTCGGCGGTGGCGCCGTGGTCGGACAGCTTCGAGGTGACCCCGCCGGCCTGTTCCTTGGTGCGCGGCACCAGGACCCGCCAGCCGAAGAGCGGCTTCGTCTCGTACCAGCTGCCCTGCTCGCGCAGCGCGACGACGTCGCCGACGACGGCCGTGGTCGGCGAGCCGTCGAGGGCGGCGGCGGCCCGCTGGAGGTCGCCCAGCGTCGTCGTGGTCGTCGACTGGGTCGTCGTCGTGCCGTGGGAGGTCAGCGCGACCGGCGTCGAGGCCGACCGACCCGCCCCGAGCAGCCCCACCGCGGCGGCGGCGATGTCGTCACCGGTGCCGAGCACGATGACCGTGGCGTCCTTGTCGGCGTGCCGCGACCAGTCGAGCGAGCGGCCCGTCGGGTGCACCACGTTGACGCTGGAGGTGTGGCTGGTGGTCATCGGCATCCCCGCGTAGGCCGGGACGGCGCTGACGGCGGAGACGCCCGGGACGACGTCGAAGGAGACCCCGTTCTTGCGGCAGGCCACGATCTCGTCGGCCAGCCCCGTGAAGGTCGACGGGTCCCCGTCCATCAGCCGCACGACGCGACCACCGGCCTTCGCCGCCTTCACGACGAGCTTGGCCCGCACGGCGCGGGTCAGCGGCTGACCGTCGTCACCGAAACCGGCGTCCAGCACCTCGACCCCGTCGCGGCAGTAGCGGGCGGCGAGGTCCTCGCGGCTGGCCTGGTCGAGCACGACCACGTCGGCCGCGGCGAGGAGGTCGACGGCCCGCACGGTGAGCAGACCCGGATCACCGGGACCCGCGCCCACGAAGGAGACGTGCCCGAGCGCCCTCTCGGCCTTGGTGGCCTTGTCGGAACTCGCACTCCGGCCGGTCCGGCCCGACCTGCCCGACTTCCTGGTGCTGGTCGACTCGGGGGCGTCGTGCCCCTTCTTGGCCACGGTCACCTCGGTGAGCAGGCTCACCTCGGGCGCGTCGGAGGTGACCTCGAGGGCCGCCTCCGGTGCCTGCGCCGGCTCGGCGACCAGGGGGCTGTTCGTCATCGTGCTCACGAGCCACTCTCCGGATCGGGACGTGGACCGTCGACCGGACGGTCCAGGGGGTGGTTCTCCTGGGCTCCGCCGCCCACGGCGACGGGGGTCTGTGCGAGCTCGCGCTCGAGCAGGTCCGCGGCGACCTCGGCCCCGAGGCGGCGAGCCGCCCGGAGATCGGTCACCGACGAGAGGGGGACCGCCCGGCGACGGCGGACGAGGACCCCGGAAGGGTCCTCCGCCGCCACCTGCAGGACGAGGTCGTCGCCGACGGCGACGGCGTGGGCGCCGACCGGGGCCGAGCAACCGGCCTCCAGCGTGGCGAGCACCTGACGTTCGGCGGCCACGGCGAACCGGACCGCGGGCACGTCGAGCGCGGCGAGCGCCTCGACCACCTCGGTGTCCCCGTCGCGGCACTCCACGGCCAGCGCGCCCTGCCCGGGCGCGGGGACGAAGGTGTCGGGTGCGAAGAGCTCGCTCGCCTCGTCGAGGCGGCCGATGCGGGCGAGGCCCGCGGCGGCGAGCACGACGGCGTCGAGCTCCCCGCTGGTGGCGTAGCCGATGCGGGTGTCGATGTTGCCGCGCACGGCGACGACGTCGAGGTCGGGACGCAGCGCCAGCAGCAGGGCCCGCCGGCGCGGCGAGCCGGTGCCGACGCGGGCCCCGGCGGGGAGGTCGGCGAGGGTGCGTCCGGCGGCGACGAGGACGTCGCGGGGGTCCTCGCGCTCGGGGACGGCACCCAGCGCGAGCCCGGCGGCGTCGGCCGTGGGCAGGTCCTTGAGGGAGTGCACGGCCAGGTCGACCTCGTCCGCGAGGAGCGCGTCGCGCAGCGCCGAGACGAAGACGCCGGAGCCGCCGATCTGGGCCAGCGGGGCGCGGTTGACGTCACCGTGGGTGGTGATCTCCACCAGTTCGACCTCGAACCCGTTGCGGCGCAGCGCGTCGGCGACCCAGGTGCTCTGGGTCCGGGCCAGCGCGCTGCGGCGGGTGCCCAGGCGCAGTCGGCGGGTCACGAGACGTGGCTCACGGCGTCGGCGACCGTCCCGGACAGCGGCGCGTCACCGGGCAGGGCGCTCGGGTCCTGGGCGACCTCGAGGTCGAAGAGCGTCCGCAGCGCGGCGGCGTAGCCGACCCCGCCGGGGGCCTCGGCGAGCTCCTTCACACGGACCGTGGGGGTGTGCAGCAGCTTCTCCACGATGCGGTGCACCGCGCGGTCGACCTCGGCGCGGGTCGTGTCGTCGAGCTCGACGCGGCTGCCGAGCCGGCGCATCTCGACCTCGACGACGTGGCGGGCCTGGGCCCGCAGCGCGACGACGGTCGGGGCGACGTCGGCGGCCCGCAGGTGGGCCGCGTGGGCGGCGACCTCCTCGGCGACGATGGCCCGCACCGAGCGCAGGTCCTCGGCGACGGCCGAACTGGCGAGGTCGGCGCCGAGGCCCTCGAGGTCGACGAGGTGCGCCCCGCGCAGGGTCGCGACCTCCGGGTCGACGTCGCGGGGCAGGGCCAGGTCGGCCAGGAAGATCGGGCGTTCCGGGCGGTCGAGCAGGGCGCTGGCCACGGTCGCGACGTCCAGGACGTGCCCGACGGCCCCCGTGCAGCTGACGACGAGGTCGGCCGCGGCCACCTGCGCGCGCAGGTCGTCGAGCCCGACGGCGACCCCGCCGATCGCGGCGGCGAGGCGCTGGGCGCGGTCCGGGGTGCGGTTGGCGACGACGACGTCGAGGCCGGCCCGGGCCAGCGTCGTCGCGACGAGGGCGCTCATCGCGCCGGCACCGACGACGAGGGCGCGCTTGCCGGGGAGGTCCCCGACGACACCGGCGGCGCGGGTGGTCGTGGCGTCGACGAGCGAGGCGCCCGCGGCGTCCAGCCCGGTCTCGGAGTGGGCCCGCTTGCCGACCCGCAACGCGTTCTGCAGCAACCGGTCCAGCGTCCCGCCGGCCAGCCCGCGCTGGTGCAGGTCGCGCAGGGCCAGGCGCAGCTGACCGAGGATCTGGCTCTCACCGACGGCCATCGAGTCCAGGCCGCAGGCGACGCGGAAGAGGTGCTCGACGCCGGCGTCCTCGTAGTGCACGTAGAGCTGTTCGCCGAGCTCCTCGAACCCGAGGCCGATGCGGCGGCACAGGGCGTCACCGACGTCGGCGACCCCGCCGTGGAAGCGCGTCACGTCGCAGTACAGCTCGACGCGGTTGCAGGTGGAGAGGACGAAGGCCTCCTCCACGTGCGGGGACGCCAGCAGCGACTCGACGATCTGCTCGGCGGAGCCGGCACCCGCGGCGGCGCGCTCGAGGACCTCCAGGGAGGCGGTGCGGTGGGAGAGGCCCACGACCATCAGCGCCACTCAGACCACCTCCCCGACGCGTTCGCCCGCGAGCGTCATCTCGAGGGTGGGGACGGGACTGGGGGCGGGGGTTGCGGCGGGGGCGGCGAAGCGCGCGGCCCGCCGCTGGGCGTGGAAGGCGAGGATCTGGAGCTCCGAGGCGAGGTCGACCTTGCGCACGTCGACGTCGGCGGGGACGCGCAGCACGGTGGGGGCGAAGTTCAGCACGCTCGTGACACCCGCGGCGACGAGCCGGTCGCAGACGACCTGCGCGTGCTCGACGGGGACGGCGAGGACTCCGATGGTGGGTTCCCCGGCGCGCAGCACCGAGGGCAGCTCGTCCAGCGGACGGACCGCGAGGCCGCTGACGACCTCGCCCACGACGTGGGGCCCGTCGTCGAAGAGCCCGACGACGCGGAACCCGCGGGAGGCGAAACCGCCGTAACCGGCGAGGGCGTGGCCCAGGTTGCCGATGCCGACGATGACGACGTTCCAGCTGGTCGTCTGCCCGAGGTGGTCGGCGATCTGGGCGTGGAGCTGCTCGACGTCGTAGCCGACGCCGCGGGTGCCGTAGCTGCCGAGGTGGGAGAGGTCCTTGCGCAGCTTGGCCGAACCGACGCCGACGGCCTCGGCCAGCGCCTCCGAGGACACCGTCCGCAGACCTGCCTCGGCGAGCGTCGACAGTGCCCGCAGGTACTGCGGCAGGCGCGCCACGGTCGCTTCGGGAACGTCGACCGTCCCCACCTCGTCCTCGTCCACAGCGGTCAGACCCGCACCCTCGTACGCGAAGCTCCCGGCCCCGGGAAGAACCCCGGAACCGCTGGTCGTGCGCCAGAAGACTAGGCTCTTGTGAAGCCTTGCACAAAGTCGTAGCCGCCCGGCGTGACGAGCGCCACGTCGCTCCTGAGCTGGGACGACACAGGAAGGGTTGCCTTCCTTCCGGCGCCGCTCAGCGGCCGCGACGCCACCACCGTCGTCCCGCCAGCGCCTCGCGCAGACGGTGCTCGTCGAGGCGGCCGAAGTCCCGTTCGACCCCGTCCAGCAGCACGACGGGCACCTTGTCGGAGTAGCGCCGCAACAGCTCCGCGTCGGCGTCGACGTCGACCTCGGTCCAGGTCGTCCCCGTCGCCGCCGCCACCGCCGCGACGACCCCACGACCCTCGTCGCACAGGTGGCAGCCCACCCGCGAGACGAGCACCAGTCGCGCCTCCTGCTGCGACTCCTGCTGTGACCGCTGCTGTGACTCCGGGTTGCCCACCACTCACTCCTGACCGGTCCCGACCTGGACGCCGGGCCTACGATGCCGAACGTGCCTGCCGCCGACGCGTCCACCCCGCTGGTCGACGCACGCGTGGTGCAGGCGGCCTTCTTCGACCTCGACAACACCATGGTGCGGGGCGCGTCGCTGTTCTACTTCGCCCGCGGCCTCGCCGCGCGGGGGTTCTTCTCCCGCCGCGAGGTGCAGCGCTTCGCCCGCCGCGCGCTGCACTACGCGGTGCGCGGCGAGAACCTCGGCCACCTCGTGGAGATCCGCGACCTCGCCCTGGCCTTCGTCGCCGGTCACGAGACCGCGACCATCCGCCGGATCGGCGAGGACGTCTACGAGGAGCACGTCGAGTCCAAGGTCCGCGCGGGCACCCAGGAACTCGCCCGCCGCCACCTCGCCGCGGGAGCGCCGGTGTGGCTGGTCACGGCCGCCCCCGTCGAGATGGCCGAGGTGATCGCCCGCCGCCTCGGGCTGACCGGCGCGCTCGGCACCGTCGCCGAGTCCGTGGCGGGCGTCTACACCGGCAAGCTCGTCGGTGAACCGCTGCACGGTCAGGCCAAGGCCGACGCGGTGCGCGCCCTGGCCGCCTCCGCCGGGTTCGACCTGACCCGCTGCGCGGCCTACTCCGACTCCGCCAACGACCTGCCGCTGCTCTCGCTGGTCGGCTCCCCCGTCGTCGTCAACCCGGACCGGACGCTGCGCCGGCACGCCGCCGCGCACGGGTGGCCCGTGCACGAGTTCCGCCAGTGGCGCCACGCCGTGCGCTGGAGCGCCCGCGCCGGTGCCGTCGGCGTCGGCACGCTCGCCGTCGTCTCCCTGCTCCGCCGCCGCTGACCCGACTTCGGAGTGTGACGCAGGTCACGCCGTGGTGGGCTCAAGGTCCCCCGGCCCGGGACCGAGGAGTCCGCGTGACCCCACTCCGCGCACGCGCCGTGAAGGTCGCCGTCGCGACCGCCGTGACCGCCCTCACCGCCGGTTCCGCCGCCCTGGTCGTCACCCTCGACACCCCGTCGGCCTCCGCCGCCACCGTCCTGTGCGACACCTACGCCAAGACCACGACGGCCGACGGGCGCTACACGATCCAGAACAACCGCTGGGGCACCTCGGCCCAGCAGTGCATCGAACCCAGCGCCACCGGTTTCGCCGTCACCACCGCCGACGGCTCCACCTCGACCTCGGGCGCCCCCAAGAGCTACCCGTCGATCTACTGGGGCTGCCACTACGCCGTCTGCACGCCCGGCTTCGACCCCGTCCAGGCCTCCTCGCCCGCGTTCTCGACCCTGCGAACCGCCGTCTCGATGACCTACCCCACGACGGGCGAGTGGGACGCGGGCTACGACCTGTGGTTCGACTCGACCGCCCGCCGCGACGGGCAGAACACCGGCGCCGAGGTCATGGTCTGGGCGAACCACGCCGGTCGCCCGCAACCCATCGGCGCCAAGGTGGGCACCGTGGCGCTCGCGGGCGCCAGCTGGGACGTCTGGTTCGGCAACACCGGCTGGAACGTCGTCTCCTACGTCCGCACGACCGGTACGGCCTCCCTCGACTTCGCCCTCGGCACCTTCTACGACGACGCCGTGCAGCGCGGCTACGCGCAGCGCTCCTGGTACCTCACGAGCGTCCAGGCCGGCTTCGAGCCGTGGGTCGGCGGCGCCGGGCTCGCCGTCACGGACTTCTCCGCCGGACCCGCGGGCGGTGTCCCGGCGCCCACCGCGACGCCCACCGCGACGACCCCGGTGACGCCGAAGCCCCCCACGACGACGACTGCCACCCCGACGCCCGCGGTGACCCGCTCCACCCGTCCGGTCTCCGGTCGCCCGGTCTGCAGCGTCACGGCGCGCACCGAGAACGCCTGGAACTCCGGTGCCGTGCAGACGGTCACCGTCGCCAACGGCCCGACCGGTCGCACCGACTGGTCGACGGCCGTCACGCTGCCCGCCGGCGCCACGGTCACGAACCTCTGGAACGGCACCTGGACCCAGTCCGGGCGCACGCTGAGCGTCCGCAACGCGAGCTGGAACGGGGCGCTCGCCGCGGGCGCCACGACGAGCTACGGCTACCAGCTGGCGAGCTCCACCAGCCCCGCGACGCCGACCGCGCTCAGCTGCAGCTGACCGGTCCGGACCAGGCGCTCACGACGCGAAGACGACCACGTTGTCCCGGTAGTGACCCACGCTGCGGTCGAAGGACCCGCCGCAGGTGATGAGCCGCAGGACCGGGCCCGGGGCGGGGCCGTAGACGGCCGCCGTGGGGAACCGGTCCTTCGGGTACTGCTCGACCCCGTCCACGGAGAACGACCGCCGCTGCCCGTCCGCGCCGGTGACGACGACCTCGTCGCCGGCGACGAGGTCACGCAGCCGGAAGAAGGGCGCCGGACCACTGGTGCTGTCCACGTGCCCCGCGATGATCGCCGGCCCCGTGGCGCCGGGGGCGGCGCTCCCCGTGAACCACCCGACCTGCTGGTAGTCCACCGGGACCTCCAGCGAACCGTCCGGGTTCACGCCCAGCCGGATGAGCGGGACGTCCACCCCGGCGGCGGGGACCTCGAGGTGCACGGGGACCTCACCGGCCGCGACGGCGCGCCCGGGGTCACCGACCGCGGGCACGGGCGCGCTCTCGGGCGCCGTGGCCGAGGACGGGCCGCCCGGGGACGGGACCGTCGCCGTGGCCGACGCCGTGCCCGTCGCGGTGGAACCCGGAGCGCCGGTCGGGGCGGGAGCACCCGGTCCCGTGGAGCAGCCCGCGACCCAGACGGCGGCGGGCAGCAGCAGGAGGGACCGTCGACGCAGGACGCGGCCGGTCACGACGAGCGCGTGGTCCTCGCGCGACGCACGGCGAGCACGCCGAGTCCCCCGAGCACGATCATCGCGAGGATCCACGGGCCGGGCGAGGACTCGGTGTCGAGGCCACCGGCCGTACCGCCGCCGCCGGTCTGCGCGCCACCCACGGGCATCGTCGCCGCGCCCGCGGCGTCGGTGACGACCTGCACGCCGAGGCCGCCGGTCCCGTCGACGACCGCGAGGGTGTAGACGCCGCCCGCGGTCAGGTCGACCTTCGTGGTGGCCGGCGCGACACCGTTCGCGACCGCCTGCAGGGTCCACGTCCCGGCGGGGACGCTGGTGTAGCTGGTCGGCTGACCGAACACGGCGTCCTGGGCGATGACCGGCCCGTCGACGGCGCTCACCGTCACCTGGGCCGCGGTCGAGGCCGCCGGCAGCAGGCGGACGTTGACCGTCCCGGGCGCGGGCGGGGTCAGGTCGTCCTGCAGGGTCGCCAGCCGGGGCGAGGTGAGGGAACCCAGGCCCGCGAGGGTGTAGGCGGCGCCGGCCTTGGCGGTGAGGGTGCTGGAGAGGACCGGGGACGAGGTCGGCGCGGCGCCGGCCGGGCGCAGCTCCACGGTGTAGTCGCCGGGTGCGAGCCGCTGGTAGGGCGCGACGTCGCCGTAGCCGGCGTCGGCGGCCAGGACCACGGTGTCGCCCCCGGCGGTGGGCCGGGCGCTGACCTGCATCGCCTCGAGACCCGGGACCAGGTGGGCGGCGCGCACCCAGGCGTCACCGGGGACGACGGCCGCGGCGGCTCCCCGCGCGGACAGCAGGACCACCAGGAGGACGGCCAGCACCACGCCGATCACCGTCGACACGCGGCCTTGCGGGTGGACACGGCGGGAACGGACCAGCACGGGGGACTCCTCGGGACGTGGACGTGGGCGGTCGCGGAGGCCGACTGCGCCTGGCCCCGCACCGCAGACGCGATCAGAGGACCACGCCGGGCCCTCAGTGTGCGGCAGGGACGGACCTCGCGCACGCACCGGGCGCCCTTCTGCCGTCGATGTCACGTTGCGTACAGCACTAGTGACTACGAGACGGACCAGTCGGTGCACGGATGCCCCTGAGCTCACTCTCCGTCAACCAGGCATGACGTAGAGAAGTTCTTTCGGAGTAGACCCATCTGTTCGGGTGACGGACCCGAACACCTCTCAGCCGCGGGACCTACGTTTCGTCGAAAGGCCGACCACGGCCCGGGAACCTCGACGATGCGGGTCCACTGAACTGCACGAGAGAGGTTTCACCGATGGTTGCCACGCCCGTAGAACGTCCGGAGCACCCGAAGGTCACGATCGTGGTGCCCGCGTGGAACGAAGCGCGCAACCTCGAGATCGTCCTGCCCGGCCTGCCCAAGGTGCACGAGGTGATCGTCGTCGACGGTCACTCCACCGACGGGACGGCCGAGGTCGTGGCCCGGGTGCTGCCCGAGGCGAAGTTCCTGCAGCAGACCCGGCGCGGCAAGGGCAACGCCCTAGCCGTGGGTTTCGAGGCCGCCACCGGTGACGTCATCGTCATGTTCGACGCCGACGGCTCCGCAGACGCCGCCGAGATCTCGGACTTCGTGGCCGCGCTCGTCGCCGGCGCCGACTTCGCCAAGGGCAGCCGCGTCCTCGCCGCCGGCGGCAGCGACGACATCACCCTCGTGCGCGACACCGGCAACCGGATGCTGACGCTGTTCACCAACGTGCTGTTCCGCACCAAGTACACGGACCTCTGCTACGGCTACAACGCCTTCTGGCGCGACGTGCTCCAGCACCTGGCCATCCCGTCCTCGCGCTACGACACCGCGCAGTGGGGTGACGGCTTCGAGATCGAGACCCTCATCAACTGCCGGGTCGCCGCCGCCGACCTGCAGATCCACGAGGTGCCCAGCGTGGAACTGCGCCGCATCCACGGCGAGAGCAACCTGCACGCCGTGCGCGACGGCCTGCGGGTGCTGCGCACGATCCTCACCGAACGCTTCCAGCGCGGGCGCTCCACCACCCCCACCCCCAGCGCGGAACTCCTCACCCACGCCCACGCCGATGCGGAGCACACCCTCGCGAACGAGCAGGCGCAGGACGCGGCGCTGCTGGACTCCCCCCTGGCCCGGGTCATCGACCTCCGCCCGACCGACCGCCACCCCTCCGTCCCCCAGCAGGGGACCGAACCGGGACGGCACGAGATCCACCGGGCCGAACAGGACGCGCGGGAGAACGCATGAGTTCCGTCCCCGAGGCGCGCACGGCCGGGACGTCGCGTCCCACCCGCGTCCTGGTCGTCGGTTCGGGCTGGCGGTTCACCTCCGGGATCAGCTACTACACCTGCCGCCTCGCGAACGCCTTCGCCGAACGCACCACGACGAGCGTCGTCCTGATGCGCCGCCTGGTGCCGCGGTTCCTCTACCCCGGACGTTCCCGGGTGGGTTCCGTCGTGAACGACGTCGACTACTCCCCCGACATCGACGTCTACGACGGCGTCGACTGGTACTGGGGACGCAGCGCCCGGGGGGTGTCGGGTTTCCTCGACCGCACCCGCCCCGACGTCGTCGTCCTGCAGTGGTGGACCGGCGCGGTGCTGCACTCCTACCTGCTCCTCGCGCGGGCGTTGCACCGCCGCGGGGCCAAGGTCGTCATCGAGTGGCACGAGGTCCAGGACACCGGGGAAGCCCGGGTCCCCGGCGTGGTCCGCTACGTGCGGTCGGCGATGAAGGCGCTGCTGCGCCGGGTCGACGCGCACGTCGTCCACTCCGAGTACGACTCCGAACTCCTGCAGGGGGCCTACGGCCTCGACCCGCGCCAGATCACGGTCATCCCGCACGGGCCGTACGACCACGTCCTCGACGCCACCGCGGTGCGTAGCGATGCCGCCACCGGCGACGCACCGCTCCGCCTGCTGTTCTTCGGGACGATCCGTCCGTACAAGGGTCTCGAGGACCTCGTCGAGGCGTTCTCCTCGCTGCCCCGGGAACTGGCGGAGAAGTTCCGGCTGACCATCGTCGGCGAGACGTGGGAGGGGTGGACGGCGCCGCTGGACGCCGTGCGGAACAGTCCGAACGGCGACCGCATCGACCTCGTCAACCGCTACGTCACCGACGCGGAGGTCCGCACCCACTTCGCCGCGGCCGACGCCGTGGTGCTCCCCTACCGCCGTTCGTCGTCCTCGGGGCCGCTGCAGATGGCCATGAGCGCCGGACTCCCGACCGTGGTGACCTCCGTCGGGGGTCTCGTCGAGGCCGCCCGCGACTACGAGGGTGCCGTGTTCGTGCCCCCGGCCGCGCCCGTGGAACTCGCCGCGGCGCTGCGGGGACTCCTGGAACGCCGGGGCGAGCGCTACGCCGACCCGCACTCCTGGGACACCTCGGTCACCCGCTTCGCCCGGGTCTTCGCGACCCTCGGGGTTCCCGGCTCCGTCGCGGGACCCCGCGCCGCGTCGGCCGACGCGCGGGCACCGCGGCACGACGACGCGCGTCGCGACGTCGTGGCCTGAACCAGCTTCCCACCCAGGACCCACCGGAACCGCCGACGACCCGTCACCCCCGAGAACTCGGGGGCGACGGGTCGTTCCGCGTACCCGGGGGAACTCCTCAGGGCGTCCCCGACACCTGCGAACCCAGTCGCCGGGTGACGTCGAACAGCAGGTCGTCGTCGGAACGCACGACGTCGTACCCGTCGGTCGCTCCGGTGCCGTAGTGCCACACCAGGTACCCGGCGGCACCGGCGTCGAACGCGGCCTGCGCCTTCGCCCGGACCAGTTCCGCCCGTCGACCCCGGCCGGCCGCGTCGGTGGCGGAGATCCCCACCTCGCCGACGACGAGGGGTTTCTGGATCTGGGCGGCGATGGCGAACGAGCACGCGATCGGCGCGGTCGTGGAACGGCAGGTCTGCGAACCGACCGCCGGCAGGCTGCCGTCGGCCTCGGCCCCCGGCATGGCCTCGGTGTCGGAACCGTAGCGGGCCCAGTCGTGCACCTCGACGAAGTCCAGGTCGGTCTGGTTGTAGACCGCGAGGAAGTCCGCGCCGCTGCCCCCCGGAGCACCGTTGCCCTGGGTTCCCAGGGTGACGAGGTGGTTCGGGTCGACGGAGTGGACCAGGCCCGCGACGTCACCGGCGAAACTCACGAGGACCGACCGTCCCTGGTCGTCGCGGGCCGGGGTCTCGGCCTCGTTGACCAGCATCCAGGCCATCACCACGGGTTCGTCGCGGTAGTGCTCCGTGATGGCGGCGACGTAGTCCCGGTAGGAGATCCGCGCGCTGCCGTACGGTTTCCGGTACCCCTGGCTGAACCAGGTCCCGCCGTCGGCCTCGGCCAGGGAGACTCCCGGTTCGCCTGTGCTGCAGTCCCCCGGCCCGTCCTCGAGGACCGGGATCAACCGGATCCCGGTCGCCCGCGCGGCGTCCACGACGCGGTCGACGGCGCTGAAGTCACGACCGCCGTCGGTGTAGGTCTGGTACGCCCAGAACCGGACGACGGTGACCCCCGCGTGGTCGTGCAGCCAGCGGAAGTGGTCCTCGAGGTCCTCGGGGGGGATGCGCGACGCCGGGCGGCAGGAGTACCGGTCGCTCGCGGCCGCGTCGTAGAGGTTGAAACCCACGAACCGGAAGGGTTTCCCGTCGACGGTGAACTGCCGCCCGTCGCGTTCCACGAAGTCGTCGGCCGGACCGGAACAGGACGTCAGCCCCGCTCCGACCAGCGTCAGCAGGGTCAGCGCGGCGAGCGGTCCGGTCCACGACCGGTTCCGGTGCGGACCAGCTCGTCGAGGACGGGGGCCATGCGGTCGACGACGCGTTGCCACGTGAACTCCTCCCGAACCCGCAGACGCGCCGTGGCAGCCATCGACGAGCTGTGCGCGGGATCGGCCAAGGATCGCACGAGTGCGGCCGCCAGACCCGCCGGGTCGTTCGCGGCGACGACGTGTCCCTCGACCTGGTCCCGCACGAGGTCGGGGATCCCGCACGACGCGGTCGTGACCAGCGGAACTCCGCGGGCCATCGCCTCCAGCAGCACCAACGGGAACGGGTCGAAGACGGAGGGCAGCACGAACACGTCGGCCTGGGCGTAGAGGCGAGCGACGAGCTCGCGGTCGTGAACCCTCCCCAGGACCTCCACACCCGGTTGGGCGGGAACCTCCGGACGCGTCCCGACCAGGCGCAGCGTCGCGCCGGGGAAACGTGCGCGCACCTGCGCGAAGGCGGTCAGCAGGTCGTGACCTCCCTTGCGGGCGAAGTCGTTGCCGATGAACAGCAGGTTGGGGGCGGGGCCCGGCGAGGTTCCGCGGTGCGCGACCTCCTCGGGCAGACCCCCGTTCGCCCCGGCCCCCACGACGCTCACGCGGGCGGGGTCCACGCCGTACTCGTCGACCAGCGAGTCCCTCGTCGCGGTGCTGAACGAGAAGACGTGCCGGGCGGCGCGGTAGGCGGCGGTCTCCTGGGCGTACCAGCGTTCCAGCGCCCTGCCCCGCAGGGGGTTCCACGCCGGCCACGAGGCCGCCGACTGCCGGTGCGTGCAGTCGACGTAGAGCAGGCTGCCACCACCCCCGGTGACGTCGAAGAGGGCGTGCACCTGGAAGACGGGAGCCTGCGGGTCCGGCGAGCGCCGGCGCAGGAGTTCCGCGTTGCGCGAGCGCAGCGCGTAGCCGAGGCCGCTCTTGAAGAAGTGCTCGGCCCACCGCACGCGGGAGGGGCGGAACGTCGTCGCCGCGACGGCCACCCGTTGCCACCGGGACAGGTCGGTGTGGAGGACCCCGACCACGGGGTAGCGCCGTTGGAGTTCCTCGAAGAGGAAGGGCGTCAACGCGTCCCCCCGCGAGGCGAGCAGCAACCCTCCGGAACCGGACGGACGGGTCGGAGTCCGGCGTGGTTCCAGGAACATCGGGGGTGCTTCTGCCTCTCGAGGTCGAGGGGCGGACCGATCGGCGAACGGTGCGGGCCCCCACCCCAGGGTCGCGGCCCGCACAGGTCCGGGGCAAGACCTGATCAGGTGAACCGCCCGGGGGCGGGACGCTCCATCGTCCTGCATCCGCGGGGGTCGCGCGGACGCGGGTGACCCCCGCTCAGGAACCGCAGGCGGTCGTGACCCCCGGTGGCACGGCCGTGGACCAGGGGCCCCGCGTCCCCCGCAGCGAGATCCCGGCGACGCGGTACTCCGAGCGCCTCCCGGCAGCGGTGGTGTCCACCCACAGCGCACCGCTCGCGGGGAGGACCGCCTGGTCGCGCACCTGCCAGGTGAGGTTCTGCCAGCCGGCGGTGGACCCGGCTGCGCGCCGCTGCACGACGTAGCGCACGGCGGGCGCCGCACCCCGCCAGCGCAGCCCCGTGCCGGTCCCCGTCGCCACCCGGGCCAGCCCGCACGGCGCCGGGGGTGCCGCGTCGGAGGCCGCCGCACCGGACACCTTCGCGGCGAACGCGCGCAGCGTGCCCGTCCGCGCCCGCTCGTCGTCGTCGCGACCGGGGAAGAAGTACTGGAAACCGTCGTCGTGGTCGACGAACCCGGCGGTGTCGGCGTGCGGCACGACCGACCAGGTCAGCGCGCCGACCGCTCCGGAGAGGCGGACGGTGTCGAGGAAGTCCTGCAGGCCGGAACCGCCGCGGTGGTTGTTCCAGTCGTACTCACCGACGAGGTAGGCCTTGCCGTGGGCGGCGGCCGTCGCGGCCGCGGAACGCACCCGGTCCAGCTGCATCGGGTAGAAGTGGTCGTCGACGACGTCGACCGAGGCGATGTCCAGGCTCGGTGCGTGCAGGCAGTCGGTCCGGCAGCCGGGGTCCGTGCCGTGCCCGTCGACGACGAGCTGGCGCGGGGCCACGGACTTCAGGTGGTCGGCGATCGCGCGGGTCCAGGAGCCGTCCCAGTAGTTGCCCGAACAGGTCTGGCACCACATCTCGTTGCCGGTCTCCCAGGCCATGATCGTCGGGTCGTCGCGGTAGGCGAGCCCCGTGTAGGGGTTCACGTGCTGCACGAAGTGGGTGACGTAGGCCTGGTAGTCGGCGATGACCCCGCGGTCGGAGAAGAAGGCGGACTCGGGCAGCCCGCGCCAGCCCGTGTAGGTGAGCTTGCTGCCATGGTAGTAGTCCCAGTTGTCCACCAGGGTGACCACGAGGCGCTGCCCGTGCCGGGCGGCCGAGGCCACGGCGTAGTCGATGGAGTCGAAGGCGGAGTCCTGGAAGACGCCCGGACGGGGTTCGATGCAGCGCGCGCAGCCGACGAGCCCGCCCCAGGTGCGCACGACGGTGCCGCCGGTGGCCTGGGCCGCCCGGAAGGCGTCGTCGATGCGGAAGCGGGACGGGACGGTCGGCTGCCCCGCGGCGTCGCGGACGTTGTCGTCGAGGCCGAGCCAGTAGACGTTGGTCCCGGAGAAGCGGAACGTCGCGCCGTTCAGCGTCAGCCGGGACCCGTCGCGCTGGACGAAACCCGTCGTCTGAGCGGCCGCGGGGCTGCTCCCGGGGAGGCCCACCGCCGCCGACCCGACCGCGAGCAGGGCCGCGAGGACCGCCAGGACGAGACCGCGCAGCAGCCGAGGTCGCGGGGTCGTCGGTCGGAGTCGGCGCACCCCTCCCCATCGGCGGCGGGAGCGCCGATCTGTACGGCCCGGTCAGCCCGTGCGGTCAGTGAGCGCGGCGGGAGGAGTGCCAGTCGTGGGCGAGCTGGTCCGCGTACAGCGCGTCCACCGCGGCCGCCGTGCGCCGTGCGTCGTAGCGCTCGACCACCGCGGCCGGGGCGGGACGGCGGTGCAGCCCACGGGCGGTCAGGTCGTCCAGAGCCGCGCTGAGCGCCTCGGGGCCGCCGCCGTCGGCGCGAGCCACTCCCTCGGGCAGCGTCCCGAGCTCCTCGAGCGCTGGGCACTGCACGAAGACCGAGGGCAACCCGCCCGCGACGGCCTCCAGGACGGCGAGGCCGAAGGTCTCGTCGCGCGAGGCGCTGAGCAGGACGTCCGCGGCGGCCAGCACGGCCGGGACGTCGTCCCGCGCGCCCAGCCAGCGGACCGCGGAGGCGATCCCCAGCTCCCCCGCGAGGGACTCCAGCCCGGGACGCAACGACCCCGCCCCGGCGACCAGCAGGACGTGCCCGCCGGCGAGCAGCCGGGGCGCGAGCGCCCGCAGGACCTCGTCGACGCGCTTGACGGGGTCCAGGCGGCCGACGACGACGACCGCCGTGCTGCCCTCCGGAACTCCCAGCTCGGCCCGCACGCGCTCGCGGTCGCCCGCCCGGGGGCGGACGGCGTCGAGGTCGATGCCGTTGTCGATCACGGAGATGCGGCTCCGCGCCACGCCCCACGCGACCAGGCGGTCCGCGGTGGTGGCGGAGACCGCGACGGTGTGGTCGGTGAGGGCCTCGAGGCCGGTGTAGACGCGCCGCAGCCAGGCGGTGAGCGGACGGCCCTCGATCGAGTCCGCCATCAGCGAGTGCTCGCTGGAGACCACGACGGGGACCCCGGCCAGGCGGGCCGCCGGGATGCCCCAGAGCTGCGCGGCGAGGAGGTGGACGTGCACGACGTCGGGGCGCAGCCGGCGCAGCTCGCGGGCCAGCCGCGCGATCGCGAGCGGTTTGCGCCAGCCCGCCATGCCGAGGACGTCGACGTGGTGTCCCCGCCGGCGCATCGCGTCCGCCACGGGGCCGCCCTCGTAGAGGCAGAGCGTCCGGGACTGCGCGCCCGAGCGCTCGACCAGCAGCTCCAGCTGCCGTTCGGCGCCGCCGGTGGTGAGGGTCGTGATGACGTGGACGACCCGGGTCGGGCGGCTCACCAGGAACCCCCGCCCAGCACCGTGCGGTAGACCTCGGCGGTCGCCGCGACGCTCGTCTCCCACGTCGGCAGCTCCACCGGCCGCGGGACGTGCGGGACCGCCCCGCGGGCCCGGGTGGCCAGCAGTTGGGTGCTGAGCGCCGCGGCCAGGGTCGCCGCGTCGGCGTCGGGTGCGACCCCGACGACCAGGCCGTCCTCGACGAGGTCCCCGATGCCGGCCACGTCGCTGCCCACGACGGGCAGCCCGAGGGTCACGGCCTCCATGACCCCGACCGGGTGCGCCTCGTAGTCCGACATCGCCGCCATCACCCCGGCTCGGGCGAGCTCGCCCGCCATCGCGGTCCGGTCCGCGGGCGGCAGCGCCCGGAACTCCACGTGGTCCGCGACGCCGGCGCGTTCGGCCCCGCGCCGCAGCTCCTGCTCGTAGGGACCGCTGCCGAGGACGACCACGTGGGCCTGCGGGACCTGCGCGCGGACCAGCGGCAGGGCCTCGATGACCCGCTGGTGACCCTTGTAGCGCTCCAGGCGCCCGCTGGTCACGATCCGGCCCTCGACCGGCGCGACCGCGACGGGCGACGGCGGCAGCGCGCCCCCGTTGGGGATGACGCTGAAGCGGGACTCGGGGAGACCGGTCACCGCGGCGAAGGCCGAGCGCTCGAACCGGCTGACGGCGATGAGCCGGCGGGCCCGCCGCAGCAGCGGGGCCAGGACCCGGTACTGCACGCCGCGACCGGCGGTCCGCACGGAGGAGGAGTGCCCGCCGCTGTGGAAGGTGAGGACGAAGGGGGTCCGGGCCGCGATCGCCGAGAGCATGCCCACGGGCGGTGCGAGGGTGTTGACGCCCTGCACGTGCACGAGGTCCCAGTGCCCCCGCAGGACGGGCAGCGCCAGCCCGGGCGAGAGGTAGAGGTCGCCCTCCCGCGGCCAGGACCGGCGCCGGAGCACGGGGATGCCGTTGACGACGTCGTGGCGGGCCAGCCCGCCGCTGCGGTCGGTGGCGAGGACGGTCAGGTCGAACTCCCCCGTCGCCGCGAGGCCGCGGGTGATCTCGGCGACGTGGGTCTCCAGACCACCCATCTCGGGGAAGTAGCGCTGGACGACGTGCAGGACCCGGGGCCGCCCGTTCCGCGCGGTCACCGGTTCACGACCAGGGTGCGCAGCGGCTGCACCTGTCCGGGGTTGCTGACGGTGACGACGACCTTGCCCTGGACCGGCACGACGACGGTGGTCCGCACGGTTCCTCCTTCGGGGACGGAGAACAGCGGGTAGGTGACGGCAGAACCGTCACCCGGGTCCGTGCGCAGTTCCAGCGGGCCCGCGGCCTCCTCGGAGGAGACCTCGACCACGGCCTGGGCGCCGTCCAGCGACACGAGGGACATCTGGACGGGCGACGTCGAGTTCTCGTCCACGCTGCGCACGGCGACGACGAGGGCCACGACGGTGACGGCGACGGCGGCGAGCACCCACGGCGAGGTGCGCAGGACCGCCCGGCGCAGGGAGCCCTCGGCCACCGGGGCCGCCTCGACGGAGGCTTCGCGCTCCCGCCCCGGGGTGAGCGCGCTGACGAGGAGGCCGACGAGCGCGAGCGCCCCCAGGCCCACGGCCCAGGTGCCGGCCCGCAGGCCGATCCCGCTCACGCCCAGCACCATCCCCACGAGCACGAGGACGACGAGGACCCCGCCCACCGCGGTGAGGACGCGGTCGAGGGTGGAGCGGCGCCACCCCCGGCGGACGAGCTGCGCCGCGGTGGCGGCGGTGGCGGCCAGGACGAGGACGCTGCGCAGCCAGGTCGGGCCGTCGAGGAGGACGGCGACGACGGCCGCGACGACGAGGACGGCCGCGCCCACGAGCAGGGGGGTGGCCCCGACCGGGCGCGTCCGCGGGGACGTGGTGCTCACTGGCCCAGCTCCGAGAGGTCGTAGACGGCGATGGAGCCGTTGTCGTAGATGCGGTCGACGCCGGGGACGTCGTCGAACTTCTCCAGCGCGGCCAGCGGGACGGGCGCGGTGCGCCCGTCGCCGCCGAACTCGCCGCTCTCGACGTAGACGCCCTGGTTGGGCAGCCCGTTGGCGTCGCGCCGGTCGACCACGAGGTAGCGGATGCCGGCCTCGCGGACGAGGTCGACGTCCTTCTGGCTGAACTCCGGGTCGAGGAGGAGGCGGGAGGCGTCGATGTCGGTGCTGATGTGGCGCACGGTGAACATGCCGCCGTCGGCGGCCGCGAGCAGACCGGACACCCGATCGGCGTAGACCCGGGTCTCCGGCGGCAGCGTCCGCCCCAGCCACTGCGCCGCGGCGAGGTTGTCGGCGTCGGCGCTGCGGGCGTCGGCGGAGACGAGGAACGGCCCGGGCAGCTGGGAGCTGACCGTCCCCGACCCCAGGACCACGCCACCGAGGAACGTCACCGTCGCCGCGACGCCGAAGATCCCGGCGACGCGTCGGGTCGCGGGACGCCGCACGAGCCACCAGGCCACCACGAAGGCGACGCCGAGGAAGACGAAGCCCGCGGCGCGGTCGCCGACCTCGGAGGTGGCCCGGGCCACGTGGCCGCCGGGGACGACGGGCCAGAGCACGGCCGTGAGGACGAGGACGACGGCCAGCGAGACCCGGGTCCGGACCCACGCCCGCGCGGCCCACAGCGAGGGCAGCAGGGCCAGCAGCGTGATCCCCAGGCCACCGATGAGCAGCAGCTGCTCCCACCAGGCGGGACCCACGCCCGCGGTGTTGGCGAAGAGGGCCTTGGTCTGCTTCCCCTCGAAGAGGGCACCGAGGTCGGTGGAGGAACTGGTGACGATGGAGCCCAGGTAGCTGCCCAGGGTGTTGCCCGGGTTCAGCAGGGTCGCGGTGAAGCAGGCGAGGCCGAAGACCGTGGTCACGGCCAGCGCGCCGGCCTCGCTGCGCCGCGCGGTGTCCCCACCGCGGCGGGCGGAGCGCGCCACGAGGAGCTCGACCAGCGTCCAGACGGCGAAGGCCACCAGCAGCAGCGCCGCGGTGACGTGGTGGGTGGTGGTGACCGCGGCGAACGCGGCCAGCGGCAGCACCAGCCCGCGCCACGACCCGCGCCCCGACCCGCGCCCCGATCCGCGGTGCCGGGAGGCGAACAGGGCGACGGTGAGGACGGCGAGCGGCAGCGCGAGGGTCTGGTAGCTGAACTGGGAGTTGAAGAACAGCATCTGCGGGTTGCAGGCGTAGACGACGACGGCGACGGCCCCGGCCCGGTGCGAGCGGGTGAGGCGGACGACGACGGCCGCGATGCCCAGGCTGAGCACCACCCGCGCGGCGAGCAGCAGCACGACGGAGCTGGTGTGCGCGGAGAGACCGGTCAGGTCGGCGACGCCGTCGGTCGCGACCTCCAGACCGGGGTAGTACGCCGTGATGGGCAGCAGCGGGTTCAGCCCGAACAGCTGCCCGGTGTCGGAGATCTGGCGCAGCAGGTTCGCGTGCAGCAGCTCGTCGTGGAACATGAACCGGTCGGGGTAGAGCACGACCCGGCTCAGCTGCAGGGCGGCGGCGGCCGTGACGGCCGTCCAGACCCGCACCGAGCCGCTGGTGCGCGGCCACATCGCCAGCAGGGCGGCCGGCCCGACCAGCAGCACCAGCCCGGCCTCCCAGAGCAGCTGGGTCGCGCCCCCGTCGTCGCCGGTGCTGCGGGCCCGGGCGGCGGCGAGGGACATCGCGAGCAGCCCGAGGGCGGTGGCGAGCAGGGCCGGGCCGAGCCCCCGGGACCCGCGGCGTGCGGGGACGGGTTCGACCACGGCGGCGACCGACCGCGCCGACGCCGTCCGCTCGTCCACCGCGTCCTGCTCCAGGGTCTGGTTCTGCACCACGTCGGGGTCCACCTTCTCGACTGCTTCCTCTGCTGTTCCTTCCGCACGTTCCTGGGCCACGAACCGGCGCCGGGCCGCCAGCAGCGGGACGGCGAGCAGCAGCGCCTCGACGACCAGCACCCCGACCCACGCCGCGCTGAGGCCGACGACCCCGCCGACGTGCGCCCCGACGAGGGCCGCGGCCAGCTCGGCGACGGTGAAGACCACCAGGACCAGGGTCGCGTCCCCGGTCCGGCCCTGCACGCGGCGCAGGGCGACGAAGTGGTCCTTGATCACGAACGGCAGACCGGCGAGGACGAGGATGCGGAGCACGTTCGAGCCGTCCGCGGCGTAGGTGTCCCCGAAGATCCGCAGCACGTAGGGCGCCAGCGGGAAGAGCGCGAGGTTGGCGGCCACGCTGACCCCGAGGCCCAGTGGCAGGGTGACCCGCATCCGCCGCAGGACCTCCCCGTCGTCGCCCTCCGCGGCGGCGAAGAGCCCCACGGACAGGGCGTAGGGCAGGGCGAAGACGAAGCCGGTGAGCTGGAGCGCGGCCCCGAAGGGGGCGTTGGCGTCGGCCGAGACGGCGGCGGTGACGATGACGGGCAGCAGCATCAACGGGCTCTGCAGCGTCGTGTTGAGCGCGTGGTGGCTCAGCGCGCGCCGGCCGAGCCCGCGCATCGAGGACAGGTCGACCAGGCGCGGGTGCTGCTGCAGCGCGCGGCCACCGCGGGTGCGGTGCGCCACGAACGGCAGCGAGACCACCGTTCCCACGGCCCAGGCCGCGAAGACGGCCATCCCGTCGGTGGCGCCGGCCGCGGCGAGGCCGAGCAGGACGACGACCTTGGTCGCGCTGGCGATCACGTTGCGTTCGAGCTGGAGGTTGCCCGAGCCGATGACGAGGACGGCCTGGTCCAGCACGAGGACGACGGCGGCGAGGCCGGTCCCGACGGCGAAGAGGGTGGCGTGCCCGGGGGAACCGGCGAGGGGGCTGAGGTTGTCCAGCTGCAGGACGTGGATGGCCACGACGGGGACCACGACGGCCAGGAGGGTCCCCGCAGCCGCGGAGACGGCCAGCGCGGTGCGCACGGTGACGCGGCGGACGCCCTGCTCGGTCCGCGGGAGCAACGAGATGAGCAGGGTGCCCAGACCCAGGGTCCCGAGGGCGCCGAGCAGGCCCATGGCCGAGATGGCCGCGTTCGCGACGCCGAACTGGTCCCGGGTGAACCCGCGGGAGGCGATGGCCCAGAAGAGGAGCCCGAGGACGCTGGTGACCGCCTGGGTCCCGACCAGGGAGGCCGAGATGCGGAGGATGCGCTGGAGACCGCTGGGAACGTCGTCGCGCCCGGAAGAACTCGTGGTGCTGGGCGTGCTCGTCACTCCCGGGGTCATCCGACTCCTCGACTCGGCGGCGGGTGCCGCTGCCCGGCGGGCCCTCGAAGTCTAAGGAGGGCGGTCGCCCGGGCGTCCCTGGACGAGGGTCCCGGTCGGCATCTGGGCGATGCCTTCACCGGATCGGCCCGAACGAACAGCACGCAGAGCGACCGGTAGTGACCCGGAGCGACGGAGGGGCCCCGGAACGCACGAAGGGCGGGTTCCCGGGGAATCCGGTGAACCCGCCCTCCGCGTGGATCACTTCTTGTTGCGACGCTGGTGACGCGTGCGGCGAAGCAACTTGCGGTGCTTCTTCTTCGCCATGCGCTTGCGACGCTTCTTGATGACAGAGCCCAAGGGGTCCTCGCTCACTTCGATGTCGGCTGGTGCTGATTGTCCCCGGGGCAGGCGCGTGCCGACCCCGACGACGGTCCATCACAAAGCTGTGCCGCTCGCGCAGCAGACCGTCGTCGAGTCTAGCGGTCGAACCGGCCGCGATCGCCCGGCGCGTCACCCCCGAGGTCCCCGAGGGTCAGGCGGTGTCGATGTAGGACTGTCGCAGGTACTCGTGGACGGCGGCCTCGGGCACCCGGAAGGAGCGGCCGACCCGCACCGCGGGCAGCTCTCCGTTGTGCACCAACCGGTACACCGTCATCTTCGACACGCGCATCATCGACGCGACCTCGGCGACGGTCAGGAACCGGACCTCGGACAGCGGGCGATCCTCAGGCATCCCCACAGCACCCTTCAGTTCGCGCGCCATCGGCGCGCTGTCCCCCGCGGACGGCCCGGTGGGGGCGCGTTCTGTGACCACTGTAGGGGCAGGTGTGACGTGGGTGGAAGATCTGCGTGCTCAAAGAGTCACTCAGCGTGACCTGAACAGCCCGTGATCAGGCATTACGCTCCGTAAAAATTTCTGGACCTCAGTCGAACTCGGGGTCCAGACCGTGCAACGGGAAGGCCGCACGGCGGGTCGCGAGGATCGCCCGGTCCACCGGGTCGGCCGGGTCGTACCCCGACTCCCACCCCGTGAACGTCCCCGGCTCACCGTCCGTCATCACCGTGGGGGCGTCGCGGCCGAACACCTCGCGCACGTGCGCGAGCCACCCCGCCGGCACCCGCGCCGCCGGGTCCAGCGGCTCCCCGGAGGCCTCCGCCACCAGGTGCGCCCACGTGCGCGGCACGACGTCGACGACCTCGTAGCCGCCCCCGCCCAGGGCCAGCCAGCGACCGCCCGCGGCGTCGTGGGCGAGGCGGTGCATCGACGCGGCGGCGACCCGCTGCGCGTCGAGGGAGACGTCGAGGTGCCCCAGCGGGTCCAGGCTGTGGGTGTCGCAGCCGTGCTGGGTCACCAGCACGTCGGGCGCGAAGGCCGAGACCAGCTGCGGGACCACCGCGTGCACGGCCCGCAACCACCCCGCGTCGGCCGTGCGGGCCGGCAGGGCCAGGTTCACCGCCCCGCCCAGGGCCTGCGGGCCCCCGAGCTCGTCGGCGAAGCCCGTCCCCGGGAACAGCGTCGTGCCGGACTCGTGGACGCTGATCGTGAGGACCCGCGGGTCGTCCCAGAACACCTGCTCGGTGCCGTCGCCGTGGTGGCAGTCGAGGTCGACGTAGACCACCCGCTCCGCCCCGTCCCGCAGCATCGCCACGATGGCGGCGGCCGCGTCGTTGTAGACGCAGAACCCGCTGGCGCAGCCCGGTTTCGCGTGGTGCATGCCCCCGCAGAAGTTCACGCCGTGCAGCGTGCGACCGGCGACGAGCGCCCGGCCGAGGTCGACGGACCCCCCGACGATCCGGGCCGCGGCCTCGTGCATGCCGGGGAAGGCCGGGTCGTCCTCGGTGCCGAGCCCGAAGACCTCCTGCGCCTGCCGCGGGTCCGCCGAGGCGGCCTTCACCGCGGCGACGTAGGCCGGGTCGTGGACGCTGGTGAGGAGGTCGTCGTCGGCCGGTTCGGCGGTCACGACCTGCACCCCCGGCCGGTCGAAGAGGCCGAACTCGCGGCACAACCTCGCCGTCAGGTCCAGGCGCACGGGCGCCATCGGGTGCCAGCGGCCGAAGTCGTAGCGGTTGAAGGCCGGGTCCCAGACGACCTGCACGTTCTCGGGGGCCGAGCGGTCGGGAGTCACTGGCCCGACAACTGCCTCGAACGGGCCGCGGCCGCCTCCACGGCCGAGACCAGCGCGGCCCGGACCCCGGAGTCGTCCAGCTGCCGCAGGGCCGCGGCCGTCGTGCCCGCGGGCGAGGTGACCTGCTCGCGCAGGACGGTGGGGTGCTGACCCGTCTCCCGCAGCATGGCGCCCGCACCCACGACCGTCTGCACGACGAGCTCCGTCGCCGTCGCGCGCGGCAGCCCCAGCAGCACCCCGGCCTCGACCATCGCCTCCACGACGTAGAACACGTAGGCGGGGCCCGAACCGCTCAACGCGGTCACGGCGTCCAGGTGCTTCTCGGCCAGCACGACGGTCCTCCCGCAGGAGCGCAGCAGGTCCTCGGCCTCGGCGAGCTGCTCGTCACCGCAGGCGGACCCGCCCGCGATCCCGGCCATCCCCTCGTCCACCAGCGACGGCGTGTTCGGCATGACCCGCACCACCGCCGTGCCCGCCGCCAACCGCGCCTCGATGGCCGCCGTCGTCACCCCGGCCGCGAGCGAGACGACCAGCGCGTCCGGCGCGAGGTGGTCGGCGATCGAGTCCAGCAGGCTCAGCAGGTCCTGCGGCTTCACCGCGAGCAGGACCGTCGAGGCGCCCGCGACCGCGCTCACGTCGTCCACGACGCGGACCCCGAACCGTTCGTGCAGCTCCTTCGACCGGCCCGCGCGGCGGTCCACGACCAGGACGCTCCCCGGGTCGCGGCCCGCGCGCAGCAGCCCCCCGAGCAGGGTCTGCCCCATCACCCCGGCCCCGACCAGTGCGAGCGTCACGCCGTCACCTCGGGGGTGCGGGCCAGGTTCGTCCGGGCGAACTCGAGCGTGCGGGCCAGGGCACGTTCGCGCGCGGCCCGTCCCCGCGCCCTGCGGGTGTTCACCTCGGCCACCACCTGTCCCCGGAACCCGGTGCGCGCCAGCTCGGCCAGCGCCGCCGCGACGGGCTGCATCCCGTCGCCGGGCACCAGGTGCTCGTCCTTGGCCGACCCCGTCCCGTCGCAGAGGTGGACGTGGGCGAGGCGTGGCCCGAAGTCCTTCGTCAGCTCCAGGCAGTCCTGGCCCGACGTCGCCGCGTGGCTGTAGTCGAGGGTGAGGTTGCGGTAGCCCATCGCGGTGGGGTCCCAGCTCGGGGCGTAGGCGGTGATCTCCCGTCCCCGGGCCCGCCAGGGGAACATGTTCTCCACGGCGAGGATGATCCCGGTCCGGTCCTCCAGCGCCTCGATCCCGGCGACGAAACCCGTCGCGTACTGGCGCTGCCAGCGGAACGGCGGGTGCACGACGACGGTGCCGGCCCCCAGCTCGGCCGCGAGTTCGCAGCTCCTCTCGAGCTTGCCCCACGGACCGCCACCACCCCAGATCCCCTGGGTCAGCAGCAGCGTCGGCGCGTGGATCGAGAGCACCGGCACCTCGTAGTGCTCCACGAGGCGGCGCAGCGCGGCCGCGTCCTGGCTCACCGGGTCGGTCCAGACCATCACCTCGACGCCGTCGTAGCCCAGCCGGGAGGCGATCTCGAAGGCCGCCGTCGTGGACTCCGGGTAGGAGCAGGACGTCGACAGGCCGACGGGGACGTGTCCGGGATCGGGATCGCTCACGCGCGCCACGCTAGAACGCCGCCACGGCGGAACGGTCGCCCACCCCGCCGGCGGCCGCGATCGCGTCGAGGCGGCGCAGGATGATCCCCTCGCGCAGCGCCCACGGGCAGACCAGCGCCTGCTCGACCCCGAGGAGCTCGAAGGCCGCCTCGGCGACCAGCGCCCCGGCAAGGACCTGCGGGGCCCGCTCGGCGCTGACGCCGGCCAGCTCGACCCGCTGCTTCACCCGCATCTCCGCCAGCCGCGGGATCCACGGCGACAGGTCGGCCAGGCGCAGCTCCCGGCGCACCGTGGGCCCCTCGCCGCTGGGCGCGGCCCCGCACAGGCGGGCCAGGCTGCGGAAGGTCTTGCTCGTCACGACGACGCGGTCGGGGACGCCGGCGCGGGTGACGTCGCGCACGCGGGAGGCGATCTGACGACGGACGTAGCGGCGGGCGTCGCGGACCTCCGTCGGGCCCGGCGGGTCACCGGCGAGGAGGTCGCGGGTGAGACGCCCGGCTCCCAGCGGCAGCGAGAAGGAGACGTCGGGCGCCTCGTCGAGACCCGCGGCGATCTCCAGGGAGCCGCCGCCGATGTCCAGCACCAGCAGCCGCCCGGCCGACCAACCGAACCAGCGGCGGACGGCGAGGAACGTCAGGTCGGCCTCGGCCGTGCCCGGCAGGACCTGCAACCGGATCCCGGTGGCCGCCTCGACGTGGTCCAGGACGGCCTCGCCGTTGACGGCTTCGCGCACCGCGCTCGTCGCGAAGGCCAGGAACTCCTCCACCCCGGCGTCCTCGGCCGCGGCGGAGGCGGCCGCCACGGCGTCGGTGAGCGCGCTGATCCCCGGGTCGTCGATCGCCCCCTCGGGGGTCAGGTGCTCGGCCAGCCGCAGCAGCCGACGCATCGAGTTCGCCGCCAGGGGCTGTGCCCCCGGGTGGGCGTCGACCACGAGGAGGTGGACCGTGTTGGAGCCCACGTCGAGAACGCCCAAACGCATTCCGCGACCCTATGGGACGCCACGCCACCCCCAGAACACGCTTACCCTGCAGCGGTGAGCGAGGAGACACCGCTGGACACCGCCCGCCTGTGGGTGGAGTTCCCCGACCCCGACGACGTCGAGCGCGGTCTCTCCGCCGAGGAGGGCGCCGACACCGTCTACCGGATCGACCTCACCTGGCTGACGAGCGACTACACCTGCATCTTCGGCAACGGCTGCCCCGGCATCTACGCCGACCGCCCCGACGTCGGCTGCTGCGCGCTCGGCGCCCACTTCACCGAGAAGGCCGACGAGAAGCGCGTCGCGAAGATCGTGAAGAAGCTCACCCCGGAGACCTGGCAGTTCTTCGAGGAGGGTCAGAAGGAGAACGGCGGCTGGACCGAGGTCGAGGACGGCGCCCGCAAGACCCGCGTCCACCAGGGTGGCTGCATCCTCGCCAACCGGCCCGGTTTCGCCGCCGGGGCCGGCTGCGCCCTGCACCAGCAGGCCCTGCGCGACGGCGTCGACCCGCTGGAGCACAAGCCCGACGTCTGCTGGCAGCTGCCGCTGAAGCGCTCCTACCGCACGGTCACCCGCGGCGACGGGACCACCTACCTCGAGGTCAGCATCGCCGAGTACGACCGGCGCGGCTGGGGCGAGGGCGGCCACGACCTCGACTGGTACTGCACCGGCAACCCCGCCGCCCACATCGGCACCCGGCCGGTGTTCCGCAGTTGCGAGAACGAACTGCGCGAGATGATCGGCGACCGCCCCTACGAGGAACTCGCGCGGCACTGCGAGGCCCTCGTGTCGCGATCGCGCGACGGTTCCGCGCACCGGCGCCTCCTGCCCCTCACCGTCCACCCCGCCGACCCGGGCCGTGCCGGCCGGTGAGCGGTTCGGTCATCCCCAGCCCGAACGTCTGGAACTCCCCCGACGTCTACGAGCTGGAGAACCTGGCGTTCGACCGCGGCGGGCTCCTCGAGGCGGCCGTGCGCCGCACGCACGACTGGTCGGGGGCCGACGTCCTCGACGTCGGCTGCGGCACGGGGTTCCACCTCCCGCGGTTCGCGGAGCGGGCCCGCTCGGTCACCGGCGTCGAACCCCACCCCCCGTTGCTGCGCCGTGCGCTGCACCGGGTCCGCGGGATCGACGGGGTCCGCGTCCTGCACGGCGAGGCCGGCGCGCTGCCGCTGCCGGACGCGAGCGTCGACGTCGTGCACGCGCGCTGGGCCTACTTCTTCGGCCCGGGCTGCGAACCCGGCCTCGCCGAGCTCGACCGGGTCGTGCGCCGCGGCGGGACGGCGTTCGTCGTCGACAACGACGCGACCCGCTCCACCTTCGGGCGCTGGTTCCAGCGGTCGCTGCCGCGCTACGACGCCGTCGCGGTCGACCGGTTCTTCGCGCGGCGCGGGTGGTCCGTGCAACGCCTCGACGTCGCCTGGGAGTTCGAGCGCCGCGAGGACCTCGAGGCCGTCGTCGGCATCGAGTTCCCCCCGCGCCAGGCGCAGGAGATCCTCGCCGAGCACGCCGGGACCCGCGTGGACTACGCCGTCGTGCTGCGGTCCCGGGAGTTCTGAGCCTCCACCGCGAGGTGCTGCCGCGCGTCCGCGAGCGCCAGCGGCCGGGCGAAGAGGTAGCCCTGTCCCCACGTGCACCCCGCCCCCCGGACGACGGCGTGGGACTGGTCGGTCTCGATGCCCTCGGCCACGGTCACCAGACCCAGCGCCGAGCTCAGCGTGACGATGCCGGAGAGGACCGCGGCCCCGACGGCGTCGGCGTGGTCGTCCACGAACGACTTGTCGATCTTGAGGATGTCGACGGGCAGCCGGCGCAGGTAGGACAGCGAGGAGTACCCCGTCCCGAAGTCGTCGAGGGCGATCAGCACGCCGAGGGACCGCAGCTGCTGCAACGTGTTCCCCGCCGCGGAGAGGTCGGCGACGGCGACGCTCTCGGTGACCTCGAGGCAGAGCCGCGAGGGTTCCACCCCGTGCCGCCGCAACGCCTGCGCGACGTCGTCGACGATCCCCGGCCGGCGCAGCTGGTGCCCGGAGAGGTTGACGCTGATCTCGAGGTCGTCGCGTCCGGAGGAACGCTGCAGGTCCACCGCGGCGGCGAGCGCGGTGTCCAGGACGAACGCCCCGAGCGCGATGATCGTGTCCGACTCCTCGGCGATCGCGACGAACACCGAGGGCGGGACGGACCCGCGGGTGGGGTGGTCCCAGCGCACGAGGGCCTCGAAGCCGACCGTCGCGGACCGCTCGAGGTCGACCAGCGGCTGGTAGAGCACCCGCAGTCCCTCCCCGTCGGCGTCGAGCGCCCGCCGCAGGTCCGCCGCCAGCTCGGCCCGGTCGTGGGCGCTGTCGAGCAGGCTGCGCGAGAACGGGATCCAGCGGTCGCGGCCGCCGGACTTCGCGGCCGTCACCGCGACCCCGGCCTGCTGGAACAACTGCCGTCCGGCCTCGTCCGCGTCGGCGGGCGCGTCGGCCACCGACAGCACGGCCGTCCCGACGCTGGCGGTGATCGCCACCGTCCGGCCGAGGACGGACAGGGGCTCGCGGACCGCGTCGACGGCGCGGTCGGCCAGGACGGGCAGGGCCCGGTGGACCTCGGGTTCGGCACCGCGCAGCAGCACGGCGAACTCGTCGCCGTCGAGGCGGTGGAGCCGCCCACCCCCGCCGCCAACGTTCCCGACGACGTCGGTCAGGCGCTCCGCGATCCGGCAGACGACCTCGTCGCCGACCGCGTGACCGTGCCGGTCGTTGACGGCCTTCAGCCCGTCCAGGCTCAGCACCAGCAACGCGGTGTCGTCCCCGGCGTGCAGGGCGGCGCGGAACCCGTCGAAGAGCTCACGCCGGTTGGGCAGTCCGGTCAGCGGGTCGTGGGCGGCGAGGTGGCGCAGCGCCTCGACGTTGCGCTTGTCCTCGGTGATGTCCCGGGCGTTCCAGACGACCCCGCCGACCCCGCGGACGTGGCGGGCGTCGCTGAAGCGGACGCGGCACCAGCGGACCTCGCCCGTGGCGCGCACGACGAAGCGGTGCTCGCTGTCGACGGGCCCGGCCCCCATGACGCACGCGGCCAGGAGGCGTGCGCGGGCCGCGTCGCGGTCCTCGGGCACGACCCAGTCGAAGGCGTCACTGCCGACCAGTGCCCACCGGTCGAGGTCCCAGCGCCGGCTGAAGGTGGGCGAGGTGAAGGACACCCGTCCGCTCGGGTCGGTGACCAGGACCTCGTCGCTGGCCTCGCGGGCGAGCGCCTCGTAGCTGGGTGAGACGGCGGGCAGGCCGAGCGCGCGCAGCGTCTCCCCCAGCCGCAGGAACGGGGCGCGCCTCACCGGGTCGCCGCCAGCACGCGGTCGCGGCCGGCGGACTTCGCCGCGTAGACGGCGTCGTCCGCGGCGGCCAGCGCGCTCTTCCACGTCCCCACGGCCACCCCGACGCTGATGGTCACGACGTCGCCGCCGTCGGGGCGGGAGGGGTGCGGGCGGGCGAGGTCGCGCACGGCAGCGCGCAGCCGCTCACCCGCGGCGAGGACGTCCTCACGGTCGGCGCCTTCGAGCAGCACGGCGAACTCCTCCCCACCGAAGCGGGCCACGACGTCCCCCGGCCGCGCGTGGGCGGCGAGGGTCTCCGCCACCAGCGTGAGGCACCGGTCGCCCTCGAGGTGTCCGAACGCGTCGTTGTAGGCCTTGAAGTGGTCGACGTCGACCACGAGGACCCCGACGGAGGTGCCCTCGGCGGGCAGCCGCTGCTGCAGCCCGCGCCGGTTCAGCAGGCCCGTCATCTCGTCGCGGTGGGCGGCCTCGTCGAGCGCCGCGATGAGCTCCTCGCGTTCCGCGTCCAGCGCGCGCTCACGGCGCTCGGCGAGGAAGCGGGCCCGGTCGCTGCTCTCCACGCTGCCGGCCATCACGAGGCCGAACATCCCGCTGACGGCGACCGCGAGCAGCGCCGCGACCTGGGTCGCCGCGGCGTCGGCCCCGATGAGGGCCTGCCCCCAGGCGACGGCGGCGAGCATGGCGACGAGGGAGGCGGCGGCACGCCGGACGTCGGAGCGCAGCAGGGTCACGAAGAACACGACGACGATGAAGGCGCCTCCGAAGTAGGCGCCCCCCAGGGCCGCCGGGGCTCGGTACTGGACGGCGGCGATCGCGAGCACCACGAGCACGGCGGCCGCGGCGACGAGCGGGCCGTCGATGCCCGAGGCCGGTTCGGCGCGCAGCCGCCGGTTCCGGACGACGAGACCGGTCAGCACGAGCGGCGTCACGATCCCCAGGCGCAGCAGCAGCGAGAAGGCCAGGACCTGCGGGGCGAGGGCGAGGTCGACGAGGGCGTAGACGTCGAACATGACCAGCCCCAGCAGGGCCGTCGGGACGAAGTACCGCGAGCGGGCCCGGTTGCGGGCACGCTGGAAGTCCCGCTCGAGGTCTCCCTCGAACAGTTGCCACCCCACGACGCGTTCCCCCGGCACCCAGTGGGTGTCGACCGGTCCGGCACGCAACCCCAGAGGTCCTCACCCACGCGGCGTAGGAGTCGGCGTGGACGTCGGCGTGGACGTCGGAGGGAAGCAGTTGCGACCTGGGTCGTCACGGAGGGTCCTGACGGTGGATGATGGAGGCATGAGCGCGCACGCCACCCCGCCGGTCCAGCACGAGGAACAGCGGGCGCTGGCCCCCATGAAGTGGACGAGGCCCACACCCGGGACGGTCCTGGCCCTGGGCATCTGGGTCGTGGGCCTGGTCCTGGCGGGGGTCGTCCCGCTGCTCCTGCTGGGGGCGAACCCCTACGAGGCGGCGCCGGGCGCCCGGATCGTCGTCGGGTTGGCCTTCACCCTCGCCGGCGCGCTCGTCATGGTCTTCTCGGCCTACCTGCTCTACCGCAAGAGCGGCAGCATCGGCGCCGCGATCCTCGCCTTCGTTCCGAGCTTCGTCTTCGCCACGCTGGGCATCCTGATGACCACGATGAAGGTCCTCTACGGGGTCTGACCCGCCACTCCGCTCCGACACGGCCCGCTCTCCCCTCCGGGAGGGCGGGCCGTGTCGTGTCCCCTCTGTCGGAGCCGCCGTCTACGGTTCCTGACGTGCCTGTGAAGACCACCAGCAAGACCGCCCGACCCTCCTACCGCTGCACCGAGTGCGGCTGGAGCACGGCGAAGTGGGTCGGGCGCTGCGGGGAGTGCCAGGCCTGGAGCACCGTCGAGGAGGTCGGGTCGACGCGGGTCGTGGGTCTGCGGGCCTCCGCCACGGGCAGCGCACCGGTCCGGCCCGCGCGGCGCATCTCCGAGATCAGCAGCGCCGAGGTGAAGAACCGGCTCAGCACGGGACTGACGGAGTTCGACCGGGTCCTCGGGGGCGGCCTCGTCCCCGGACAGGTGCTGCTGCTCTCGGGTGAGCCGGGGGCCGGGAAGAGCACCCTGCTGCTGACCACGGCGGACAGCGTGGCGAAGTCGACGGGACGCCCCGTGCTCTACGTCTCGGGCGAGGAGTCGGTCGAGCAGATCGCGGTGCGGGCCCGCCGGATCGGCGCGACGTCGGAGCACCTCTACCTCGCCGACACCAACGACCTCGCCGAGGCGATCGGCCACCTCGACGCCCTCGGCCCCGACGTCGCGCTGGTCATCGTGGACTCCGTGCAGACGATGGCCTCGGGCGACGTCGAGGGGCGTGCCGGCGGGGTGACGCAGGTGATGGAGGTCGCGAGCACCCTCACGCGACTCGCCAAGTCCCGCGGCATCGCGCACTGCCTCGTCGGCCAGGTGACCAAGGAGTCCACGGTCGCCGGGCCCCGGGCCCTCGAGCACGTCGTCGACACGACGCTGGCGCTGGAGGGCGACCGCCAGACCACGCTGCGGCTGCTGCGGGCCGTCAAGAACCGCTACGGCGCGGCCGACGAGATCGCCTGCTTCGAGCAGACCGACGCCGGGATGGTCGAGGTGCCCGACCCCAGCGGCCTGTTCCGCGCCTCCCGCGAGCAGCCCGTCCCGGGGACCTGCATCACGGTGACGGTCGAGGGCCGGCGCCCGCTGATCGCCGAGATCCAGGCGCTGGTCTCGCCGACGAACGCCCCCAACCCCCGCCGCGGGGTCAGCGGCCTCGACGTCTCCCGGGTGGGGATGCTCATCGCCGTCACCGACCGGATCGCGAAGGTCCGCCTCTACGACAAGGACGTCTACGCCGCGACCGTCGGCGGGATGCGCTCCAGCGACCCGGGCAGCGACCTGGCGATCTGCCTGGCGATCACCTCCGCGGCCCAGGAGTTCGCGCTGCCGCTGGACGTCGCGGCCATCGGGGAGGTCTCGCTCTCCGGCGACATCCGCCGGGTCACGATGCTCGGGCCGCGCATCGCCGAGGCCGCGCGGCTAGGGCACCGCAGGATCCTCGCGCCGCCGGGGGCCAAGGAGGCCGTCAGCGCGACCAAGGCGAAGGCGGCGATCATCGAGGTCGCGACCATCCGCGAGGCCCTCGAAGCGCTCCGCGCACTGCGCCCCGACGACGTCTGAGCCGGTTCCGCGAGGGCGACCCACCCGTCCCACCCGCACCGCGGTTAGACTCCGACCAGGTTCGGATGTGCGCGAGACGATCGTTTTCGGAGGGTGACCCGTGGTCGACCGGACGCCGGACGAGGTCCTGCGGCAGACCCTGGCGATCATCGCGCCCGGGACGGAACTGCGCGACGGTCTCGAGCGCATCCTGCGCGGTCGGACGGGCGCCCTCATCGTGCTCGGTCTGGACCGCGTCGTGGACTCGTTGTGCACCGGGGGTTTCACCCTGGACGTCGAGTTCTCGGCCACCCGGTTGCGGGAACTGGCCAAGATGGACGGTGCGATCGTCCTGGACCGCGACGTGTCCCGGATCGTGCGCGCGGCAGTGCAACTGGTCCCCGACTCCTCGATCGAGACCAGCGAGTCCGGCACCCGGCACCGCACCGCCGAACGCGTCGCGAAGCAGACGGGTTTCCCCGTCATCTCCGTGTCGCAGTCGATGCGGATCGTCGCCGTCTACACCGGGAACCGCCGCTACGTCCTCGAGGGTTCCGACGCGATCCTCGGCCGCGCGAACCAGGCGCTGCAGACCCTCGAGCGCTACCGCGCCCGCCTCGACGAGGTTACGGGCACGCTGTCGGCCCTCGAGATCGAGGACCTCGTGACCGTCCGCGACGTCTGCTCGGTCGTGCAGCGCATCGAGATGGTCTCCCGGATCGCCGACGAGATCTCCGGTTACGTCGTCGAACTCGGGGTCGACGGCCGTCTGCTCTCGCTGCAGCTCGACGAACTCGTCGGCGGGGTCGGTCCCGACCGTGAACTCGTCGTCCGCGACTACCTCGAGGCGAGCCGCTACGAGGGTCCGCTGGAGCAGGTCCTCGAGAACCTCGCCGGGTTGCACCAGTCCGACCTCGTGGACCTCGCGCAGGTCGCGCGCGTCCTCGGGTTCTCCGTCGGGGGCGACTCCCTCGACTCCGCGGTGAGCCCCAAGGGTTTCCGCCTGCTCAACCGGGTCCCGCGGTTGCCCGGCGCCATCGTGGAACGTCTCGTCGACCAGTTCGGCGACCTGCAGAAGCTGCTCGCGGCGAGCATCGACGACCTCATGACCGTCGACGGTGTCGGTGAGCAGCGTGCCCGCGCGGTGCGCGAGGGGCTCTCGCGCCTGGCGGAGAGCTCGATCCTCGAACGCTACGTCTGAGGCTGCGCCCCACGAGGTGGGTCGCGGGGACGGTCAGCTCGTGAGGGCGATCGTGAGGGGTGCGGTCACGATCTGGTCCCACGTCGCCGTCACCGTGTAGTTGCCGTCGGCGACGGCCTGCTGGTCGGGGGGGCAGCCGGCGGCGGAGTGCAGCCGCGACCAGACCGTCGTCATCGCGCGGTTCTTGGACGGCTGGATCGTGTAGACCTGCGACGCCGTGGAGGCCTCGCAGTCGGCCGTGGACCACACCTGGGCACCCGACGCGTCGGTCGCCACGAGGCCCCGCACGCCGCTGCCGATCTCGGCGGTGCAGGCGGTCTGGGAGGTGTTGGTCACGGTGAGCACGAACCGCGGGGCCTTGCCGGGGCCGTAGGTGGTGGCGTCGGAGGTGAGGGCGACGTTCAGCGCGGCGGGTTCGCACGGGGCGACCGCCCCGGTGCCGGTCGCCGTCGGCGACCCGGTCGCGCTGCCGGTGGGGCTGTCCGTGGGGGTGGCGCCGGGCGAGGTGCTGGGACCGGGGGCGGCGGTGAGGGTGGAGGCGACCTGGCTGGGGTCGAGCTTCTGGCCCTGGGCCGCGGCGTCGTCGGTGGCGGTGAGAGCGCGGATCCCGACGACGGCGAGCACGATGACCACGAGCAGTACGACGATGGTCACCAGGCGTCGTCGCCAGTAGATGCCCTTGTCCTCAGGTCCGACGGGGTGCAGGACGCTGCTCACCGGGGAAAGGTAGGTGCCCGGCGTGTCGGGCGACGGGAGGCGCGCCGTGCGACGATCCCCCGCGATGACTACCACCACCCCGGACCACGTCCTGGACCTGCACGACACGGTCCTGGACTGGTACACCGACCACGCCCGCGACCTGCCGTGGCGCGCGCCCGACCGCTCGCCCTGGGGGGTCCTGGTGAGCGAGGTGATGCTGCAGCAGACCCCCGTCGTCCGGGTGCTGCCGCAGTGGGAGGCGTGGATGCAGCGCTGGCCGACGCCCACCGACCTGGCCGCCGACCCGCCCGGCGAGGCCGTGCGGATGTGGAACCGGCTCGGCTACCCGCGCCGGGCGCTGCGCCTGCACGCGGCGGCCGTCGCGATCCGCGACGAGCACGGTGGTCTCGTCCCCTCCGAGCACGCGCAGCTGCTGTCGCTGCCGGGCGTCGGCGCCTACACCGCGGCGGCCGTGGCCTCGTTCGCGTTCGGGCAGCAGCACGCCGTCGTCGACACGAACGTCCGCCGGGTGCACGCCCGTGCGGTGACCGGGACGGCAGAACCGGCCGCCTCGCTCACCGCGGCCGAGAACCGGCTGGCCGTCGACCTGCTGCCCGACGACGAGGCCACCGCCGCCCGCTGGGCCGTCGCCGTCATGGAGCTCGGGGCGCTGGTCTGCACGGCGCGCTCTCCCTCGTGCGGGCGGTGCCCGTGGGTGTCGCGGTGCGCGTGGGTGCTGGCGGGTCGTCCCGCCCCCACCAGCCCGCCCCGCCGCGGGCAGGCCTGGGCCGGGACCGACCGTCAGGTGCGGGGGAAGCTGCTCGCGGTCCTCCGCGCGTCCTCGGAACCGGTCACCGCGGAGGAGCTCGCCGCCTGTTGGTCGGACGCTGCCCAACGCGGGCGCTGTCTCGACGGGCTGGTGTCCGACGGTCTCGTCGAACCCCTCCCCGACGGCCGCTTCACCCTCCCCCGCTCCTGAGCACGGGTCAGTCGTCGGTGGAGCGGCGCAGGCGTTTGGTGTCGCTGCGCTGACGCTTCGTCTCCAGCCGGCGACGTTGCGAACCCCGGGTGGGTTTCGTGGGTCGCCGCTTGGCCGGCTCGGGGGCGAACGCGGCCGCGAGCTGGCTGCGCAACCGTTCCGCGGCAGCCGCCCGGTTGCGCAGCTGAGCGCGGTGCTCCTGGGCCGCGACGGTGAGGGTGCCGTCGACGAGCCTGCCCTCCAGGCGCCCCAGCGCGCGTTCGCGCAGGTCCTCGGGGACCGACGGCGACCGTTCGAGGTCGAAGGTCAGCTCGACGCGGGAGTCGGTGGTGTTGACACCCTGCCCGCCGGGCCCGCTGGAGCGGGAGAACCGTTCGCGGAGTTCCGCCTCCGGGATCGTCACCCGGCGGTTCACCACGAGGTCGCCGTCCACACCCCCAACCCTCCCACCCCGCCCCGTCCGCGGGTCAGAAGGCCAGGCTGAGGAGCAGGACACCGCCGAGACCGCACACCGAGATGACGGTCTCCATGACCGACCAGCTCTTCAGCGTCTGCCCCACGGTGAGGCCGAAGTACTGCTTGACCAGCCAGAACCCGACGTCGTTGACGTGGGAGAAGAACAGCGAGCCGGCCCCGACGGCCAGGGCCAGCAGGGCGAGGTGGTTGGCGGAGAGGTCCCCCGCGAGCGGGGCCACGATGCCCGCGGCGGTGATCGTGGCGACGGTCGCTGACCCGGTCGCGAGGCGGATGAGGACGGCGACGAGCCAGCCCAGGACCAGCGGCGACAGGCTCAGCGCGGCGGCCTGCTGACCGACGAGGTCGCCGACCTTCGCGTCGATGAGGACCTGCTTGAACCCACCGCCGGCGGCGATGACGAGCAGCGTGGACGCGATCGGCGGCAGCGAGGCGTCGATGGTGGAACCGATCTTGCGGCGGTCCATCCCCACGGCGAGGCCGAGCAGCGGGATGGCGGCGAGGGCGCCGATGAGCAGCGCGACCAGCGGGGTGCCGAGCGCGTAGAGCACGTCGTGGACCGCGTTGCCCTTCTCGGAGACGATCTCGGCGATCGCGCGGGCCAGCATCAGGGCCACCGGCAGCAGCACGACCGTCAGGGTGCCCGCGAAGCTGGGCCGGCGTCCGCCCTCCTCCGCGCCGCCGAGGTCGCCCCCGGAGGTCGGGAGGTGCTCGGCGTCCTGGGGTCCGAAGCGGGACACGAGCGGGGCCAGCAGCGGCCCGGCGATGATGACGGTGGGGATGGCGAGCAGCAGCCCGAACCCGAGGGTCAACCCCAGGTCGGCGTTGAGGTTGGCGATGGCCACCAGCGGCCCGGGGTGCGGCGGGACGAACCCGTGCAGCACGGACAACCCGGCCAGGGCCGGGATGCCGAGGGCCAGGACGGGACGGCCGGTGCGCCGGACGACGAGCAGCACGATCGGGACCAGCAGCACGAGGCCGATCTCGAAGAACAGCGGCAGGCCCACGAGGGCGGCGGCACCGGCCAGCGCCCACGGCAGGCCCTTGGCGGGCACCCGGTCGACGATGCGGTCCACGATGAGGTTCGCCCCGCCGGAGTCGGCGAGGAACCGGCCCAGCACCGCCCCGAGGGCGACGAGGATCCCGACGTCGGCGAACGTCTTGCCCGCCCCGCCGGCGGTCCCGTCGGCGTCGCCGAGACCGATCGAGAAGGACGTCACGATGTCCTGGACCGACAGCCCGGCGACGAGGCCGAGGGCCGCGGAGCCGAGCAGCAGCCCGATGAAGGGGTTCAGCTTGGCCCAGGACACGGACAGGACGACGACGGCGATGCCGAGCAGCGCCGCCACCACCAGCCGGGTGTCGTGCCCCGTCCAGGCGGCGGCCGCCGCGGCCGTGGGGAGTGCGGTCGTCAGGGCGGTCGGCATCGACACCTCCGGGGTCAGAGGTGTCGGAGCACCTCGTTCAGCACGTGATCGGGACCACCCTGCACCCGGACCCGGAACCCGCGCTCGTCGGGGTGGAGGTCTTCGAGGGTGTCCAGCTGGCTGCGCAGCAGCGACGCCGGCATGTAGTGGTTCTTCCGCTCGGCCATCCGCTGCTCCAGGACCTCGGCCGGGACCTGGAGCTCGCAGAAGACGACGGAGGGGTTGTCCTTGGCCAGCAGGTCCCGGTAGACCCGCTTCAGCGCCGAGCAGGTGACGACGACGGACTCCCCCGCGGCCTCCCGCTCCCCGATCCAGTCGGCGATGGACTGCAGCCACGGCCAGCGGTCCTCGTCGGTCAGGGGGTGCCCGGACGCCATCTTGGCGACGTTGGCCTCGGAGTGGAACTCGTCGCCCTCGGCGAAGGTCCAGCCCTTCGACTCCGCGAGGCCTTGCGCCAGCGTCGTCTTCCCGCTGCCGGAGACGCCCATGACGATCACCGTCGTGCTGCTCATCGGTTCCCTCCACCCGCCGCGGGGACGACCCGCAGCATCCTGCTGTTGCCCAACGTGTTCGGTTTGACGCGAGCGAGGTCGAGGAACTCCGCGACCCCCTCGTCGTGGCTGCGGAGCATCTCGGCGTAGACCTCCGGCTCGACCGGGGTCCCCTCGATCTCGACGAAGCCGTGTCGTGCGAAGAACGCGGTCTCGAAGGTGAGGCAGAACAACCGGGTGACCCCGAGGTCGTCCGCGCGCTGCAGCAGCGCCTCGAGGATCCTGCCGCCCGCACCGGACCCTCGGACGGCCGGGTCGACGGCCAGGGTGCGGACCTCGGCGAGGTCCTCCCAGAGCACGTGCATCGCCCCGCACCCCACGACCCGGGCGCCGTTCTCGTCGCGGAGCTCGGCGACGACGAACTCCTGGACGGCTTCGTAGAGGGTGATGAGCTCCTTGCCCAGCAGGATGCGCTGGCGCGCGTAGACCTCGACGAGCCGTCGGACCTCGGGAATGTCTCCCGTCCGGGCGGGACGGACGAGGACGTCGGATCCGGTCGGCACCCCGTGATCCTCCCAGACGCAGTGCGGCGCACGAGCCGGTGGGATCGTTGCCTCCCCGGTCCCACTCGCCGGGAGCGTTGGCCCAACGGTGACGTCGAATGTCCTCGTGGAGTCAACGATCCCCCTCGGGCCGGCGTGGACGCAGAACGGCCCGGCACCCCAGAAGGGTGCCGGGCCGTCGTGCTGGTGAGGTCAGTCCTCGATCGTGTCACCGACGGGGACGGTCACGGGCAGGTCTTCCTTCGAGGTGCCCTCGAAGGTGAACTTCTGCTCGGTCCCTTCGCCCTCGGTGGCCACCGAGATGATCTGGCCGGCGCGGAGTTCGCCGAAGAGGATCTTCTCGGACAGGACGTCCTCGATGTCGCGCTGGATGGTGCGGCGCAACGGACGAGCCCCCAGGACCGGGTCGTAGCCCTTCGTCGCCAGCAGGACCTTCGCCGACGGCGTGAGCTCGATGCCCATGTCCTTGTCCTTCAACCGGTCGTCCACCCGCTTGATGAACAGGTCGACGATCTGGACGATCTCCTCCTGCGTCAGCTGCGGGAACACGACGATGTCATCGACGCGGTTGAGGAACTCGGGCCGGAAGTGCTGCTTGAGCTCGTCGTTGACCTTCGACTTCATCCGGTCGTAGTTCGTCTGCGAGGTCTGCGACCCCGCGGCGAACCCGGTGCCGACGCCCTTGGAGATGTCCCGCGTCCCCAGGTTCGTCGTCATGATGATCACGGTGTTCTTGAAGTCGACCATGCGGCCCTGGGAGTCGGTCAGGCGACCGTCCTCCAGGATCTGCAGCAACGAGTTGAAGATGTCCGGGTGGGCCTTCTCGACCTCGTCGAAGAGCACGACGCTGAAGGGCTTGCGTCGCACCTTCTCCGTCAGCTGACCGCCCTCTTCGTAGCCGACGTAGCCGGGAGGCGAGCCGAAGAGGCGCGAGACGGTGTGCTTCTCGGAGAACTCCGACATGTCCAGCTGGATGAGGGCGTCCTCCTCACCGAAGAGGAACTCCGCCAACGCCTTCGCCAGCTCCGTCTTACCCACACCGGTGGGGCCGGCGAAGATGAAGGAACCACCGGGACGCTTGGGGTCCTTCAACCCCGCGCGGGTGCGTCGGATCGCCTGGGACAGCGCCCTGATGGCGTCGTTCTGGCCGATGACGCGCTTGTGCAGCTCGTCTTCCATGTGGAGCAATCGCGTGGACTCCTCCTCGGTCAACCGGACGACCGGGATGCCCGTGGCGGTGGCCAGGACCTCGGCGATCAGTTCCTCGTCGACCTCGGCGATGACGTCCATGTCGCCGGACTTCCACTGCTTCTCGCGCTCGCCCTTCTGCGCCAGCAGCTTCTTCTCGCCGTCACGCAGGGACGCGGCCTTCTCGAAGTCCTGCGCGTCGATCGCGCTCTCCTTCTCACGGCGGACGTCGGCGATGCGCTCGTCGAACTCGCGCAGGTCCGGCGGTGCGGTCATGCGGCGGATGCGCAACCGGGCGCCGGCCTCGTCGATCAGGTCGATCGCCTTGTCGGGCAGGTAGCGGTCGTTGACGTAGCGGTCGGCCAGCGTCGCGGCCGCGACCAGGGCCGCGTCCGTGATCGAGACGCGGTGGTGGGCCTCGTAGCGGTCGCGCAGACCCTTGAGGATCTCGATGGCGTGGGCCAGCGTCGGCTCCGGGACCTGGATCGGCTGGAAGCGACGCTCCAGGGCCGGGTCCTTCTCGATGTGCTTGCGGAACTCGTCGAGGGTCGTCGCCCCGATGGTCTGCAGCTCACCGCGCGCGAGCATCGGCTTGAGGATCGAGGCGGCGTCGATCGCGCCCTCGGCGGCACCGGCCCCGACGAGGGTGTGGATCTCGTCGATGAACAGGATGATGTCGCCGCGGGTGCGGATCTCCTTGAGGACCTTGCGCAGGCGCTCCTCGAAGTCACCGCGGTAGCGCGAGCCGGCGACGAGGGCGCCGAGGTCGAGCGTGTAGATCTGCTTGTCCTTCAGCGTCTCCGGCACCTCGCCGCGCACGACGGACTGCGCGAGCCCCTCGACGACGGCGGTCTTGCCGACCCCCGGTTCACCGATGAGGATCGGGTTGTTCTTCGTGCGACGGGACAGGACCTGCATGACGCGCTCGATCTGCGGGTCGCGACCGATGACCGGGTCGAGCTTGCCCTCGCGGGCAGCCTGGGTCAGGTTGCGCCCGAACTGGTCGAGGACGAGCGACCCGGACGGGGTGCCCTCCTGGGGACCGCCGGCGGTCGCGGGCTCCTTGCCCTGGTAGCCCGAGAGCAGCTGGATGACCTGCTGCCGCACGCGGTTCAGGTCGGCGCCGAGCTTGACGAGCACCTGGGCGGCGACGCCCTCACCCTCGCGGATGAGGCCGAGCAGGATGTGCTCGGTCCCGATGTAGTTGTGGCCCAGCTGCAGCGCTTCGCGCAGCGACAGCTCGAGGACCTTCTTGGCGCGGGGGGTGAAGGGGATGTGACCGGACGGGGCCTGCTGGCCCTGGCCGATGATCTCCTGGACCTGCTCGCGGACCGCGTCCAGGGAGATGCCCAGCGACTCGAGGGCCTTGGCGGCGACGCCTTCGCCCTCGTGGATCAGGCCGAGCAGGATGTGCTCGGTCCCGATGTAGTTGTGGTTGAGCATCCGGGCCTCTTCTTGGGCCAGGACGACGACCCGTCGGGCGCGGTCGGTGAACCTCTCGAACATGCGGCGCTCCTCGCGGGTGGTCGAGTCCGCGGGAGCAAGTCCCCCACGAACCATTCCGATGCTAGACCCGAGCTCCGACACGTTCACTCCCGTCCGCGTCCTGCGGAGGTTCGTGAGGCGTTCGTGACCCGGTTGTCCTGTCCAACTTGCGCCCCGCACAGGGTGTTCCGCCACCTCGTTCGCCGTTGGCGCAATGCCCGCGAACCCCTCAGGAACGCCGTTGCGCGGCCGGGAGGCGCTGCTTCAGGGTGGCGGCGTGGACACCGCCCTGCTCGTCCTGGTCCCCGAGGCCGAGCCCGTCGTCGGGCGGTGGCGGGACCGCCTCGACCCGGCCGCCGCCTGGGGCGTGCCCGCGCACGTCACCGTGCTGTACCCGTTCGTGCCGCTCGAGGCGCTGGACGACGCCGCGTTCGCGGTCCTGACCGCGATCGCGGCGGGCACCCCCGCGGTCGACGTCGAGCTGGCTCGCACCGCGACCTTCGGCACGGACGTCCTGTGGCTCGCCCCCGAGCCGGCCGAGCCGTTCCGCACCCTGACCCGGGCCGTCGGCGACCGCTTCCCGCAGGCCCTGCCCTACGGCGGCGCGCACGGCGGCTTCGACGACGTCGTCCCGCACCTCACCGTCGCCGACCACCCCTCGGCGGCGGACCTCGAGGCTGCCCGCACCGACGTCGGGGCCCGACTGCCGGTGCGGACCCGGGTGCGCGAGCTCACCCTGCTCGCCGGCGAGCACCGCCCCGGCGGCTGGCGGGTGGAGCGGCGGTTCCCGCTAGGCGTCCTGTCCGGGCAACGGTGAGGGCGCCGGCGGCCCGTCGTAGCGCGCGGCGGGCCGGATGATGCGGGGGTCCTGCGCCTGCTCGAGGACGTTGGCGCACCAGCCGATCACCCGGCTGGTCGCGAAGGTCGGGGTGAAGAGCGAGGGGTCGAGCCCCGCCTGGGCCATCACGACCCCGGCGTAGTACTCGACGTTGGCGTGCAGCGACCGGCCGGGCTTGAGCTCGGCGAGCACCGCCACGACCCGGTCCTCCACCGCCGCGGCGAGCTCGGCGAGGTCCCCGCCGAGCTCGAGGGCGGTCTCGCGGAGCAGGACGGCGCGGGGGTCGCGGGTCCGGTAGACGGCGTGGCCGAACCCCATGACCCGGCCGCCGGCGGCGAGCTGGTCGCGCACCCACTGCTCGGCGCGCCCCGGCGTACCGATCTCCTCCAGCGCCGCGAGGGCCCGGTCCGGGGCACCCCCGTGCAACGGCCCGGAGAACGCTCCGAGCGCGGCCACGACGGCGGCGGCGACGTCCGCCCCGGTGGAGGCGACCACGCGGGCGGTGAAGGTCGAGGCGTTGAAGCCGTGGTCGACGGTGCTCACCAGGTAGCGACGGATCGCCCGGACGTGCTCGGGCGCGGGCTCGCGACCGGTCAGCATCCACAGCCAGTTCGCCGCCGCGTCGAAGTCCTCGCGGGGGGCCACGGGCTCCGCCCCGGAACGGAGGCGGTGCAGGGCGGCCAGGACGGTCGGGGTCAGCGCGCAGACCCGCAGCGCGTCGGCGGCCCGGGCGGCGGGGTCCAGGTCGTAGACGGGCCGGAACCCCTCGGCGGCGCCGAGCAGGGACAGCGCCGTGCGCAGCCCGCTCAGCAGCGGACCCCCGGCGGCCGCGACGACCGGCAGCGCGTCCGCCAGCACCGCGGGCAGGTGCCGCTGGGCGGCGACCTCGGCCAGGAAGCCCTGCGCCTCCAGCGGCGTGGGCAGCGCGCCGCGGTGCAGCAGGAACCACACGTCCTCGACGCTGCGGTGGCGGGCCAGGTCGATGGCCGAGTACTGCCGGTAGTGGAAGAACCCCTCGTCACCGCGCACGTCACCGAGCGCGGTCGTCGTGACCACCACACCGCGCAACCCCGCGGGGACCTCGCTCGTCAGCGTCATGCCCGTCACCGTCCGCGCCTTGACGTGGCGGCGTCAACGTTGATCCGATCAACCGTGGGTGAACTGCTGACGACCGCCGAGGCGGCGCACCGCCTCGGGGTGAAGGTCGCCACGCTCTACGCCTACGTGAGCCGCGGGCAGCTGCTCTCCCACCCCGCCACCGACGGCCGGGGCAGCCGGTTCGACGCGGCCGAGGTCGACGCGCTGGCCGGGCGCGGGCGCAGCGGCCGCCGCCCCGTGGGGGCCGTGGAGACGGTCCGCAGCGCGCTGACCTCGATCGACGGCGACCGGTTGCGCTACCGCGGCCACGACGCGGTCGAGCTCTCCCGCGGGCACTCCTTCGAGGCCGTCGCGCGGCTGCTGTGGTCCGGCACCGCGACGCCGGGTCCCTTCGCGGGGGACGCGGAGCTCAGCCGGCAGGCGCGTGTGGTGCTCGACGCCCTGCCGGCGGGGTGCCGGCTGCCGGACCGGCTCCGCGTGGCGGTGAGCGTCGTGGGCGCGCTCGGGGGTGCGCTCGGTGGTGCGCTCGGTGGTGCGCTGAGCTCCCCGGAGGTCGTCCTCGGCTCCGTCCTGGGGGCCCTGGCTCCGGGGCCGTCCGTGGGCGAGGGGCTCGCGGCGGCGGCGGGCGCCCCCGGGGTGCGCCTGGACGCGCCGCTGGTCCTGCTGGCCGACCACGGCCTCGCGGTCTCGACGGTCGCGGCCCGGGTGGCGGCGAGCGCCCGGGCACCGCTGACGTCGGTGCTGTCGGCGGCGCTCGGTGCGGCGGACGGGCCGCTGCACGCGGGGGCCGTCTCGGGGGCCCACCGCTTCCTCGCCGACGCCCTGGGCGGGTCCCTCGTCGTGGAGCCCGGGGTGCGCCCTCCCGGGTTCGGGCACGTGGTGCACGCGACGTCGGACCCGAGGGCCGAGGAGTTGCTGGCGACGGTGCTGACGGCGTGGCCGACCGCCCCCGTCGCGGAGGTCCTGCCCGCGGTGCTCGAGCGGGTGGTCCGCGTCCACGGTGCGGGCGCCTTCCCCAACGTGGACCTGGGTCTCGCGGCCTTCACCCACGCCCACGGGTTGCCGGGCGAGGTGGGCGAGCTCCTCTTCGAGGTGGCGCGCTGTGCGGGGTGGATGGCACACGCCCTCGAGGAGTACGCCGCCCCAGCCCTCCGTTTCCGTGTACGAGGCTTACACAGAGAGTGATCTTTCTAGAAGCTTTGAGCTAGGGTTCGTGCCATGTCGGGCGTGAGCATCAAGGACGTCGCCGCCCGGGCCGGGGTGTCCATCGGCACCGTCAGCAACGTGCTCAACCGGCCCTCGTCCGTGTCGGAGCCGAACCGGATCAAGGTCCTCGAGGCGATCCGCACCCTCGGCTACGTCCGCAACGAGTCCGCCCGCCAGCTCCGCGTCGGCCGCAGCCGGTTCATCGCGCTGGTCGTCCTCGACCTCGCCAACCCCTTCTTCTCCGAACTCGCCCGCGGAGCCGAGGAGACGGCCGAGGCGGGCGGGCACACCCTGCTGCTCTGCAGCAGCGCCCAGGACGTCGAGCGCGAACGTCGCCACCTCGAGATGCTCCGCCAGCAGCGGGTGGCCGGGATCGCGCTCTCCCCCGTCGACACCTCCGAGCAGCGCCTCGCCGAACTCCGCACGCTCGACGTCCCGCTCGTCCTCGTCGACCGCGACGATCCCGACGGGGCGACCCGCTCGGTGTCGGTCGACGACGTCGAGGGCGGCCGGCTCGCGACCGCGCACCTGCTCGAGTCCGGTCACCGCAGGATCGCGGTCGTCGGCGGACCGCGCGGTTTCACCCAGGTCGACCAGCGCTTCGAGGGCGCCCGACGGGCGGTGGCCGCGGCCGGCCTGCCCCTGGAGACCCTCGTCGAGATCGTCGTGGACCGCCTGGACATCGACAACGGTCGACGGCAGGGGATCCGGTTGGCCGGCTGGTCACCCCCGGACCGCCCCACCGCGGTGTTCTGCCTGAACGACCTCATCGCCATCGGCGTCCTGCAGGAGGTCGTGCAGCGGGGTCTCAAGGTGCCCGACGACCTCGCGATCGTGGGCTACGACGACATCGACTTCGCTGCCGCCGCAACGGTTCCCCTGAGCTCCGTCCGCACACCGAAGGAGGTCCTGGGCCGCTCGGCGATCCGGATGCTGTTGAACGGGACCCCGGACGCGGAGAACGGCGCGGAGAACCGCGGGGAGGACGACGGGGACCTGCCGGTCGTGCACCACGACCGGCAGGTCCTCTACCTGCCCGAACTCGTCGTCCGGGCCTCCTCCGGGAACTGATCAGACGTCGCGGGTCTTCACCGAGAGCGCGCCGACCCCGAGCAGGACGGCGACCCAGACGGCGAACACCGCGAGACCGGCGCCCGGCGGGAGGAAACCCGGGGCGTCGGAGACGGAGACGAGGTTGTTCGTCGTGTTGGTGAAGAAGTACTCGTTGACGGTGTCGCCACCCCAGCTGTCCGGGACGAGCTGGAGCAACGGCGGGACGACGAAGATCGCAGCCACCACCGTGCAGATCGCGCCGGCGGAGTTCCGCATCAGCGCGCCCAGCCCGAGGCCGGCCAGGGCGACACCGACCAGGAGGGCGACGGTTCCGAGCAGCGCCCGCAGCACCCCTGCGTCGCCGATGGAGATCCCGAAGTCCCGGGTGTTCAGGATCGCCTGACCCAGGAGGAACGCCACGAACACCGCGACGCCCAGGACCACCGCGACGGTGACCGCGAGCACCAGGGCCTTGGCGAAGAAGACCCCGAGGCGGCCGGGAGCCGTGACGAAGGACGTGCGGATCATCCCGGTGGAGAACTCCCCCGCGATCACGATGACCCCGACCGACGCGACGACGAGGGTGGCGATCTGCGCACCCGTCGTGCTGGCGGCCAGAGCGTCGAGGCCCGGAGGGCCCTGCGTCGGGTCGGCCGAGCTCATGATCGAGCGGGCCGCGAACGAGAACGCGACGCCGATGCCGATCGTGGCGAGGAACGACGCCGCCATCGTCATGACGACGGAACGGACGCTCCAGAACTTGATCCACTCCGAACGGACCAGCCCGGGGAAGGTCACCCGGTGCTCGACGGGGCGGAACTGCTGGACCTCGACGGTCGCGCTCACCGCGACACCTCCTGTCGGCTCTGGGCGGGTTCGGGAACGTCGGCGGTGTCCCCGGGAACGGCGGGTCCGTGCGCCTGGTACTCCACGGCGCCCGCGGTGAGTTCCATGAACGCCTCCTCGAGGGAGGCCTTGACGGTGGTGAGTTCGTGCAGGGCGACCCCGCGGACGGCCGCGGCGTCGCCGACGGCCTGCGCGGACATCCCCCGCACGTCCCAGCTGCCGTCCTCCAGGACCGTGAGCGTCCCCCCGCCGGAGGTGACCAGGTCGCGCAACTGCTCGGCCTGCGGGGACCGGACGGTCACACCGCGCGGCTGGACCCGGGCGATGAAGTCGCGCACCGTCTCGTTCGCGATGAGCCGGCCCTTGCCGATGACGACGAGGTGCTCGGCGGTCAGCGCCATCTCGCTCATGAGGTGCGAGGACACGAAGACGGCCCGGCCCTGACGGGCGAGCTCCTTCATGAGGTTGCGGATCCAGAGGATGCCGTCGGGGTCGAGGCCGTTGACCGGCTCGTCGAACATGACGGTGCTCGGATCACCCAGCAGCGCGGAGGCGATCCCGAGGCGCTGCCCCATCCCGAGGGAGAACCCGCCGGCGCGCTTGCGGGCGACCTCGCGCAGGCCGACGAGGTCGATGACCTCGTCGACGCGGGAGGCACCGATGCCCGCGGTCGCGGCCATGGCCTGCAGGTGCCGGTAGGCGGAGCGGCCGGTGTGCACGGCCTTGGCGTCCAGCAGGGCCCCGACCGAGGACAGCGGCGCGCTGTGCGCGCTGAAGGGCTTGCCGTCGACGAGCACCTGACCGGCGGTCGGGCGGTCCAGGCCGACGATCATGCGCATCGTCGTGGACTTGCCGGAGCCGTTCGGCCCGAGGAAACCGGTGACGATGCCTGGGCGCACGGTGAAGCTGAGGTCGTGCACCGCGACCTTCTTGCCGTAGACCTTGCGCAGGCCGACCGCCTCGATCATGGGATGACCCTTCTGGGGGTGGACGTGCTGACGTCCCTCATCCTCACGGGCCGTGACCGGCCTCGGCATCCACCGATGGGTGCGGGACCCGTCCTGCCGAAGGTGCGAGCGCAGACCCTGGCCCCGACCGCAGGGTGGCCCGGCGGCGCGCCGGACGACGGGAGGCCCCCGATCCCGTGCGCGGCACGAGGGCGGGGGCCTTCCGTTCGAACGGGTGGGGCGCCGCGCGTCAGCGGCGCTCCCTCCTAGTGGGCGTCGTCGTAGGCCTGGAGGATCTCGGCGGAGATGCGGCCGCGGTCGGAGACCGTGTAGCCGTTCTCGCGGGCCCAGGTGCGGACCTCGCCGGTGTCGCGGTCGGGACCGCTGCCGGCGGGCTTCGCGGCGGCGGCGGGACGCGGCGTGCTCGAACGGCGACCGCCGGCGGCGCGACCGCTCACGCGGCGGGCGTGCCCGACCCAGGGGGCGAAGGCCTCGCGCAGCGCCGAGGCGTGCTCGTCGGAGAGGTCGATCTCGTAGTTGACCCCGTCGAGGGAGAAGGTCAACGTCTCCGAGGCGTCACCGTCGTCGATGTCGTCGACGAGGAGGACCTGCACCTTCTGCGCCATGAGTGGGCAACCTTTCACGAAGAATCAGCGCCCGAACGCGAAAGTGCGCCGGACCTGCGTCACTCTGACGCATTCCGACGCACCGGGTCAAATCAACCCGCGAGAAAGGGAAAAGACGTTCAGGAAGGCCGGTCGGTGCCGTTCGCGCTTTCCGCCTTCGCGCGGCCCTCGGCCCGGACCTTCGCCTCGGCCGCCCGTTCACGCCGGTCGGCGTGCAGGATCGACCGCATCAGCAGCGCGAACAGGGCGCAGAGCCCGACGGACGGCAGCAGGGCGGCGAGGTAGTCCACGACCGCAAGCTTACGTCCGCCGGGCCGCTCCGGCGTCCTGCGTTCAGCGGGGCTTGACCAGCGGGAACGTGATGGTTTCGCGGATCCCGAGGCCGGTGAAGGCCATCAGGAGGCGGTCGATGCCCATGCCCATGCCGCCCGTCGGCGGCATCCCGTGCTCCTGGGCCTGCAGGAAGTCCTCGTCGATGCGCATGGCCTCGTCGTCGCCGAGGTCGGCGAGGCGGGCCTGTTCCACGAACCGTTCCCGCTGCACGACGGGGTCGACGAGCTCGGAATACCCGGTGGCGAGCTCGAATCCGCGGACGTAGAGGTCCCACTTCTCCACGACACCCGGGAGTTCCCGGTGCGCACGCACCAACGGCGACGTTTCGACGGGGAAGTCGCGGACGAACGTCGGGGAATGCAGGGAATCAGCGATCCGGTGTTCCCAGAGTTCCTCGACGAGCTTTCCGTGGGTCCAGCGCACCGCGTCGACGCTGATTCCCAGGCGTTCCGCCACGGCGAGGAGGTGTTCCCGGGAGGTTTCCGGGGTGATCTCCTCCCCCAGGGACTCCGAGAGCGAGGGGTACATGGAGATGGCGGCCCACTCCCCGCCGAGGTCGTAGGCCGAGCCGTCGGCGAGGGTGACCTGCTGGGTCCCGAACGCCTCGGTGGCGGCGTTCTGGATCAGGTCCTGGGTGAGCCGGCCGATCGAGTCGTAGTCGCCCCAGGCCTGGTAGGTCTCGAGCATCGCGAACTCGGGCGAGTGGGTGGAGTCGGCGCCCTCGTTGCGGAAGTTCCGGTTGATCTCGAAGACGCGTTCGATGCCGCCGACGACGCAGCGCTTGAGGAACAGCTCCGGCGCGATGCGCAGGTAGAGGTCGGTGTCGAACGCGTTCGAGTGCGTCACGAACGGGCGCGCACTGGCCCCGCCGTGCAGGGTCTGCAGCATCGGCGTCTCGACCTCGAGGAACCCGCGGTCCTCCAGCGTCCGGCGCACCGCACGGACGACGTTCGAGCGGGCCCGGACGTTCGTGCGGGCCGCCTCGCGGACGATGAGGTCGACGTAGCGCTGCCGGACGCGGGTCTCCTCGGACAGTTCCTTGTGCAGGACGGGCAAGGGACGCAACGACTTCGAGGCCATCAGCCAGGAGTCGGCGAGCACCGAGAGTTCCCCCCGCTTGGAGGAGATGACGTTGCCGTGCACGAAGACGATGTCGCCGAGGTCGACGTCGGACTTCCACGCCGCGAGCGCGTCCTCGCCGACGCCGTCGCGCGACACCATGGCCTGCAGCCGGGTGCCGTCCCCCTCCTGCAGGGTCGCGAACACCAGTTTCCCGGTGCCGCGCAGGAACACCACGCGTCCGGTGATCCCGACCTGGTCGGTCGTCTCCTCGCCCGCCTCGAGGTGGGCGTACTGCTCGCGCAGCTGGGCGAGGGAACCGGTGCGGGGCACCGAGACGGGGTACGCCTCACCTCCCGCGGCGAGGATGCGGTCGCGCTTCTCCCGCCGGACCCGCACCTGTTCGGGGGCGTCGTCGAAGTCCTCGTCGGGACCCTGCGCCGCGTCGGTCTGGTCCGGGGCCTGCGTGTCGCTCACGCCTCCAGGTTAGTCGGGATCAGTTGTCGGGTCGGCCCACGACGAGGGGGACGTTGTCGATCAGGCGCGTCGAACCCACCCGGGCCGCGACGGCGAGCAGCGCGTCGCCGCGGTAGTGCTCGCGCACGTCGGCGAGGTCGAGCGGGTCGACGAGGGCGAGGTAGTCGACGCGGGCGGCGGGTTCGGCGACGAGGACGTCGCGCGCGGCCCGGCGGACGGCGCTGGGCCCCTCGCTCGCGGCGGCCGCCCCGGCCGTGAGCGCCTTCTGCAGCACCAGGGCGACCTCGCGGTCGAAGGGGGTCAGGTAGCGGTTGCGGCTCGACATGGCCAGACCGTCCCCCTCGCGCACGGTGGGGACGGCGACGACGTCCACCCCGAGGTCGAGGTCGCGCACCATCCGGCGCACCAGCAGCAACTGCTGGGCGTCCTTCTGACCGAAGAACGCGAGGTCGGCGCGGGTGAGGTGGAACATCTTCGCGACGACGGTCAGGACGCCGTCGAAGTGGCCGGGACGACTCGCTCCCTCGAGGACCGTGCCGAGCGGTCCCGCGGCGACCCGGACGCCGGGATCGCCGTCGGGGTAGACGACGTCGGGGCCGGGGGCGAACACGACGTCCGCACCGGCCGCCTCGGCCAGGCGCAGGTCGTCGTCGAGGGTGCGCGGGTAGCGGGCCAGGTCCTCCCCCGCCCCGAACTGCAGGGGGTTCAGGAAGATCGTGACGAGGACGGACGGGGCGCGGCGGCGAGCTTCGGCGATGAGCTCCGCGTGCCCGGCGTGCAGCGCGCCCATCGTCATGACGACGGCGACGGGCCCTTGGAGGGCCGAGCGGGCCGCGGCGAGTTCGGCGCGGGTCCGGGTGACGGTGAGGCTCACGGTTCTCCAGTTCGGTGCAGTTGCGTGCGCACGGCGTCGGCGAGCGCGGCGGTCAGCCTGCCCGACGCCTGCGCCCGGTCGGTCGCGACCCCCGCCAGCTGGACGTAGGTGGCCGCGGTCCGCGGGTCGTGGTCGGTGAGGACCCGCAGGTGGGTCGCGACGGTCCCCGCGTCGCCCCGGGCGACCGGTCCGGTGAGGGCCTCGTCGCCGTGGGCGAGCACGTTCTCGAGGGCGGCCTGCAGCAGGGGGCGCAGGACCCGTTCGGCGTTGTCCCCCACCGCGGCGCGGGCCGCGTCGAGGGCCTGCGCGACGAGGGTGACCAGGTGGTTCGACCCGTGGGCCAGGGCGGCGTGGTAGAGCGCGCGTTCCGCGTCGGCGACCGCGACGGGGGACGCGCCCCACTCGCGGACGATGGCGTCGGCGACGGGCGCGAGGACGGCGGAGCTGGTGACCGCCACGGCCGCCCCGAGGAGGCGTTGCAGGTCCAGCGAGGTCCCGGTGAAGGTCATGGCGGGGTGCAGCGCGAGCGGGAGCGCCCCGTTCGCGGCGGCGGGGTCGAGGACCCCGGTGCCGTGCAGACCGCTGGTGTGCACGACGAGCTGGCCGGCCCGGACGTTGCGGGCGAGCCGGGTGACGAGCGGTCCGAGGACGTCGTCGGGCACGGCGAAGAGGACGAGGTCGGCCGCGAACGCGTCGGCCGGTTCGATCCAGGGGACGTCGGGCAGCAGGGCCTCGACGCGTTCGGCGTTCGCCCGGGTCCGCGCGGAGATGCCGGTGATCCGGTGTCCCGCGGCCCGCAACGCGGCCCCCAGGACGGGCCCGACCCGGCCTGCGCCGACCACGGCGACGTCGAGCCTGCCTGCGGAGTTCACGTCCGGAACCCTAACCCTGCACGAACGCGGCCCCCGGGTCGGGACCGTTGACGCAACGGGACGAACCTAGTGGCCCGAAGCGTCAACGGTCCCGACCCGGGGGCCGAGCAGAGGGTCAGTTCCCGAGCAGGGCGGCCTGTTCCGCTCGGAGGGCGTCGATGAGACGGCCTTCCGGCAGGATCACGTCGTCGTAGGTCAGGACCTGGTCCTTCTTCACGTCGTTCTTGAGGACGCAGCCCTCGGCGACACCCATCGGCAGCAGGTTCTGCGCCCGGGTGGCCGCGTAGGTCTCGGCCACGCCGTAGGTGTCGTACCCGCCGAGGCGGTCGATCTCCCGGCCCGCGGCGAGGTCGGTCTTGGCCGTGGTGACGACCTCGACCTTCACCTCGTCACCGGGGACGATCGTGGCGTCGGCGAACAGCACCGCACGGGCCACCGTGAGGGGGACCTCGAAGTGGCACAGGTGGTACGGCGTGTAGAACGAGTACAGCGGCCCGGTGCCGAGCTTGTACAGGTTCAGGTAGTGCTGCTGCTTCGGGTCGTCGTGGGTGCCGAGGACGTAGACGCCGGGGCCCGGCTTGGAACCCACGACGTAGTCGACGACGCCGCCGAGTTCCTTCAGCTGGTCCACGTCGTACATGGTCGTCAGCTCGTCGACGTGACCGCGGTGGTCGGCGCCGCGCATGCCGCGCTTCTCGATCGAGAACCCCGCCGCGTTGGCGACCAGCGCCTGCTCGAACGACACCTTCGTGCCGTCGGCGAAGCTCGTCACCATGTAGGGGTCCTGACCCCACTGCTTGGCGAACCCCTCCTGGGTGGTGGGGTTGCGGTACTCGTCCTGCAGGCCCTTGATGTTCCCCGACACCAGCGGCGTGACGCCGATGGAGCGCACGAAGCGGATGAGGTTCATCTGGACGCCGGGCTGGTCGCCGTCGCAGCCGGTGTAGATGACCCCGGCCTTCTCGGCGCGGGTGCGCAGCGCGAGGCCGGCGGTCCCGTCGACCTCGGCGTTGAGCAGGACGATGTGCTTGCCCGCCTCGATCGCGCGGACGACGACGTGCGCGCCGTACTCGGTGTTCCCGGTCGCCTCGACGACGGCCTCGACCTGGCCCGCGTCGACGACGGCCTCGTAGGAACCCGACACGACGGGCTTCCCGGCGGAGATGGCCCGGTCCACGGCGGCGGCGTCGTCGGCCTCGACCACGCCGGTGACCCCGGCCTGCTCGTAGGCGTCACGGGCCTTCGACACGGTCCGGTTGGCGATCGCGACGAGTTCCATGCCGGGCACGGAGTTCACGACCTGGTTGACGAAGCCCCGGCCCATGAACCCGGCACCGACGAGCGCGACCCGGATGGGACGCCCCTCGGCCTGGCGCTGCTGGAGCGCCTTGTCGACGATGATCAAGAGAGCACCGCCCCGTCCGCGAGCAGCGTCCAGGACGCGTCCTTGTCGCTGATGACGGCCACGTCGCGCACCCAGGGCAGGGCGAGCTCGGGGTCGTCGAAGCGCAGGCCGCGTTCGGTGCCCGGGGTGTAGCTCTGGCTCACCTGGTAGGTGACCTCGGCGCCGTCGGTCAGCGTGAGGTAGCCGTGGGCGAAGTACTCCGGGACGTAGAGCGCACGACGGTTCGCGGCGGAGAGCTCCACCGCGACGTGCTGGAACCGCGTCGGGGAGTCCGGGCGCAGGTCGACGATGATGTCCTGGATGGCGCCGGCGGTGCAGCGCACCAGCTTCGCCTCCGGGGCCGGGTCGACCTGGGTGTGCATCCCGCGCAGCGTCCCGGCCTTGTGGTTGAAGGACAGGTTGCACTGCTCGACGGCCGGGTTCAGGCCGGCTTCGAGGAACTCGTCGCGGCAGAAGGACCGGGCGAAGAACCCGCGGTCGTCCGCGCGCTCCTCGAGGTCGATGATCGCGACGCCCTCGATGTGCGTGGTCTGGATCTTCACTTGGTGATCCCCGAGACCGGCTGCGTGCGCCAGAAGAGTTCCTTGTCCAGCTGCTCGGTGCGGATGAGGTGCTCGAGCTGCTTGAGGCGGGTGTGCCCCTTGCCGGTGAAGGTCGCCTCGTCGAGGTCGATCGCCCGGAAGACGTCGATGAGCTGCTGGGCGCCCTTGTCGGCGTTCCAGTCGCAGGAGAAGCCCTCGAGGGTCGAGTGGATCTTGTCGAAGTTCACCTTGTAGCTGCGGTTGTCGCCGTTGTTGCTGGCGCCGAAGGTGATCTCGGCCTCGGGCAGCGCGCGGCCGACGGCCTCGGCGATCTCGCGGACGCGGTAGACCTGCTCGGAGTCGCCCACGTTGAAGATCTGGTTGTGGATCGCCTCGCGCGGGGCGTCGAGCACCGCGCGGATCGACTTGGCGATGTCGAGGCCGTGGACCAGCGGGCGCCAGGGCGAACCGTCGGAGGTCATGGCGATCTTGCCGGTGGTGTAGGCGAGGCCGGCGAGGTTGTTCAGCACGATGTCGAAGCGCTGACGGGGCGAGGCGCCGTAGGCGGTCGCGTTGCGCATGAACACCGGCGAGAAGTCGTCGTCGGCCAGCGGCGCGACGTCGCGTTCGACGAGGGCCTTGCACTCGGCGTAGGCCGTCTGCGGGTTCACCGCGGAGGTCTCGTCGACGGTGTCCTCGGCCACGCCGTAGACGGAGCAGCTCGACATGTAGACGAAGCGCTGCACCCCCGCCTGCTTGGCGATCTCGGCGAGGCGGACCGAGCCCTTGTGGTTCACCACGTAGGTGACGTCGGGGATCAGCTCACCGAGGGGGTCGTTGGACAGCTCCGCCATGTGCACGACGGCGTCGGCGCCCGCGAGGTCCTCGACGGTGACGTGGCGGATGTCCTTGGCCAGGGTCTCGACCGAGGCGGTGACGCCGTTGTAGAGCCAGCCCTGCTTGTAGTAGCCGGTGTCGATGCCGAGCACCGAGTGGCCGGACTCGAGCAGGGTGGGGGCGAGCAGGGCGCCGAGGTAACCCTCGGTCCCGGTGACGACGATCTTCACAGCAGTTCTCCGGTTCCTAGAAGGGGGTTTCTCAGTCTTCCCAGGTCTTCCACGGCGCCTTGCCGGAGTCCCAGAGCTTGTTGAACTCGGTCCACTCCCGGAAGGTGTCCATGCCCAGCCAGTAGCCCTCGTGCTGGGAGACCGTCAGCTGGCCGTCGCGGGCGACGGTCTGCAGCGGCTTCTGCTCGAGCATCATGTCCGGGTCGTCCTCGAGGTACTTGTCCGCGAACGCGCGGTCGAAGACGAAGAACCCGCCGTTGACCCAGCCGTCGGCCAGCGTCGGCTTCTCGTTGAACTCGCTGACGGTGTCGCCGGTGACGTGCATCTCGCCGTAGCGGGAGCTCGGGTGCACCGCGGTGACGGTGGCCAGGCGGCCTCCGGCCTCGTGGTCGCGCAGGGTCTTGGCGATGTCGACGTCGCCGAGCCCGTCGCCGTAGGTGAGGACGAACTTGTCGGCCGTCAGGTGCTGCTCGACGCGCTTGATGCGGGCGGCCGTCGCGGTGGTCAGACCGGTCTCGACGAAGGTGATCTCCCAGTCCTCCTGCACACCGTTGGTGTGGAAGGTCGGGTCGTCCTGGGTGGACAGGTTCAGCGTGAAATCGCCGGCGTTGAGCCGGTAGTCGAGGAAGTAACGTTTGATCATGTCGCTCTTGTAGCCCAGGCACAGGACGAACTTGCGGAAGCCGTAGGAGCTGTACAGCTTCATGATGTGCCAGAGGATCGGGCGACCGCCGATGTCCACCAGCGGCTTCGGCAGCTTCTCGCTGGCCTCGCGCAGTCGGGTGCCCATGCCACCGCAGAGGATGACGACGGGGATCTCGGACACGGGCGTCTGCGACGTGCTGGCGGTTTCGGTCATGTCTTTCCCTCACTCGGAACCGGATCGGTTGCGTCTCGTCGACGCCTGCCCCACCTCGTCGGGGAGGCGGCGTCACACGTGGGGGAAGTCACCCGTGGTGCGAGGGGAACGTTCACCGGTGGCGGTCCGAACCCCCCACGAATCCGTGCCACCGGTTTCCCCGTCGAGGTGCTGTCGCGAGGCTACTACAGCACCACGAACACGGAGCGTGAACTTCGCCGGAGTGGGCTAACGCCCCTCTCTTGCGCCTCAAACACCACGAAGAGCAGACAACACGTCACGCAGCGGAGTCATCGCGGTCTCCCACGAGAACGACTGCGCCACGTCGGCGGCGGCCGCGCCGAGCTCGGCCGCCTGCTCCGGGTCGGTGAACAACTCGACCAGGGCCGCGGCGAACGCGTCCGCACCGTCGGCCACGCGGAGCACCGCACGGTGCTCCTCCAGCCCCTCCAGCCCCAGGCTGGTGGTGACGACGGCCCGGCCGCGGGACAGCGCCTCCACGAGTTTGATCTTCGTCCCGCCCCCCGAGAGCAACGGCACGACGCACACGTCGGCCCGCTCGTAGAACGGGTCGACGGAGGCGACGTCGGAGTGGAACTCCACCCCGTCCGGCTCACCGGCCGGACGCGGGTGCGCGGCGCTCAGCCCGCGACCCACCGCGAGGAACCGCGCCTGCGGGACCCCGGCCAGGACCTTCGGCCAGACCTCGTCGAGGAACCAGCGCAGCGCGGCCTTGTTGGGGCCGTAGTCGAGGGCACCGACGAACAACGCCGTGCACGCACCCGGCGGGAGCGTCGGCACGTGCCGCGCGCTCGTGACGCCGTTGGGCACGAAGGTGCTGTCGATCCCGCGGGCGGCGAGGACCTCCTGGTCCCGTCGGCTGCAGGCCGTGACGTGCTCGGCGCGGCGCGCCGTCGCGAACTCGAACCGGGCGAAGCGCGCCACCTCGGGGGCGAGCACCCTGGCCGCGAGCGGCTTCTCGGTGCGCAACCTGCGGGCGATGAGGTCGGACTCGACGTTGTGCAGGTCGAGGACGTCGATGCGCACGTCGGCCGGCACGTTGACCGCCATCTGCGGGAAGTCGACGTGCACGACGTCGCCGGAGCGGACACCGATCGCGAGCAGGTCGTGGATCCGGCGCGAGAACCACTTCCCCGCGAACAGCGAGCCCTTCAGGACCGCGGCGGGCGTGGGCCGCGGGGCCGCGACCTCGTGCACCGTCACGTGCCCCGGCAGCACCTCACGCCACCCGGGCCAGGTGTCGAAACCCACCACGTGGACCTCGTCGAACACCTGCGCGTACACGTCGATCACGGCCCGGATGCGCTGGCGCCCACCGGAGTCCGTGCTCGCGGGGAGCTGCTTGGCGACCACCCAGGCCGTGCGGGGAGAACTCACCTGCTGCGCTTCTTCCAGGCTCCGCTGCGCGAACGGCCGAGCGCCCGCGGGATGGACAGGGCGAAGATGACCGGCGGCATGCCGACGGCCTGACCGAGGACCCGCAACGGAGCCGCCGCCCTGCCCTGGAGCTTGTCGCCCTTGAGGTAGGCCGCGACCGAGACGGCCTCGGCGAGCAGGAACGCCTGGCTGAACCGGCTCCGGGGCCGGGCCAGGCAGGCCGCGGTCAGCGTGAGCTGCGCGGCGGGGCCCAGCGTGGAACGCCACCCCTTGTGCATCGCGAAGTGCAGGAACTTGTCGTCCCCCGACACGAACGAGCGGCGGAAACCCCAGAACAGCCGCAGCTGCCCGCTCATGATGCGCACGCGGCGCTCGAGCTGGTCGTTGCGCGGGGCGGAGTCCTCGACGGCCACGCACTCCGGCACCACGCCGACGTTCAGCCCACGACGGGCGAAGTCGAAGGCGAGGAAGAGGTCGTCGTTGAGGACGGACCTCGGGATGGGCCGGAAGGACTCCCGGCGCAGCGCCACGGCCTCACCGACGAGCGCGAGGGACCCACCGCGACCGGCCTCGGTCTGCTTGATCCAGTTCTCGTAGCGCCAGTACAGACCTTCGTCCTGGGCCCCGGACTCCTTGCGGACCCCGGAGGCGAGGTGCAGGTCGGTGGCGACGCGGTCGATGAGCGCGCGCAGCCCCTCCCCCGGCACGAAGGCGTTCGCGTCGAGCAGGACGACGATGTCGGCCTTGGAGTTCTCGATGCCGCGGTTGACCGCGGCGGCCTTGCCGGCGCGCTGCGCGGACCAGTCGACCCGGCAGCCGAGTTCCTCGGCCACGGCGCGGGTCTTCTCGTCCTCGTCCACGACGATGGTGATGCGGTCCAGGGGTACGCCCTCGCCCAGCAGCTGCGGGACGGTCTCGGCGAGGATGCTCGACTCACCGAACGCCGGGATGAGGACGTCGACGTCGTCCCACGTCCAGTCGGCCTCACCGGGCTTCGGGCGGTACGGACTGCGCGGCGCGAGACGCTCGCTGGCCAGCAGGTACAGCGGGTACATCACGTGCCCCGCGAAGGACATGACGGTGAGTGCTCCCACCGCAGGACTCGTACGACGCAGCTTCACGCGTGGTTCCCCCCAAAGACAGCCGTCGAGGCCGGTGAGACCCGTCGACCGTGCCGGTCGTCGGACCCCCCTCACCACCCCCGTGGTCCCCACGCTGTTCGCGGGGTGATCGGCGCATTCTTGCAAGGGCGTCCCGGCCAGGCAACAACGGTTTACGTGTTCTACTCATCACGCACAGTAGTTTCACGACGTTTCCGAGAGCGTTCCGTCGCAGGCTATGACAAAGCGTGAGACGTGTTTTACAGCGAGTTAGTTCTTCTAGAAGAACTTCGACCGGAGAATTCGCAGAACCACCCGTTCGCCACCCTGCGTCACCCTCACGGGTCCCCGAAGGGGGGGTCCACACTGGATCGCGGCGCCCCGCTCGGCGACGATGCATCCGGTCCCGGGTGCCGGACACCGACGCGGGGCACGGGGGATCGACGATGGGGGGACTCGGTGGGGATTCGATGGGGACGGGGACGAACGTGAGCTCGCACGTGACGCACACCAGGGGCGCGACGATGGACAGGACGACGGAGAGCGCGGGCCGCCAGGACGGCGGAGGGGTGCTCACCCACGACGTGGAACTGGTGCTCGTCAGCTACCGCAGCGCCCACCAGATCCGCGCCCTCCTCGAGAACCTGCCCGAGGAGCTCCCCGTCGTCGTGGTCGACAACGCCTCCGACGTGGACGGGTTGTCGCAGTTGCCGGCGCAGCGTCGCAACACCCGCTACGTCGACTCCGGCGGCGGGAAGGGTTTCGCCCGTGCCGCCAACATGGGGGCGCGGACCTCGACCCACGAGTTCGTGGTGTTCGGCAACCCCGACTCCCGCCCCACCCTGGAGCACCTGCAGACCCTGGTCGCCGACGTCGCCGGTGACGCGACCCTGGCCGCCTCGGCCGCGACGATGGCCGGCGTCAACGGGAAGGTGGAACTCGGCGTCGGCGGCTGGGAACCCACCGCGGCCCGCGCCCTGGTCCACGCCGCGGGCCTGCACAAGGTGTTCCCCCGGGCCGGGCTCTACGCGAAACCCGCCCCCGGCGAACTCCTCGAGGTCGACTGGACGACGGGTGCGTGCATGGCCGTCCGACGCAGCACGTTCCTCGCGCTCGGGTGCTTCGACGAGGACTTCTACGTCTACAACGAGGACATGATGTTCGGCCGCAGCGCCCGCGCCGCCGGCCTGCGCGAGAAGCTGCGCACCGACGTCATCGTCCCGCACGCCGCCGGGGGGTCCGGGGCCCCGTCCCTGGAGATGCTGCGCCTGCGCGGCGCCGCCATGCGTCGCTACCTCGGCCGCCACCACGGCGCCGCGACCGTGAACGGGATCAGTTCCGTCCTCGCCCTCGGTTACGCGGTGCGGACCGTGCAGTGCCGGGCGCTGCGCCGCACCGACCGCGCGGACCAGCACTGGGCCTACGTCAAGGGAGTGACCACCGGTCGCGCCAGCGTCGCCGGTCGCGTCGTGATGGAACGGCTGAAGTAACCGCTGCGTCCGCCGGGAACGCCGGAGCGCCCCCGCCGACCAGGTCTCCCTGGTCGACGGGGGCGCTCTCACGTCGGACGACGGTCCGGTGCGACAGGACTCAGAAGAGTTCCTTGTACTTCGCCGCCGAGTTCGGCATGCGGGACCCACCGGTGAACAGCCAACGTTTGTTGTCGATGTCGCAGTTGAACTGGACCTCGTAGGCGAGCTGACCGGCGCCGGTCCCGGCGTTGGCCTTGAAGAAGTCGTACATGCCCTGGACGAAACCGGGCGAGTCACCGTCGTCGGCGTTCCCCGACCACTCCGACACCGACAGCGGCAGACCCTGGCTCTTCGCGAAGGCGAGGTGGGCGTTGATGCCCTTGGGGGCGCCGTAGCCGTCCTTGTCCCAGGACTGGGCGTTGAACTGGGCCACGGTGGCCGCGTAGGGCCAGTTGTTGTAGTAGTCGACCGAGAGGACGTCGACGTACTGCTTGCCGGGGAAGAAGTTCGTCCAGTTCATGCCCGGGCCGTTGGACTCCTTGTTCACCGAGAAGACGAGCTTCGCCTCGGGGAAGATCTGCTGCTGCAGAGCGCGGTAGCGCTTCCAGGAGGTCATGAAGTCCTGGTAGTTGTTCTTGTTCACGCTCCAGGAGAACCAGTAGCCGTTCATCTCGTGGGCGAAGCGGATGTACATGGTTCCCTGGCGACCGGCCCAGAGCGACTTCAGCTTGGTCAGCGAGGCCGCCCAGCGGGCGTCGTAGCGACCACTGGCGGCCTGCGACCAGGTCTCGCCGGAGTCGATCCCGCCGACGGCCATGTCCATGGAACCGTTCCAGTTGCCGTACTCGGCGCCCTTCCACAGCGTGTAGAAGTTCGCGGAGTTGTCGGCGTTGCCGGCCCAGCTGGAGACGATGTCGAGGTTGCTGCCGCGCCAGTTCCCGAACTGCCCGTCGGCCGCACCGACGCCCGAGGAACCGGACATCCACTCGTGGCCGGAGACGTTCCGGGTCGGAGCGGAGGTGACGGGAGGAGTGGTGGGGGGCGTCGTCACGGGCGGTGTCGTCACCGGGGGCGTCGTCACCGGGGGCGTCGTCACGGGGGGCGTCGTCACGGGCGGCAGCGTCGGGATCGGGTTCGACGGGCGCGGCGTCGCGCTCACCGCACCGGAGTTCTCGACGAGGATCGCGCTCACGGCGGCGTAGTTGCGGGTCTGGGAGAACCCGAGGTTCAGGGTCCCGTCGTCGACCTTGACGGTGAAGGACTTGTTCAGGGCGACGTTCTTGCCGACCTCGGCGAAGATGTCGAGGTTCGAGATGACGTTCTGGCCCTCCGCGGTGACCGAGAACACGCGGGCGCCACGCTGCGACCAGTAGGTCTCGGCGGTCTTCAGCGTCACCTTGTAGGTGCCGTTGGCGACGGGGGCGCTCCACCCGGTCATGCCGTAGTGCTCGGACTGGAACAGCTTGTCGTTCGTGGTGCCCGCGATGTCGAGGCCGGTGGTGCTGGGGTTCTGCCAGCCGCCGGCGAAACCGCTGTCCGCGTTCCAGACCTTGCCGGCGGAGTCGGTGAAGGCGCTCTTCAGGGTGCTGACGCGCACCACACCGCTGTCGGCCGCGTGCGCGGCGGAGACGCCGGCGGCGGTGAGACCGCTCGCGACGGTGGCGATGGCGGCCGTGGACAACAGGAACTTCGAAACCTTGCTCATGGGGTGGATCAACCTCGCTGTGGTCATGGCGCCGTCCGCAGGAGGGGAGCGGAGGCACCGTGTTGGCCCGTTCGGGGTGACACCTGACCCATCGGTGCGAGTGCCGGGATCCTTGAGCAGAAATTTTCGCCGAACCTGTAACGCGGGGGCCTGGAGCAGCGATGAGCATGCCCGCCCGGTGATCACGGGGTGAGCGGGCACCCCGTCGCGACGTCCCCGATCGGTACCATCGGACGGTGAGACTTCACGTCGTCTACCGCTCGCACGGCGGGGAGAACAGCAAGGGTCGCCCGTCCTGGTACAGCAAGCGGGTGGGGCTCGCGTCCTTCTGCGCCGCGGTGGCCGCGGTCCGTGCGCAGCGTCCGGACGCCGACGTCGAGGTGGTGTTCCTCAACGACGGCCCCGTCCCGGGCGACCGCCTCGAGCTGATGCGGCTCTGGGGCGACCCGGTGGGCTTCGAGGGCGGTTCCAACCGGCGCAGCTACCTGGCGGCGCTGGCGCTGCCGCGCCGCCGCTCCTGGGCGGCGCAGGACGTCCTGCTGCTCGCCGAGGACGACTACCTGTGGCGGCCGGAGGCGCTGGTGGCCCTGGTCGACGCCGTGACCGACCCCGCGAACGCCCACGCCGACTACTTCGCGCCCTACGGCGAGGAGGTCGAGGACACGGGCCTGCCGGCGCGCTGGACCCCGCTGGTGAGCACCACGAGCACCTTCGCGGCCCGCGTCGGCGCCGTCCGCGAGGACGAGCGGCTGCTGCAGCTGTGCGCGCTCTCGGGCGGGAACTTCGACTACGCGAGCTGCCTGACGCTGCAGGGCCGACGGCGCTTCACGCTGCGCGAGCTGCTGGAGCACCACGACCCGGCCGAGGGGACGGCGGCGTGGAGGTCGGCGCTGCGACGCGGGTACCTGTTCGGGATGCGCGCGGCGGTGGACCTGCGCTCGCTGCGCCGCCCCTCGCGGCGGCGGGTGCTGCTGGGCGCCGAGCCCGCCCTGGCCACCCACATGGAGCTCGGCTGGATCGCACCCGGCCCGTGGGAGGAGATCGCCGCTGCCGGCGCCCCCTCCTGAGCCGCGTGGGTCGGGATCGTTGGCGCCAACCATCCCGCCGAGCGACACCGTTGGCGCCAACCATCCCGCCCAGTGACACGGTTGGCGCCAACGATCCCGACCCCACCGGGCGCACGACGAAGGCCCGGCCCCACCTGGATCAGGTGGGGCCGGGCCCTTCGGGGGTCACGGCTCAGCCGCGGCGGGAGACCTCGGGGGTCTGGGGCTGCGGCGGGGCGACAGGGCGCTGACGCAGCGGTTCGCTGCGCTCGCCGGAGGCCGGCGTCCCGTTGCCGGTGTCCCCGACGACGACCTGGGCGACGACGGCCGGGGCCGCGATCGAGAGCTGCGCGAGGGTCCTGCTGATGACCTCGGCGCGCGGTTCGGCCTCGATCTGGACGAGCACCGCGTCGACCTCGCCGGCGACGGCGAACGCCACCGGGGAGTTCACGACGGACCCGCCGACGAAGATCACCAGGTAACCGGCCTCGACGAGGTGGCGGACACCGGCGCCGACGACGTGCGGCTGCAGCGAGCGGGCGTCCAGCGGCAGGACGCCGACGACGGCACCGCCGCCGATGACCCACGGGTGGATCTCGTCGCTCCAGCGGCGCTCGGGCAGGATGCGCTGCTCGGTACCGGCCACGGGGGCGCCGAAGGCGGCCAGACGGGAGCCGCCCTCGTCGGCGTCGACCAGCACGACCCGGCGCCCGGCCCGGGCCGCGGAGGCGGCCAGACCGGTCGCGAGCGCCCCGGCGTTCCCGGTGGCGGCGGTCACCAGCACGCTGGAGACCTCCAGGCGGGGGGTGCGCAGGTGGCCCAGGTGCTGCAGGCCGACGAGGACGATCCCGGCGTTGCGGGACTCCACGGAGTTCTGGTCGCCGATGCCGCGACCGCGCGGGACGGCGTTCCAGCGACCGAGCTCGGCGATGCCCTCCAGCGGAGGGGTGTCGACGCGCTGGTTGAGGTGCGCGCGCCAGGCGACGGCCCCGGAGGCGGCGAAGAGGCCGACGAGGAAGGCGAGGGCCGCGATCTGCCAGGCGTACGGCGGTGCCGCGGCGGTCGGCACCGTGGCGGCGTCGAGCACCGAGATGCCGTTGCCGTAGGCGCTGGCGTTGAGGTTGATCGTCTGCTGCTGCGCCCGGTCGGTGCCCACGGCGGTCAGCGCGGCGGTCGTGGCCTGCTGCACCTTCTGCGTGTTCACCGTCTGGTACGCGGTCGCCACGGCGTCGGCGATGGTCGCCGCGTCCTGGGGGTCCGTGGCCGTCGCGGTCACGGTGATCTGGTTCGACTCGTCGACGGCGACGATCTCGAGGCCGTCCTTGAAGGTCGAGCGCAGGTCGGTCGCCAACGTGCCCTGGGCGACGGAGAGGACCGTCTCGGAGCTGGCGACGGCGGCCTGCAGGGTCGCCCACTTCGTGGGGTCGCCCAGCGAGGACGCGTTCGACGTCGTCGGGTCGTAGGGCCGGTCCTTCGACAGCGTGATGGTCGACGTCGCCGCGTACGACGGGGTCAACAACTGCGACGGCAGGACGTAGCCGAGGACGGCCATGAGGACGGCCACCACCAGGATCTTCCACCGTTGACGGCTGATGGCACCCCACGCACCAGAACCGCTCCGGACGTGCGAGCTCGTTGTCACCGACTACCAGTCCCTTCCCAGACGTGACGCAAGGACTGCGCCCCCCTCAACGCAACGACCCGGCTTCACCCGCGGCCCCCACCGCCCGTTACCCGGTGCTGAGTGCCCCCTACGTCGTGTGATCAGGCACACGACGACCGCTGCGCGCGCCACTATTGCACCTCCCACCGGGGCTTGTCGGGCGTTGTCACGCGGGCGGCCGAACGGGGGTGAGGGCACTGCTGCGAACGTGTGAAGTTGTCACGGAGGGCCCACCGACGGGCGCGTGGACCGGCCCGAGGGGGCCCTCGCCGGACGTCGCGCCGCCTAGCATGAGGCACCGCGGGGGGACCGCGAACGGCTGCGTCGGGGGGCGCACCGGAGGAACGGGGGGACGACGCGTGAGCGAGCAGACAGCCGGTGTGACCGCGTGAGCGACGCGCTGCAGCGGAGCACCGGCGTCACGCCGGCCTTCCCGACGGTGCGCCCGGCCCAGCCGGGCCTGCCGCGTCGGGTCACCCCGGGTGTGCCCGCCGCGACGGCGGACGCCCTCGACCCCGACACCCGTCTCGTGCGCCGGCGCCGCTCCGAGGGCCCCCGCACGACGAGCACGGCCGACGCCCGCGTGATGGTCGGCATGACGATCGTGATCGTGGCGCTCACCGTGCTGCAGCGGGTGGCGCTGCCCCTGGGCTCGCCGGTCCCGGTGACCATCCCGATCGTCGCCGCCGTCCTCGGCTACCTGGCGTACCACGGTCTGGTCCGTGACAACGGTGCCGCGGTGCGCACCTACGTCCTGGCCATGACCGCACTGGCGGTCTTCGCCCTCGTCGACGTCGTCTGGCGCGGGACGGGGGCCCTGACCTCGCTGATGCTGCTGGTGGTGACGTGGGCCGCCCTCTGCTTCCGGGTCGACGAACGTCGCCTGCACCTCTTCCCGCGGGTGCAGCAGCGGTTCGAGACGTTCATGCTCGTCTTCGCCGTCATCGGCGTCCTGCAGATGCTGACGCAGTTCGCCGGGGTCTGGGGCTACGTCGACTACGTGCGCCAGGTCGTCCCGGAGAACCTGCTCTTCCAGGGCTACAACACGTCGTACCCGATCGAGTACGGCTCCCCCGTCATCAAGGCCAACGCGTTCGTGTTCGTCGAGCCGTCGGTGTTCTCGCAGTTCCTGGCCCTGGCCCTGCTCTCGGTGCTGAGCCGGGGCCGCCAGTACTGGCGGGTCCTCGTCTTCGGCGTCGCGCTGGTCTGCACCGTCACCGGGACCGGGTTCATGGTCCTGGGCTTCGGGCTCGTCGTCCTCGCGCTGCGTCGGGGTGGGCTGTGGGCGCTGCGCGCCGGCATCGTCCTCGGCGTCGCCGCGGTCGTGGCGCTGCTCACCCCGATCGGGCCGATCCTGCTGAGCCGCACCGGCGAGGCCGGTCAGACGAACTCCTCCGGGAGCCTGCGCTTCGTGCAGCCCTACGAGTACCTGCTGCAGCGCTGGTCCAGCGACCCGTGGTCGATCGTGACGGGCCTCGGGCCGGGGATGGCCGACCGCATCTCCGACCAGATCTTCGCCGCGACGGGGCTGCCGATCAGCTTCGCCGGCGGGGTCAAGCTGATCCTCGAGTACGGGGTGCCCGCGTCCGTGCTCGCCGGGGTGTTCCTCTACGTCGCCGTCGTGCGCCGTTCGCCCGCGCCGACCGTCGCGCTGGCCGCGATCTTCCTCAACGCCGTGACGAGCTCGAGCTTCCTGGCGGCGAACATCTTCTACGTCCTGCTGCCGATGGCCGTGCTCTTCGTCGGCCGCCGCACCGAGCTCTCGACGCGCGAGGAGCGACAGCTCGAACGCGAGCACGAGACGGAGCTGCGCACCGCGCGGCCCACCCCCTGGATCCCGAGCAGCCCCCCAACCGGAGGAACCCGTTGAGCCGTCGTCCCCTCGCCCGGTTGCGCGGCGACCTGGAGCACATGGTCGAACCGCAGGGTCGCTCGACCAGGGCCTGGTTGCCCGACGTGGTGGCCCGCGTCGCGCTGGTGCCGCGGGTCCGCGCGGTCGTGCAGCTGCGCCTCGCCCAGGCCGTCGCGCCGCGGTTCATGCCGGCGGCGCACCTGCTGCAGGCGCGGACCCTGCGCTCGGCCGGGGCGGAGATCTCCCCGTTCGCCGAGATCGGCCCGGGGCTCTGCCTCATGCACTCCACCGGGATCGTCATCGGACCGGACGTGCGCATCGGGCGCGGCCTGCGGATCTACCAGAACGTCACCCTCGGCGACGGTTCGACGCCGGGTCAGCCCGTCGTCGGTGACGACGTCACCATCGGCGCGGGGGCCTGCGTCCTCGGCGGCGTCCGCGTCGGCGACCGCGCCGTCATCGGCGCCAACGCCGTCGTCACCCGCGACGTCCCCGCCGACAGCGTCGCGACGGGCGCCCCCGCGGTCTCGCGTCCGCGTCGTCCCGGGATGGACCCGCGCCTCGACGAGCTCGCCGGACCCCGGCCCGCCGCCGTCTGACCGGTCTCCTCCGACGTCCCCCGAAGCCCCCTCCGGTCCCGACCGGAGGGGGCTTCGTGCTGCCCGCGCCGCGCCGACGCACGGGGGGACGCAGGAGGCCCCGCCCCCGGGGACCGGGGACGGGGCCTGCGTGCGTCGGGGTGGTCAGGCGACGGGCGGGCTGACCGGCAGTCCGAACCCGGGACTGCGCACGTGCTTGCGGACGGACACGAACCACCACGGGGCCACGATCCAGAACGCGGCGGCGATGCCCCAGGCGGTGCCCTGCGCGCCGAAGGTGAACGCGCCGGCCGTGGAGAGGACGACCAGGAAGAGGGCGAAGACCAGGTGCAGGCGCATCGTCACCTTGGCGCCCTCGGTGGCGTAGAGGACCGCGGCGCAGCCGACGGTGACCGCGGAACCGGCCTGACCGACGATGGTCGGCAGCAGCACGGAGCGGGCCCCCGCCCAGGTGTCGTCGAGGATGAGTTCCCCGACCGAGGTCGGCAGCAGCAGCACGACCGCGCCCCAGACGACGCTGACGGCGACCACGAGACCCGAGATGACGACGGCGGCGAGCTCCCAGCTGCGCGGGTTCATCCGCTCGCGACGGCGGACGAGCTCCGGGACGGCGAAGCTCATGAGCCCGGTCGAGACGATCGTGGCCGGGACGGTCACGAGGTTCGCCCCGCGCAGCGATCCGGCCGCGGCGACCGTCGTCACGACGGCCGCGAGGATCGGGGCGAGCTGACCACCGGTCTGGATGATGACGAACTCGGGGACGAGGTAGCGCGTCACCGAGTACTGCTCCCGCACCCAGGCGATCGCCAGCGAGAGCCGCGGCCGCAGGTGCAGCAGCGCCATCCCGATCACCGACGCGAGGTAGGCGGCCCCACCCCAGACCGCGGTGAACGCCGAGATGTGGTTGGTGTCGACGACGAGGAACAGGACGCCGATCCCGGCCAGCTGCAGGACCACCCAGCTGACGTCGATCAGGCAGGCCGCGGCCGGACGCAACCGGGCGAAGAAGACCTGGCGCCAGGCGTCCTGCAGCATCAGCCCGGGCATGACGAAGCCGAGGGCGACGAAGACGTGCGACAGGGCGTCGGTGAAGGGCAGGAAGAGACCCATCAGCACCAGCACGGCCCCGAGGACCGCTGCGCCGCCGCCGGTCAGGGCGATCGCCGAGGAGGCCGCGCGCTTGAACTCGCGGTCGTCGGCGTCGGCGAAGCGCATGCTCACGGGCGAGGTCGACAGCGCCCGGAAGAAGCCGGTGGAGATCGAGAACACCGAGAACGCGATCGCGAAGGCGCCGAAGACGTCCTTGGTGAAGGCGTGGGTGATGACGAACTGGATGAGGAAGTTGTTCGCGCTCGCCACGACCTGGTCGAGGATGTTCCACAGACTGCGGGTCATCCCGGAGCTGCGGAGCCTGCTGAAGCGACCGGCCCGGGGACCGTCGCCGGTCGCTGACGACTGTTCCTGCGCCCCCACCACGTCGCCGAGGTTACCCGCGGTCACGACTGCGTCGGCCCGGCGTCACCCGATGCGCCGAACCTCTTCAGGAAGGCGGCCTTGCCGTTGGGCGCGTCGTCCAGGGTCATGCCCACCCCGCCGTCGGGGACGTTGAAGTAGGCCTGGTAGCGGACCTCGGCACTCACGACGGCGTCGGCGATCTGGTCGACGAACGCCGGGCTGTCCCCGCCGCCCTGGGTGTCCCCGGCGGCGACCATCGCCCACTCGGGCAGGCTGATCGGCTTGTCGTGCGCGGCGGCGAAGGCGATGACGGCCGAGAGGCTGTTGACCTTCGCGTCCTTCTCCTCCCAGCGCGCGCCCGGGTCGATCGGGGAGATGTAGGAGTCGTAGACGTCGACGCCGATGATGTCGACCCAGTCGTCGCCGGGGTACATCTCGTCGATGGTCACGGAGTCCTGCTGACCCTCGGCGATGTTGAAGTCGATCTCGAAGGCCGCACCCTCGACGAGGCTGATCGTCTGCACGATGCGGCGGAAGTACGTCTTCCACTGCTCGCGGGCCTCGGAGGACTCGCCGATGTAGTGGGTCGCGTACCAGTCGCCGTTGAGCTCCCAGCCGAGGCGCACGATCGAGGAACCGAGGCCCTTGGAGACGAGGTTCTGCGCGAACGTCGTCCAGTGCGCGTCGTACTCCCCCGCGGCCCCGCGGGCGCGCCAGTCCTCCGGCGGGTCGGCGGGCACGAGCCCGGTGGAGACGACGAGGGTGCGGTTGTCCGGGTCGTCGCGGACCCACTGGCCCCAGTCCTGGCCCTCGCCCGGGACCATCGCGAACCACGGTCCGGAGATCGCGGCCCAGTTCGCGTCGGAGTTGAAGACGACGACGACGTCGAGCGGACGGCCCAGCCAGTCGCCGAACTCCGTCGCGACGGCGACGTCGTGGGTCTGGACACCGACCCACTTGGTGTCGAGGTCGGAGGCGGCGACGTGCGCCTTGGGCGTCCAGGCCGGCGTCGGCGTCGACTCGATCGGGTCGTCGCCCCCGCGGCTCGCCCAGTAGACGCCGCCGGCGGCCGCGACCGCCAGCACGCCGATGCCGGCTCCGATGACCTTGCGGCGCCCGTGCTTGCGCGGCGCCGGAGACCCGCCGGTCGCGGGGCTCTCCGTGTGCGTCGTGTCCACCACTGCGTCGCTCCGCCTTCCCCCTCGGACGGGGACCGCGGGCGCTGCCGGCACTGATGCCGGGCAGACGTCGCCAGGACCCCCGTCACCATCGACCGCACCGCCCCCCGGCCATGCGTGCACCCCTGGTGCTGGTCCCGACTGTAGGTGAGACCGGGACACTTTGACGCAACGTGAGAGTGCTCGTGCACGGAATCTTCGACCGTCCGGATCAGCGTCGTGACGGAGGGCCGAGGAGGGTTTGACCGACCGTGACGGACCGGGGCTCCGAGACCTCCGCGGGTCCTGATCGTAGGCTCTGGGCGTGGGTCGGTTCGAGAACGTCACGACGTTGGCCGGGGCCGTCGAGGGGGCCGTGGTGCTCGACCTCGCGTGCGGCAGCGGGCGGACGACGCGCGCCCTGCTGACCCGGGGCCCGCGCCTGGTCCACGCCGTCGACGTCGGGTCCAACCTCGACGACGACCTGCTCCTCGACCCCCGGGTGCGCGCCCACATCACCGGCCTCGAGGACCTGCCGCTGGCCGACGGCGACGTCGACGCCGCCGTCTCGCTGAACGCCGTCGAGCACCTCGCCGACGTGGGGGCGCACCTCGCCGAGGTCCACCGCGTGCTGCGCCCCGGGGGCACCGCCGTCCTCGCCCACTCCGACTGGGACACCGCGCTGTTCACCAGCGACGACGACGCCCTGACCCGTGAGCTCCTCGACCGCTTCGTCGGCCACGTCCCCGGCGGTGGAGCCCGCGGGGACGGGTTCGCGGGCCGCAAGCTGCTGCGGCACGCGGCGCGGAGTCCGTTCACCGTCGAGTCGGTGCACTCCTGGGCCGACCCGCACCGCCGCTTCGACGAGGACTCGGTGGCGTGGAAGGTCGCGACGGGGATCCTGGCCGCCGCCGGCGACGACCCGGTCCTCACCGCCCGCGCGGCGGGCTGGATCGAGGGGCTGCGCAGCGCCGCCCGGGCCGGGCACTTCCTGTTCACGGTGACCGACGTCGCCGTCGTCCTGCGCAAGCACGGGTAGCGGAACCGCCCGTCCGGCCCCACCGTTGGGCGGTCAGAGCGCAGACGAACACCAGGAGGACGACGTGGCCGGGCTGATCAGCAAGGTGGGGGCCTTCCTCAAGTCCCCCGAGGGCAAGCGGTTGAGCCAGCAGGCGCAGCGCGCCGCGAAGGACCCCGCGACGCGGCGCAAGCTCACCGACGCGGTGTCGCAGCTGCGCGGCAAGGGCCGTGGAGGTGCCGGCGGGGCACGCTGATCGGGTGGTTCCGCGCCTCGGCGGTCGAGGAGGCTGCGGGACCACTCTGACGCGTGGTTAGAGTTCGCGGGTGCCCCTCACCCTCGCTGCGCCCCGTGCCGGCCTGCGCCGTCCGGAGTGGCTGCGCTCGGTCCGGGTGCTGCGCACCGAGGTCCTGGCGGGGCTCGTCGTGGCCCTGGCCCTGGTGCCCGAGGCGATCTCGTTCTCCCTCGTCGCCGGCGTCGACCCGCGGGTCGGGCTGATCTCGTCCTTCGTCATGGGCGTCACCAGCTCGTTCGTGGGCGGGCGGCCGGCGATGATCTCGGCCGCCACCGGCGCCGTCGCCCTCGTGGTCGCGCCCCTCTCGCACAGCCACGGCGTCGGCTACCTCGTCGCGGCGATCCTGCTGGCCGGGGTGCTGCAGATCGTCCTGGGCGTGCTCGGGGTCGCCCGGCTCATGCGCTTCGTCCCGCGCAGCGTCACGACGGGGTTCGTCAACGCGCTGGCCATCTCCATCTTCATCGCCCAGCTGCCCAACCTGCGCGACGCCGGGGTCGCCGGGTACGGCGTCCTGCTCGTCGGCCTCGGGCTGCTGGTCGTGGTGCCGCGGTTCGTGAAGTCGGTCCCCGCACCGCTGATCGCCGTCGTCGTCCTGACCGTCCTGACCGTCGTGCTGCACGTCGACGTCCGCACCGTCGGCGACGACGGTGCCCTGCCGCACGCGCTGCCGACGCTCGGGCTGCCCGACGTGCCGTTCTCCCTCGACACCCTGCGCACCATCGCCCCGTTCTCGGTCGGGGTCGCGCTGGTGGGGTTGATGGAGGCGCTCATGACGGCCCAGCTCGTGGACGAGCTCACCGACACCCGCTCGTCGAAGACGCGGGAGTGCATCGGGCAGGGCACCGCCCAGATCGTCACCGGCCTCTTCGGCGGGATGGGCGGCTGCGCCGTCATCGGCCAGACGATGATCAACGTGAAGGTGTCCGGGGCGCGGACGCGGCTGTCGACCTTCCTCGCGGGGGCGTTCCTGCTGGTGCTCGTCGTCGGGTTCGGCGGCGTCGTGGCGCAGATCCCGATGGCCGTCCTCGTCGCCGTGATGTTCCTCGTCTGCTACGGCGCCTTCGACTGGCACAGCGTGAAACCGTCGACGCTCAAGGCCATGCCGCGCAGCGAGACCTCGGTCATGGTGCTGACCGTCGTCATCGTGCTCCTGACCCACAACCTCGCCTACGGCGTCCTCGGCGGGACCCTGCTGGCCTGCGTCCTCTTCGCCCGCCGCGTCGCCCACCTCGTCGAGGTCCGCGCGAGCGCCCCCGGCGCCTACACCGTCCACGGCCAGGTGTTCTTCGCCTCCTCCGGGGACCTCGTGACGCAGTTCGACTACGCCACCGACCCGCGCGAGGTGACGATCGACTTCAGCGACGCGCACGTGTGGGACGCCTCCTCGATCGCCGCGCTCGACGCCGTCACCCGCAAGTACGCCGACCACGGCAAGCACGCCGAGATCGTCGGGATGAACCCCGCGACCGCCGCTCTGCACGGTCGGCTCGCGGGGCACGTCAACGCCGGCTGACCACTCTCCCGCCGCTCAGGGGTGCGCCCCCTCCTCCGCGGGCAGGCTCGGGGCCCCGCGTCCGGTCCGCAGGTTGACGGCGAGGACGACGGCCCCGACGACGAGCCAGGCGATCCCGCCGATCTTCGCGGCCGCGTCGGCGTTCACCAGCACGTAGCCGATGATGAGGAAACCCAGCACCGGGGCGACGAGGTGCAGCAGGTAGTTCTTCGACCTCCCGCGCACGAGGTGGTGGACGATCACCGAGACGTGCAGCAGGCAGAACCCGAACAGCGCGCCGAAGTTCACCAGCGACGAGATCAGCGAGATCTGCCCGACGAAGAACAGCACCAGCACCAGGGTGAGACCCGTGACGGTGAGGATCGCGGCCATCGGGACCTGACGGTCGCTGATCCGCGACAGGTACGCCGGCAGCTGGCGGTCGCGGCTCATCGAGAACAGCAACCGCGACGTGGCGGCCTGCGCGGCCATCGCGTTGGCGATGCCGACGGCGATGACGTTGACGACGAGGAACGCCGTCTTCCAGTGCGAGCCGGACGCGGCCTGGACGAGGTCGAAGAACGCGTTGCCCGCGGCGGCGTCGCCGAAGGACTCCCGGCCCGCGGCGAGCAGGCTGGCGAGCCAGGTCTGCAGGACGAAGAGGAACGCGACGACGAACAGGGCGACGATCATCGCGCGGCCGGCGGGGTTCTTCCGCCCGGTCGTCTCCTCGGCGAGCGTGGAGATCCCGTCGAAGCCCAGGAAGCTCAGGACGGCGATCGAGAGCGCCCCGGCGATGAGCGGGCCGCTCACCTGGGAGGAGTCCCAGAACGGGGTCGCCCCCCACTCCGCACCCGGGATCGTCCCGCCGTTGAGCGCCCGCGCCGCGATGACGACGAACGCCACCACGAACACGATCTCGATGGCCAGGAACACCCGGTTGGCGAGCTTCAGCGAACTGATCCCCAGCAGGTTCACGACCGTGTTGATCGCGACGAACACCAGCGCCCACACCCAGCGCGGGGACCCCGGGAAGATCCCGACCATCGACTCGGCGGCGAAGACGTAGAGCAGGGTCGGGATGAGCAGGTAGTCGAGCAGGATCGACCAGCCCGCGAAGAACCCCAGCGACGGGTGGATCCCGCGGCCGACGTAGGAGAACACCGAACCCGCCAGCGGGAACGCCTTCGCCATCTGCCCGTAGGCGAGAGCGGTGAAGATCATCGCCACGAGGCCGATGAGGTAGACGAGCGGGACCATGCCGTGCGCGCTGTCGTAGACCGTCCCGAAGATCGCCCACGGCGCGATCGGGACCATGAACACCAGCCCGTAGACCAGCAGGTCGAAGGTGGAGACGGAACGTTTGAGCTGCTGCTGGTACCCGAACGACTCGAGGGTGCGTTGCTGGTCGCTCATCGCGGAGCTCCTGAGGTGTCGGTGGGGTCGTCAGCGGGGTCGTCGTTCCGCACGAGGAACGCCGCGACGAACGCGCGGAACTCCTCGGGCTGTTCGAGGTGGGTGCAGTGGCTGGCGCCGGGGAAGACGTGCGCGGTGACGTCGGGGATCCGGTCCACGAACGGCGCCCACGTCTGCGGGGTCGCCTCGTCGAACTCGCCGGCGAGCACGAGGGTCGGGACGGCGACGTCGGGGAGGCGGTCGATGACGGACCAGTCGCGCAGGGTTCCGATGACGTGGAACTCGTTGGGGCCGTTCATGGTGTGGTAGACGGTCGGTTCCGCCTCCATCTGGGCGACGCTGGCCGCGAAGTCGGGGTGGGTGGGCGTGATCCGGCAGACGTGGCGGGCGTAGAACTCGTCGGTGGCGGCGAGGTACTCGGGGTCGTCGGTGGTACCGGCGGCCTCGTGGCGGTCCAGCGCCTCGCGGGCCTGCGGCGGGAGCTCGGCCCGCAACCGGGCGGCGCCCTCCACCCAGAGCGGCATCGAGGCCGGCGAGTTGCAGATCGCCAATGACACCAGCCCCGCGGGACGGCGCACGGCGATCTCGGCGCCGAGCATCCCGCCCCACGACTGGCCGAGGACGTGGACCCGGTCGAGGCCGAGGCCTTCGAGCACGGCGTGGAACTCGTCGACGAACAGCTGCGGGGTCCAGGACTCCGGCGGCGCTGCGGGCAGGTGGGTGCTGCGGCCGCAGCCGAGCTGGTCGTAGTGGACGACGGTGCGCCCGGTCTCCTCGGCCAGGGCGGCGAGGTTGGCGACGTAGTCGTGGGCCATCCCGGGTCCGCCGTGCAGGACGATCAGGGGGAGGGCTCCCGCGCGGGGGGTCGACGGGGTGGTGACCTGCACCCAGGTGCGGTGTCCGAGGACGGGGAGTTCGTGGGTCGTGACGGGCATGGCGTGAGCATCCTCACTTCAAAGGTCCCCGACAAGACCATTGGCGGGGAATTAACCTGTGCGAAACGGGAGGACGGTGGGATGACGCGGACGGACCTCGTGGTGGACCCCGGCTCGCGCGTCGCCGCGGTGCTGGAACGGCTCGTCACCGCCATCGCCACCGGCCAGTACCTGCCCGGTTCGCGGCTGCCCGCCGAACGCGACCTGGCCGCCGTCCTCGGCGCCGGACGGACGACGGTCCGCGCCGCGCTGGCCCAGCTCGCCGACCGCGGCCTGGTGGAGACCCGCCGGGGACGCCACGGCGGCACGTTCGTCCTGCAGCAGTGGCCCGAGTCCTCGACGGAGATCGTCGGACGCACCCTGTCGGCGGGCTACGCCCAGCTGCGCGACCTGTGCGACGCGATCGCCCGCCTCCACGGGGCGGTGTGCCGGGCCGCGGCCGAGCACCGCTCCCCCGCCGACGTCGTGCGCGTGCAGGACGCGCTCGCGGCCTACGCCGCGGCCGACTCCGGCCTGCAGTCCCAGCAGGCCGACAGCGCGCTGCACGTCGCGATCATCGACGCCGCCCACAACGACACCCTGCGCCGCGTGCTGCGCGAGCTCGAGGGCCGGCTCAGCATCGGCGCCCCCGCACACCTGTGGGGTGCCCCGGACGGCATGCACGCCATGGAGGTGCGGGCCCTGCGCGAGCACCGCGCCCTCGTCGCCGCGATCGTCGCCGGCCGTGCCGACGAGGCCGAGGCCCTCGCCCGCGCGCACGTCGCGATCGACCTCGAACTGCTCACCGCCGCCCTCGCCCGCAGCGGTGCCCGGCCCGGCTGAGGAGGCTCAGGTGGTCATCCAGGGTTCGGGACCGGAACCGGCGCGGGCCGCGCGGGAGCGCAGGGACTGCTCCGTCAGCAGCCGCGCCGCCGTCGCCGGGTCGAGGTGGTCGACGCGGGGCTTCACCCGCCCGGGGGTCGAGTGCAGCACGACGCTGGCCAGACCCAGGCGACGCTGCAGCGGTCCCTGGGCGACGCCGAGGCTCTGCGTCCGCGCGTGCGGGACGACGTCGAGACCGCGGACCAGCCGGCCGTTGCGGGAGAGGAACGCGTGCTCGGTGACGCGGTAGCCGCGGCGGCGCCAGCTCACCGGGTCCAGCCAGCGGGCGGCGCGCGGGACGGGGGTGAACCCGCCGTCGGTGCCGGTGCCGGTCAGCCCGGCGCGGACCACGTCGAGCGGGGACTCCTCGCCCGTCCCCAGGTCCGGCAGCACGATCGCCAGCACGAGCCCGAGCTCCTCGACGGTGCCGACGGGCAGCAGCGTCGTGCTCTGCTCGGAGGCGCTGCCGCTCTCCCCGGAGTACCCCGCGACGTTGACCTCCACCCGCCACCAGCCCGCGCTGCGCCACAGCAGCGGCTGGGTGATCCGCAGCGCCTGCACCCGCCCCGGCGGGACGGTCTGCGAGCGCTGCTCCAGCAGCCCGTGGGAGAGCCGCAGCCCGTCCGGGGAGTCCGCGACGGTGAAGTTGAAGCCCCGGGAGAACCGCTGCCACACCGTCGAGACCACGCCGAGGACCGCCGCGAACGAGCCGAACAACGGGGTGAGGCTCTGCGCGAACCAGCAGCCGACGCCGAGGCCCACGAGCACCAGGACCATCCAGATCGTCAGGCCGGAACGCAGCGTGGACAGGAGCAGCCGCGTCGGCGGGACCTCGACGACCTCGCGCTGCGGGGCCTCCGGGGCGTCCTCACCCTCGGCGACGACGACCCCCGCGGACGCCGCGAGCAGCGCGTTGCGGACCCGCTGGGCCTCCTCCTCCTTGAGGTAGGCCAACGACACCTTGCTGCCGGAACCGCCCGCGACCTCGAGGCGCAGCTCGGCCAGCCCGAACAGCCGGCCCAGCAACGGCCGGACGACGTCGACGGCCTGCAACCGGTCCAGCTGGGCCCGGCGCTGCTGGCGCCAGAGGATCCCGTGCTCGACGTGCACGGCCTCGGAGTCGATCCGGTAGCGCGTCTTGCGCCAGGCCAGGGCGCTGTAGCCGGCGCCGACGATCGCGAGCAGCAGGATCCCCCCGACGATCGACAACGTCAGGATCCAGCCGGGCAGGTCCAGGCGGACGATGTTGTCGACGTTCTGCCCCACGACCACCGCCAGCACCGCGGCGACGACCTTCCACGCCCGCAGCACCGGGGTGACCGGGTGCAGTCGTCGCCAGCCCGGGTCGGTGAGGACGGCGCGGGTCGGGGCGTCGAGCGCGGCCGCGACCTCGACCGGCAGGACCTCGAGGGCGGGTTCGTCGGCGCGGGGTTCGTGGGTCCGGGGTTCGTGGATCCGGGGCTCCTCGGTCACAGCCCGGCCAGTCGGGCTTCGCCGCGCGCGGCGAGACGGTCGCGCAGCCGGGCCGCCTCCTCGGGGGAGAGCCCGGGGATGGCGGCGTCGGAGTCGGAGGAGGCGGTGTGCAGCTGCACCTTGGCCAGGCCGAACCTCCGGTCCAGCGGCCCGGCCTCCACGTCGACGTACTGCAGCCGGCCGTAGGGCACGACGACCAGCGAGCGGAACATGATCCCCTTCACCACGAGCAGGTCGTCGTCGCGCTCGGCGTAGCCCCACGCCTTCACCTGCCGCCCGGACCACACGAAGTCCCACGCCCACAACGGGACCACCACGACGAGGGCCAGCCAGATCCACGGGGTCAGCAGGACGGCCAGGACGGCCGTGACCACGACGACGACCGCGAAGACGATGCCTCCCCCGACGCGTTGCGCAGTGGCCCAGCGCGGGGAGATCCGCTGCCAGACGACGTCGCCCGGCGCGAACGGGTCCTCGGTGCTGACGGTCGTCCGTTCGGCCATGCCCCCACCTTGCCAGAGCAGCGCCCACCCACGTTGCCGATCGCGGGAGCGTCGGTCAGGCTTCCGGTGTGATCACCGAGGGTGAGGAACAGGACACGCGGGATGACGAGGTCATCCGCTTCGAGGGCGTCACCAAGCGCTACGGCCGCCACGACTCCCCCGCCGTCGGCCACCTCGACCTCGCCGTCACGCGCGGGGAGCTCGTCGCGCTCGTCGGACCCAGCGGGTGCGGCAAGTCGACGATCCTGCGGATGGTGAACCGGCTCGTCGAACCGAGCGCCGGACGCATCGTCGTCGACGGCCGCGACGCCGCCCACACCGACGTCGTCGCGCTGCGTCGCGGGATCGGCTACGTCATCCAGGCCGGTGGCCTGCTCCCGCACCGCACGATCCGGCAGAACGTCGCGACCGTGCCGCGGTTGCTCGGCTGGGACGCCGACGTCACCCGGCGGCGGGTCGACGAACTGCTCGAACTCGTCGGCCTCGACGGCTGGGCCCACGGCGACCGCTACCCCGCGCAGCTGTCCGGCGGGCAGCAGCAACGCGTCGGGGTGGCCCGCGCCCTGGCCGCGGACCCACCCGTCCTGCTCATGGACGAACCGTTCGGGGCCGTCGACCCCGTCGTGCGGGACCGCCTGCAGAGCGAGTTCCGGCGCATCCAGCAGGAACTGGGCAAGACCGTCCTCTTCGTCACCCACGACCTCGACGAGGCCGTCAAGCTCGCCGACCGGATCGCGGTGTTCTCCACCGGCGGGGTGCTGGAGCAGATCGCCACCCCCACGACCCTGCTCTCCGAACCGGCGTCGGAGTTCGTCGTCGACTTCATCGGCTCCGACCGGGGGTTGCGCCGCCTCGCCGTGACCCCGATCCGGCCCGAGGACCTGGAACGGCCCCTGGTCCTCGCCCCCGCCGACGGCGCCGCCTACGCCGCGACGGCCCTGGAACTCGACGGCCGGGCGTGGGCCGTGGTCCTCGACCACGGCCGCCTGCTGGGGTGGGTGGCGCGCGGCCCCCTCCTGGAGCAGCGGGGATCGCGCAGCGCCCGCGTCGGCGACCACACCCGCCGGTTCCCCACGACCGTCGCCGCCCGGGAGACCCTGCGCAGCGCCTTCTCCGCCCTGCTCGCGCAGGAACTGCGGTTCCTGCCCGTCCTCGACGGCGAGGAGTTCCTCGGGGTGCTCACCCCCGACGTCGTGCACACCGCGTTGCGGCGCGACCTCTGACCTGCGGTCGAGAACCTCCGACCCCTACCGGGGAGGTAGTCCGCGCAGGGACCCGGGTCCCGCCGGGGGCGGTTCCCCGGAGCGATGACCCACGGGGGTCGGTGGCGGTTGAGTTCCACCCATGAGAATCCTCATCGGAGCAGACACCTACGCCCCCGACGTCAACGGCGCCTCGACGTTCGCGCAACGCCTCGCCGCCGGTCTCACCGGACGCCACGAGGTCCACGTCGTGGCCCCGGCCCGCGGCCCGCGCAGCACCCGCGAGACCGTCGCCTCCGGCGTCGTGGAGCACCGCGTGCGGTCCTTCCCCGTGCTCGTCGGCGGAACCGGTCTGCGGTTCTGCCCGCCGGCCGGACTGGTCCGCGCCGCCACCCGGATCCTGCGCGACGTCCGGCCCGACGTCGTGCACGTGCAGAGCCACTTCCTCGTCGGCCGCGCCCTGGTGACCGCCGCGAACCGGCTCGGCGTCCCCGTCGTGGCGACGAACCACTTCATGCCCGAGAACCTCACCCACCACGTCCCGCTCGGCGACCGGGTCCAGCACGCGCTGCACGAGTGGGCCTGGAACGACGCCGCCGGGGTGTTCCAGCGCGCCGACGTCGTCACCGCCCCGACCCCCTACGCGGCGGCCCTGGCCGAACGGGCGGGCATCCCCGGCCCCGTCCTGCCCATCTCGTGCGGGATGGACCTGCGCCGCTTCGCGCCCGACCCCTCCGGGGAACTGCGACGGGAGTTCCGGCTCCGCTACGGCGTACCCGACCGCCCGACCATCGGCTACGTCGGACGCCTCGCGCCGGAGAAGAACGTCGAGGAACTCGTCGAGGCGCTCGCGCTCGTCCGCCGCCTCCGACCCGAACTCGACGCGCAACTGCTGCTCGTCGGCGACGGCGCCCGCCGCGCCGGGTTGCTGCGCCGCGCCGCGGAACTCGGGGTGGCCGACCGGGTCGTCTCGACCGGTTTCGTCCCCGAGGCCGACCTGGCCGCCGCCTACCTGGCCTGCGACGTGTTCGCCAACGCCGGGACGGCGGAACTGCAGAGCCTCGTCGTCCTGGAGGCGATGGCCTCGGGCCTGCCGGTCCTCGGGGTCGACGCCTGCGCCCTGCCGCACCTGGTGCGCGACGGCGACAACGGCTTCCTCTTCCCGCACGGCCGGCCCGCGGCCCTGGCGGCGCGCCTCGCGCTCGTGCTGGGCGACCCCGACCTCGCCACCCGGATGGGTGCGCGCAGCCTGGCCATCGCGTCCGAGCACGACGAGCGGCGCACCCTCGCCCGCTTCGAGGAGCTCTACGCGCTGCGGCAGAGCACGACGACGCCCGTCGCGGAGCGGGCGGGCACCCGCGTGTAGCAGGATGGCCGGGTGCCACCGACGCCGAGCCGGCGCCCCTGGTGGCGCCGCACGCTGCGAACCCTCGCGGTCGCCTACGGCGTCCTCGCCACCCTCGCCCTGCTCGTCGTCCTCGCTCTCTCCGACGGGCACGCCGTGAGCTACGTGCTGGGGTTGTTCGCCACGTGGTGGCTGGTCCCCGCCCTCGTCCTCGTCCCCTTCGCGGCCGCGTTCCGGTCGTGGCGGACGCTGGCCGCGGTCGTCGTCCCGGCGCTCGCCGCGGGCACGCTGTTCGGGCCCTACGCGCTGCACCGGCTGGACCCCCGCGACCCGGGCCCCGACCTGCGGGTCGCGACCTTCAACACCACGAACTGGCGCGGAGCCGCCGGGGTCACGGAACTCATGCGCCACGGCGGGGCGGACGTCGTGCTGCTGCAGGAGGTCGTCCCGTCCCAGCAGGCCCGCTACCGCGACCAGTGGCCGGAGTACGCCTACCGCAGCTACACCGGTACGACGGCGACCGGTGGTCGCAACGAGGGCGACGGGAACGCGGTCTGGTCGAAGTACCCCATCGTCTCGGTCGAGCCGGTGACCGGACTCCCCACCGGAGCACGTCCCGCGGACGTCGTCACCGTCGACGCCGACGGTCGCCGGATCGCGGTGATCTCCGTCCACCTCGCCTCCCCCTGCCTGTTCTGCAGTCCGGCGAAGGCCGCGCTGAACCCCGCGGGCGACACCGCGGACGCGGCGCGGGTCCGGGTCGCCGAGGCCCGTCGCTACGGCGACCTCGCGGAGTCCCTGCACGCCGCCGGGAACGCCGTCGTGCTGGCGGGGGACCTGAACTCCGCGGAGTTCAACGAACCGTTGCGGGTGCTGCGCTCCCACGGCCTGACCGACGTCCACCGCGCCGTCGGGACGCAACCGGGTCTGACCCGGGGCGCCTCCCCCGGTTTCGCCCGGGTCGACGTGGTGCTGGTGGCCGGACTCGGACCCGTCGACGACCACGAACGCGACCCCGGGGGGAGCACCCACTCCCCCGTCGTCGCGGACCTCGCCTGGCCCTCCTGAAAACCCGTCGCGCCGGCCCCTGCGCCGGTCCTACCGTGCTGGCGTGCCGAGCGACGCCGCCCACGTCCCGCCCGACCTGCAGCACGTGCTGCGGGTCCTCGTCGAGGGCAGCGCGGAACTCCTCGGGGACGACTTCGTCGGGGCCTACCTGCACGGTTCGTTCGCCCTCGGCGACGCCGACGAGCACAGCGACGCGGACTGGCTGGTGGTCACCCGCTCCCCCGACGTCCCGGTGGCGGAGTTGCAGGAGTTCCACCGCCGCTTCCACGACCGGCCCCGGCCCTGGTTCCGCGGGACGGAGGGTTCCTACGTACCGACCGCGTCGCTGCGCCGACCGTCGGAGGAACCCTGGTGGTTCGTGGACCACCAGGACAGCGCGACGCTGGAACTCTCCCCGCACTGCAACACCCTCGTCGTGCGCTGGGTCCTGCGCGAGCACGGGATCACCCTGGCCGGTCCCCCGGCGGCCGACCTGGTCGACCCCGTCGACCCGGACGCCTTGCGGGCGGAGTCGCTCGCCCGGTTCCCCCGGTTCTTCGAGGACCTGGAATCGTGGATGGACTGGCGGAGCATCGAGTGGGGGCAGCGGACGGCGGTCGAGACCCTCGCCCGCATGCTCGCCACCGTCCGCACCGGCCGCGTCCTGTCCAAACCGGCCGCCCTGCGCTGGGCGCGGGCCGAGCTCGACGACCGGTGGGGGCCGCTGCTCACCGACGCCCTCGAGGGGCGGGCGCGGGGTTTCGACGTCCACACCGCCCCCGCCCCGGAACTCGTCGCCGCCACCCGCGCCTTCGCCGACCACACCGCCTCGCTCGCCCACTTGGAGAGGACCGTCCCGTGACCGGTGACCTGTGGGGCGAGGACGTCGCCCGCGGCTACGACGAGGACTCCTCGTGGATGTTCTCCCCGGAACTCCTCGGCGCGACCTGCGACGTGCTCGTCGACCTCGCCGCGGGTCGCCGCGCGCTGGAGTTCGCGATCGGCACCGGCCGGGTCGGGGTGGCGTTGGCCGGGCGCGGGGTTCCCGTCGCCGGGATCGAGATGTCGCCCGCGATGGCGCAGCGGCTGCAGGAGAAGATGGTCCCCGGTTCGGCGGCGGCGGGGATCGAGCTGGTGATGGGCGACATGTCCAGCGCCCGGGTCGAGGGCGAGTTCGGTCTGGTCTACCTCGTGTACAACACGATCACCAACCTGCTGGAGCAGGACGAACAGGTCGAGTGCTTCCGCAACGCCGCTCGCCACCTCGCGCCCGGCGGGTACTTCCTCGTCGAGGTCGCGGCGCCGGAACTGCAGCGGCTCCCCCCGGGCGAGACCGCCCGCCCCTTCCACGTCGGCCGGGAGCACCTGGGTTTCGACACCTACGACCTCGTCGAGCAGCGCCTCACGTCCCACCACTACCGGTTCACCGAGGACGGCCGGGTGAGCCGGTTCGAGTCCCACCACCGCTACGCCTGGCCCGCCGAGTACGACCTGATGGCCCGGATCGCCGGGCTGGAACGGTTCGCGCGGTGGTCCGGGTGGGACCGCGCAGAGTTCACCGCCGCGAGCACGTCGCACGTGTCGGTGTGGCGCAAGCCGTAGCCGCCCGGGTGGGACACCCATCGGTGTCACCACGTGGAGTGAGGCGTGGGTGCGACGAACGGGGCGCCCAGGCGACAGGATTGGCACACCCACCCCTTACTCCACGTGGTGTCCCCGGTGGGTGCGACGAGTCGTCTCACGAGTGGCTCGGACGGCGAACGCGGCCAGGAAGGCCGCCGGCCAGAAGGCGACGCCGTGCCAGGCCCCGACGAGCACCGACACGACCGTGACCACCCACGCACCGATCGCCACGTTTCTGGCCAGGCGTCGACTCCCCCGGGCCAGAGCCTGGTCGACCGCCACGGCCACGTGGGTCCGGGACCGCGTGTCCATGGTGGTGCGCTGCCGACGGGGGAAGCGCAGACGTTGCACTAGCGCCACCAGGAACCCCGTGGTCAGCAGCGCGCAGAACGAGGTGAAGGTCACCGCGAACACCCGGTTCGGGGAATCGAGCGACACCAAAGCCATGAAGAGCGTGAACAGCACGAACGCGAACGACAGGGTGACCAGGACGCTGGTGCTCCACGACGCCAACCCTGACAGGACCCTCGGTGGCCGACGGATGGCGGCCGGCTCACCAGGCAGGTCGACCGACACCGTCGACGGAGCGAGGGTGTCCAGGAGTTCGAGGGCGGTCCGCCCCTGGGCCCAGTCCGCGGGGTCGAAGGAGAGCACCATCGCGTCGTTGCCGACGATCTCCCGCCGGCCGTCCGGGTGGCGCAACACCGCAGCGCAGTCCGTCCACGCGACGGTCAGGTGCACGGCGGGCGCTGGTTCGAGGGTCACCCCACGCGGCCCGATGATCAGGCGCAGTCCCCCCTCGCGGTGGCGGGCACCGACGAACACCTGCCCCTGGACGACCCCGGTGGACAACGACGGGACGGGCGTCAGGCCGACCGGGCCCTCCACCCCGTCCGGCACCTGCAGCAGCGCAGTGCCCATCAGCTCGCGCAACGCCGTGTGCACGTGCTCGGGGCGCACGGCGGCGGCACGGGGCTCGCTCGGCGCCGCCCGCCTGAACTCACCCGGCTCCTGCTGGGCGCTCAGGAGCCAGGACCGAGCCGTCGCGTCCAGGCTCCGCACCACGGCGGACTCGTCCGCGGCGTCCCCCGCGTCGGCGGGTTCTACCCAGCCACGCTTCCACGATTCCAGGTCGGAGTCGGGGATCACGTCGGCGCACGTGTCGCGCACGACGTCCTGGACGGCGTGCACGACCTCACGCTGGCGGTCCCAGGAGGTCTGGGCGGAGAGCCCGAGCTCGAGACGACCCAGACCCGTCGACCGCACCGAGGCGTCGACGTCGTAGACGCTGCCGTCCTCCGCGCGCAGGCGCTGACGCAACGCGCGGTGCAGCCGCCACCAGGCGGCCCACGTGGCCGGCTCGTCCGGACCCACGGCGGTGAACGCGACGACAGCCGGGCGGCCGGTGAACCAGGCAGCCCGCCGGCCCGGTAGCTCGCTCGGTGACGGAACGGGCAGACGCTCACCCCGGGACAACGTCGACCAGGAGGTCTGCGGTTCTGCGCCGTGGACCCACAGCACCGCGTTGTCCGCGGTGAAGACCCGTCGGGCCCAGGCGCTGACCTGCTGCGGGTCCGCCGCCAACAGGCCCACCTCGTCGGTGGACAGCAGGCCCCAGCCCCGCAGCCCGTGCCGGACCCGGCGCAACTCGTCCCAGACGCTGGGCCCACCGCGGTGGGCCTCGAGCTCGAGGACGTCGATCTCGTGGGCGAGGCCGTGGACCGGCACGTCCCGCAGCCCGGCGCTGAGGACGCGGAAGTGCTCGGCGACCTCGTCCGGGGTCCCCCGCACGTCGAAGGACGTGAACAAGGCCTCCACGGAGGCGTTGCTCGGGTAGGCGGGCAGGCCGAGACGGGTGTGAGCGAGGTGCTCGACGAGGTGCGTGGTGCCCCGTGTCACGAAGGTCTCGTCGACCACACCCACCCGGAACGTCAGGCGAGCCGTGGTCGGTCCCTCCCGGGGCACCCACAGCACCCGGGTGCCGTCCTCGAGACGGCCCACGCGGGCTGCCGGTGCGGTCGAACTGCCCGCGATCCACTCCACGTCGATGAGATCGACCGGTGAGGCGGCCGACTTGATCCCCTTCCGGCACCCGGCGCCGGGTCAGGCGGTCGCGGCGTCGCTGTCCTCGTCGTCGGGGACGCGGCACCAGCGTTCGACGAGGAGGCCGGCGGCCAGCAGCAGCACCGAGACCACGATGTCCGCGCCGGCGCTCAGGAGTTCGGAGCGGCGGGCCGCGATGTCGGCGGTGGGCAGGTAGTGCACGAACCAGCCCGCGAACATCCCCGTCAGCAGCGCCCCCGCGACGGAGGCGGCCTTGGCCAGGGCCGCGGTCCGGGCGGCGCGCAGGGCGTCGATGCGGCGCGACTTCTCCCCGTTCACCCACTGCCGCACGGGCCAGCCGACCCCGAACACGGCGACGGCGAGCAGGCCGATGGTGAGGGTCGTTCGCCACATCAGGTCGGGTTCGCTGTGGCCGCCGGCGATCCAGATCTGCAGACCGGACCAGGCGATGACCCCGGCGATGACGGCGAGACCGACGAGCAGCCCCGGACGCGACGGCCTCACGAGATCGCCCGCAGCAACCCGGCCACGGGACCGCCGTGCGGGCCGGGCAGTTCGGCGTCGGGGTCGAGTTCGAGCCACGGTCCCAGGACGAAGGTGCGCTCGTGGGCCCGGGGGTGGGGCAGGACGAGACCGTCCTCGGTCAGGACCAGACCGCCGCAGGTCACCACGTCGACGTCGATGGGACGGGGACCGTCGGGGACCTTCGTGCTGCGGTCCAGCCCCACCTCCGCCTCGACGGCGTGGCAGGCGCGCAGCAGCGCGTGCGGGTCGAGGCTCGTGCTGACCAGCGCGACGGCGTTGAGGAAGTCGGGCTGGTCCCGGACGGTCCCGACCGGGGCGGACTCGACGAACGTGGACACCGCGTCGACGGTGATCCCCTCCACCGCGCCCAACGCCTCGAGCGCCGCGTGCAGGTTCGCCGCGCGGTGACCGGTGTTCGCGCCCAGCGACAGGACGGCGTTCACGAGCGGGTCCGCCGGACCACGAGTTCGACGTCGTCGAAGGAGGCCGGGATCGGCGCCTGCGGCTTGTGCACCACGACGTCGACGGCCGCGATCCGCGGCGACCGGGCCAACGCGGCCGTGGCGATCCGCCCGGCGAGGGTCTCGACGAGCAGGACGGGTTCACCGGTGAGGATCGTGACGAGCTCCTGGGCCAGCGCGCCGTAGTCGACGGTGGCGGTGAGGTCGTCGCCGGCGGCGGCCTCACGGGTGTCGAGGTGCAGGGCGACGTCGAGGCCGAAGGGCTGCCCCTGGGCGCGTTCGAAGTCCAGGACGCCGTGGTGGCCGATGGCGCGCAACCCGCGCAGCACGATCCGGTCCAGCACCCGGCCCTGGGCGTCGAGCACGGGCCCGGCGGCGTCGAGGGAGGTCACGACGCACCCACCGGGGTCCGGGCGGCGCCCCAGGCCCGCGCGACGCGGACCGCCGCGACCGAGGGGGCCACGTCGTGCACCCGCACACCCCAGATCCCTTGCGCCGCAGCCAGTGCGGTGACGGCGGCGGTCGCGGTGTCGCGGGCCGCCGGCGGCGGGACGACCCCGTCCGGGCCGGTCAGCAGCGCACCGAGGAAACGTTTGCGGGAGGCTCCCACGAGCAGGGGGAAGCCCAGCGCGGCGAGCTGGTCGAGCCCGGCGAGCAGGGCCCAGTCGTGCTCGGCGACCTTGGCGAACCCGAGACCGGGGTCGAGCACGATCCGCTCCGGTGCGACCCCGGCCGCGGTCACCGCGTCGAGTCGTCCCCGCAGCTCGGCGGAGACCTCGGCCACGACGTCGTCGTAGACGGCGCGCGAGGTCATGACGTCGGAGAAGCCCCGCCAGTGCGAGAGGACGTAGACGCAGCCGAGCTCGGCGACGGTGGCCGCCATCTCCGGATCGGCCAGACCGCCCGAGACGTCGTTCACGACGGCCGCCCCCGCGGCGACCGCGGCCCGGGCCACCTCCGCGCGCATGGTGTCGACGCTCACCGGGACCCCGGCGTCGACCAGCCCGCGGACGACGGGGAGCACCCGGCGCAGTTCCTCGGCCACCTCGACGCGCACGGCACCCGGCCGGGTCGACTCACCGCCGACGTCGACGAGCGCCGCGCCCGCCGCGTGCAGGGCGACCCCGCGCGCGACCGCCACCTCGTGGGCGAGGAAGTGCCCGCCGTCGGAGAAGGAGTCGGGGGTGACGTTGAGGACCCCCACGACCCGGGTCGGTCCGGGCACCAGCAGTGGGCTCACCGGTGCCCCGCCACGATCAGGCTCATGGCCTCGGCCCGGGTGGCCGCGTTGCGCAGCGAACCGCGCACGGCCGAGGTGATGGTCTTGGCCCCCGGTTTGCGGACCCCGCGGTAGGTCATGCAGGAGTGCTCGGCCTCGACGACGACGATCACCCCTCGCGGGTGCAGCCTGTCGACGAGGGCGTCGGCGACCTGGGTGGTGAGGCGTTCCTGCAGCTGCGGCCGGCGGGCGAAGACGTCCACCAACCGGGCCAGCTTCGAGAGGCCGGTCACCCGGCCGTGCTCCCCCGGGATGTAGCCGACGTGGGCCACGCCGTGGAAGGGGAGCAGGTGGTGCTCGCAGGTGGACTGGACCTCGATGTCCTTCACCAGGACGAGCTCGTCGTGCTCGAGACCGAAGTCGGTGGCGAGGACCTCGGCCGGGTCCTGGTGCAGCCCCGCGAAGAGCTCGAGCGAGGCCCGGGCCACGCGGGCGGGGGTGTCACGCAGGCCTTCGCGGTCCGGGTCCTCCCCGATGGCGAGGAGGAACTCCCGGACCGCGGCCTCGGCGCGCGGGCCGTCGTACGTGCCCGGCGCGTGAGCGTCCGGTGTGGGCGCTCCCGTGCTCACGGCTGCTCGTGCGTCCCGTTCTGGTAACCGTTCACCGGCGTCTGGAACCCACCGGCGTGACCGTTGAGACCGGGCGAGGCGACCGGCGGGATGTCGGACACGTGACGGCGTTCCGAGGACAGCCAGACCGGCCGCTGCGGACGCTTCACGACGGGGGCGAAGATCTCGGCCAGCTCGGCCTGGTTCAGCGTCTCCTTGTCCAACAGCGCGACGACCAGGTCGTCGAGGACCTGACGGTGCTCGACCAGGACCTCCCACGCCTCGTCGTGCGCGGACTCGATGAGGCGGCGGACCTCCTCGTCGACGATCCCGGCGACACCCTCGGAGTAGTCGCGCTCGTGACCCATGTCGCGGCCGAGGAAGACCTCGCCGCCGCTGGACCCGAGCTTGATCGCCCCGACGCGTTCGCTCATGCCGTACTGGGTGACCATCTTGCGGGCCATGCCGGTGGCCTTCTCGATGTCGTTGCTCGCCCCGGTCGTCGGGTCGTGGAAGACGAGCTCCTCGGCGACCCGGCCACCGAGGGCGTAGGCCAGCTGGTCGAGGATCTCGTTGCGCGAGGTCGAGTACTTGTCCTCGGTCGGCAGGACCATCGTGTAACCCAGCGCTCGGCCGCGCGGCAGGATCGTCACCTTCGTGACCGGGTCGGTGTTGGCCATGGCCGCGGCCACCAGGGCGTGCCCGCCCTCGTGGTAGGCGGTGACCCGCAGTTCCTTCTTGTTCATCCGGCGGGTGCGCTTCTGCGGGCCGGCCATGACGCGGTCGATCGCCTCGTCCAGCGCGGAGTTGTCGATGACCTTCGCGTCGGCGCGGGCCGTGAGCAGCGCGGCCTCGTTGAGGACGTTGGCCAGGTCGGCGCCGGAGAAACCCGGGGTCCGGCGGGCGACGGCCAGCAGGTCGATGTCCGGGGACAGCGGCTTGCCCTTGCCGTGGACCTGCAGGATCTGGTGACGGCCCTCCATGTCGGGGGCCTCCACCGCGATCTGGCGGTCGAAGCGGCCCGGGCGCAGCAGCGCCGGGTCGAGGATGTCGGGACGGTTCGTCGCGGCGATGAGGATGACGTTCGTCTTGACGTCGAAGCCGTCCATCTCGACCAGGAGCTGGTTCAGCGTCTGCTCGCGCTCGTCGTGCCCGCCGCCCATGCCGGCGCCGCGGTGGCGACCGACGGCGTCGATCTCGTCGACGAAGATGATCGCGGGCGCGTTGGTCTTGGCCTGCTCGAAGAGGTCACGGACGCGGCTGGCGCCGACACCCACGAACATCTCGACGAAGTCCGAACCGGAGATCGAGTAGAACGGCACCCCGGCCTCACCGGCGACGGCCCGGGCGAGCAGCGTCTTGCCGGTCCCGGGCGGGCCGTAGAGCAGGACGCCCTTGGGGATCTTCGCGCCGACGGCCAGGAACTTGGCGGAGTCCTGGAGGAACTCCTTGATCTCGTGCAGTTCCTCGACGGCCTCGTCCGCCCCGGCGACGTCCGCGAACGTCGTCTTCGGGGTGTCCTTGGACATCATCTTGGCCTTGGACTTGCCGAACTGCATGACCTTGCTGCCGCCGCCCTGCATCTGCGAGATGAGGAACCAGAAGAGGAGCAGCATCAGGACGATGGGCCCGACCGTGAACAGCAGGGACTGCAGGATGCCCGTGCGGGGCACCTCGTCGGTCACACCGTCGGTGGGCGGGTTGGTGTTCAGCGCCTCGATGAGAGAGCCACCGCGCTGGGAGATGTAGTACGAACGAACGGCGCTGGCGCCCTGCTCGGTGACCCCGGACTTGAGCTTGAGGTCGATGCGCTGAGAGCCGTCGGTGAGCGTGGCGCTCTTGACCTTGCCCTCTTCGATCAGCGTGATCGCGCGGGTCGTGGAGACCTCGGCGGTGCCGCTGGACGCGAAGAAGGAGGCGCCGATGGCCACCACGGCGATCGCGACGACGATCCACAGCCACGGGCCGCGGACGATGCGCTTGAGTTGGTTGGGCATCAGTGGAGGGGTCGCCCCCTGTCCCTCCTGCTCGTTCTAGCCTGTCGTTCGACGGTACACCGGGCGAACGACACGCCGCCGCGGGTCCTGTCTGCGCAGGTCCTTCGCTGGTCGAACGGGCGGGAGCGCCGGGCTGTTCCGGCCTGGACGCCCCGATCCGCTGTGGGCGAACTTCGGGCGCGCAGCACCCCGGTCAGGACACGAGCACGTGCAGCCGCTGGACGACCGAGACCACCTCCTCCGGCACGTCGAACGGTTGTCCGTGGCCACTCGCGACGAGCCGGTGGTCGAGGAGACGGTGTTCCGGGGTGGAGGTCACGACGACGACGCCAGGCGAGCCACTCCCCCGGGGCGAGGGGAAAACCGGTCGAGACGATGACTTTACAGGTGTTGAGCGACGGGGTAGCTTTACGGATGTAAACACGTCGCGGGGAGCCAGTCGGGCCCACCGGACCACCTCACCGGAGGTCGCCATGACCACCAGCGCTCCCGCCCTGCACGCACCCCGCCTCGACACCCGTCGACCCGCCACGACCCTGGTGCAGTCGTGGCTGCGGTTGTGGAACGGCGACCTCACCCTCGCCACCGCGATCGTCGCCCCGGACTTCCAGCTCCACGCGGCGATGCTGGACGGCGGCGACGGCGGGGCCGTCGACTCGCCCCAGGCCCTCGTGGGCTGGATCGGGTCCACCCGAGCGGCCGTCCCGGACCTCGCCTTCTCGATCGAGGTCGGCCCGATCGTCGACGGCCCCTCGATCGCGGTGCGCTGGCGCGCCCGGGGCTCCTACGCCGGGGGCGTACCGGGCGCCCAGGCCCCCGTCGGCACCGTCGTCGACTTCACCGGTACCGACGTCCTGCGCACCGAGGACGGCCGCATCGCCGAGTACTGGGTGAACTCCGACACCCTCCTGCTGCTCACCCAGCTGCAGGTCCGCGCGTGAACCCCGCGACCGGCTCCGACGCACGACCCCCGCTGCTCCCCCTCGAGCCGGGACCGGCCCGGCGCCGTCGGCGGCCCGCGTACCTGGCGCCGACCAACGCCGTCGTGAAGACCCTGTCCCGGTGGCGGGTGAGCACCGGGGTGATCAAGGTCCTGACGGTGCCGGGTCGCACCAGCGGCAAACCCCGGTCCACACCGGTCTCCCCCCTGAGCCTGGACGGACGTCGTTTCATCCTCGCCCCGACGCCCGAGGGCGACTGGGCTCGCAACGCCCGCGCGGCCGGCCGCGGAACCCTCACCGACGGCCCGCGGAGCGAACAGGTGCTCCTGCGCGAGCTGGACCGCACCGGGGAAGCCGACCTGCGGCGGCGCCTGATGACCTCCTTCCCGGCCGCCGTCCCCGACGGCGTGCGCCTGTTCAAGGCCCTCGACCTCGTCACCAGCGCCGACCCCGCGCAGTTCGCCGCCGCCGCCGACCTCGTCACCGCCTTCGAGGTCCTGCCCGCACCCGGCACCTGACCCCGCACCGTCCAGTCCCCCACACCCGACCCTCCCGAGGAGAACCACCGTGAACAGTCCCCAGGACGCCGTCGCACCGACCACCACCGCACCTGCCCCCACGCGAGCGACCGAGATCGTGCTGCCGGGCGTCGTCGAACCCTCCGGTCTGCAGGTCCGCGTCCGCGACCTGCCCGCCCCCGGGCGCGGCGAGGTGATGGTCGAGGTCGAGGCCAGCGGCGTCTCCTTCGCCGAGCGGTCCATGCGACGGGGCCGCTACCCGGGTCAGCCCGCGTTCCCCTTCGTGCCCGGCTACGACCTCGTCGGCAGGGTGACCGCGGTCGGACCGGACGCGGACGCCGCGCTGATCGGGACCCGCGTCGCCGCGATGACGAAGACCGGCGGCTGGGCCAGTCACGTCCTGCTGCCGGCGGCCGACCTCGTCCCCGTGCGTGCCGACCTCGACCCCGCCGAGGCGGAGACCGTCGTCGTCAACGGCGTGACCGCCTGGCAGATGCTGCACCGCTCGGCCCGCGTCCAGCGAGGTCAGACGGTCCTGGTCCACGGCGCCAGCGGCGGCGTCGGCACCGTCCTGGTCCAGCTCGCCGTCCACGCCGGGGTCCGCGTGATCGCCACCGCCGGCCCGCGCCACCACGAGGCCCTGCGCGCCCTGGGCGCCGAACCCCTCGACTACGACACCCCCGACCTCGAGGCCGCGGTGCGCCGCCTGGCTCCCGGCGGGGTCGACGCCGCCTTCGACCACCTCGGCGGGGAGAGCCTGACCCGCTCGTGGCGCCTGCTCGCCCCGCGGGGCACGCTGGTCAGCTACGCCATCGCCGCGAAGATCGACGCTCCCGGTTCCCTGTGGATCCCCTTCCTGGCCGCCCTGGCCCGGGTGCTCGTGTGGCAGGTCCTGCCCAACGGCAAGCGCGCCTCCTTCTACGACCTGTGGTCCGGACACCGCCTGCGCCCCGGCGCCTTCCGGGCCCGCACCCGGCAGGACATGACCGCCGTGCTGGACCTGCTCGCCGCCGGGGTCGTGACCGCGCAGATCGGCGCCCGCTTGCCGCTGACCTCGGCCGCCGAGGCGATGGAGCTGGCCGAGTCGCACACCGTCCGCGGCAAGATCGTGCTCGTCCCCTGAGACCCTGACCCCGACCGAGGTGGCAGCGGCAGAACCCGCTCGCCACGACCGCCCACGTGGAACGAGCCATGACCACCACTCCCCGGACGACCGCCGCCACCGACCCGGCCCGCCCCGGTGCGCGTGAGCGCAACCCGCGCGGGCAGGGGGGTCGCCTCCGCGACGACATCCTGAGCGCCGCGACCGACCTGCTCGACGAGTCCGGGACCGAGGAGTCGGTGACGCTGCGCGCCGTCGCCCGCCGGGCCGGCATCAGCGCCCCCGCCATCTACGGGCACTTCGCCGACCGCCAGACCATTCTGCTCGCCGTCGTCCAGGGCGCCTTCGCGGAGCTCCACGAGCGTCTGCGCGCCGCCGCCCGCGCCGAGGACGAGGGGAACGAGGACGACCCCGTCGCCCGCCTGCACCGGGTCTGCGCGGCCTACCTCGACTTCGCCGCCACCCGCCCGCAGCGCTACCGGGCGATGTTCGGCGGCCTGTGGAACACCCAGCGGGCGCTGGCGGAGGAGAACGTCACCGCCGGCGACCTGACCGACCTCGGCCAGGACGCCCTCGAGGTCCTGGCCACCGCCCTGCAGGACTGCGTCGCCGCCGGGTGCTCCGGCAGCGACGACCCGCGCGGGGACGCCGTCGCCCTATGGCTGGGCCTGCACGGCCTGGCCCACCAGCGCGTCGTCACCGCCGCCTTCCCCTGGCCCGCGGACATCGTCGACCGCCTCGTGGTCCCGCTGGCGCACCTGGTCCCCGCGGCGGACGGCGGCCGGTAGCGCGCGGGCACCCGCAGCCGTCGGCGACGGGCCTCGATGACGGTCACGACGGTGGAGCGGACCAGCCCAACCGGTCACGCAACTCGTCGTCGCTGGGTTCGACCAGGTAGGAGCCGTCCGGCCAGACGATGGTCGGGATGCGTCGGGCCCCGTCCTGCAACCGCCGGACCAGTTCGGTCGCGGCCGCGTCGGCCTCGACGTCCACGTAGCGGTGGGCCACGCCCTCCGCCTCCAGCAGCGTCCGGCTGCGCCGCACGTCCGGGCACCACCCGGCGCCGTAGACCACCAGCTCACTCGCCTCACCACCGGCCGCACGGGTCTCGACGGGTTCCACGGAAGCCTCCTCAGGATCGATCGGTCCGCACCAGTGTCGCCGAGCGGACGCCCGAAACCTCCCCACCGGGTGCAACGTCCTGGCCTGTGAGACGTCTGAGCAGTGTGAGAGCAGACGACGTCGCCGGCCGCCTCGCGACGGCGGCGACCGCACGAGTGGACGGTCCGCTCGACCTGCGGGCCCTGTTCGAGCAGCACTTCCACCCCACCGTCCGCCTCGCGAGGCTGCTCGGGGCGGACGACCCGGAGGACATCGCCCAGGAGGCGTTCGTGCGCCTCCACCGGCACCCCCTCCACGAACCGGCGGCCGCCCTGGCCTACCTGCGGCGGACGACGGCCAACCTCACGACCTCGCGTCTGCGCCACCTGGGCGTGGTGCGGCGCACCCCTGGCGACACGACCGGCACCCACGCGTCCGCCGAGGACAGCGCCCTGGCCGCCGAACGCGTCGACCACCTCCTGGCCGCGGTGCGGCACCTCCCCCGCCGCCAGCGTCACGCACTCGTCCTGCGCTACTGGATGGACCTGTCCGTCGCCGAGGTCGCCGACGCCCTGGAGGTGCCGGTGGGCACGGCCAAGTCCGACATCTCGCGCGCCCAGCACACCCTCGCGACCCGACTGGAGGACCTGGCGTGACCGGCTCCGACGCGACCGAGCGGCTCCAGGGGCAGCTCGATGCCTTCGCCGGCCGCGCCGCCCACGACGCCGAGGCGCGGAGGGTGGCAGGCGGCCCTGAGTGGGAGCGCCTGCAGCACCGCCTCACCGCGGACCGCCGCCGCCGGCACCGGGTCCGGTCCGGCCTGGTCAGCGCCGCGGCCGCGTGCGCGCTCGTCGCGGCCGGGTTCAGCTGGTCGCAGCTGGACGGAAGCGGTCCAAGCGTCCGGGTCGTGCCCGCCGCCCCGGAGGACCCCGCGGCCACCGCCGCCGCCCGCGCGGCGGTGGCGGGCCGGTGCCCGGCGGTCACCGACCTGCCTCCGGTCAGCGTCGACGAAGGGCAACGACTGTCCGAGGGGCTCACCCTCGAGCAGGCCACCCGGCGTGCGCAGGACGAGCAGCAGGCCTCGGTCCTGGACGCCTGGGTTCGCTGCGCCCTTCCCGACGCCTACGGACAGCTGCGGATCGAACAGCAGCCGCAGTGGCACGTCGTGGTCGCCCTGACCGACGCGGCGGGCCCCGACCCCCTCGCCGGGGCACCCCTGGGAGTGCTCACCGGCCGGGTCGAGGTGGAGACGACCCCGTTCTCCGCGGTGCAGATGCAGCTGCTGTTCGGGCGGGTCGAGCGGGCCCTGCAGGGCTGCGGTCTCGGTCCGACGTCCGCCTCGATCGGGCTGTCCACCCTCAGCCTCGGCGCCGGGGACGGCACGCGGGGCTCGCCGGGGGTCGCCGCGGTCGAGGCCTGCCTGAACGACGCCGACCTCGGCACCGGACCCGGCCGGGACCAGGTGGAAGTCACCGACGAGTTCGCCGTGCCCGCGTGACCTGTCGCTATGGCGATAGCGCTATCGCCATAGCGATAGGAACTAGCTGTAGACGTGCGGCGCGAGCGTCGCGACGCAGTCGAGGTTGCGGTACTTGTCCGCGAAGTCGAGCCCGTAGCCGACGACGAACTCGTTGGGGATGTCGTAGCCCACGTAGGCGACGTCGACCTCGACCTTGGCGGCCTCGGGTTTGCGCAGCAGCGCGCACACCTTCACCGAGGCGGGGCCGCGCGAGGACAGGTTCGCCAGCAGCCAGGACAACGTCAGACCGGAGTCGATGATGTCCTCGACGACGAGGACGTGGCGGCCGGAGATGTCGGTGTCGAGGTCCTTGAGGATCCGCACGACGCCGGAGCTCTTGGTGCCGGAGCCATAGGAGCTGACGGCCATGAAGTCCATCGACAGCGGGACGTTCATGGCGCGGGACAGGTCGGCCATCACCATGACGGCGCCCTTGAGGACGCCGACGAGCAGGACGTCCTTGTCGGCGTAGTCCCGGTCGAGTTCGGCGGCGAGCTCGGTGACCCTCGTGGCCACCTGCTCCTTGGTCAGGAGCACGTGCTCGAGGTCGGTCCCGGCGGTCGCGGCGTCCACGCGGATCTCCTGTGGTTGTTCAGAGGTGGGGGGTGAGCACGAGCCTGCCACACGCGCGGACACCGCTCGCACCACCCGGCAGGTGGACGGCCCCCTGCCCGTGCCAGTCCAGGAGCAGCGCCTCGAGGGCGTCGACGTGCGCAGCGGTGAGGGCGCCCGCCGGGCAGCCGACCGCGAGCGCCGCGGTGCGCAACCAGCGGCGACGCAGCGCGGGCAGGGCCCCGACCAGGTCGGTGACGGCGGCGGAACCGTCGGTGAACGGCGAGGAGTCGGCGGCGAGGGCGTCGAGGGCGTCCGCGTCGTCCCGGGCCGCGCGAGCGGTCCGGGCCAGGGCCTGGGCGACGCCCGGCCCGAGCCGGTCCTCGAGGACGGGGAGGACGTCGTGGCGCACCCGGGAACGGGTGAAGGCGGGGTCGGTGTTGGCCGGGTCCTCCCACGGCTGGAGGCCCTCGTCGTGGCAGGCCTGGCGCACGAGGGCGCGGGTGAGGCCGAGCAACGGCCGGCGGAAGATCCCCCGAACGGCCGCCATGCCGGCGAGGCTGCGGGTCCCGGAGCCGCGGGCGAGGCCGAGCAGGACGGTCTCGGCCTGGTCGTCGAGGGTGTGGGCGAGGAGGACGGCGACGGCTCCGAGCTCGTCGGCGGTGCGGGTGAGGGCGTCGTAGCGCGCGGTCCGGGCCGCGGCCTCGGGGCCACCCGCCGCTCCGACGTCGACCCGGAGGCCGGCGACGGGGTCCAGCCCGAGGCGACGTCCCTGCGCCTGGACGGCGCGCGCCACCGCGGCCGAGGCCGGGTGCAACCCGTGGTCGATCGTCACGAGCCCGGCGGAGCGCGCCTCGAAGGCCGTGGCCGCGGCGAGCGCGAGCGAGTCGGCGCCCCCCGAGCAGGCGACCAGCACCAGCCCGGCGGGCACCGCGCGCAGGTCCCGGCGCACGGCGACCCGCACCGCCGCGACCGCGGGAGTGGGCCCGCTCAGCCGTGCACCCGCGTGACCCACGCGGCGGGGTCGCCGATCTCGGCGGGCAGCGGGAGGTGCTCGGGGCCGGTCCAGACGACGTTCAGCCCGTCCCAGCCGACGCGCCCGACGACGCCGCGGACGAACTTCGCGCCGTCGGCGTACTGGCGGGACTTCGCGTCCAGGCCGAGCATCCGGCGCACGACCTGGTCGAAGGACCCGCCGCCCTTGCGGCGCTTGGTGAACCGGGACCGGATCTGGGCGACGGAGGGCACGACCTGCGGGCCCACGTCGTCCATCACGACGTCGGCGTGCCCTTCGAGCAGCGACATGACGGCGACGAGGCGGGCGACGCGTTCGCGCTGACCGGGGGTCTGGAGCAGGTCGGCGAGGCCGACGCCGCTGCCTTCGCCCGTGCCGCGCAGGACGTCGGGCAGGGACTGCAGGACGCCGCTGAGCCGCTCCCCCATGTCCCGGGGCTGGGCGAGGAGGTCGGCGGAGAGCTCGCGGGCCTCGGTGGTGACCCAGCGGCGCAGCCAGGGGTGGGCGCCGAACTGCAACCGGTGCGCCTCCTCGTGCAGGCAGACCCAGCGGCGGAAGTCGTGGGGGTCGACCTGCAGGTCGCGTTCGACCTGGACGACGTTCGGGGCGACGAGCAGCAGCCGACCGGGCTGCTCCTCCTCGATGCCGGCGAAGACGTCGAACTGGCCCAGCACCCGGCTGGAGAGGAAGGACAGCAGGCTGCCGAGCTCGGCGCCCGTCGTGCGGCGCCCGACAGCGGTGGCGGCGCGGTCGACGGCGGCGGCGGGCCGCCCACCTCCCGGTCGGACGGGGACGACCACGGGCCCGAGCAGCGAGCGGAAGGCGTCGACGTTGGCGCGGGCCCACGAGGCGCGGTCGACGACGAGCGCGGGCGGCATCGGTTCGGGGGAGGTCAGGTGCGCGGTGCGCGCGACCGGTCCGGCGGCCTCGGCGGCCGCGAGCCGCAGTTCGGCGACGACGTCGTCGATCTCGTCGCGGCCGAGCCGGGGGCCGGGGCGGACGAGCCGGGCCGCGACCTGGGCCGCGAGGTCGAAGTCGACCAGGTCGACGACGGCACGCCCACCGGACTCGTCCTCCCCGGGACCTCCCGGGCTCCCGCCGCCCTCTGCTCCGTCGGTTCCGGAGTCCCCCCGTGCACGCATGCACGCACCGTACGCGGCGGGTCCGACGTCGGTGATCAGGCGTCCGTGATCAGACCTCCGCCGCTACCGGCAGCCGCAGGCGAGGAGCGCCGTGGCGAAGCGGTCCTGAGCGCGGCGCGCGGAGGCCGAGCCGCCCGGCGCCACGCTGTCGGACATCACGGCGAAGGCCAGCAGCCGGCCGTCGGTGTCGCGGACGTACCCGGCGAGGCTGCTGACCCCGGTGAGCGTGCCGGTCTTGGCCCGGACGACCCCGGCGGCCGCGGCCGAGTCGGGGTCGTCGTAGCGGTCGAGCAACGTCCCGCTCACGCCCGCGACGGGCAGACCCGCTGCGACGGAACCGAGTTCGGGGTGCTTCCCGGCGGCGACGAGGACCAGCACGTCGGTCACGACCCGGGCCGGGACGCGGGTGTCGCGGCCCAGGCCGCTGCCGCCCTGCAACGCGGTGCCGCTGACGTCGAGGCCCAGCGCGGCGATCTGGTCGACGACGGCGAGGGACGCGTCGTCGAAGGTCCCCTGCCGGTCCGTGGCCAGGGCGACGCGACGGGCGAGGACCTCGGCGAGGGTGTTGTCGCTGGTCGTGAGCATGAACTCCACCTGCTCGGCCGTGGTGGCCGAGCGCACGCTCGCGATCGTCGTCGCGCCGGGCACCGCGGAGGCGCGCACGACACCGCCGCCCGGGTCGAGGACCTGGACGCCGTGCGCGGCGAGGGCGGCGGCGAAGGTGCGGGCCGCGGCGAGCGCGGGGTCGGGGTCGCGGGGGGCCGTCTCCCCCGCGGCGAGGCGGCCCTCGTCGACGGCGAGCGGGGCGATGGGGGCGACGAACCCGGCGGCGACGTCGCCGCTGCCCCACCCGGGTGACGTCGTGGGACCGGAGAAGGCGGAGTCGTCGAGGCGGACGGCGACGGCGGTGCGGCCCGCGGCGAGCAGCTTCGTCGCGGTGGCGGCGGCGAGGTCGTCGAGGCCGGCGTGCCCGTCGACGGCGTCGGGGTTCCCCGCGCCGGCGCCGAGCAGGACGTCGCCACCGGCGAGCAGGACGACCTCGTCGGGGGTCGCCCCGTCGACGACGGTGGTGGCCGCCCGGGAGGTGGGTCCGAGGGCGCGCAGGGCGGCGACGGCGGTGAGGACCTTCGTCACCGAGGCGGGGGTGCGGGGCACGTCGACGCCGTCGGAGAGCAGGTCGTCGCCGGTGAGGGCGTCCCGGACGCTGGCGGAGACGTCGGCCCCGAGGGCGGGGTCGCCGAGGAACGGGGCGAGGTCACCACCGAGGACGGCGGGGTCCGGGCGGGGGGCGTCGGGGTCCAGCGCGGGCAGGACGGCCTGCGGGTCCTGGGCCGGACGGGTGGCGGCCGGCGCGGTCGGCAGGGCCGGCGCGGTGGGGGCGGGCGTCGTGGTCAGCGGACCGGGGACGACCCCGCCGGCGTCGAGCCCGGCGTAGCCACCGGCCAGCACGAGCACCGTGGCGGCCGTCACGGCGGCGGTGGCGGCCTTGCGCACGCGTCCGGTACTCCCGTTCCTCGTCCTGGGTGGCGCAGCGGTCGTCACCGGGGTGCCACCCCGAGTTCGTCCGCGAGCGCCGGTCTGCGCGACACTAGCGCGCACCCCCGGCGGAGCAGACCCTCCGGTCGGGCGAAGAACCAGACGGGGTCCCCGGGCCCCGACGAGAGGAGCCACGTGAGCACCCCAGTCGAGTTCGACGCGACCATCGAGATCCCCAAGGGTCAGCGCAACAAGTACGAGGTCGACCACGAGACCGGGCGCATCCGCCTGGACCGCATGTTGTTCACCTCGACGCGCTACCCGCACGACTACGGGTTCATCGAGGGCACGCTGGGCGAGGACGGGGACCCGCTGGACGTCCTCGTCATCCTCGAGGAGCCGACGTTCCCCGGCTGCCTCATCTCCTCGCGCGCGATCGGCATGTTCCACATGCGCGACGAGGCCGGCGGCGACGACAAGATCCTCGCCGTCCCCGCGGGCGACCCGCGCTGGGAGAAGATCCAGGACCTGGAGGACATCTCCGAGTTCGACCGCCTGGAGATCCAGCACTTCTTCGAGACCTACAAGGACCTCGAGCCCGGCAAGAGCGTCGAGGGCGCGAACTGGGCCGGTCGCGCGGAGGCCGAGAAGGAGATCGCGGCGTCCTACGAGCGCGCCAAGGGCACGTCCTACGAGGCCGGTGCCGCGAAGCACTGAGGCTTCGGCCCGGTTCCGCTGAGGGATCGTTGCCTCCCCGATGTCGTCCTACGACCTCGGGGAGGCAACGATCCCTCTCGCGTTCGCGGCCCGGGGGGGACGCGGAGGTCAGGCGGGACGGGTGCCGTAGGGCATGAGCCCGGAGCGGTAGATCGAGGAGGTCCGCACGTTGGCGCCGGTGTGCGGGGCCTCGACCATCGTCCCGGGCGCGATGACCATGCCGACGTGGTGGATCGTGCCGGGGTTGGCGGTGTTGGTGGCGTAGAAGACGAGGTCGCCGGCTTGCAGGTCGGAGAGGTCGACCTTGGCCTCGCCGCTGTACTGGATGCGCGAGGAGTGCGGCAGCCCGACCCCGGCGGCCTGCCAGGCGCGCATCGTCAGGCCGGAGCAGTCGAAGGAGTCGGGGCCGTCGCCGGCCCACAGGTAGGGCTTGCCGAGCTGCGCGAGCGCCCAGTCGACGGCGGTGTTCGCGCCCGCCGTGGGTCCGGCGGCGCGGCGCACCGAGGCGCTGCCCGCGGACCCGCCCGTGGACCCGCGCGCGGACGACGAGCTGCGCACGGACGGGGCGGAGGCGGCCCGGGCCTCGGCCCGCGCGGCAGCCTCGGCCTGCGCGACGACCGCCGCCAGCGCGGCGCCGGCGGCCTGCGCGGTGGCGGCCGCCGCGGCCTGGCGTTCGGTCTCGAGGCCGGCCTGGCGCTGCTGCTCGAGCGCGACGGTGGTCTGCTGCAGCTGCGCGAGCTGGGCGACGAGGGCGTCGGTCTTGGCCTGGGTGCCCGCGACCACCGCGTCAGCGGCGTCGGCGGCCTTCTGCGCGGTCTTCTGGGCCTTGGCGGTGGCGTCGGTGGCGTCCTGCTGGGCCTGCTTGGCGTCGGCGGCCTGGGCGGCGGTGCTCTCGGCGAGGGTCTTCGCGGCGGCGGCCTCGGCCTGGACGTCGGCTCGGCTGCCGGCGAGGTGGTCGAGGGTGGCCTTGCCGTCGACGTAGTCGGTGATGGAGCCGGAGGCGAGGACGGACGTGAACGAGGAGTAGTCCCCGGAGGACCCGCGGTAGGTCTGGGAGGCGAGCTGGCCGACGGCGATCCGGGCCTCCTCGTAGGCCTGCGCGGCGTCGGCGGCGGCCTGGGCGGCGGCGGTGGCCTCGCTCGTGCGCTGCTCGAGCAGCGCGCGGGCCTCGTCGTAGTCCTCGGTCGCGACGGACAGCGAGGTCTGCGCGGCGTCGAGCTGGTCCTGCTGGCTGTTCAGCTGCGCCTGCAACGAGTCGACCTGCGCGGCCGTGGCGGCGGCGGCGGCCTTCGCGGCGTCGACGTCGCCCTGGCTGGGGTAGACCGGGTCGGCCAGGGCCGGGCCGCCCACCGCGATCAGCGGGACCGCAGCGGTCAGGGCCAGCAGCAGGGTGCGGCGGGCTGTGCGACCCTCAGTCACGATCGTCACCCAGCGTAGTCAGTCGCGTCACAGTGTGCAGGTTAACCACCAAACGTCCCGTGCGGAACACCCCGGGCCCCGCGCGTCGGTACCTGCCTCCGGGGGAACCACCCCGCAGACGGGCCGAACGGGAGCGACCTGGCCGTTACGATCGACTGTCGTCCCGGCGACGCCCGTCCGTCGATCAAGGAGATCTCGATGCCCGAACTCATGCAGATCGGCGAGGTCGTCGAACGGGTCGGCTACAGCTTCCGCACCATCCGCTACTACGACGAGATGGGTCTGGTCACCCCGACCCAGCGCACCCCCGGCGGGTTCCGGCTCTACACCGAGATGGACGTCTACCGCCTCCTCGTCCTCAAGCGGATGAAGCCGCTGGACTTCTCCCTCGACGAGATGCGCGAACTGCTGCAGGTCCTCGACGCCCTCGACGGCCGGCTCCCCTCCGAGACCCCGCGCGACACGCTGTTCGAGCGGCTCGACACCTTCCGCGCCGCCGCCGACGCCCGCGTCGAGAAGCTCCGCGAGCGGCTGATGATGGCCGAGGAGTTCGCGCAGCGACTGCGCGACGAGGCCGCGAGCCGCACCGACGGCGGCTCCCCCGCCCCCGAACCCCCCGTCCGCGAGACCACTCCCTGACCCTGAGCCGGCGCTCTGCGCCGGAGATCCCGCTGGGAGTCCCAGCGGGATCACGACTCAAGGGGCCGACGCGGAGGGCCGACGACGGGGTGTGACCCTCCGCCGCGCGCTGCCCGTCGTGGTGGCGGTCGCGCTGCTGGCGCTCGCCCTGGCCGTGCTGCTGCGCCCGCCGACGCCGAGCACCGCACCCGGCACGGTCACCCGCGCCGCCCGGACCGAGGTCTGCCTGCGCACCGCCGGGCACGACGTCTGCCTGGACCGGGAGCACGTCGACCACCTGGGCCTGTCCGGACTGCGCCCCGGGGACTGCGTCGCCGCGACCTGGACCGGCGACCTCCTCGTCGCCGAGTCCCTGGTCCGCGTCGTGCGCAGCGCCTGCGCTCAGCCCGCGTAGGGCAGCGCCGGCAGGCCCTTCACCCCGGGCACGAAGCGGAAGATGCTCCCGGCCTGGGGGTCGTCGTCGTCCGCGAGGCCCTCGCGCGACGTCGTGATGAACAGCTCGCTGTAGTCCTCACCGCCGAACGTGCAGGCCGTGACCTGCCGGGCACCGACCTCGACGACGGCGTCCAGCGTGCCGTCCGGGGCGTAGCGGCGGACCGCGGAACCCCCGAAGAGGGCCGTCCAGACCCCACCCTCGGCGTCGACGGTCAGCCCGTCGGGCCGGTTGCGACCCGACTCGTCGTTGACCTGGGCGAAGGGGCGGCGGTTGGTGAGGCCGCCGTCGCGGGTGTAGTCGAAGACGTCGGTGCGACCGGTCGGGGTGTCGTTGTAGTAGGCCAGCGTCCCGTCCGGGCTCCAGCCGAGACCGTTGGAGATCGTGACCTCCTCGACGACGATCGAGGTGGTGCCGTCGACGTCGAGGCGGAAGACCGCCCCGCGCCCGGCGCCCTTGCCGTCGGCCTGGTCGTAGGCCATGTTCCCCGCGTAGAAGCGGCCGTCGGGGTCGCAGCCGCCCTCGTTCATCCGCAGCCGGACCCGCGGGCCCCACAGCTCCGGCAGCCGCTCCAACGAGCCGTCGGGCGCCTCGAGGACGATCCCGCGCTCCACGGCGACGACGGCTCCCCCGCCGACCCGCGGCCGGGTGATCGCCACCACGTCGCCGTAGTGCTTCCGGCTGGTCGCCCCGGACGCGTCGAGGGTGACGATGTCGCCCTCGTTGAGGTCGACGAACCGCAGCCCTCCCCACGTCGGCGACCAGCACGGGCCTTCGCCGTGTCCCACGAGCCTGTCGGTGATCCGCTCCGCTGCTGCCACGGCAGCGACCCTAGGGCCCCTCGGGCTGCGCCGCACGGGTGGACACCCCTCTAGATGATCTCCGTGCGCGCCGACGACACACCGTGCCCGCGATGACCGCCCCGCTCCTGGCCACCCCCCGGGTGATGGCCAGGACCGCCGGCGCGTTCTTCGTCGCGGGCGGGGTGGCGGCGATGGTGGTCATCCTCACCGCGGACTTCGGGCGGGCCCCGGACCGGGCGGTGCTCATCGTCCTCGCCGCCACGGCCCTGCTCGGCGGAGCCGCGCTGCTGCGGTGGGGCCGGCACCTGCCCCGGAACGCCTTCCACGCGGTGCTCCTGGTGGGGACGGTGCTCATCTCCCTCGCGGTGCCGCTGTGCCCGACCACGGCCACGGCCCTCGCGATCACGACGGTGTACGCCTTCGTCGCCATCGACGTCATGTTCTTCTTCGGCTGGCTGCCCGGCGCCGCGCACCTGGTCGCGATCTTCGGGGCGGGAGGGTGGGCCCTGCACGAGCGCGAGGGGGTCACCCTCGGCGTCGAGCTCGCGCTGGTCGTGGTCTGCTCGGTCATCACCGCCGTCGTGGGGATCCTCGTGCGGGTCGCCGCGCGCGCCAACCACGACAGCCTCACCGGTCTGCTCAACCGCCGCGGGTTCGACCAGGCCCTCGACGAGGCGGTCGCCGCCGCGCGCAGCGGCGGGGCACTGGCCGCCGCGCTGCTGGACGTGGACCACTTCAAGACCGTCAACGACGGCGAGGGGCACGGGGCCGGCGACCGCCTCCTGCAGGAGCTGGCCACCGAGCTGCGGACCACCCTGCCCGCCGGGACGGTCATCGCCCGCTACGGCGGCGACGAGTTCGCCGTCCTGCTCCCCGGGCGGTCCGGGCGCCAGGCGCTGACCGCCGTCGAGGAGCTGCGGGCGGGCGCCCGCACCGCCGGCTTCTCCGCCGGGGTGGGGCAGCTGTTCCCCGGCGAGTCGGGGGCCGACCTGGTGCGCCGGGCCGACGCCGCGCTCTACGCCGCCAAGGCCGGCGGGCGCGGGCGCACCCGCCTCGACGACGTCGACAGCGTGGAGCTGGCCCGCGACCTCGCGCTGGCCCTCGACGCCGGGGACGTGCGGGCCTGGTTCCAGCCGATCGTGATCCCCGCCACCGGCGAGGTCGTCGGGGTGGAGGCGCTGGCCCGCTGGACGCACCCGGTGCGCGGGCAGGTCCCCCCCGCCGAGTTCGTCCCCGTCGCCGAGACCACCGGGCTGATCGTCGAGCTGGGCGCGGCGATCCTGACCGACGCCTGCCGGGGCGCCCGCGACCTGCGGGAGGCGTGGCAGCGCGACCTGCTGCTCACCGTCAACGTCTCCGGCCGCGAGCTCACCCGCACCGGGTTCGCCGCGCACGTGCACGAGGTCCTGCGCAGCACCGGCTGGCCGGCGGACCTGCTCGTCGTGGAGGTCACCGAGAGCCTCCTCGACGGCTCCACCGGTTCCGCGCTGCGGGCGCTGGAGGAGCTGCGCTCGTTCGGCGTGTCGGTGGCCATCGACGACTTCGGCACCGGCTACTCCTCCTTCAGCCGCCTGGACACCCTCCCGGCCGACTACCTGAAGCTCGACGCCGGGTTCATCGCCGAGATCACCACCTCCCCGCGCCGGGCGGGGGTCCTGCAGGCCCTGCTGTCGCTGTCGAGCGCCCTGGGCCTGGAGGTGATCGCCGAGGGGGTGGAGACCGCGGAGCAGGCGGACCTGCTCACCCGGCTCGGGTGCCCGCTGGCCCAGGGCTGGCTGTTCAGCCGCGCCGTGCCGCCCGCCGCGCTGGCCGCGACCCGGCCCGCGGAACCCGTCGACGACCGGCTCGCCGCGCGCGGCCCGGCCCTCTCCCCGCGCTGACCCGCCTCAAGGGCGCGGGACCCGGCGCCGATGGGGGACGGTGGACCACCCCTCCCCCGCGGTAGCGCCCCCCGGAGCGGAGACGTCCCCACCCCCCTCGGTCAGCGACTTCACCACCGCCGCGGCGGCGACCCTGCAGCACCTGCACCGCAGCGTCGGGATGGACACCTGGGCGCTGGCCCGCCGCGACGGGGAGGACTACGTGGTCCTCTCCGCCCTCGACGCGGGGCAGGTGGGCCTGCGGGCGGGTGACGTGATGGCGTGGGACGACACCTTCTGCGCCGCCTCGGTCGCGGGCGGGGCCCCGGGGTTCTCCACGCGCGTGGAGCAGGAGCCGGGATGGGCGCACGCCCTGACGGCGACGGGGTTCCCCTGGCGCTCCTACGTCTCGGTGCCGCTGCTCGCCCCGGACGGGACCCTGCTGGGCACGCTGTGCGGCGGGGCGCTCGACGCCGTGGACCCCGCGACCGCGCTGCGGTTGCCCGAGATCGAGCTCGCCGCGGACCTGCTGGCCACGGTGCTCAGCTACGAGCTGCGCCTGGTGCGGGAGTCGCACCGGGCGGAGCGGGCCGAGGCGGTGGCCGAGCGCGACGCGCTCACCGGCGTCGGCAACCGCCGCGCGTGGGACACCGCCCTCGCCGCGGAGGAGACCCGGGCCCAGCGACTCGGCTCGACCGCCTCGGTGCTGGTCCTCGACCTCGACGGGCTGAAGGCGCTCAACGACACCCGGGGCCACGACGCCGGCGACGAGGTGATCCGGTGCGCCGCGCGCGTGGTCGACGACCACCTGCGCCCGGAGGACCTGGTGGTGCGCCTGGGCGGGGACGAGTTCGCCGCACTGCTGCCCGACGCGGACCGCGCGCGGGCCGCCGCGGTGGCCGAGCGCCTGCGCGCCGAGCTGGGATCAGCCGGGGTGCGTGTCTCGATCGGCGCCGCCACCCGCCGGGCCGCGACCGGCCTCGGCGTCGCCTGGCACGAGGCGGACGCCGCCATGTACGCCGACAAGGCCGCCCGGCGCGTGGCCCCCGAGCGCGGGGACCCCGGGGCGACCGGCACCGGGCCGGCCCCGCGTCGAGCCCTGGACGGGGACGTGGAGCTGGGCCGCCGCATCGAGCGGCTGCTGGAGACCGCCCGCCGCCAGCTCGGTGTGGAGACCGCCGTGCTGGCCGAGTTCCACGGCGACACCTGGACGCTGCGCCACGTGGCCACCGCCGCCGGCGCCCCGGACCCGCGGGGGTTCAGCACCCACCGCGGGGGCACGTACTGCCAGCGCGTGCTGGACGGCCACCTCGAACCCGTCGTCGTCGACGCTGCCGCGCACCCGGTGACGTCGGGGCTGCCCATCACCGCGGCCCTCGACATCGGGGCCTACGTCGGGGTCCCCGTGCACTTCGAGGACGGCACCCTCTACGGCACCCTCTGCGCGCTGTCGAGCACGCCGCAGCCGGACCTGCGGACCCGGGACGCGGGCGTGCTGGAGATCGTCGCGGAAGCCCTGGGCGAGCTGGTCACCCGCGGGCGACGACGGGGGGAGGAGCACCGCTCGGTCCTCACCCGCCTCGACGAGCTGGACCGGTCCGGGGGACCGCGCCCGGTCTACCAGCCCGTCGTGGAGCTCGCGGGTCTGCAGGGGGTGGGCGTGGAGGCCCTGAGCCGCTTCCCCGCCGGGACGCCGGACAGCTGGTTCGCCGACGCCCGCCGGGTGGGAGCCGGCGAACGGCTGGAGCTGGCCGCCCTCCTGGCGGCGCTGGCGCAGCGCCCCCGCGGTGCGGGCTTCCTGTCGCTCAACGTCAGCCCCGCCCTGTGCCTCTCACCGGCCCTGGCCCGGGCGCTGGCCGGCCACGATCCCGCCGGTCTCGTGCTGGAGATCACCGAGCACGAGGCCGTGGACGACTACCCGGCCCTGCTGCGTCACCTGTCCCCGCTGCGCGCGGCGGGGCTGCGCATCGCCGTGGACGACGCGGGCGCCGGGTTCGCCAGCATGCGCCACGTCCTGGCCCTGGGTCCGGAGTTCATCAAGCTGGACCTCAGCCTCATCCGCGACGTCCACCTCGACGCCACCCGGCGCGCGCTGGCGGCCTCGCTGACCACGTTCGCCCGGCACGCGGGCGCCCACGTCGTGGCCGAGGGCATCGAGACCGCGGAGGAGCTGGAGTGCCTGCGCGGGCTCGGGGTCTCGCACGGGCAGGGGTTCCACCTCGGCCGCCCCGTTCCTGCCGGGGGCGTCTGAGCCGGCCCTCCCGGTCGTCCGGGCTCAGCCCCCGACGTGGATGCCGGGACGCCGCTCCGGGTCCGGTTCCAGGGTGCGCAGGATCTCGCGGACGACGGGGGCGGTGTCGCCGCGGCCGAGGATCAGGTAGCGCATGAGGTGGCCCAGGGGGTTGCCCTCGGACCACTCGAAGTGGGCGTGGGGGCGGACCCCGGTGGCGTCGCGCAGCGCGAGCAGGATCGCGGCGACGGCGTTGGGCGCAGCCGGGGCCTGCGTCCGCAGGACCCGGTAGGGGCCGACGAACACCCCGCGCACGAGGAGGACCTCGGAGAACGCCGAGGGGTCCACGACCTCCACCTCGAGGAACTCCACGTCGGCGCCGCCGGGCACGGGGTCCATCGCCCGCACCCGCGCCTCCTTGGCCGCGTACTCGGCCTCGTCGCCCACCCCCGGGCGGTTGGCGATGAGGTGCAGGGCCCCGTCGAAGGTCAGCGAGTCGGTGACGATGCGGCGCGCGGCGTCGTCGAACTCGATGCGGTCGGCCCGCAGCTCGGTGGTGCGCGAGACCCGCGAGACCAGGGAGACGACGACGATGCCGGCGATGAACAACCCCGAGATGGCGATGCCGTCGGGCTTCTCCCGGACGTTCTCCACCAGCGCGTAGAGCAGGACCGCGGTCAGCGCGGCGAAGCCCGCGGTGGCCCGGCGCCGGTGCGCGCGGCGCGCGGAGACGGTGACCGCCACGGCCCCCGAGACCATCATCACCAGGATCCCGGTGGCGTAGGCCCCGGCCTGGGCGTCGACGTCGGCGCGGAAGGCGAGAGTGATGAGGACGCTGATGGCGGTGTAGACGAGGACGACCGGGCGCACCGCGCGCCCCCACTCCGGCGCCATGCCGTAGGCCGGCAGGTAGCGGGGCACGATGTTGATCAGCCCGGCCATGGCCGAGGCGCCCGCGAACCAGAGGATGAGGACGCTGGAGACGTCGTAGACGGTGCCGAAGCCGCCGCCGAGGCGCTCGTGGGCCAGGTAGGCCATCGCCCGGCCGCTGGCCGCCCCGCCGGCGCGGAACTCCGGCGCGGGGATGAGCACGGTGGTCACGAAGCTGGTCGCCAGCAGGTAGACGCTCATGATCAGCGCGGCCGCGGTCAGCAGCTTGCGGGTGTTGCGCACGCGCGAGGCCAGCACCTCCTCGGGCGTGGCCCCCTTCGCGGCGATCAGCGGCATCATCGAGACCCCGGTCTCGAAGCCCGAGAGCCCCAGCACCAGCAGCGGGAAGGCGAGCACGGCCGGGCCCAGCACCCCGCCCACGCCCCCGCCGCCCGCGGTGAGCCGGTCGCTCCACCCCGTCAGGGCGGCCGGGTCGCGCACGACGTCGAGGAGGCCGACGACGACGACCGCGGCGTTGAGCAGCAGGAACACCGCCACCAGCGGGATGGCGACGACGACGGCCTCGCTGAAGCCCAGCAGGAACACCCCGCCCAGGACGAGCAGCAGGACCACGGTGACGAGCACGGCGTGCCCGTGCAGCGCGGCGGGCGCGTAGGGGTTCTCCAGCAGGTGCACCGAGGCGTCGGCGCTGGACAGGGTGATCGTGATGATCCAGGAGGTGGCGACGAACCCGAGGAGGACGAGGACGAAGACCTTGCCCCGCCAGAACGGCAGGAGGTCCTCCAGCATCGCGACCGAGCCCTGCCCGTGGGGGCTCTCCGCCGCGACCCGGCGGTACATCGGCAGCATCCCCAGCAGGGTCAGCGCGACGATGAGCAGGGTGGCCAGCGGGGAGAGCGCCCCGGCGGCCAGGGCCGCGATCCCGGGCAGGTAGGACAGGGTGGAGAAGTAGTCCACCCCGGTGAGGCACATGACCTTCCACCACGCCTGCGGGTGGACCTGCTCGGCCGCGGCGACCGGGCCGGGCGGCTGCACGCGGTCCGCCAGCAGCCAGCGCTTGAGGCCGGTGGGGGGCGCCTGGCCCGGGGTGGGGCAGTCCACCTGCGCCGGGACGGCGTAGTCCGGGGTCGCGCTCACGCCTGGTGCGCGCCTTCGCCCGGCAGCCGGATCTCCCGGGTCGCGGTGCCGACGGACTCGCGGTCCTCACCCACCGTCACCTCGTCCTTGGGGCGGCCCGTGCGGTGGTCCCACACGTCGCGGACGACGACCTGGGCGATGCTCGCCACCGGGATCGCCAGCAGCGCGCCGAGGATCCCGGCCAGCTCGACGGAGAGCAGGATGGCCACGATGACCGTCAGCGGGTTCAGCTTCACGGTGCGGGAGAAGATCAGCGGCTGCAGCAGGTGGTTCTCCAGCTGCTGGTAGACGAGGAAGAACACCAGCACCGCGACGCCGGCGGGCACCGAGTGCACGAGCCCGGCGACGACGGCCACGACGGCGCCGATGGTGGCCCCGACCAGCGGGATGAGGTCGGCGATCGCGACGAAGAGAGCGATCAGCCCGGCGAAGGGGACACCGGCGACCTTCAGCACGACGTAGGTGAGGACGCCGCAGATGGCGCTGATGAGGAGGTTCCCCGACAGGTACCCCGTGACCGACTTCGCGCAGTCCGCACCCACGGTGCGCAGCCGGTGGGCGGTGGGGGGGTGGAAGAGGTTGACGAAACCGTCGACGACCTTGGGGCCCTCGAGGACCATGAGGAAGGCGAGGACGAAGATCGAGGCCGCTCCGGCGGCCCCGGTCGCGACCCCGCGCAGCGCCCCGGCGGCCGGGGTGGTCAGGCCGGTGGCGAAGGCCTTGATGCGGTCCTGGTTGTCCTGGACGTAGGTCAGGGCGTGGGTGCGCTCCAGCAGGTTCCCGACGGGCCCGCGCCCGGCGCGGGCGTCGTCGACGAGCTGGGGCAGCTGCCCGGCGAACTTGGTGCCCTCCTGGGCGAGGGGGACGACGAAGAGGGTCCCGATCGCGGCGAGCAGCAGGACGATGACGACGAAGACGAGCAGCGTGGCCAGGGGGCGGCGCCTGCCGCCCAGCAGACGGCGCTCCACCCACCCGACGACGGGGTAGAGGGCCACGGCGAAGAACGCGGCCACGACGATCCAGGTCAGGACCTGCAGGGTCTGCAGCACGACGTACAGCAGCAGCGCCGTCGCCAGCAGGAGACCGATGGCGGTCAGGATGGTGCGGACGGTCCCCGGGGAGGGGGCCCGCTCGTCGGAGACGCCGCCGAGGTCGCTCGCCCGGGGGGTGGTTCTCGTGCTGTCGCTCACGAACCACGATGCTGCGCCCGGGGAACCCCCCGTGCACGCCGGAACCCCGGCGGACCCGGAACCCGTCAGAGGGCGGCGGTGGGCAGGTAGGCGAGTTCGGGGCGACCGGAACCGCCGTAGCGGGGTTCGCGCCGCACCCGGCCCGCACCGGACAGGTGCTCCAGGTAGCGTCGCGCGCTGACCCGCGACAACCCCGTCACCGCGGCCACCTCGGCCGCTGACAACCCTTGCGCCGCAGGTGCTTCCCGCAGCGCCGCCACGACGGCCAGCAACGTCGGCGCGGCGATCCCGCGGGCGGGGCCGGCGGCGGTGCGCAACTGCGAGAGCGCCTCGTCGATGGCCTGCTGGTCGATGCCGTGCTCCCCCGAGGCCGCGACGACGTCGGCCCGGAACCGCGCGTAGGTGAGGAGCCGTTCCTCCAGCGCGGCGGCCGAGAAGGGTTTCAGCAGGTACTGCACGACCCCCATCGACAACGACGCCCGCACGGTCGCGGGTTCGCGGACGGCCGTCACGGCGATGACGTCGGCGGGGACGGCGGCGGCCCGCAACGCGCGCAGCACCTGCAGCCCGTCGACGTCCGGCAACGTCATGTCCAGCAGCACCAGGTCGATCGGGGTGTCCGCCCCGGCGGCGCCGACGGCCGCGAGCGCCTCCCGCCCGGAGTGCACGGCAGCGACGACGACGAACCCCGGGATCGCCGAGACCTTCTCGGCGTGCCCGGCGGCGAGCACCGGGTCGTCCTCGACGACGAGGACCCGGATCACGTCGCCACCCCGCACGGCATCCCGCACGCCATCCCGCACGCCATCCCGCACGCCATCCCGCACGCCATCCCGCACGGCAGTCGCACCACGATCGTCCCGCCGCCGTCGTCGAGGGTCACGGGTTCCTCGACGGCGATCGTCCCGCCGTGGCGGCGCACGACCTGCCCGACGAGGGCCAGCCCGAGCCCGTGGGCGCCCTCGGGGGCCAGGCGGTTCTCCTTGCGCGACCAGCCGCGGCGCATCGCCCGTTCCAGCCAGCCGGGGGGCAGGCCCTCCCCCGAGTCCGTCACCCGGACCTCGACGGCTCCCCCGCCCCCGGTGATCCGGACCCGCACCCAGCGGGGCCCCGCCGCGTCCAGCGCGGCCTCGACGGCGTTGTCGACGAGGTTCCCGACGACGGTGACCAGGTCGCGCGCGGGCAGCAGGCCGTCGGCGAGCGCCGTGTCGGGTTCGACCTCGAGTTCCACGCCGCGTTCGGCGGCCTGGGCGGACTTGCCGATGAGCAGCGCGGCGACGGCCGGGTCGGCGACGTCGGCGACCACGAGGTCGGTGAGCTGCTGGGCGGCGGCGAGCTCGGAGGTGGCGAAGGCGACGGCCCGTTCGGGCTGGCCCTGCTCGACGAGGGTGACGACGACGTGCAGCCGGTTCGCGGCCTCGTGGGCCTGGGAGCGCAGCGCGTCGGCGAGGCCGCGGACGGCGTCGAGGTCGCGGGTGAGGGCCTGCAGCTCGGTGTGGTCGCGCAGGGTCACGACGGTGCCGACGCGGCGGCCCTCCCAGCGGGCGTCGAGCCGGTTGACCACGAGGACACGGTCGTCGCTGACCTGCAGGTCGTCCACGACGTCCTCGTCGGCGTCGAGGAGGCGCTGCACGGCGGGCGGGATCTCCAGCTCCCCGTCGGGGGCGGTGGGCAGCAGCCGGCGGGCCTCGTCGTTGACGACCTGGACCCGCCCGGCGGGGTCGAGGACGACGAGGCCTTCGCGCAGCGAGTGCAGGACGGCGTCGTTGACCTCCCAGAGGCGGGTCAGGTCGGTGGGTTCGAGACCGTGGGTGCGGCGGCGGACCCAGCGCGAGAGCGCCCAGCTGCCCGCGAACGAGAGCCCGAGGGCGAGGGCGAGGGCGAGCAGCAGGACGGGCAGCCGGTCGAGCAGGTCCGCGGTGACCGAGCGGGTCGTCACCCCGACGGCGACCGCACCGACGACGGCCCCGTCCTGGGCCCGGACGGGCAGCACGGCGCGCACCGAGGGGCCGAGGGTGCCGGTGTAGGTCTCGACGACCTCCCCGCCGGCCAGGGCGGGGGCGCTGTGGCCGAGGAACGGTCTGCCGATCTGGCCGGGGTCGGGGTGGGTCCAGCGGATCGCGTCGCGGTCCACGACGGTGATGAAGTCGACGCCGGTGGCCGTCCGGACGGCCTCGACGTGACGCTGGATCCCGGCGCGGTCCGCGGTGGCGGGGTCCTCGAGCCCGGCCCGCACGTCGGGCGACTGCGCGACGGCGGCGGCGACGTCGGTGACCTCGGTGGTGGCGTCGCGGCGGGTGTCGCTGCGCAGCTGCCAGCCCAGGGCGGCCGTCGCGCCGAGGACGACGACGAGCACGACGAGCAGCTGCAGGACGAGGACGCGCGAGGCGAGGGTCCAGTGCCCCGACCGGTGAACGAAACGACCGGAAGCGGGACGTGACGGGGTAGCTGTGACCACGATCACCTCCAGCATCCGGACGTCACCGAGAGGGTCCCATGAGCACTGGCGCTCAGAACCAGACGGTCAAGCGTGACCGCACGCACTTCCTCTACATCGCGGTGATCGTCGCCGTCGCCCTCGGCATCGCCGTCGGTCTGATCTTCCCCGACGTCGGCAAGGAGCTGAAGCCGCTCGGGACGGGGTTCGTCGCCCTGGTCCGGATGATGATCGCGCCGATCATCTTCTGCACCATCGTGCTGGGCGTGGGCTCCGTGGCCAAGGCGGCCTCGGTGGGCCGGGTCGGCGGGACCGCGCTGCTGTACTTCCTGGTGATGAGCGGGTTCGCGCTGGTCATCGGCCTCGTCGTGGGGAACCTGCTGCCGGTGACCGACCTGCAGCTCACCGACGACCTGCGGAGCCAGGGGGGCCAGCTCGCCAAGGCGGCCGAGGAGAACGGCGGCACGGTCGCCTTCCTGCTCGGCATCATCCCGACCTCGCTGTTCTCGGCGCTGACCGACGGTTCCGTCCTCGAGGCGCTGTTCGTCGCCCTGCTCGTGGGTTTCGCGATCCAGGGTCTCGGTGAGCGCGGGCAGGTCGCCCTCCGGGCGGTCGAGACGATCCAGAAGGTCGTCTTCAAGGTCCTCGCGATGATCATGTGGGTCGCGCCGATCGGGGCGTTCGGCGCGATCGCGGCCGTCGTCGGGGAGACCGGCGTGGACGCGTTGAAGGCGCTCGCGACGGTGATGGTCGGCTTCTACGTCACCTGCGCGCTGTTCGTGTTCATCGTCCTGGGCCTGATGCTGCGGATCGTCGCGAAGATGTCGATCTTCAAGCTGCTGCGCTACGTCGCCCGGGAACTCCTGCTCATCGTCTCGACCTCGAGTTCCGAGACGGCGCTCCCCCGGCTCATCGCGAAGATGGAGCACCTCGGGGTCTCGAAGCCGACCGTCGGCATCACCGTCCCCACGGGGTACTCCTTCAACCTGGACGGCACCGCGATCTACCTGACGATGGCCTCGCTGTTCATCGCCAACTCCCTCGGCCAGCCGATGTCGGTGGGCGAGCAGGTCTCGCTGCTGGTGTTCATGGTCATCGCCTCCAAGGGCGCCGCCGGGGTCTCCGGCGCCGGCCTGGCGACGCTGGCCGGTGGCCTCGCCTCGCACAAACCCGCTCTGCTGGACGGGGTCGGGCTCATCGTCGGGATCGACCGGTTCATGTCCGAGGCCCGCGCGGTGACGAACTTCATCGGGAACTCGGTGGGCACCGTCGTCATCGGCACCTGGACCCACCAGATCGACCACGCCCGCGCGACGCGGGTCCTGGCCGGGGAGATCCCCTTCGACGAACGCTCGATGGACCCGACCCGCAACGCCACCGACGTCCGCGACGGGGCGCACGTCCCCACCGCCTGACCCGCCCCTCCGCCGCGGAAGGGGCCGACCGTGATCCCGCTGGGACCACTAGCGGGATCACGGGTCAGCGGGCGCCGAGGGCCAGCGTCTCGAGGACGAGCGGCGCGATCTGGTCGGACTCGAGCAGGAACCCGTCGTGGCCGGAGACCGACGTCACCACCCGCAGCCCACCGACGGCGGCGGGGGCCGCGGCGACGATCCGGCGCGAGTCCTCGACGGGGTAGAGCCGGTCGGAGTCGACGGCCACGACGACCAGCGGCACGGTGACGGCGGCGAGCGCCTGCTCGGTCCCGCCGCGGTGCAGGCCGACGTCCCAGGTGTTCATGGCGTCGGTGAGGGCGACGTAGGAGCCGGCGTCGAAGCGGCGCACGAGCTTCTCGGCGTGGTGGTCGAGGTAGCTCTGCACGGCGTAGCGGCCGGGTTCGCGGGGCGCGAGCGGGTCCTCGCCGAACTGCGCGGAGCGGCCGAAGCGGCTGTCGAGCTCGGCGGCGCTGCGGTAGGTCAGGTGGGCGAGGCGGCGGGCGAGGCCGAGGCCGACGTGCGGACCGTGCCCGTCCGGGGCGCCGTGGTAGTCGCCGCCGCGCCAGCCCGGGTCGCCGAGGATCGCCGCGAGCTGGGCGCTCTGGGCGCCGATCTGGTCGGCCCCGGAGGCGGCCGTGGTCGCGAGGACGAGGGCGGATCCCACGCGGTCCGGTTGTGCCGCAGCCCATTCCAGCGAACGCATGCCCCCCATGGAGCCGCCCAGGACGGCGACGAAGCGGGAGATGCCGAGGACGTCGGCCAGGCGGGCCTCGGCCGCGACCTGGTCGGCGACGGTGATCCGCGGGAAGGCCGAACCCCACGCCCGGTCGGTGCCGGGGCGGGCGGAGGCGGGGCCGGTCGAGCCCTGGCAGCCACCGACGACGTTGGCGGCGACGACGAAGTACCGCTCGGTGTCGAGGGCCTTGCCTGGCCCGACGAGCGTCGACCACCAGCCGGCGGTCGGGTGGCCGGGCCCGGCCTCACCGGTGACGTGGGCGTCACCGGTGAGGGCGTGCTCGACGAGGACGGCGTTGGAGGCGTCGTCGTTCAGCGTCCCCCACGTTTCGTAGGCGAGCCGGACCTGCGGCAGGACACCGCCGAGCTGCAGCGGCAGGTCCCCGACGTCGGCGAAGCGCCGGTGGCCGGCGAAGTCGCCCTCGCGCCACGCCCCCGAGGCCGGGGGCCCCTTCGACGACAGCGCCCGCGACGCCTGCTCCGGCACCTCTTGGACGAGTTCGTGCGTACCCACCACGTCGACGACCACCACTCCCGCTCGACCCCCTGCTCGGTCCCAGTGTCCCTGACGCGCGGGCGTCAGGCGGTCCGGGACGTGGTGGCGGCCGCGGCGGAGAACCCGACGCGGAGGTCCGCGAGGATGTCGTCGATCTTCTCGATCCCGACCGCGAGGCGGACCAGGCCGGGGGTGACCCCCGCGGCGAGCTGGGCCTCGGGGGTGAGCTGGGAGTGGGTGGTGGAGGCGGGGTGGATGACGAGGGAGCGCACGTCGCCGATGTTGGCGACGTGGCTGTGCAGGACGAGGGCGTCGACGAACGCCTTCCCGGCGGGGAGGCCGCCGGCGATCTCGAAGGCGAGCACGGCCCCGGACCCCTTGGGCGCGTACTTGAGCTGCTGGGCGTGCCAGGGCGAGGACGCCAGCGCGGCGTAGTTCACCGAGAGGACGTCGTCGCGGGCCTCGAGGAACCGCGCCACCGCGAGGGCGTTCTCGACGTGGCGCTCGACCCGCAGCGACAGCGTCTCCAGCCCCTGGGCGATGAGGAAGGCGTTGAACGGCGCGACGGCCGGGCCGAGGTCGCGCAGCAGCTGCACCCGCAGCTTGGTGAGGTAGGCGGCCTTCCCGACGGCGTCGGTGAAGACGACCCCGTGGTAGCTGGGGTCGGGGGTGGTGAGGCCGTGGAAGCGGCCGGAGGCGGCCCAGTCGAAGTTCCCGGAGTCCACGACGGCGCCCGCGACGGACGTCCCGTGCCCGCCGAGGTACTTCGTCGCGGAGTGGACCACGATGTCGACGCCGTGCTCGAAGGGCCGGATCAGGTAGGGCGTGGCGATGGTGTTGTCCACGATCAGCGGGACCCCGTGCTCGTGCGCGACCCCCGCGACGACCTCGAGGTCGAGGACGTCACCGGCGGGGTTGGAGATGGTCTCGCCGTAGAACAGCTTGGTCTCCGGGCGCACGGCCGCGGCCCACGAGGCCGCGTCGTCGGGGTCCTCGACGAAGCTCACCGTGATGCCCATCTTGGGCAGCGTGTGGTGGAAGAGGTTCTGCGTGCCGCCGTAGAGGCGGGGGCTGGCGACGACGTGGTCGCCGGCGGAGGCGATGTTGAGGATCGCGAGGGTCTCCGCGGCCTGCCCGGAGGCGACGAGCAGCGCGCCGATCCCGCCCTCGAGGGCGGCGATGCGCTGCTCGACGGTGTCCTGGGTCGGGTTCATGATCCGCGTGTAGATGTTGCCGGCCTCGGTGAGCCCGAACAGCGCGGCGGCGTGGTCGGTGTCGCGGAAGGCGTAGCTGGTCGTCTGGTAGATCGGCAGCGCGCGGGCCCCGGTGGTGGGGTCGGGGCTCTGCCCGGCGTGGACCTGGAGGGTCTCGAAGCTCCAGGTCGACGGGTCGACGGCGGGAACGTTGTCGCTGGTCACAGGGGTCCTTCGGTTCGGTCGGATGGGGTGCGGGCGCTCTCAGGAGCGCCGACACCACCCGTCGAACACGTACGGACGTCGGCCCGGCCAGAAGGGGTCGAGGACGACCAGGCGCGGGAGCACGCTCCGATGGTGCCGCCGGGACGAACCCCGAGGCAACCTCGGGAACCCGTCATCACCTCCACGGCGGTGGTTCCGGTCATCGAGATCAACTGAGAGTGTTGTCACGAACACGCGGCGGAATCGTGAAGAGTCTGGCAGGCTGACCCAGCAACGCTCTGCGATTGCACGATCACGGTCTGCTCCTTCTTGGGATCACCTTCAGCACCTACTACTCAACCGTGGAGCGTCGATGGACGACCAGCGCACCCCCACCGGGGACAGCGTGGCCCAGGTGGCCGACGACTCGATCCAGGTCATCCGCTGGGACGCCCCGCCCTGGGCGTCGCGCGGGCTCGAGGTCGAGGGTGGCTGGCTGCACAGCTACCAGGCCCAGACGGTCCCCCTCGAGGGTGACGAGGGCGCCGAACGCCCCTGCCCCGTGCGCCTGGAGTCCACCGACCTCGCCTACGCCGAGAACGGCCAGACCGTCCTGCGCCGCTTCGGCCCGCGCGTCTTCATCGGCGACATCGCGCAGCTCTCGCTGCCGGAGGCGCAGAGCCTCGTGGCCGCGCTGACCGACGTCATCCGCCGCGCCGAGGGCCACCCCTCGCTCTGATCGCGCGGTCGCCGGAGCGCAGCGCCGACCCGGTAACTTGCCCCCATGACGCAGCGCACCGGCCGGGCGGTCCGGATCACCGAACCCGGGACCCTCGAACTCCTCGACGACGTGACCGTCCCGGACCCCGGCCCGGGTGAGGCCCTCGTCCAGGTCGCCTACTGCGGCATCTGCGGCTCCGACCGCGAGGTCTTCGCCGGAACCCGGCCCGCGGAGTTCGTGCGCTACCCCGTCGTCCCCGGTCACGAGTGGTCCGGCACCGTCGTGGCCGTCGGCGAGGGCGTCCCCGACGGGATCGTCGGGCGCGGGGTCGTGGGTCAGGGCATCCGCACCGCCGAGGGCACCCCGGCCTCCGTCGCCGGCGACACCGACGGCTGGCCGCAGGACTACGAGGAGACCGGGTTCACCCTCTCCGGTGGGTGGGCCACGTGGCTCACGCTGCCCGCGCGCTACCTGCACCTGCTGAACGAGGGCGCCGACCTGCGCGCCGCCGCCGGCATCGAACCCGCCGCCTGCGTGGCCGAGGCCGTCCTGCTCGCCGACGTCACCGTCGGCTCGAAGGTGGCCGTCGTCGGCGCCGGCACCCTGGGGCTGCTCTGCGTGCAGCTGCTCAAGGGGGCGGGCTGCGAGGTCACCGTCGTGCACCACAACGACGAGCGCCGCGAGCTCGCCGCGACCTGCGGGGCCGCGCACTACACCGGTGACGCCACCACGCTGGACGCCACCTTCGACGCCGTCATCGAGGCCGCCGGCGTCCCCGGCATCGCGCGCACGGCCGTCCGCCTGGCCCGCCGCGGCGGTCGCGTCGTCCTGACGGGCATCCCCGCCACCGACGCCGACGACCTGTCCGCGCTGGAACTGGTGTCGCGCAACGTCCACGTCCTGACCGTCTTCGGGGCCCCGACCCGGGCCTGGGCCTACGCCGTCCGGGCGTTCTCCACCGGCGTCCTGGACCCGACGCCGCTGATCACCCACGAGTTCGACATCGCCGACGCCCAGGCGGCCCTCGACGTCCTCGCGGCGCGCACCGGAGCCCTGAAGGTCCTCCTCAAGCCCTGACCTTCTAGAACCCGGATCCGTTGCGGTTCTAGGCAGGACAAGGCATCCGGGTGGTTCCGGCCGCCGATCCTCAGGTCGGTCGGCGGCCGGGTCGAGACGCCGGACGTGACCCCTCCGAGCCCGCGGCCGACGCCCCGCACGCCGCAGGGCGCCCAGGGCACCCGGGGCACCCGCCGGCGCCGGTCGCTGCACGCGATGCTGCTCACCCTGGTCCTCGTGCCCGTCGTCGGCCTCAGCACCGTCGGCGGCGTCGCCATCGACGACCGGCTCACCCGCGCCCAGGACGCCGAGACCGCGCTCTCGCAGGTCCGGGCGGCCATCGCCCTCGACGCGGTCCGCAGCGCCGTGGCCCAGGAGGTCCTCCCCGTCCTGGGGGAGGCGGCCCTGTCCCAGCCCCGCGCCCTCGCCACCTTCGGGATCACCCCGAACCAGGCCGCGCGGCTCGAACACCGCAGCGGTCCGGCCCTGGACCGGACGGCGAGCACGACCGCCACCGACACCGCCGTCGCCGCCGCCCTCGCCCTGCCCACCACCGAGGCGCAGGCCCGCGCGACCGCGTTGGCCCTCCGCGCCGCCCGCACCACGACCGCGTCCGACGTCGACACCGGGTTCCCGCTCTACGAGACCCTCGTCTCGACCCTCGACGACGAGGTCGACCAGCACCTGCACGACGCCCGCGCCCTCGGGCTCGAGGGCGACGTCGCCACGGCCCTGCTGACGCTGCAGCGGGTGTCCCGCGCCGCGGCGCTCGCCGGCGACGAGATCTCGCTCTACCTCGCCACCACCGCCCGGACCGGCACGGTGGAGCGCACCGACTTCGTCCGCGTCTGGGGCGCCTACCAGCAGGCCGCGGCGGACGTGCGCGAGACCGGCGACGACCCCGCCCTCGTGCGGGCCTGGGACACGGCGACCGGTTCCGACGCGGCCCGCGCGGTCGACGCCCTCCTCACGACCCTCGCCGTCACGGGGACCTCCCCCACGATGACCGACGTGATGACCCTCGTGAGCGCGTCCGCCACCCGCAGCGCGGACCTGCAGGCGGTCCTCACCCGGGTCGTGGACGTCGTCGTCACCGAGGCGCAGGAGCAGTCCACCGACGCCACCCGTCAGTACCACCAGCTGCTCCTGCTCTGCGGGTCGGTCACCGCGGTGACGCTGGCCGGGACGCTGCTCGTCCGCCGCGCCATCGCGGGCCCGCTGCGTCACCTCGCCGAGCAGTCCCGGGCGGTCGCCGCCGGTGAGCTCGTCGACGTCGTGGAGGCCGGCCCCGCGGAGGTCCGCGTCGTCGCCCAGGGCCTGGCCGCGGCCGTCGACAGCCTGCGCCGGGTCCGCGCCCAGGCCGCCGCGATCGCCGCCGGGGACCTCGACTGCGAGGTCGTGCGCACCCCCGTCCCCGGTCCGCTGGGGGAGTTCGTGCACGCCTCGGTGACCCAGGTCCTCGCCGCCTTCCACGAGCGCGAGCAGCTGGAGGCCGACCTCGCCCACCGGGCCGCGCACGACGCCCTCACCGAACTGCCCAACCGCGCCCAGACCCTCGTCCTCACCGAACGCGCCCTGTACCGCGCGGCGCGCTCGCACGGTCGCGTCGGGCTGCTCTTCGTCGACCTCGACCACTTCAAGGCCGTCAACGACAGCTTCGGTCACGCCGCCGGCGACGAACTGCTGCGCACCGTGGCGCAGCGGATGCACGAGACCGTCCGCGGCGGCGACGTCGTGTGCCGCCTCGGGGGCGACGAGTTCGTCGTCCTCGTCGAGGGGGTCGAGGACGAGAAGGGCCTCGTCGACCTCGGCGAACGCCTCATCCGGGCCATCAGCGCCCCCGTCGCGCTGAAGGGCCTGCCGCAGGCCCAGCACGTCCGGGTCGGGGCCAGCATCGGGGTCGCCGTCGGCGTGGCGGGTGCGCTGGACGCCACCCTCCTGCTGCGCGACGCCGACGCCGCCGCCTACCGGGCCAAGAACGCGGGCCGCGGGGTCGTCGAGGTCTTCGACGACGAGCTGCGGATCGAGATCTCGGCCCGCGCGGAACTCGAGAAGGCGTTGCGGAACGGTCTCGAGACCGGCGAACTCGTCCTCCACTACCAGCCGGTCCTGGACCTCGCCACGGGCCGGACCAAGAGCGTCGAGGCCCTCGTCCGCTGGCAGCGCCCCGGGCACGGCCTCGTCCCGCCCGACGCGTTCATCCCCGTCGCCGAGGCGTCCTCGCTCGTCTGCGACCTCGGTCGCTGGGCGCTGGCCGAGGCCACCCGGCAGCTGGTGCGCTGGGACGCCGAGGGCGGGCACCGCGCCGGGCTCGACGTCGCGGTCAACATCTCCGGGCGCCACCTGGCCCAGGCGCACCTGCTCGACGACGTCGCGGACGCCCTGAGCAGCAGCGGGATCCACCCGAACCGGTTGACGATCGAGATCACCGAGACCGTCCTCGTCGACGAACCGCAGGCGCTGGAGCACCTCCGCTCGCTGCGCGAGATCGGCGTCCGGGTCGCCATCGACGACTTCGGCACCGGCTACACCTCGATCGGTCAGCTCTCCCGGCTGCCCGTGGACGTGCTGAAGATCGACCGCAGCTTCGTGTCCTCCCCCGAGGCCGGCCACGGCGACCTGGTGCGGCTGCTGATCAGCGCCGCCCACAGCTTCTCCCTCGGCGTGGTGGCCGAGGGCGTGGAGGAGGACGACCAGCTCAGCGCCCTGCTCGCCGCCAGCTGCGACGCCGCGCAGGGCTTCCTGTTCGCGCGTCCGGTGCCGCCCTCGGAACTGCCCGACGCCGAGTGCGCGGTGCGGTCCCCCTCGGGCACGACCCGGGGGTGAGGGTCAGCCGGCGCGCCGCCGCCGGACGAGGCCGACCACAGCCGAGGCCGCGACCCCGAACGCGATCGCGACGAGCGCCCCGACCCACGGGCGGTCGCTGACGCTGCGCCCGGCGAGGCCGATCGCGCTGTAGGCGAGCGCCCAGCAGGCCACCGGGACGACGTCGGCGACGGCGAAGCGCACGACCGGGTACTCCGTCGCGGCGGCCGCGGCCATCACCGGGATCCGCGCGCCCGGCAGCAGCCGTGACGTCGTGAGCGTCCCCACGTCGTGGCGCGCGAGGCGTTCCCCGAGGTCGTCGAGCCGGTCGTCCAGCCCGCCCGCGCGGCGGTGCAACCAGCGGCCCAGCCGGGTGTGGGACCCCTTGAGCAGCACCGCGTAGAGGACCAGGTCGCCCACGTAGGCGGCGGCTCCCCCGACGACGACGACCTCGCTCAGCGAGACCCAGGACCGGTGGTGGGCCAGCGCCGCCATCGCGCTCACCGCCGCCCCCGTCGGCAGGACCGGCAGCACCGCACCGACCACCACGGTCGCGAGGAGCACGCAGAGCGCCCAGAGCCAGTTGTCGGCGTGGGCGGCGGGGTCGAGGAGGTGGCTCACAGTGGGTTCAGGATCGCACCGCCCGGGAACGGCGAGAGGCCCGCCCCGCTGGTGCGGGACGGGCCTCCGTGGAGCCGCCTCGGGGAATCGAACCCCGGACCTACGCTTTACGAGAGCGTCGCTCTGGCCGACTGAGCTAAGGCGGCATCTTCAACTGCAGCGCCCTCACGGGCACGGTGAGTGAGCTTACAGGACGCCCCGGGTGCTCTTCACCTCCACCGCGTCTTCCGTCGCCGGCCGGGCGCTGCTAGCTTCCCGAGTGCGCCCTCAGGGCCCCGAGTCGCTGGGAGGTTCCGGTCAGACCCCGTCCGGGGGCGCGCGCACGAGCTCCTCCTCCGGCGACCCCGATCGCCGTGACCACCCGAGGAGCGCACCGTGCCCGCATCGTTCAACCACACCATCGTCGCCGCCCGCGACCGCCACGCGTCGGCGGCGTTCCTGCGCGACCTGATCGAACTCGCCCCGAGCTGGGGGCCGTTCACCAACCTGCAGCTGCCCGACGGCGTCCTGCTGCAGTTCGCCGAACCGCCCGTCGAGGAGATCCAGCCGCAGCACTACGCGTTCCTCGTCGACGAGGAGCTGTTCGACCGCGCCCACGCCCGCCTCCTCGCGCAGGGGCGCGAGCACTGGGCCGATCCGCAGCGCACCCGGCCCGGTGAGACGAACACCGAGCACGGCGGTCGCGGGGTCTACTTCCTCGACCCGGCCGGGCACTACCTCGAACTGACGACGCGTCCCTACCTCTGAGCGACCGCTCGCAGGACGCCCCGCACCAGGTCCCGGACCAGGTCGGGGCGTTCCAGCGACGGCAGGTGCGCCGTCCCGGGGAGTTCCGCCCGCACGGCACCGGGGATCCGCGCGGCGAGCTCCTCGGTGCGGGTCTGCAGGTAGCGCGCGTCGAGGTCGCCGCTCGCGAGCGTCACCGGGAGGTCGAGCTCGCCGAGGCGGGACCAGGCGTCGACGTCGGAACCGCCGTGCTCGGCGGCACCGGTGCGCAGGACGGTCCGGGCCATGTCGAGGAACAGCCCGCGCGCCACCCCGCCGACCCGGCCGGGTGCGGCGAGCGGACCGTCGAGCCAGAGTTCGGCCTCGAACTCCGCCGCACGGTCGAGGTCACCGGCCGCGACCGCCGCGTCCACCGCGGCGTCGAGTTCGAGCGTGCGGGGTTCCAGGTCCGCGACCGTCGGCGACGGGGCACCGCTCACGGCCGTCCCGATCAGCAGCAGGCCGGCGATCCGGTCGGGGAACTCCAGCGCCGCGTCCAGCGCGAGGCCGCCGCCCATGGAGTTCCCGACGAGGACCACGGGTTCCGGCGAGGTGGCGTCGAGCAGGGCCCGGAGGTCCTCGAGGTGGCTGAACGCCGTGCCGCTCAGGGCGGACTCCCCGAAACCCCGCCGGTCCTAGGTCAGCGTCGCGGTCCCGTCGGGCACCACGTCCCGCCAACTGCGCCGGTCCGCGACCCCTGCGTGCAGGAACACCACGAGCGGCCCCGAGCCGGGTCGGTGCTCGAACGCCAGAGCCACGCCGTCCACGTCACCGACCTCGATCCACTGCGTCTCCACCCACCCACCCTCCCACCGGTGATCAGCGGGCGAGGACGGCGGCACGCGCGTCCTCGGCGACGAGGTCGCCGTTGATCGCCGCGCCGGCGAGCACCCCCGAACCGCTGGCGGCGGCCACCATCGCCCCCAGGTCGGTGACGTTCCCGGCGGCGAAGACCCCGGGCACGTCGGTGACGCCCCCCGTCCCGGTCTGCACGAACTCCCCCAGCGGGTGCGGGGTGAGCTCCCCGCCGAGCTGGGCGAACAGGTCGCCCCGGGCGCGGAACCGGGGGGCGACGACGAGGGCCTGGACGGTCTCCGCCGTCTCGCCCAGGTCGAGGGTCAGGTTCCCGTCGGTGCCCGACACCCGGCGCACCTCACCGTGGACGACACGGACCCCGAGGGCCGCGAGCTGCCGTCGGGTCTCCTCCGGCACGTCGTCCAGGGTGTGCTGGAACAACGTCACGTCGGGCGACAGCTGCCGGAACAGCAACGTCTGGTGGAGGCTGTTCGGGCCGCTGCCGAGGACCCCGATCCGCTGCCCGCGGACCTCCCAGCCGTGGCAGTACGGGCAGTGCAGGACGCTGCTGCCCCAGAACTCCCGCACCCCCGGGACGTCGGGGAGTTCGTCGACGAGCCCGGACGCCAGCAGCACCCGCCGGGCGCGCACGGTCGTCCCGCCGAGCAGGACGAGCTCGAACCGGTCGTGCTCGCGCCGGGCGACGACGACCCGGTCGTCGACGAACCGGACCCCGTACCCCTCGGCCTCCCGTCGGCCCTCGGCGAGCAGGTCCAGCGGCCGGACCCCTTCCCGGCCGAGGACGTTGTGGGCGTGGTCGGAGACGCCGTTGCGGGGTTCACCGCCGTCGACCACGACGACGGAACGCACCGAGCGGGCCAACGCGATCGCGCCGGAGGTCCCCGCCGCGCCGGCCCCCACGACGACGACGTCGCAGTCGAGGGTCACCGGGCCACCTCCGCGACCCAGACGGTGCGGGTGACGCGGGGGGCGAACCCGTCGGGAACCTCCGGCAGGTCGATCCCGAACGCCTGGGCGAAGCGGTCGAACCAGAGCCGCGCGTAGCGGCGCGCCGTCGGGCCGTCGGGGGCGGTGGTGGTCAGGGACGTGCGGGTGACCGAGAACCCCGCGGCCTCCAGCACCGACTGCCACTCGGGGTAGTGGTTCCAGCCGGCCGCGGCGGCCGCGGCGTGCGCCCGGTCCTCAGGCTCCGAGGCGGTCAGGAACCGGGGCAACCCGTCGAGTTCCAGGACGACGAACACCCCGCCGGGGGCGAGCGCCGTGCGCACCCCGGCCAGCAGGGCGGCCGGGTCGGCGACGTGATGCAGCGACGAGGACGCCCACACCAGGTCCACCGGGCCCAGCGGCGGGAACCCCGCGTCGAGGTCGGCCTCGTGGACGTCGAAGCCCTGCTGCCGCAGCCGCTCCGCCATCGCGGGGGAGTTGTCGACGGCGGTGAGGTGGGCGTCGGGGAAGCGGGACCGCAGCAGACGGGTCCCCGTCCCGGTCCCGGCGCCGAGGTCGACGACGCGGCGCGGGGTCGTCACGGGGACGAGGTCGAGGGCTTCGCCGAGCTGGGCGCCGAAGACCTCCGCGTCGAGGTCGAGCACCGACTCCTGCTCACCGTGCTCGTGTTCGTGCCCGTGCCCGGTTCTGTGGGGTGCGTGGTGGTCCATGCCGCCACGGTAGGCGGGTCCTGCGTCCAGCGCATAGAGTCTTGCGCATGGAGCAAGACATCGACGCGATCATCCGCGGACGCATCCGCGGCCTCCGCCTGGCCAAGGGCTGGTCGCTCGACTCCCTCGCCGCCCGCTGCTTCATGAGCCCCTCGACGCTCAGCCGGATCGAGACCGGTCACCGCCGGATCGCCCTCGACCAGCTCGTCCCCCTGGCCCGGGCCCTGGACACCACCCTCGACGACCTCGTCGACACCACCGGCACCGACGACGTGGTCATCCGCGCCCTCCCCCAGCACCGCCCCGGGGTCACCACCTGGCTGCTGTCGAGGGAACGTGCCGTCGCCGGGGTGACGGTCGCGAAGGCCCGCATCAGCGCCGACCACGTCACCACCGGCGAACCCCGGATCCACCCCGGCCGCGAGTGGTTCACCGTCCTCGCCGGGCGGGCCCGTCTGGAACTCGGCGACCGGACGTTCCTCGTGAACCCGGGCGAGGCCGCGGAGTTCGACACCATGACCCCGCACCGGATCGGCGTCGACCCCGGCGCCGGCGACCTGGAACTGCTGTCGATCTTCGACCGCGACGGCGAGCGGACCCACCTGCACACCGACGACTGACCCCAGCCGGCCACGGACACTGCAGCGGGGACTACCGCGGCCAGGGCATCCGCGCGCAGACCTCGAACCCGGCGCCGAGCGGACCCGACCGCAACCGGCCGCCGACGAGCGCGACCCGCTCGGCGAGACCGACGAGTCCGAAACCCGAGACGGGCGCCGCACCGACGACGACGGGGACCGGGCCCGACCCCAGCGGCTGGTCCACCACCGAGACCAGCAGGGACCGCCCGCGTCGACCCTCCACCAGCACGCGCACGCGGTGCCCCGACGCGTGCTTCCGGACGTTCGTCAGCGCTTCCTGCACGACGCGGAACGCCGTGCGGCCCAGCGCTTCGGGCACGAGGGCGAGGTCCGGCAACCGGACGTCGAGGTCGACGGTGAACCCCAGCGAGGAGACCTCCGCGACGAGTTCCGGGAGGTCCGCCAGGGTCGGCTGCGGCCGCGGGACCGCCGCGGGTTCCACGCTCTGGCGCAGCACCCCGAGGATGTCGCGCAGGTCCTCCAGCGCGGCGTGCGCGGAACGCCGGATCGTCGCCGCCGAGTTCACCACCTCGGGATCGCCGGAACCCTCCAGCCGCAGTTCCAGCGCCCCCGCGTGCATGCTGACCAGCGAGATCCGGTGGGCCAGGACATCGTGCATCTCGCGCGCGATGCGGGACCGTTCGACCGTCCTGGCCTGCTCCGCGCGCAGTTCCTGCTCGGCCCGGGCGCGGACGGCCTGCTCACGCCAGGACGCGGCCAGTTCCCGCCGGCTGCGGACGTACATCCCCCAGGCCAGCACCGGCAGCAGGATCCCGACCTGGCTGAGCACCAGCAGCCACCAGGCCAGGCCCGGGTCCGGCCACAGCGCCGACTGGGTCAGCCCGGCCGCCGCCGACGCCGCCGTGACGGTGGCCGCCGTCGGCCAGCGGCGACGGACGGCCACCGAGAACACCGCCACCACCGAGGCGACCGCGACGGCCAGGGAGAGCACCGAGGCGAGGACGAGCACGCCGGCGACCAGCACCGGCCGGCGGCGGCGCAGGAACAGCAACGGCGTGCAGACGAGGCCGAGCAGCGCGTCGAGGGCGATCCAACCGTCGGCCCGCTGCCCCGGGGCCTCGTCCAGGCCGACCCCGATGAGCACGGCCCCGAGGCTCCAGCAGACCAGGACGACGAGCACGTCACCGGTGATCCGCAGCGCGCGCCCCCAGCGTCCCGGGACGCCGAACCCGACGGAGAGGTTCGTTGCGGTCACCTCGTCACCGTAGGTGTCCGCCGACGCGGTGTCGTGGGCCGAACGTCGCGGTCGATCGCGCCGCGGGTCGTAGCCGCCGCGCAGTCGGGGTCGGGGTCGAGGTCGAGGTCGGGGTCAGGAGCAGGTCGTGCCCTCGTCCGGCTGGACACCGGACACGACGTAGGTGTCGACGGCGGCGTCGATGCACTTCGACCCCATGCCGTAGGCGGTGTGCCCGTCACCGTCGTAGGTCAGCAGCCTCCCCGAGGACAGTTCGCCCGCGACGTTCTCCGCCCACCGGTACGGCGTGGCCGGGTCCCGCGTGGTGCCGACGACGAGGATCGGACCCGCCCCCTCCGCGTGCAGCGCGCGGGCCTCCCCCACGGGGGCGATGGGCCAGTTCGTGCAGGCCAGACCGCCCCAGGCCAGGAACGGCCCGAACGTCGGCGACGTCGCCGCGAACTGCGCCGCGGTCGCCTCGACCTGCGGCAGCGTCTCGGCGTCGTCGCGGTCCAGGCAGTTCACGGCGTAGATGACCGTGCTGGAGTTGTCGAGGTAGGCGCCGTTCGCGCCGCGGTGGGCGTAGGCGTCGGCGAGGGTCAGCAGCGCCGTCCCGTCCCCCGCGAACGCGCTCTTCAGCGCGGCCGACAGCTGCGGCCACAACGACTCCGCGTAGAGCGGGTAGGCGACGCCGAGGTAACCGAGCCCCTGCACCAGGTCCCGCTTCGAGCTCGTCGGCAGGGGCTTCGCGTCGAGGGCGTCGAGGAACGCGCGGACCTGCGCGACACCGTCGTCGACGCTGCCGGTCAGCGGGCAGTCGTCGCCGTCCTGGCACCCCTGCACGTAGGAGCGCAACGCCACCTCGAACCCGGCGGCCTGTCCCTCGTTGACCTGCACGCTGCTCAGCGCGGGGTCGAGGACCCCGTCGAGCACGAACCGGCCGACGCGCTGCGGGAACAGCTCGGCGTACCAGTCGCCGAGGTAGGTGCCGTAGGACTTGCCGAGGTAGTTCAGCCTGTCGTCGCCGAGGGCGGCGCGCAGGACGTCCATGTCCTTCGCCGCGGAGCGGGTGTCGACGTGCGCGGCGAGTTCCCCCGCGGCCGCGCACCCGGCGCCCAGCGCGGTCGTCTGCTCGCCCAGCGCGGCCACCTCGGCCGGGTCGTCCGGGGTGGGGTCGGTGGCGAGGAACCGGTCGATCGCGCTGGCGGGCAGGCACTGCAGGGGCGCCGACGTCCCCACCCCGCGGGGGTCGAAGCCGACGACGTCGAAGTGGTTCCGAACGGCGTCGGAGGTGACGTTCTCGGCGGCGCGGGCGTACTCGACACCGGAGGCGCCCGGCCCGCCCGGGTTCAGGACGAGCGAGCCCAGCCGGTCGTCACCCACGGCCGCCGTCCGCAACCGCACGACGGCCAGCGAGATCGTCGCGCCCTGCGGGGCGGCGTAGTCGAGCGGGACCGTCAGCTGCGAGCACTGGAACCCGCCGGAGCAGTCGGCCCACTGCAGGTCCTGGTCGTAGAAGGCCGCCAGCGACGGGTCGGTCGCGGGTTCGCTCGCGACGCTGGACGCCGTGCCCACCGGGGAGGGTTGCGGGTCGGAGCCGCCGAAGGCCGAGCACCCGGCCAGCAGGACGACGGCGAGGGGCACCGCGGCCCGGCGCGGCAGAACTCCTCGGGTGCTGCGCATGGTGTTCCCACCGTACGGGACGGGCCGGGTCAGCGGTTCGGTGCCCGCAGGGTCAGCGCCAGCGCCTCGATCGCCAGCAGCGGGGCGACGTTCTGCGCCAGCCGCTCGCGCGCGAGCTGCACCGCGTCGGCCCGGCGCAGGGTGTCCTCGGGGGTCGAGCCCTCGGCCATCGCGCGGATCTCGCCGGTCATGTCGGAGTTCACCAGGTCCACCGGGGCCCCGAGCTGCACGACGAGGACGTCGCGCAGCAGGCCGAGCAGGTCGACGAGCGAGCGGTCGAGGACGTCGGTCTGGTGCCGGCGCGCCCGCCGCTTCTGGTCCTCCTCGAGCTGGCGGACCTGGGCCCGCACGGCCGGGGGGACGGTCGCGACGCCGTCGGCGCCGAGGGCCCGCAGCAGGTTCGCCTTCTCCTGGGCGTCGCGTTCGGTGGTCGAGGAGCCGGCCTCCTCGGCCGCGACCTCGACGAGCTCCCCGGCCGCGACGACGGCGTCGCCCACCCCGCGCAGCCGCTGCGGCAACCGCAGGACCTCACGCCGCCGGATGCGGGCGCCCTCGTCACGGGCCAGGCGCCGGGCCAGGCCGACGTGGCTCTGCGCGGCGCGGGCCGCGAAGGCGGCCATCACGGGGTCGATCCCGTCCCGGCGCACCAGCAGCTCCGCGACGGCGTCCGCGGGCGGGATCCGCAGCGGCACGTGCCGCGAGCGCGAACGGATCGTCGGCAGCACGTCGTCGACGGCCGGCGCGCAGAGCAGCCACACCGTCTGCGGCGGCGGTTCCTCGATGGTCTTCAGCAGGACGTTGCCGGACGTCTCGTTGAGCCGGTCGGCGTCCTCGATGACGATGACCCGCCAGCGCCCCACCGACGGACGGCGCTGGGCGGTCTGGATCAGCGGTTCGACGTTCTCGCGGCGGATCCAGGTGTGCTCGGTCGTGAAGACCGTGACGCTGGCGTGCGACCCGGCCAGCGCCGTCCGGCAGCCGCTGCACACCCCGCAGCCGATCTCGACCGGGTCCTCGCACTCCAGCGCCGCCGCGAAGGCGCGCGCCGCGGTGGACCGCCCCGACCCCGGCGGGCCGGTGAGCAGCCAGGCGTGGGTCATCCCGTTGGTCCCCCGCCGGGCGGCGAGCGCCGCCCGGGCGAGGACCTCGACGGCCGGCCCCTGCCCGACGACGTCGTCCCAGACGCTCACCGCGCGGCCACCCTGGCCGGTTCGGGCAGCCGGGTCGCGAGGTGGGTGCGCAGCTTCTCCTGCACGGTCCCGGGCGAGGCGGTCGCGTCGAGCACGAGGTAGCGCCCGGGGTCGCGGGCGGCCAGCAGCAGGAACTGCTCGCGCACCCGGGCGTGGAAGGCCTGCGACTCCGCCTCCATCCGGTCGTCGGCGGCGCGCCCGGCCCGGCGGGCGGCGGCGGTGACCGGGTCGACGTCGAGGACGACGGTGACGTCGGGCAGCAGGCCCTCGGTGGCCCAGCCCGACAGCCGCTCGACCTCGTGGGCGGGCAGGTCGCGACCCGCGCCCTGGTAGGCGAGGGAGGAGTCGACGTAGCGGTCGCTCAGCACGACGGCCCCGCGGGCCAGCCCGGGCCGGACGACCTCCGCGACGTGCTGGGCGCGGTCGGCGGCGAAGAGCAGGGCCTCGGCGCGCGGGCTCAGCGGCTGCTCGTCCCCGCGGTGGCTGAGCAGGACCTCGCGCAGTTCCCGACCGGTCGCCGTGCCGCCGGGTTCGCGGGTGATCACGACCTCGTGGCCGAGGCCCTCCAGCCACTCGGCGAGCAACCTCGCCTGGGTCGTCTTGCCCGACCCGTCGCCGCCCTCGAAGGCGACGAAGCACCCGCCACCGGTGCGCGCCGTGCGGGCGGGAGCGTCGAGGGCGGGCGTCTCCCCGTGCCGGAAGGCGTCGAGGAGGTCGGCCCAGAGGCTGGTGCCGCGACGGTCGTCCATCTGGCGCAGCGAGACGAACCCGGCGATCCCGGTGATCACGCCGGCGACGGCCATCGCGAGGGAGGCCCCGGAGTACGTCACCGACCAGTGCGCGCTGGGGGCGATCGTGCGGTCGCCGAGGAAGCGCGCCACCCACGGGGCGACGAGCATGACGGCGATGATCACGACGCGGGTGCTGGAGCCGACGAAGGAGAACGTCCGGCCGCGGACGTCGTCGTCGACCTCGAGGCCGAGCAGCGTGTACGCCGAGACGTAGGCGAGCCCGGTGAACAGCCCCAGCGCGACGACGAAGAGGGAGGCGACGACGATGTTGCCGACGAGAGCGACGAGCACGAGGGCGACCCCGGCCGCGGACAGCGCCAGCCCGAAGGTGCGCCGGCGGCTCAGCCCGGACAGCCAGCGCGGCCCCTGCCAGACCCCGAGCGCGACCCCGGCGAAGACGGCCATCACCACGACGCCGTAGCCCGGGTCACCCGCGCCGAGCCCGGTCACGAAGGCCCGGCCGAGACCGAGCACGACCCCGCCGGCGCCGAAGGCGACGAGCATCCCGAAGACGAGGCCGCGCAGCAGCGGGGAGCCCCCGACGAACTTCCAGCCCTCGACGATGTCGCGGCCCAGCGTCGGGGCGAGCCCGCCCTCGCGCGGACGCGGTGGGCGCGGCGGGATGTCCAGGCGCCAGATGACCACGGCGGCGATGAGGAAGGTGAACGCGTTGACGTACATCGCGAGGTTGGACTGGTTGCCCTTGAGGAAGGGCAGGGCGTTGTCCAGGACCCCGGTGAGCAGCGTCAGCAGGATGAAGGCGAGCCCGGCGACCGGGGCGGAGCCGTAGGTCGCGACGAGGCTGATCTGGTTGGCGACCTCGAGGCGTTCCTTCGGCACCAGGTTCGGCACCGTCGCGTCCTTGGCCGGACCCCAGAACAGCGTCACCAGCTCGATGAGCAGCGTCGCGACGAAGAGCCAGGTGAGGCTGCCCACGATGGGGATGGAGATGAAGAGACCGAAGCGCAGCACGTCCCCGACGACCATCGTCGCCCGCCGGTCGAGGCGGTCGGCCAACGCTCCGGCCAGCGGCCCGAGGAGGGCGGCCGGGGCCAGCTGGAGGATGAAGACCGTCGAGACGGCGACGCTGGTCTGGGTCGAGTTCCCCACCGTCAGCCCGGCGGCCGTGCCCAGCTTGGCCAGCATGCCCAGCCAGTCGCCGAAGCTGGAGAGCATGAGCGAGAGCCACATGCGGCGGAAGTCGGGGTACTGACGCAGCAACGCCCGGACGTCGTGGTCGGGCGCCGCGGTGTCAGTCACGTCGTCAGGGTAGATGCCCCGTCCGACACACCCCGCCCTCCGCCCGTGATCTTGCTGGGACTCCCAGCAAGATCACGGATGGGGGGTCAGGCGTCGGAGGCGACGGTCTTCTTCGCAGCCGTCTTCTTGGCCGCGGTCTTCGTGGCGGTCTTCTTCGCGGTCGTCTTCTTGGCCACCGTCTTGCGCGCGGTCTTCTTGACCGGCCCCTTGGCCCGCTTCTCGGCGAGCAGCTCGGCGGCGCGTTCCAGCGTCACCGTCTCGGGGTCGTCGTCCTTGCGCAGGGTGGCGTTGGTGGTGCCGTCCGTCGCGTACGGGCCGAATCGGCCGTCCTTGATCACGATGGGCTGACCGGACTCGGGGTCCGCGCCGAGCTCCTTGAGCGGGGGCTTGGCGACCTGGCCGCGGCGCATCTTCGGCTGGGCGTAGATCGCGAGGACCTCGGGCAGGGTGATCGAGAAGATCTGGTCCTCGGACTCCAGCGACCGGGAGTCCGTGCCCTTCTTCAGGTACGGGCCGTAGCGGCCGTTCTGCGCGGTGATCTCGTCACCGGACTCGGGGTCGGCGCCGACGACGCGCGGCAGCGACAGCAGCTGCAGGGCCTGCTCGAGGGTGACGGACTCCACCGACATGTCCTTGAACAGCGACCCCGTGCGCGGCTTCGCCTTCACGGCCTTCTTCGCTGCGCGCTTCTTCGGCGCACCCTCGACCGGCGGTTCCGGCGCGGGTTCGTCCTCGACGAGCTCGGTGACGTAGGGGCCGTAGCGGCCGACGCGGGCCACGATCGTGCGCCCCGACTCCGGGTCCTGCCCCAGGACGTTGTCGCCCTCGGACTGCGTCGTGAGCAGCTCGTAGGCCTTGTCGACGGTCATCTCGTCGGGCGCGATGTCCTCGGGGACGGAGGCCTTGAGCAGCTCCCCGGTCTCGCGGTCCGGGCCCTCGAGGTAGGGGCCGTAGCGCCCGACCCGCAGGACGATGCCCTCACCGATGGGGATGGTCGAGATCTCGCGGGCGTCGATCGCCCCGAGGTCGTCGGCGAGGCCCTTGATGCCGTTGAGCGCGGTCGCGCCGCCGCTGGACCCGTCCGGGTTCGGCGGGGTCGCGACGGCGCCGCCGGCCGGGCCGTCGGCGCCGAAGTAGAACTTCGTCAGCCAGTCGACGCGTTCGGCCTCACCGCGCGAGATCGCGTCGAGGTCGTTCTCCATCTCGGCCGTGAAGTCGTAGTCGACGAGCTTGGGGAAGTGCTCCTCGAGCAGGCGCGTCACGGCGAAGGCCAGCCACATCGGCACCAGGGCGTTGCCCTTGTACTGCACGTAGCCGCGGTCGACGATGGTCGAGATGATCGAGGCGAAGGTCGAGGGACGCCCGATCCCCTTCTCCTCCAGCGCCTTCACCAGGCTCGCCTCGGTGTAGCGGGCGGGCGGGGAGGTTTCGTGCCCGGCGGTCGCGAGGTCGGAGGCGCGCAGGGCGTCCCCCGCGCTGACCTGGGGCAGGCGACGGTCGTCGTCACCGCTGTCGGTGTCCGCGTCGCGGGTCTGGTCGCGACCCTCCTCGTAGGCGGCGAGGAAACCGCGGAAGGTGATGATCGTGCCCGAGGCGGAGAACTCGGCGTCGCGGCCGTCGGCCGTGGTCGCCCCGAGACGGACGGTCGCGGTGGTGCCGCGGGCGTCCTGCATCTGCGACGCGACGGTGCGCTTCCAGATCAGGTCGTACATCCGGAAGTCGTCGCCGCGCAGCTCACCGGAGACCTGCGCGGGGGTGCGGAACGTCTCCCCCGCGGGACGGATGGCCTCGTGGCCCTCCTGCGCGTTCTTCGACTTCGACGCGTACGCGCGCGGCTGCTCCGGCACGTACTCGTTGCCGTAGAGCTCCCGCGCCTGCGCCCGGGCCGCCGACAGCGCCTGCGAGGACAGCTGGATGGAGTCGGTACGCATGTAGGTGATGTAGCCGCGCTCGTAGAGGCCCTGCGCGGTGCGCATGGCCTGGCGGGCGTTGAGACGCAGCTTGCGCGACGCCTCCTGCTGCAGCGTGGAGGTGATGAACGGCGCCGCCGGACGGCGGGTGTACGGCTTCTCCTCCACCCCGCGCACGGCGAAGCTCGCGTCGGCGAGCCCGTCGACGAGGGCCTGGGCGGCGGGGACGTCGAGGTGCGCCACGTTCTGGCTCTTGAGCCGGCCGTCGTCGCCGAAGTCGCGGCCCGTGGCCACGCGCTTGCCGTCAAGGCTGGACAGGCGGGCCCCGAACGCGCCGTCGTCGGCCGTGAAGGTGCCCGTGACGTCGGCGTAGCTCGCGGCGACGAACGCCATCCGCTCGCGCTCGCGCTCGACGCAGAGGCGGGTCGCGACGGACTGGACGCGGCCGGCGGAGAGCCCCGCGCGGACCTTGCGCCACAGCACGGGCGAGAGCTCGTAGCCGTAGAGGCGGTCGAGGATGCGGCGGGTCTCCTGCGCGTCGACCATGCGGTCGTCGATGTCGCGCAGCTCGCCGACGGCCTGCTGGATCGCCTCGCGGGTGATCTCACCGAAGACCATGCGGCGGTAGGGGACGCGCGGTTCGAGGGCCTGCACGAGGTGCCAGGCGATGGCCTCGCCCTCGCGGTCGCGGTCGGTGGCGAGGATGAGCTCGTCGGCGTCCTTGAGGGCGCGCTTGAGCTCGTTGACCTTCTTCTTCTTGTCGTCGTCGACGACGTAGTACGGCTCGAAGCCGTGGTCGACGTCGACCGCGAACTTCCCGTACGGGCCCTTCTTGACGTCGTCGGGCAGCTGGGAGGGCTGAGGGAGGTCACGGATGTGGCCGTAGCTGGCCTCCACCTGGTAACCCGGCCCGAGGTACGTCGAGATCTTGTCGATCTTGCTCGGCGACTCGACGATCACCAGTCGGCGCAGTCCGTCGCCGGACGCTCGCGTTCCCTGGGACTTGCCCGCCACTGGTCCTGCCTCTCACCTTCGACTTCTCGTCCACCCTGCTCGGGTGTCGGGCGCGGCCCGCCGGGCCGTCACACCCTGTGCACTCTCGCACGCCGTGCTGCCACTGCGTGCATCGAACGAGCGCGCTGACAATGTCGCACGCCGCGTCGCACCCTCCGCAACCGGCGCTCGTCCCGCGCCCTCCGGGGTGGGACCGTTGACGCATCGGGCCAACAGGTTCGGCCCGTTGCGTCTACGGTCCAACCCCCGACCGCCTCAGGGAAGCAGCAGGATCCCGTCGGCGATCAGGTCGCGGACGCGGGGGTAGAGGCGGGTGCGGACCTCGCCGACCGCCTCCTCCCCCAGCACGGCGAGCCCGGCGGTGATCTGGCCCACGGTCAGCTCCCCGTCGCAGGCCCCGACGAGTCCCGCGAGGTCGCCGTCGACCTGCGCGACGTGGCGCAGTCCGCCGCCCTGGCGCAGCAGCACGATCCGCGGGTCGGGGTCCCCGGGGGTGTGGAAGCGCTCGTCGGTGACGTCGGGCGCGACCTGGAGGGTGAGGTCACCGAGGTCGTCCGGGTCGGCGAGCCCGGCGAGGCGGTCGTGCACGGCCAGCCCGGCCGCGAACACCTCGCCCAGCGGGTCGGAGAGCGTCGCGAAGTTCTCCTCGAAGCGGCGCAGCGGGGCTCCGGAGCGCAGCGGCCGGCGCAGCGTCAGCACCCCGAACCCGACCCCGGTGACCCCGCGGGCGGCGAAGTCGTCGAGCCAGGCCGTGTACAGCTCGTCGAAGCGGGGGCCGGACTTCTGACCGCCGTCGCGGATCCACGTCTCGGCGTACAGCGCCGGGTCGGCGACCTCGCGCTGGACGACCCAGGCGTCCAGCCCGGTCCCCGCCAGCCACTCCTCCAGGCGCTGGGACCAGCTCTGCCCGTCGTGCAGTTCCCAGTTGCCCAGCAGCTGCGCGACGCCGCCCGGCGCGAGCACCTCGCCCACGCCGCCGACGAGGCGCTGCACGAGGGAGTCGCCCGGCATCCCGCCGTCGCGGTACTCGTAGGTCGGCACCGCGTCGGTGCGCGGGGTGATGACGAACGGCGGGTTGGAGACGACGAGGTCGAAGCGCTCCCCCGCCTCGACGGGGTCGAAGAGCGAGCCCTGGCGCAGGTCGAGGGCGACCTCGTTGAGCGCGGCGTTGACGGCGGCGAGGTCGAGCGCGCGCTCGGAGGTGTCGGTGGCCGTGACCCGGCAGGAGTGCCGGGAGGCGTGCAGCGCCTGGATGCCGCAGCCGGTGCCGAGGTCGAGGACGCGCTCGACCGGGGTGCGGATCGTCGCCGAGGCCAGCGTCAGCGACGCGCCGCCGACGCCCAGGACGTGGTCGGCGGACAGCGCCTCCCCCGTCGCGAGTTCGCCGAGGTCGCTGACCAGCCACCAGTGCGCGGTCCCGGCGGCGTCGTCGACGGAGTACGGCCGGAGGTCGACGAGGGGTTTCACCTCGTCGTCGGGGGCCGGGCCCGCGGCCCGGACCAGCCCGAGCCGTTCGGCCCCGGCGGTCCCGGTCCGCGGCAGCGCCGCGTCCAGGGCGGCCCGGGTCACGGCCCGCCCGAGGGTCGTGACCCGCAGCAGGACGGCCGCGGGATCGCTCGACCCCTCCGTCGCCCGCAGCGCGGGCAGGGACTGCTCCCGGTCCAGCGCCGCCGAGGCGACGTCGCCGACGAGCGCACCGACCCCGTCCACGGTGTAGTTCGCGGCCTGCAGGTCCGCCCGCAGGCCGGCGACGAGGACGCGGGGGTCGGTGCTGGGAGTGCTCACGTCGGGCGAGTCTGCCGCACCCGCCTCACGGCAGGCGTTCGACGTTCTCCTGGGTGCGCAGGTCCAGGTCCGCCGCGGAGCCCGTGGGAGCGGCCATGTCGACCTGCCGGAGCTTGCTGACGGCGACCGCGACGACGATGATCACCGTCGCCACGATCGCGATCCCGTAGCGCAGCCACGCGTTCGCGTCGGCCCCGATGGACAACGTCACGACGGCTGGGGCGATGAGCAGGGCGACGAGGTTCATCACCTTGATGAGCGGGTTGATCGAGGGCCCGGCGGTGTCCTTGAACGGGTCACCGACGGTGTCGCCGATGACGGTCGCCTCGTGCGCCGCGGACCCCTTCCCGCCGTGCAACCCGTCCTCGACGAGCTTCTTGGCGTTGTCCCAGGCCCCACCGGAGTTCGCGAGGAAGACCGCCATCAGCACGCCCGCCCCGATCGCGCCGCCGAGGAAACCGGCCAGCGGGGCGACCCCGAGCCCGAAGCCGACGGCGATCGGGGCGAAGGCGGCGAGCAGGCCTGGCGTCGCGAGCTCGCGCAGTGCGTCGCGGGTGCAGAGGTCCACGACCCGGCCGTGGTCGGGCTTCTCCGTCCCGTCCATGATCCCGGGGTGCTCGGCGAACTGCCGCCGGACCTCGAGGACGACCGCCCCGGCGGAGCGGCCGACGGCGTTGATGGCCAGACCCGCGAAGAGGAACACGACGGCCGCGCCGAGCAGGACCCCGACCAGCGTCGTCGGCGTCGAGACGCTGAAGTCGCCGATGGTGCGCTGCAGGTACTGCGACGGGGTCTCGATCGCGACCGCGACCTCGTTGATCCGGGTGAGGACGGCGTCCTGGTAAGAGCCGAACAGCGCCGTCGCGGCGAGCACCGCGGTCGCGATGGCGATCCCCTTGGTGACCGCCTTGGTGGTGTTGCCGACGGCGTCGAGCTCGGTGAGGACCGCGGCCCCCTCCTCATCGACGTCCCCGCTCATCTCGGCGATGCCCTGGGCGTTGTCGCTGACCGGCCCGAAGGTGTCCATCGCGACGATGACCCCCACGGTCGTCAGCAACCCGCACCCGGCCAGCGCCACCAGGAACATCGCCAGCGCGAGGACCCCGCCGGCGAGGACGAAGGCGAAGAACACCGCCCCGGCGATGACGAGGGTCGTGTAGACGGCGGACTCCAGTCCGAGACCGATCCCGGAGAGCAGGACGGTCGCCGCGCCCGTCGTCGACGCGTTCGCGACGTCGCGCGTGGGCTTCGACTCGGTGCCGGTGTAGTGACCGGTGAGGAAGAGGATGAGGACCGCGAGCAGGATCCCCAGCAGCACCGCCGCGGAGGCGATGAGCCGGGGGTCGCCGTTGAGGCCCGCGACGCTGGGGTCGGCGCCGGCGAACCCGGAGAAGCGGGAGGGGAGGTAGGCGTAGCACGCGACCGCGGAACCGAGCAGGGCGATGCCCGCGGAGAGGTAGAAGCCGTTCTGGATGGAGGTGAGCCCGCTGACCCCGGGCCGGGCCCGGACCAGGACGACCCCCAGCGCGGCCGTGATGGCCCCGATGGCCGGGATGAGCAGCGGCAGGACGAGTCCGTCCTCCCCGACGGCGGTGCTGCCGAGGATGACCGCGGCGACGATCGTGACGGCGTAGGACTCGAAGAGGTCGGCCGCCATGCCGGCGCAGTCGCCGACGTTGTCGCCGACGTTGTCGGCGATGGTGGCCGGGTTGCGCGGGTCGTCCTCGGGGATGCCCTTCTCGATCTTCCCGACGAGGTCGGCACCGACGTCGGCGGCCTTGGTGAAGATGCCGCCGCCGACGCGCATGAACATCGCCAGCAGCGCGGCGCCGAAACCGAAACCCTCCAGGACGGTGGGGGCGTCGGGACCGAAGGCGAGGACGGCGATCGACGCGCCCAGCAGACCCAGCCCGACCGTCGTCATCCCGACGACTCCACCGGTGCGGAACGCGATCCGCATGCCGGTCTCCCGGCCCCCGACGCCCTGGCGGGCCGCGGCCGCGACGCGCAGGTTGGCGCGCACCGCGAGCGACATCCCGAGGTAGCCGATGGCCGCCGAGAACACCGCGCCCAGCACGAAGGCGCCACTGCGGGCGATGCGCAGGTCCCAGCCGCCGGCGGGCAGCGCCAGCAGCAGGAGCAGCACGGCCACGGCGAACCAGACCAGCGTGCGGAACTGCCGCCGCAGGTAGGCCGCGGCGCCGTTCTGCACGGCACCGGCGATCTCCTGCATGCGTTCGGTGCCCTCGCCGGCCTCCAGCACCTGTCGTCGGAAGACCCAGGCGGCGACCAGCGACAGGACAGCGACGACCGCGACGGCGATCGCGATGCTCTGCGCGGAACTCGACAGGTTCACGGGCACGGTGGGGGGCATCCGTCCTCCTCGACGTGTGATGACCTTGACACGCAGCGTAGGGCCGCACCGCCGAGAGTGCTACACCGTGCGATCGCCGATGATCACGGCGTCGTCGGGAGGCGTGCGGTCCGGGCGTGAGGTCACCGCGCGCACGAGGGCACGGCGGAAGGGGCGACGCGCGTCAGTGCGCGTAGTGCCCGGGGCCCTCGACGGCCTGACGGGTCCAGCTGAGGGCGACGCCGTCCGCGGACGCCGTCTGCTCGGTGGTGTCGGCCATGCCGGCCATCAGCGCCAGCGAGAGGGAGTCCGTCTCGGAGAGGTCGGATCCCGTGTCGGGCAGCGGGTCGCCGTGCGCGTCGCACTGCACGACCGTCACGTCGAGGCGGTCCTGGTCGTCGCACAACCGCATGTCGACGAGACCGACGGGCGGGGCGGAGGTCCGGGTGCCACCGGCGACGGCGCGCGCGCACGCCTCGCCGATGGCGATCCGGATCTCGTCGAGCTGGTTCTCGCCGAACCCGGCCCGCCGGGCCACGGAGACCGCCACGAGCCGAGCGGTGCGAACGTGCTCGGCGAGCGGGGAGAACCGCAGGGTGACGGTGGGCACGGGTTCGACGATTCCTGTTGCTCGAGGGGATCCGGGGCTTGCTCGGTCAGGACGAGGCGTTGGCCTCGTCCGTCGCCGACGAGGCGGCGATCGCGTCGGCCACGGTGTCGTGGATCGGGAAGACCTTGGTCAGCCCCGTGATCCGGAACACCTTGAGGATCTTCTCGCGCTGGCACACGAGGTGCAGCGAGCCGTCGTGCGAACGGACCCGCTTGAGGCCTCCGACGAGGACACCGAGCCCGGTGGAGTCGAGGAACTCGACACCCTCCATGTCCACCACCAGGTGGTGGTGGCCGGCCCCGACGAGCTCGTTCAACCGCTCGCGCAAGGTCGGTGCCGTGTACACGTCGATCTCGCCGGACACCTCGACGACAGTCCGGCCGCTCTCCTCGCGACTGGTCACCGACAGGTCCACTGGGACCCCTCCTCGCTGCTGGTTGTTGCTCGCTGGTCGCGGAGCAGACGTGCGTGCTCTGGGCTGCCTTCCGAGGGCCGTCCTGCTCTGCCCTCCCTTGCATTCAACCATCGCGCTCCGTGAGCAGCTTGTCCAACTTCGGCCACGTCGTCCCCCCGGGGGTGCCTCGCCCTGGAACCGGGCCGATCGGGGGGACACTGGCGGCGTGGAATCCCGCTGGCAGCACCTGCTCGACGCCGGTGTCCGCAGCGACCGCGTCCGCCACGTCGAGAACCTCCCCGGGCGCGCCGGGGAGCGGCTGCCGTGGCCCGGGTGGGCCGACCCGGAGGTCGTGGCGGCCCTCGAACGCGGAACCGGGGGGTTGCCCTGGCGCCACCAGGTCGAGGCGGCCGACGCCGTCTGGGCCGGGCGCTCGACCGTGATCTCGGCGGGGACGGCGTCGGGGAAGTCGCTCGCCTTCCAGCTGCCGGTGCTGACCTCGCTGCGCGCCACCGCGGCCGCCGCCCCCAACGGCAAGGGCGCCACCGCGCTCTACCTCTCGCCCACCAAGGCGTTGGCCGCCGACCAGGACGCGAGGTTGCGCGCCCTCGGCCTGGACGCGCCGATCACCAGCACCTACGACGGCGACACCCCGCCGGAGGTGCGCCGCTGGATCCGCGAGCACGCGGGGGTGGTCCTGACCAACGTCGACATGCTGCACCGTTCGGTGCTGCCCGGGCACGAGCACTGGGCGAGCTTCCTGCGCAGGTTGCGCTTCGTCGTCGTCGACGAGCTGCACACCTACCGCGGGGTCTTCGGCGGGCACGCGGCCGCGGTGCTGCGTCGGCTGCGTCGGATCGCGGCGCGCTACGGCAGCGAACCGGTCTTCGTGCTGGCCTCGGCCACGGTCTCCGAACCGGCCACGACGGCCCGTCGGCTCACCGGGGTCGACGTCCACGTCGTGGCCGAGGACACCTCCGCCCGGCCGCCGGTCTCGGTCGCGCTGTGGGAGCCACCCCTGCGCGCCGCACCCGCGGGCCCCGACGGGTCGAAGCCCGCCGAGCCGTCGCGCCGGACCGCGACGGCCGAGACCTCCGACCTGCTGGGCGACCTCGTCGCCGACGGGGTCCGGACGCTGGCCTTCGTCCGCAGCCGGGCCGGGGCGGAGTCCGTCGCGGCGGGGGCCCGGCGTCGCCTCGCCGAGGTCGACCCGTCGCTGGGCGAGCGGGTTCTCGCCTACCGCGGCGGCTACCTCCCCGAGGACCGCCGGGTGCTGGAGGAGGGTCTGCGTTCCGGACGGGTCGTCGGCATGGCGACCACCAACGCCCTCGAACTCGGCGTCGACGTCGCCGGCCTCGACGCCGTCCTCGTCGCCGGGTGGCCGGGCACGCGGGCCTCGTTCTGGCAGCAGATCGGGCGTGCGGGACGTCGGGGGAACCCCGCGCTCGGGGTCCTCGTCTGCCGGGACGACCCCCTGGACACCTACCTCGCGCACCACCCGGAGGCGTTGTTCGGCGTCGGCGTCGAGGCGACGGTGCTCGACCCCGACAACGCCTACGTCCTGGCCCCCCACCTGGCCGCGGCGGCCCAGGAACTGCCGTTGACCGAGGCCGACCTGGAACTCTTCTCCCCCGTCGCCCGCGACGTCGTCGACCTGCTGGTGCGACGAGGTCTGTTGCGGCGCAGGGTGAACGGCTGGTACTGGACCCGGCGCGACCGCGCCTGCGACCTCACCGACCTGCGCGGGGCGGGTGGCAGCGTGCGCATCGTCGAGGAACGCACCGGTCGGGTCCTCGGCACGATCGAGGCGAGTTCGGCCGATTCCCAGGTCCACGACGGCGCCGTCCACGTGCACCAGGGACGGACCTACGTCGTCGACCACCTCGACCTCGAGGACGGCCTCGCGACCGTGCACCCGGAACCCGAACCCGGGTACACCACCCACGCCCGGTCGAGTTCCGACGTCCGGGTCCTCGCCGTCGACGGGACCCACCGCGCCGGGCCGGTCACGATCTCCTCCGGGGTGGTCGAGGTGTCCAGCCAGGTCACGGGTTTCCTGCGCCGGCTCGTCGGCTCCGGGACCGTCATCGGCGAACGTCCGCTGGAACTCCCGGAGCGCCGGCTGCGGACCCGGGCCGTCTGGTGGACCCTCGACGAGGACGTCGCCGAGGGGGTCCTCGGAGACGTCCTGCGCCTGCCCGGTGCGCTGCACGCCGCCGAGCACGCCTCGATCGGGATGCTGCCGCTGCTGGCGACCTGCGACCGCTGGGACCTCGGTGGACTCTCCACCGCGCTGCACGCCGACACCGGCCTGCCCACCGTCTTCGTGCACGACGCCGTCCCCGGCGGGGCGGGTTTCGCCGACCGCGGCCACGCCCGCGTCGAGGAATGGCTGACCGCCACCCGCGACGCCGTGGCCTCCTGCCGCTGCGCGCAGGGGTGCCCCGGCTGCGTGCAGTCGCCCAAGTGCGGCAACGGCAACGAACCCCTCGACAAGGCGGGCGCCGTCGCCGTGCTCGACGTGCTCGTCGCCGCGCTCGTGGCTCACCACGACGCCCTCGGGTCCGTCCCCGGGGCGGTCTCGGTCGCCTGACCCGCGCGGGCCCGGGCCCGGGCCGGACCGAGGACGCCGGCGAGACCCGACGGCCGGACGCTCGCACCCACGAGCACCGAACCGTCGCCCGCCACGACGCACCCCGCCGGGGCCGCGCCCTGCGCGAGCAGCACCTGCCGGGCCCGGGCGCACGGGTCACCCGCGGCCCGACCCACGACCACGTCGGCGCCCGCGAGCGCCGCGAGGTCGGCGGCGGCCTCGGCCCGGTGCCGGGCCAGCACCGCGCCGCAGAGCGCGAGCACCAGCAGGAGCAGCGAGATCAGCGCCGAGCAGATCCCCAGCACGAGGACGCTCCCGCTCCCCTCGTCGCGTCTCACCCCTCCACCGCCGCGGTCGCGCTCGCCCGGGCCGGCACCGAACCGCCGAGCGGCCCGACCAGACGCGCGGCGGAGCTCACCTCGACGACGACGTGACCGGGGGAACGGGTGACCGAGACGCCGGCGCCGTCCGGGGCGAGGGCCGCGGCGGCGGCGCGGACGACGTCCGGGTCCTCCCCGCGGGCGGCCACCCGGGCCCCGGCGCGGGCCGCGTCGACGCACTGCACCTGGGTGAGCACGACACGGACCGCACCGAGGGCCAGGGCCAGCAGGACGAGCACCGCCGGCAGCGCCAGCGCGAACTCGGAGGTGACCGAACCGGTGTCCCGTCCTGCTCCCCTCATCCCAGGCTCAAACCCTGCCGGACGATGCCCAGCAGCATCCCGCGCACCTCGTCGCTGCGCAGGATCGCGATGAGCAGCGCGGCGAAACCGCACGCCGCCAGCGTCGCCATCGCGTACTCCGCCGTCGCCATGCCCGCATCGCCTGGAATCTCCTCCACCGGTTCCTCGACGTCCTGGTTCAACTCGACCTCCTCTGGTTCCGCGCCGGATCCCCCGGCCCGCAACCACTCTCGACCCGGAGGACGGAGGTTTCCGCTGTGCGCCAGGCACCTGTGGACAGAGCCGCCACCGTCCGGCCCTGTGGAGACCGCGGCGTCACGAACCCGTCCCGAGGACCTGCCCGGCGAGGGTCAGCACGACGGGGACCACCCCGAGGAGGAGGAACGCCGGCAGGGTGCACAACCCCAGCGGCAGCACGAGGAACGCGGACAACCTGGCCGCGGCGGCCTCGGCGTTCCACCGTCGGGTGGCCCGGGCCGAGGACGCCGCCGACGCGAGCAGCGAGGCCGCGGGCGCACCCGTACGGGTGGAGAGCAGCAACGCCTCGGCCAGTTCGTCCCACCGGGCGGTCTGCGCGGTCAGGGAGTTCCAGGCCTCCTCGGGCGCAGAACCCCAGGACAACTGCACCGCGACCCGGCGCAGGGCCGGGTCCTCGGGCACCCCGGCGACCGAGAGCGCGTCGAGCGTCGCCTCCAGCGCCCGCCCCGGGGGCAGGCCGGCCCGCACGGCGGCGGCGACGAGGTCGAGGACGAGGGGGACGTCGGCCGGTTCGACGCTCCCCCGACGCACCCCGGGCGCCCGGGCCAGGCGGCCACGGAGGGCCCGCAGCCGGCCCCGGGGAAGCCGGGGTCGGGGGTGGCCCCCGCCCGTGGCGACCAGGACCGCGGCCCCGAGGACGAGCCCCACCAGCAGACCGCTCACCGGGCCGCTCGTTCGGCGGACGCCACCAGCCGGGCGCTCCAGGACCAGCCGAGCACGAGCAGGACCCCGCCGACGGCGCCGGCCAGCCGCCCCGGTCCGGAGCCGAGGGCCTCCCACGGGGGTGCGCCGAGGGCGGCACCGAGCGCGAGGCCGAGCAGGGGCAGGGCCGAGACCGTCCGTGCGCTCACCCGGGCCCCCGCCAGCGCCGTGCGGACCGCGGCCCGGGCGGCGGCGTCGGCCCGCAACCCCTCGGCGGCGGCCTCGAGCGCGTCGGCGGCCGGGGCACCGGTCGCCGTGACGAGTCGCCAGACGGCGCGCACCGCGACCGGGGAGGCCTCCGCCGGCCCCTCGACACCTCCCCCCGCGTGCTCCCAGACCAGGGCGGGGGCGATCCCGGCCCGCAGCAGGGCGGCGGCCCGCTCGGCCTGCCGGGCTCCGAGGAGGGCCTCGTCACCCGCCTCGGGGCGGTCCGCCCGCCGTGGTCGCGGGCTGCGGACGTCGGGGGAGCGCGGGGCCCGCCGTCCGGGTGCCACCAGGACCGCGGCCCCGAGCAGCCCGCCGACGAGGAGCCCGCTCACCCCCGCACCTCTCCGGGGAGGTCGAGCAGCCCGGCGAGGCGCTCCCAGCCCGGACCCGGCTCCTCCCGCCCGGCCACCAGCGCCGGGACCACGACCGCCCGTCCGCCCTCGGCGGCGACCACGCCGACCTCCACGAGCCCGCGGGCCCCCGCTCGGCGGGCCACGTGCAGCACGACGTCGATCCCCGCCAGCACCTGGGCGTCGACCGCCCCGGGGGTCAGCCCGGCCGTCGAGGCCAGCGCGTGCAGGCGCGCGGGGACGTCGGCGGCGGTGTTGGCGTGCACGGTCCCGGCCCCACCGGCGTGCCCGGTGTTCAGGGCGGCGAGCAGGTCGCGGACCTCCGCGCCGCGGCACTCCCCCACCACCAGGCGGTCCGGGCGCATCCGCAGGGCCTGCCGCACGAGGACGTCGAGGCCGACGGCGCCACGGCCCTCGACGTTGCCGTGCCGGGCCTCGAGACGGACGACGTGGGGGTGGTCGGGGCGCAGTTCGCCGGAGTCCTCGACGAGCACGATCCGTTCGTCGCTGCCGACGAGACCCAGCAGGGCCTGCAGCAGCGTCGTCTTGCCGCTGCCCGTCCCGCCGCTGACGAGGAACGACGTCCGGCGCGCGACGACGGCGCGCAGGACCGGCGCCCACCCGGCCGGGACCGCTGCGCGGGCGAGGAGTTCGGGGAGGCCGAAACGTCGCACGGCCGGTACCCGCAGGCTGAGGTGCGTCCCGTCGGGGGAGAGCGGCGGCAGCACCGCGTGCAGCCGGGTCCCGTCGGGCAACCGGGCGTCGACGAAGGGGCTCGCCTCGTCGAGGCGTCGTCCGGCGCCGGCGGCGAGCCGGACGGCCAGGGTGCGGACCTCCCCCTCACCGTCCAGGGTGACGTCGGCGCGGCGCAGACCGTCCCCGTCGTCGATCCAGGCCGCCCCACCGCCGTTGACCAGCACGTCGGTGACCCCGTCGAGCTCCAGCAGCGGCTGCAACCGCCCGGCACCGCGCACCGCGGCCCCGACCCCGTCCAGCAACCGCAGCAGGTCGGGCGCCGCGAGCACGACCCCCTCGGCCCGCGCGGCGGCGGCGACCGTCGGCGGATCGGGGGTCGACCCGTTGCGCGCCATGCGGTCCCGGACCCGTTGGACGAGGTGGAAGAACTCCTCCTCGGGCAGTCTCACGAGCTCTGGACCCAGTCGCGGGCGCAGGCCAGGGCGAAGCTGCGCAGTCCGCTGCGGCGGCCGCCGGGAACGCCCTCCCCCCGCTCCAGGCCGACGTCGAGGTCGCGGTCGGGGCGGACCACCCCGGCCAGCGGTGCCCCGGCGGCGTCGGCCACGTCCTCGGCGTCCGTCCCCGTCCCGACGTCGCGCACCACCAACCGCACCGGGGCGGTCGTCGCGGCCCGCAGCTCGTCGACGACGACGCAGGCCGCCGCCGCGGCCCGGGTCGTCCCCGGGACGACGACGAGCACTTCCGCGCACGCCCCCAGCACCGGTCCCAGCCCGTCCAACCCCGCTCGGGGCAGGTCGAGGACGGTCGCCGCGAACGCCCGGCGGGAGGCCTCGACGACGGCCCACAGCTGGTCCGGGGCGGGTCCCCGGCCTCCGCGGCGGTCGGTCGCCAGGACCTGCAGCCCGGCCCCGAGGCGAACGCTGGCGCGCAGCACGTCGGGGCTGATGCGCCCGTCGACGCCGGCCAGGTCGCCCCAGCGCAGCCCGGGCAGCGCGTCCGCGCCGAGCAGCAGGTCCAGGCCGCCGGAGCGGGGGTCGGCGTCGACGAGGAGGCAGCCGCCCAGGGTGTCCGCGAGCGCCCGGGCCAGTCCGGCGGCGAGGACGCTGGCCCCCGCACCGCCGACACCGCCGACGACCGCGAGCAGGGTGCCGGACCCGCCGGGTCCGGTGGCCGCGTCGGTGAGGAGTTCCAGCAGCCGGTTCTCGGCCTCGGGGAGCAGGACGGCGTGGTCGGCGTCCACCCCGGCCGCGCTCTGCCACCAGGCGGGCCCGACGGGGGCGCTGCCCACGACGACCACGGCGAGGCCGGGCCGTCGCAACGCGTCGAGTTCCGCGGGGTCGGTGCCCGCGTCGGCGAGCACGAGGGCCGGTTCCTCCGACGGTGCACAGGTGCGCCGGAGGACGCACCCAGCCGCGGCCGCCAACCTGACGACGGCGGCGGCGAGCTCGTCGTCGTCGGTGAGGAGCAGGACGGGACCGGTTCGGGAGGCGGTCGGTCGCGGGACGGGTCCGGGGGTTCGGGGACGGCTGCGGGGGCCGGGGACGGGCACGGGTCGCTCCTCACGGTGGTCGGGGGACCACCGTGCGGGTGCCGGGCAGCGACCCGGCGCCGCGGGAGGGTGGGCTGTGGACGGAGGGGCCCTGCCGGGGCCTGTGGAGACCGCGGTGACGTCACGCGGTACGGGTGGCTACGCCGGGAGATGAGGAGACGGCCCCCGCTGGGGGGGAGCGGGGGCCGTCCACGGTCCGGCTCGGGGGGGATGAGCCGGGCCGCACGTAGCCCACAGGGCGTACTGCAGCATCCTCACCCCATCCGGGGGCCCTTGGCAATTCCTTCGGAGGGTTTGGAGGGAGATTTCGTGGCGAACCCGGTCCGGGGAGTCCCGGGTCCTCACCGGACCTGCACAGGAAGGCTCTCCCGCGACCCGTCACAGGCCCCCGGCGGCGTCGAGGCGGCGCAGGAAGTCGGCCGCGATCGGTGCCGCCACGACCCCTCCGCTGGACCCGTCGGTGACGAACACCGCGAAGGCCAGCTGTCCCTGGAAACCGATGGTCCAGGCGTGCGTCGCGGGTGGTCGGGCCGTTCCGTACTCCGCGGTCCCCGTCTTGGCGTGCACCGGTTCGCCGGGGACCCCCGCCAGGACGGTCGCCGTCCCGGCGGTCACGACGTCGCGCATGAGGTCGGCGACGCTGCCCAGCAGGGCCGGGTCGGCCGCGGTGGCGGGCGCGGACGGGGCGGCGGGGGCCGGGTCGAGGACGACGGTGGGAACGCGCAGCTGCCCGGCCGCCACGGAGGCCGCGGCCACCGCCATCGCCAGCGGACTGACCAGCGTCCGGCCCTGCCCGAAGCTCGCGGCGGCCAGGTCCACGGCGGAGTTCGCGGTCGGCACGGAACCGGCGAACGCGTCGACCCCGGCCGACCACGGCGCCCCCACCCCGAGTTCGGCGGCCGCCGTGGGCAGCGAATCGTCGGCCAGCCGGGGGCTCAGGCTCGCGAAGGCGGTGTTGCAGGACTTGGCGAAGTCGGTGCGGAAGGGGACGTCCCCGAACGCCTCGTCCTCGAAGTTGGAGAACGTGCGGCCCTCGACCGTGTACGTCGGGGTGCAGGGCACGTTCTCCTCGACGTCCAACCCGTCGCCGAGCAGGGCCAGCGTCGTCACCACCTTGAACGTCGACCCCGGGGGGAACCGGCCGGTCAGCGCGCGGTCGCCGCCGTCGACGGGGAAGTTCGAGGCGGCGACGACGTCACCGGTCGCGACGTCGACGGCGACGAGGGCGGCGTCGGCCGGGCTGGCCGCCAACGCGGCGTCGGAGGCCAGCTGGACGGTGGCCACCAGGCTCGTCCGCACCGGCTGCCCGGGCAGGGGTTCCACCCGCACGAGCTGGCTGGAGCGGGCGTCGGTTCCGCCCTCGGCGCGCACGGTGATGCCGGCCCGCCCCGCGAGGCGTTCGTCGTAGGTGGCCTGCAACCCCGACAACCCGGCGAGGTCGCCGGCCGCGTAGCGACCCCCGGCGGCGGCGATGGTGTCCGCGGTCGCCTGCCCGACGCTCCCCAGCAACGCCCGCGCGAACCCGCGCGACGGTGCCAGCGGCAGCGTCGACTCCGCGAACACCGTGCCGGGCAACGGCTGCAGGACGGACTTCTGGGCGTCGTAGTCGCTGCGGCGCAACGTGATCACGTCGACGAACGCATCAGGGGCGGCCTGCTGGATGCGGGTCGTCAGAGCGGCCGCGTCGACCCCGAGGGCCGCGGCCAGGGCCGCCGCCGTGGCCGCCGGGTCGCTCGTCCGCGAGGGTTGCACCCCGACCCGGACGACCGGGGTCTCGGTCACCAGGGGCGAACCGTCGCGGGCCAGGACGTCGGCGCGCGGGGGCAGTTCCCGGTCCACCGCGAACGTGGCCCCGGACGCGAGTTCCGGGTGCACCAGCGCGGGTTCCCAGATCCCGCGCCACCTCGCCGCGTCCCCCTCGCCACTGCGGGCCAGGCGCAGGGTGGTCGAGTAGGCCAGCACGCTGCCCGCGGCCGCGCCGTGGCCGGCCGCGAGGTCGAACGAGACGGCCAGCGTCGCCGTCGCGCTGCCCTGCTCCGCACGGCCGGTGTCGACCCCGGTCACCGTCACCGTCGGTGGGGGGCTCGCGAGGGTGCCGGTGAGTCGGGCGTACTCGGCGCCCAGGTCGGCGGGCGGCGTCGCCCCGGCCGCGGCGACGAGGTCGAGGTCACCGAAGCGTCCCTGCGTCCACCCCGTCGCGACGGCCCGGGCGGCGTCCTCCGCCCCGGCCGCAGGGTCGGTTCGGGACCGAGACCACCACCAGGCACCGGCACCACCGGCGAGGAGGACGGCCCCGGCGGCCGAACCGGCCACCACCGTTCGGCGCCGCGGGCGTCCGCCCAGGTCAGCGGGTGGGCCGTCCCCGGGGGGTGGGGTGGACCGGCGGGGCTCCTCGGCGTTGTCGCTCATCGACACCGATGCTCGCACGCTACCCAGGCGGTGCTCCTGCTAACCTTCAGTGCGTTGGAGGTGTCGCCTAGTCCGGTCTATGGCGCCCGCCTGCTAAGCGGGTTGGGGGCTACAACCCCCTCGCGGGTTCAAATCCCGCCACCTCCGCCGGAGCGAAGGCCCCGGTCGCCACGAGCGACCGGGGCCTTCGTCGTCCCAGCCGGCGCAGCGGGGGCGCCCCGCGGCGGCGCTCGGAAGCGCTGCACCGCAGTCGATTGGTGACGAGGGCGGAAGCCCGCTACAGTAGTCCAGGACAGCGCGCCACGGCGGGCTGCCGGCGCCCGTAGCTCAACGGATAGAGCATCTGACTACGGATCAGAAGGTTAGGGGTTCGAATCCCTTCGGGCGCACACCTCAGCTCCACCCAGGGCCCCCTCCGCGGGGCCCTTCTCCATGTCCGGGCTCTTCCGCCCTCCTCCCGGTCACGGGTCCGCCCTCCGTCCGGGACCGGCCGGGCCACCCGCAGGACGCAGCCACTGCTCCCCCTCCCCGCCCGGCGCGACGTTCCCCGACTCCCCCGGGGCCGCGTTCCCGCGACCTTTCCCGGACCTCCGGGTTCCCGGTGACACCCCCGCTTCCTCCCGGATCCGGGATCCGGAGTTCGCCCGCGGCATTGTCGGCCGGGTTCCGGCGGCAGTTACCAGGCGCGTTCACACCGGGTTCGGACGGGTGGATACCGGAGGCGTCACAACACCCCGGAGAACCCCGGGAACCTCCTCTCCCGGGCCGGGAGGTTCGATCCCGCGCCCATCACGAGGAGCTCACGGACAACACCGCGGAGGTGAACCCCGACAACTCCCCCGTGAACCCGGGGAACTCCGTGAGAATTCGTCCTTCGATGCGCGAACTACCGCAGAACTGTGGTTTCATTGCTTCAGCATTGATCAACTACTTCCCCCAGGAGCTCAGCATGGCAAGTCACGACGTTGCACTGAAGGTGGCCACCGAACTGCCCGTCGGTGCCGTCGACCTCGAGATCCCCGTCAAGCGGAACGGTCGCAAGATCGGCACCTTCACGGTGAACGCGAACGGTGTCTCGTGGAACCCGGCGACGGCCAAGGCCGCCACCAACGTGGCGTGGGAAGACCTTCCCGCCGCGCTGGCCGGCACCCCGGCTGCTGCTCCGGCCGCTGCTGCTGCTCCGGCCAAGAAGGCCGCCCCGGCGAAGAAGGCCACCGCCAAGAAGGCCGCTCCGGCGAAGAAGGCCGCCCCGGCTCCGGTCGAGGAAACCCCCGCGCCCGTCGCCGAGACCCCGGCGCCCGCCGCCGCGACCCCGGCCAAGAAGTCCGCCAAGAAGGCGGCGAAGAAGTCCGCTCCCTCCACGGCTGCCGTCGACGCCCGCGCCGTGCGCGAGTGGGCTGCCACGCAGGGGATCGCCGTCGCCCCGCGCGGCCCGATCTCCTCGACGATCATCGACCAGTTCCGCGCCGCTCAGTGAGCTGACGCACCTGCACGAACGACAGGGGGCGGGGTCTTCGGACCCCGCCCCCTGTCGTGTGTCCGGGGTCGGCTGGACGGGCCCGCGGGAACGAGCCGGGGAACGGTCAGCGGAACCTGGCCGGCCACGCCCGGCGCGCCATCCGCCACACCTTCGACCCCACGGGTCGCGGCGCGTCCGCCGCGCCGACCTCACCGAACAACTGCTCGCAGATGCGCACGTACACCTGGTCGGGCATCGGCAGGCGGTCGACGTCGCTCAGGGCCTGGTCCTGGCCGGCGGATTCCATGACGAGCTCGCCGTAGCCCAGGAGCCGGCCCAGGATCGTCCGGTTGTAGCTCATGTCCGTCACCTTCGACAGCGGCATCATCGCCACCTGGCGCTTGATGACCCCGTAGGTCAGCAACAGCCGTTTGTCGGTCGCGATGAACCAGTCCCCGCGCCACTGCAGGTACTTCCAGTAGGCCCGGCCCAGCACCACGACCCAGGCCAGGAACAGCAGGTTCGGCAGGTGAGGGACGTCATCGACCCGCGGGACCAGCCACAGGACGGCCAGCAGGGCGAGGACGCAGGTGAGCACGGGTTCCGCCAGCACCACCAGGTGCCGTCGCAGGCACACCAGACGCTTCTCGGTGCCGAGGACGTAGCGGCGCACCGAACGGGGTGGCCTTTCCCACAGCGGGTCCGGTCCGGGCTCCTCGTCGAGCGGCGGGAGCGGGTCCTGCTCCACCACGGAATCCAGGGAATCCGCCGGCGAATCGTCGTCCTCCACCTCGAGGACCTCCCAGGTGCCGTCCTGACCGGTTTTCCGCAGTCGGGTGCCGGAAAGCATCACCAGTTCCCGGGCCTCGTCGCGAGGCTCCGGGTTCTGGCCTCGTCCCGAGCGGTTCAGCTGAGCAACCCGTCGAAGAAGTTCAGGATGCTGGTCACGACGGTCTTCAGCGCTTCGCCGACGGAACGGACGAAGTCCGCCGCCTGGTCCGGCGCCTTGTAGACCGCATAGAGGGCGAACACCACCACTACCCACCACAGAACTCGACGCCACTTCACCGGGTCGGCTCCTTCCCGCGTTCCCCCGAACGCCTGTTTTCGATCACGGATCGTGTACACGAATGTGCTGAACGGGGGACATCCTGCCGGAAAGCCGGGCGCAGCACGAAGCCCCGCGCCGCGACGTCCACGACACGGGGCTCCGGGGGTTCTCAGACGACGCCGTAGAGGCGGTCGCCGGCGTCCCCCAGCCCGGGGACGATGTAGCCGTTCGCGTCGAGGCGCTCGTCGACGGCGGCCGTGACGATGCTCACCTGGGCGTGGTCGTCGAACGCGGTCCGCACCACCTCGATCCCCTCCGGGGCGGCGAGCAGGCACAACGCGGTCACGTCCCGGGCACCGCGTTCCAGCAGGAAGTTGATGGCCGCCACGAGCGTTCCGCCGGTCGCGAGCATCGGGTCGAGCACGAACACCTGCCGGCCCGAGAGGTCGTCGGGCAGCCGGTTCGCGTACGTCGTGGCCTGCAGGGTGGTCTCGTCGCGGATCATCCCCAGGAACCCGACCTCGGCGGTGGGGAGCAACCGGACCATCCCGTCGAGCATGCCGAGCCCGGCCCGCAGGATCGGGACGACGATCGGCTTCGGGGAGCGGAGCCGGACACCGGTCGTCGTGGTGACCGGGGTGGTGATGGGGTGCGGTTCGACGGCGACGTCCCGCGTCGCCTCGTAGGCCAGCAGGGTGACCAGTTCGTCGGCGAGGCGACGGAACGTCGGGGAATCGGTCCGCTCGTCACGCAGAGCGGTGAGTTTGTGGGCCACCAGCGGGTGGTCGATGACGGACAGGCGCATGACGTCGAAAGTAAGGGGTCGGAGCCACGACGTGGGACCGCTGGTCGCTGCGGCCCCTCTCCTGCCACGATGGTGGCGTGGCGTACTTCACCGCAGTGCTCTCTCCCGAAGGCTCCGGCGACGACCGAGACTGGCGCTCCGTCGACATCGACCTGGAAGCCGGATCCCCCGACGAGCTCGGCGACGTCCTGCGCGGCGCCGTCGACGACGACGACGCGTCCGTGCTCGCCGTCCTCGAACGCGAGGACGAGTGGTTCGCGCTCGTCCGCACCGACGGAGGTGTCGACACGAAGGTGTTCGTCTCCGACGCCGTCGCGGCCGCCGACAGCTCCTTCGCCCCGCTCTTCGCCGAACTCCCACCGGCCACCCGGGCCGTCCTCGGCGACGACGGGGCAGCCGACGACGACGGTGACGCCGACGGGGACGACGACGGCGAGGAGGAGGACGACGAACCCACCGCCACCCGGTCCGAACCCGTGGTGGCGGAGGACGTCTGGGCCGGCGACCCCGAACTGCTGGCCGACCTCGGCCTCCCCGCGGAGGTCCTCGTCCGCATCGCCGCCTCCGGGGCCGACCCCTCGGGAGCCACCGTGGAGATCGGTGAGCTCCTCGGTTTCGCCGACGTCCTGGAATCGCTGCGCTGAACGGGCTCGCCGTCCCCCCCGAGTGGACGCGCTGGATGGGCCTGGCCCTCGAGCAGGCCCGGGCCTGCCTGGAGACCGGTGACGTCCCGGTCGGGGCGGTCGTCGTCGACGCGGCGGGGACCGTCCTCGGCGTGGGGCGCAACGAGCGGGAAGCCGTCGGTGACCCCACCGCCCACGCGGAGGTCCTCGCGCTGCGCGCGGCGGCCCGCACCCGCGGGGAGTGGCGGCTGTCCGGCTGCACCCTCGTCGTCACGCTGGAACCGTGCGTGATGTGCGCGGGGGCGACCGTGCTGGCCCGGGTCGACCGGCTGGTCCTCGGGGCCTGGGACGCCCGGTTCGGCGCCGCCGGGTCCCTGCGCGACGTCGTGCGCGACCGCCGGCTCAACCACGTCGTGGAGGTCGCGGGCGGTGTCCGCGGGACGGAGTGCGCGGCTCTGCTCGACGGGTTCTTCGCCGCCCGGCGGAGCTGAGCGGGGCACCGCCGGAGCCGTGTAAGGTTGGTGACGCAGGATCAAGGTGATGTGTCCGAGCGGCCTAAGGAGCACGCCTCGAAAGCGTGTGAAGGGGTAACTCTTCCGTGGGTTCAAATCCCACCGTCACCGCAGCACGTCGAAGGGCCCGGAACCACTGGTTCCGGGCCCTTCGTCGTCTCCCCGCTCAGCAGGCGGCGGCCGGGTCCACCGGGAGCGCTGGAGCGACCACCACGTCCTCGGCCAGGAGGTTCTGGTACCCGTCCCCCAGGGCCACCGTGATGACGGTCGCGGCCGGGTCCGGCACGAGCTTCGCCTCGGGGAAGCGGGCCCCCACCGTGACGGCCTGCGCCAGCGACGTCGCCGGGTAGGTCACCGCGGCCGTCACCGGGCCGGTCGCCGTCGGCGCGTTGCCGACGTTCACCACGACGAAACCGCGGGTGCGCAGCTCCCCCGCCACCGTGCCCGCCAGACCGCGGCGCGACGTGCCGTTCAGGACGTCGACGCTCACCTCGGCGGGGGGCAGCAGGGCCGGGGCCGAGGCCGGCACGCAGGTCGGGCTCGGGGCGGCGCTCGTGGGCGTCGCCGACGAGCCGGGCTGCCAGTGGTCGGTGTAGATCAGCGCGGCGACGCCACCGGCGCCCAGCACCACCAGGACCACCACCGCGAAGACGGCGCGCTGGCGGACCCGCCGGGCCCGTCGCCGTCCACTGAGGCGCCGGTAGGACTCCTCGTCGAGGTCGTCCTCGACCTCGGGGAGCACCCCCTCGTCCTGCGTCGCCCGGTCCTGCTCGTCCTCGTAGCGTCGTGCCACCGTTCCCCCTCGATCGCCCCGCACTCCCCCGAGCCGGGTGGTTCCTAGTCCGGCAGCGTCAGGACCCGTGCGTGCAGCACCTGCCGCTGGTGCAGGGCCGCTCGCACCGCCCGGTGCAACCCGTCCTCCAGGTACAGCCGCCCCCGCCAGGACACCACGTGGGCGAACAGGTCGCCGAAGAACGTCGAATCCTCCGCCAGCAGCGCGTCGAGGTCGAGCGTGCGCTTCGTCGTCGTCAGCTCCTCCAACCGCACCTGGCGCGGCGGGACCTTCGACCACTGGCTCGTCGTCTCGTAGCCGTGGTCGGGGTACGGGCGGCCGTCGCCCACGGCGTGGAAGATCACGGTGGTGGAGTCTAGGGGTGAAGGAGCGTCCACCTCGGGGAACCGCTCGGGATCGGTGCGCCCCGCCGGCGGGTGCTGCGCCGGGAGGACGCCGGGCCGGGAACGACGAAGGCCCGCCCCCGGATGTCCGGGAACGGGCCTCGTGCGGCGGAGGATAGGGGATTTGAACCCCTGAGGGCGTTAACCCAACACGCTTTCCAAGCGTGCGCCATAGGCCACTAGGCGAATCCTCCAGTGCCACCAGCGTAGCCGACGGTGACCCGTGCTTCCGACCGGGGCGGGCGGCGGAGGGCGGTTGGACCCCGTCGCGATCGTCTCGTACAGTGATCTGCAGACCCCTCGTGCGGCGTCATCCCGCTGAACCCCCCCAGGGCCGGAAGGCAGCAAGGGTAGGTGGGCCCTGGCGGGTGTGCGGGGGGTCCCTCATCTCCTCCGCCGGACCGGTCCCCCGTGTCCGGGCCGCGGGTTAGCCTCGTCCCCGTGACGACCGCGCTGTACCGCCGCTACCGGCCCGAGACGTTCGAGCAGGTCATCGGCCAGGAGCACGTCACCGCTCCGCTGATGCAGGCGTTGAGCAAGGGCCGGATCACGCACGCGTACCTCTTCTCGGGGCCGCGGGGGTGCGGCAAGACGACGAGCGCGCGGATCCTGGCGCGCTGCCTGAACTGCGCGCAGGGCCCCACGGCGACCCCCTGCGGCACCTGCGACTCCTGCCAGGACCTCGCCAACGGCGGGCCGGGCAGCATCGACGTCGTCGAGATCGACGCGGCCAGCCACAACGGGGTGGACGACGCCCGCGACCTGCGCGAACGGGTCTCCTTCGCCCCCGCCCGGGACCGGTTCAAGGTCTACATCCTCGACGAGGCCCACATGGTCACGGCGGCGGGCTTCAACGCGCTGCTGAAGACCGTCGAGGAACCCCCGCCGCACGTGAAGTTCATCTTCGCGACGACGGAACCGGACAAGGTCCTCACGACCATCCGCTCGCGCACCCACCACTACCCCTTCCGCCTCGTCCCCCCGGGCCGGTTGACGCCCTACCTGGGGGAACTCGCCGAGCGCGAGGGCGTCCAGATCGGCAAGGGCGTGCTGCCGCTCGTCGTCCGCGCGGGCGGCGGATCCGTGCGCGACACCCTGTCGGTGCTCGACCAGCTCATCGCCGGGGCCGGGGACGACGGCGTCACCTACGACATCGCGGTGAGCCTGCTGGGCTACACCCACGCCTCGTTGCTCGACGACGTCGTCGAGGCCATCGCCGCCGGCGACGGCGCGACGGTGTTCCGCGCCGTCGAGAAGGTCGTCGACACCGGCCAGGAACCCCGTCGCTTCGCCGACGACCTGCTGCAACGGCTGCGGGACCTGGTGATCGTCGCGGCCGTGGGTGATTCCGCGGCCGACGCGCTCGCCGTGCCCGAGGACGCCCTGGAGCGGTTGAAGGCGCAGGCCTCCCACCTCGGACGGGCCGAACTCTCCCGCGCGGCCGACGTCGTCGCCGCCGGGCTGGAACAGATGACGGGGGCGACCTCGCCCCGCCTGCAGCTGGAACTCCTGTGCGCGCGGCTGCTGCTGCCGGGGGTCGACGCCGACGGCGGGATCGGTGCGCGGATGGACCGGATGGAACGCCGCTTCAGCGCCGGGGTCCCGGTGGCGACCGCGCCGGCCCCCCGGGGCGAACCCGATCCCGTGCGCGCCCCCGAACCGGTCCGCGCGGAACCCGTGCGCGCGCCCGAGCCCGCCCGCTCCGAACCCGCCCGTCCCGAACCCGCCCGCCCCGAACCCGTCGCCGCCCCGGTGGAACCGGCGCGCGAACGCCCTGCCGCTCAGGAGCGGCCGCCCGCGGACGCGTGGCCCGCCGCCCGGACCCCCGGCGAGGCGCCGGCCCGCGCCGAGGCCCCGACCCCGGAACCCGCCGGTGCGCAGGCCCCCGTCGCCGACGCCGCCCCGAGCGGTGGCAGCGAGGTCGAGACGGTCCGGCGGTTGTGGACCGACGTCCTCGACAAGCTGAAGTCGATGAAGCGGGTCACCTGGGCGCTGGTCTCGGAGAGCGCCCGGGTCGAGGACCACCGCAACGGCGTCCTCGTCCTGCAGTTCAAGACGCCCGGCCTGGCCCAGACCTTCAGCAGCGGCAACCACGCCGGGTTCGTGGCCGAGGCCCTCATCCAGGTGACGGGGATCGAGGCCCGGGTGCAGGCCGCCGGGGCCACCGGTGGCGGTGGCGAGTCCGGTGGCGGTCGCGGTCAGGCCCGCCCGGCCCGCGGCGGCTGGTCGACGCCGAACCGTCAGCAGCAGGCCCCCGCCCAGCCCGCCCAGCGTCCGGCCCCGCAGCAGGCCCCCGCCCAGCCGGCTGCGCCGCAGCCCGTCGCCCGGGCGACCCCGGACCCGGTCAGCCCCCCGCCCGGGACCGCGGCTCCCGCGCCGAGCGGCGGCGGCAACGCCTACTACGACGACGTCCCCCCGCCCGAGGAACCCCTCGAGGACCCGGGCGAGGAGCAGCTCTCCCGTCCCAGCCGCCGCGCGATGGTCGCCGCCGCGGCGGCCGCCCCGCCGTCCGAGCCGACACCGCCCGCCCCGGTGGAGGAGGACACCCCCAGCCGCGACGACGAGGACGCCGAGGAGGACTCCCAGCTCGTCGGCACGGCGGTGGTCGAGCAGATCCTCGGCGGGAAGATCATCTCCACCGACGAGAAGTAGTCCTCCCGGGCGCGGGAGGTGTGGTGACCGGCGGTGTCGTCGCGGGCACGTAGTCTCGACGGGTGTACGAAGGAGTCGTCCAGGACCTGATCGACGAGCTCGGTCGCCTCCCCGGCGTGGGACCGAAGAGCGCGCAGCGCATCGCCTTCCACCTGCTCGCCGCCGACGCCGGTGACGTGAAGCGGCTGGCCGACGTCCTGACGGAGGTCAAGAGCAAGGTCCGGTTCTGCGAGGTCTGCGGGAACGTCGCGCAGGAACAGCTGTGCCGGGTCTGCCGCGACCCCCGTCGCGACCCGACGGTCATCTGCGTCGTCGAGGAGTCCAAGGACGTCGTCGCGATCGAGCGGACCCGGGAGTTCCGTGGTCGCTACCACGTGCTCGGCGGCGCGATCAGCCCCATGGAGGGCATCGGGCCTGACGACCTGCGCATGCGGGAGCTGCTGTCCCGCTTGTCCGACGGCACGGTCACCGAGACGATCATCGCGACCGACCCCAACCTGGAGGGGGAGGCGACCGCGACGTACCTGGCGCGGTTGCTGAAGCCGATGGGTCTGAGGGTCACGAGACTCGCCTCCGGCCTGCCGGTGGGCGGGGACCTGGAGTACGCAGACGAAGTGACCCTTGGACGAGCGTTCGCTGGACGGAGGTCCCTCGATGGCTGAGCAGCACCCCGCACCCGAGACCGTGAGCGACGAGCTCGCGGAACTCGCCGCCACCACGGCCGCGGACGCCCGCGCCTACCTCTCGACCGTCACCGAGGTCGCGACCGGGCGGATGGACTCGACCGCGCTCTCGGTCCTGCTCCTCGCCGTGAGCCAGGCGCTCGTGTCCGGCGCCCGCCTCGGCGCGGTCGCCGACGTCGTCCCGTCGCGGCGCTACGAACCCGACGCCGGCCCGGACCCGGACGTCGACCCCGTCCGCGCCGGGCTCGCGAACGTCCTCGAGGGCCTCGACGACTACGCCGACGTCGTGGACCCGCTGACCGACGCCAAGCTCGTCCGCGGGGCCCTGTCCGACGACCTCGCCAGCGTCGCTGCCGACCTCGAGCACGGCCTGCGCCACCACGAACGCGGTGACCTCACCGAGGCGCTGTGGTGGTGGCAGTTCTCCTACCTCTCCTCCTGGGGACTGCGGGCCACCGCGGCGCTGCGCGTCCTGCAGTCGCTGCTGGCCCACCTGCGCCTTGACGTGGACTCCGAGACGGTCTCCGACGCGGAGTTCGACGCACTCCACCCCTGAGGGCGTCCCCGGGTGGACACCGTGCACAGCTGCGGGACGGCGGGCTGGGCACGGCCTGGAGCACGGCACGACGTTCCGTAGAATCGTCCGTCGTGGCTCTCGTGGTGCAGAAGTACGGCGGTTCCTCGGTCGCTGACGCCGAGGGGATCAAGCGTGTCGCGAAGCGGATCGCCGCGACGAAGCGCGCCGGCCACGAGGTCGTCGTCGTGGTCTCGGCGATGGGTGACACCACCGACAACCTCATCGACCTCGCCGAGCAGGTCAGCCCCCGCCCGCCCGCGCGCGAGCTGGACATGCTGCTGACCTCGGGCGAGCGGATCTCGATGGCGGTCCTGGCCATGGCGATCTCCAACCTCGGGCTGGAGGCGCGCTCCTTCACCGGTTCCCAGGCCGGGGTCATCACCGACTCCTCGCACGGGCGGGCCCGGATCATCGACGTCACGCCCGGTCGCATCCGCGCCGCGCTCGACGAGGGTTCCATCGCGATCGTCGCCGGGTTCCAGGGCGTCAGCCAGGACACCAAGGACATCACCACCCTCGGTCGCGGCGGGTCCGACACCACCGCCGTCGCGCTCGCGGCGGCGTTGAAGGCCGACGTCTGCGAGATCTACACCGACGTCGACGGCGTCTACACCGCCGACCCGCGCATCGTCCCGACGGCCCGGAAGATCAACCGGATCGCGACGGAGGAGATGCTGGAGATGGCCGCCAACGGCGCCAAGATCCTCATGCTCCGCTGCGTGGAGTACGCGCGGAACTACGACCTCCCCATCCACGTGCGCAGCTCCTTCAGCCCGCACGAGGGGACCTGGGTCACCGACTCCCCCGTCCCCGCCGCCTTCAGCACCCACCGAACCGGGGAGGAACCCGTGGAACAGCCGATCATCTCCGGTGTCGCGCACGACCGCAGCGAAGCCAAGATCACCGTCGTGGGGGTCCCCGACAACCCGGGCACCGCCGCGGCGATCTTCAAGGCCGTCGCGCAGGCCGAGATCAACATCGACATGATCGTGCAGAACGTCGCCGCCGGGGCGTCGGGCCGCACGGACATCTCGTTCACGCTGCCCAAGGCCGAGGGCTCGACGGCGATCGCCGCGTTGGACAAGGCGCAGGCCGCGATCGGTTTCGAGCGGGTCGAGTACGACGACCAGATCGGGAAGGTCTCGCTGATCGGCGTCGGGATGCGGTCGCACCCGGGGGTCTCCGCGACGTTCTTCGAGGCGCTGGGCAGTGAGGCCATCAACATGGAGATGATCTCGACGTCGGAGATCCGCATCTCGGTGGTCACCCGCCTCGACCAGCTCGACGACGCCGTGCGCGCGATCCACACCGCGTTCGGCCTCGACGGGGAAGCAGAAGCCGTGGTCTACGGAGGTACCGGACGATGACATCCAACGAGAGCCGCAAACCCACCCTCGCCGTCGTCGGGGCCACCGGCGCCGTCGGCACCGTGATGCTCGGGATCCTCTCCGAGCGCCCCGACGTGTGGGGCGAGATCCGTCTCGTCGCCTCCGCCCGCTCGGCCGGCAAGGTCCTGCGGGTCCGCGGCGAGGACGTCGTCGTCCGTGAACTCACCCCCGAGGTCTTCGACGGGGTCGACGTCGCCATGTTCGACGTCCCCGACGAGGTCTCCGCGGTGTGGGCGCCGATCGCCGCCGAGCGCGGAGCCGTCGCCGTCGACAACTCCGGCGCGTTCCGGATGGACGACGAGGTCCCCCTCGTGGTCCCCGAGGTCAACGGCGCGGCCGCGCGGAACCGCCCCAAGGGCATCATCGCGAACCCGAACTGCACGACGCTCACGATGATGGACGCCCTCGGCGCCCTGCACGAGGAGTGGCAGCTCACCGAACTCGTCGTCGCCAGCTACCAGGCGGCCTCGGGCGCCGGACAGCCCGGCGTGGACCGCCTCTACGACGAGCTCGAGGTCGTCGCGGGCGGCCGCACCCTCGGCTCCACGGCCGGCGACACCGCCGCGGCGATCTCCGCCAAGCTCGGTGACGACTCCCCGTTCCCGGCCCACCTCGCCCTCAACGTGATCCCCGTCGCGGGCTCGCTCAAGGACGGCGGCTGGACGAGCGAGGAGCTCAAGGTCCGCAACGAGTCCCGGAAGATCCTCGGGATCCCCGACCTGAAGGTCTCCGCGACCTGCGTCCGGGTGCCGGTGCAGACCACGCACTCCCTCGCCGTGCACGCGACGTTCGCGAAGCCGGTGTCGGTGGCCGAGGCGACCGCGAAGCTCGGAGCCGCCCCGAGCGTCGAGGTGCAGGACGACCTCGCGAACGGGGTCTTCCCGACCCCGGCCAACACCGTGGGCGGCGACCCGACCGTCGTCGGCCGCATCCGCCAGGCGCTGGACTTCCCGAACACCCTCGACCTCTTCGTCTGCGGCGACAACCTCCGCAAGGGCGCCGCGCTGAACACCGCGCAGATCGCCGAGCTCATCGCGCGGGAACTCACCGCCTGACCCCGCACGACGAAGGGCCCGTCCGGATCACCGGACGGGCCCTTCGCGTTCGCGATCTTGCGGGGGGTCCCAGCAAGATCACGGATCGGGTAGGGGTCTGCCGTTGAGCACCCCGTCGGTGGCGGGATCGCGGTGATCCAGCAGACTCGGGACGTGGCCGAACGATCAGCGCGCCTGCGCCTGCCTGCCGGGCGCCCGGTGTCGCCGTTGCGCGCCATCGCGCTGCGCCTGGGGCTGGCCCTGCTGCTCGTCGTGGTCTGCTGGGTGGTCGTCTACCTCGAACGTGGCGGTTACCGCGACGGCGTCGACGGGTCGCTCTCGTCCCTGGACGCGCTGTACTACACGACCGTCACGCTCTCCACGACCGGCTACGGCGACATCGTCCCGGTGAGCGACAGCGCCCGGCTGGTCAACGCGCTGTTCGTCACCCCGGTCCGCATCCTGTTCGTCGTCATCCTCGTCGGCACCACGATCCAGGCGCTCACCGAGCGCTCCCGCAAGGAGATCCGCCTCGCGCGGTGGAGGGCCCGCATGCGCGACCACGTCATCGTCCTGGGCTACGGCACGAAGGGCCGCAACGCCGTCCGCGAGCTGCGGTTGAAGGGAGTGCCGGCCGACCGCGTCCTCGTCGTCGACCGCAGCCCCACCGCCACGGCCGACGCCGCCCGCGACGGCTACCTCAGCGTCACGGGCGACGTGACCCGCTCGGAGACGCTGGTGACGGCGCTCGCCGACCGCGCCCGCACCGTCGTCGTCGCCGTCGACCGCGACGACACCGCCATCCTGGCGACGCTCGCGCTGCGCCGGCGCAACCCGCACGCCACGGTCGTGGCGACGGCCCGCGAGGTCGAGCACGCCGACCTGCTGCGGCAGTCGGGCGCGAACTCCGTCGTGGTGACCTCGGAGACGACGGGGCGCCTGCTCGGGCTCGCGGCGGACAGCCCCGCCGCCGTCGAGGTCGTCGAGGACCTCGTCTCCTTCGGCACCGGCCTGGACCTGCACCAGCGTCCCGTGACCCCGGCCGAGGTGGGTCTGGCCCCGGACGCCCTCGGCGTGCCCGTCCTCGCCGTGCTGCGCGCGGGCCGGACCCTGCTCTTCCACGAGGTCGCCGCCCTGCAGGACGGCGACCTCGTGCTCTACGTCAGCGGGAAGTCCCGCACCTGATCACCGGGTCGGGTCACTGGGTCGGCGCGGTGCCGCGCACCCGCGCAACCGCCCGCATCAGGTGGTAGATCCCGATCGCGGCGACCGTGCCCAGCGCGATGCCCTGGAAGGAGAGCCCGCCGCTGGTGGTGATCGTGTAGTTCGCGATCCCGACGATCAGCGCGACGGCGGCGGTCGTGAGGTTCACCGGGTCGGAGAAGTCGACCTTGTTCTGCACCCAGATCCGGGCGCCGAGGACGCCGATCATCCCGTACAGCAGCGTCGCCGCCCCGCCGAGGACACCGGGCGGGATGGACCCGACGAGGGCGCCGAACTTCGGCGAGAACGACAGCACCAGCGCCGCCGCGGCGGCCACCCAGTAGGCCGCGGTCGAGTAGACCTTGGACGCGGCCATCACGCCGATGTTCTCCGCGTAGGTCGTCGTCCCGGACCCGCCGCCGAGACCGGCCAGGGTGGTGGCGAGACCGTCGGCGAGCAACGCCCGCCCGGCGAGGGGGTCCAGGTCCCGACCGGTCATCGCCGCGACGGACTTCAGGTGCCCGACGTTCTCGGCGACCAGGACGAACACCACCGGCAGGAACAGCGCGAGGTCGGAGGCGTCGACGCGCGGGGCGGTGAACGTCGGCAGGCCGACCCAGCCGGCCGCGTGCACCGCGTCCCAGGAGACCAGCCCGCGGGCCGCGGCGACGAGGTAGCCGACGACGACACCGACGAGGATCGCCAGGCGCCCCAGCAGCCCCCGGAACAGCACGCTGGTGAGCGCGATCACCAAGAGCGTGACGATCGCGGTGAACGGGTCGGCCCGGAAACCCGAGGTCTCCGTGGTCCCCCACGCCGCGGGCGCCAGGTTCAGCCCGATGAGCGCGACGATGGTGCCCGTCACGACGGGCGGCATCACGACGTCGATCCAGCCGGACCCCGCGACGTGGACGACGACCCCGACGACGGCCAGCAGCAGCCCGGTGACGAGGATCCCGCCGGTCGCCGACCCCTGGGAGCTGCCGAGGATCGGCGCGATGAACGCGAACGAGGACCCGAGGTAGCTGGGGAGGCGGTTGCGGGTGATCAGCAGGAAGAGGGCCGTGCCGATCGCGGAGAAGAACAGCGTGGTGGCGACGGGGAAACCCGTCAGCGCCGGCACCAGGACCGTCGAGCCGAACATCGCGACGACGTGCTGCAGCCCGATCCCGATGGTCCGCGGCCACGCGAGCCGCTCCTCGGGAGCGACGACCGCCCCGGGCCGGACGCTGCGCCCGTCGCCGTGCAACTGCCAACCGGGTCGCCCCGAACCGTTCGCCATGCCGAGTCCTCCGAATCCGTCCCGGCGCGCGCCGGACGGGCGGAAGACTAGGGGAATGCGAGCACCGCGCTGGACCGCCGTCGCCGTCGTGCTCGCCGCGACGGTGGTCCAGCTGCTCGTGGCAACGTTCGCGCGGGACCTGCCCCAGTTCGCGGGCAAGGGGTTCACGGCCCGGCTGGTGTTCTACCCGCTGATGATGCTGGTCGTCCCGCTGCTGTGGCGGGTGCTGGACCGGTCGGGACGGCGAGCGCCCTGGGCGGGGTTCACCCTGGTGATGCTGCCGTTCCTGGTCGACGTCAGCGGGAACACGCTGGACCTCTACGACTCGCTCGTCTGGTGGGACGACGCCCTGCACTTCCTCAACTGGTTCCTGCTCACCCTGGGTCTGGGGCTGGTCCTCGACGTCGTGGCGCTGCGACCGCGGTGGGCGCGGGCGGTCGCCGTCGTCGGCGGTGGGGCGCTGCTGGCGCTGCTGTGGGAGATCGGCGAGTGGTGGACGTTCATCCGCCACGGCACCGAGCTGGCCACGGCCTACGAGGACACCCTCGGGGACATGACGCTGGGCACGACCGGTTCGACGGTCGCACTGCTGGTGCTGGTGGGGCTCAGCCCCGGTCGGTCGGGTCCTTCGGGTCGTTCCCGGCGCGGAACTCGTCCCGCAGCCGTTCGCGGTTGACCCCGCCGTCCAGGTTCGAGCCCGACCCGCGGATGCGTCGGTAGGCGAGGAACGCGACGACGGCGAGGACGATGACGACCAGGAGGTACTTCACCCCCGGAGCCTAGGCGCTCCCCCGCGGAACGAACCCTCCCCGCGCCCACGAGGGCCGCTCGGGGGCGGGGAGCGTTCTTCCACGGGAGACCGGGGTCAGTGCAGCAGCGTCGTCCAGTTCCACGGGACGCGGCCGTGCGGGCCGGGGGCGGGCTGGTCCTCGGGGTGGTTCAGCGGCGGGGCGAGGTCCGGACCGGACTCGAAGGTCTCCTCGGTGCCGAAGTCGTAGAACCACTCCTCGCCCGGTTCGTAGGAGCGCACCACGGGGTGCCCGGAGGACGCCGCGTGGCCGCTGGCGTGCTGGCCGGGCGAGGAGTCGCAGCAGCCGACGTGCCCGCACGCGGCGCAGCGGCGCAGGTGGAACCACCAGCCCTGCGGGTCGGAGACCTCGCAGTCGGCGCAGCCGGGGCCGCTGGGGGCGGCGGTGGGGTCGATCGGTTCGGTCACTGTTCTCCTTCGGGAGCGGTGGCTTCGGAGGTGGGGGGTTCGGGGGTGAGCGGCAGCCACACCCGGAAGACGGTGTTGCCGGGTTCGCTGGTGACGCCGAGGCGCCCGTGGTGGCGGTGCACGACGATCCGCCAGGCGATGTCGAGGCCGAGACCGGTCCCCTGACCGACGTCCTTCGTGGTGACGAAGGGTTCGAAGATGCGGCCCAGGAGTTCCGGGGGGATCCCCGGTCCGTCGTCGGCGATCTCGACCACGACCCCGGGGTCACCGTCGCGGACCCGCACGGTGACCGTGCCCGGTCCCGGCGCCAGCGCGTCCAGGGCGTTGTCGAGGAGGTTGGTCCAGACCTGGCCGAGCTCGCCGGCCTGCCCGAGCAGCTTGGGCACGTCGGCGTAGTCCTTCACGACGTGGGCGTTGCCGACCGCGCGGCCGGCGCCCGCACCGAGCATCTCGATCGCCGCGTCGAGCAGTTCCCGGACGTCGACCCAGCCCTCGGCCGCGCGGTCGAGCTGGGCGTAGTTGCCCGCCGAGGCCAGCAGCGCGCTGATGCGGGCCGACGCCGAGGCGGCCTCGGCGACGAGGGAACGCACCGACAACCCCCGCGCGTACGTCTCGACGGCGGTCCTCCCGCCCAGCGACCCGAGGAACTCGGCGCTGACCCCGTGCTCGACGAGGACCGGGGCGAGGTCGTCGGGCTCGGCCACCCCCAGCTCGTCGAGGACGTCCAGCAGCCGGTCCTCCGCCTCGGCGCGCGCCAGCGGATCACGTGGCACCGCAACGGCTCCGGTCACGGGGACGGGAGGTGCGAGGACGTCCAGACCCTCCTGCAGCTGCCCGAGGGTCCGAGCCAGCGCCGCGGCGGGGTTGCCGAGTTCGTGGGTGAGTCCCGCGGTCAGCGAGCCGAGGGCCAGCAGGCGCTCGCGAGCGCCGATGAGTTCCTGGGCCTCGGTGATCCCGATCCGCAGGCCCTCCAGGAGGTGGACGGCCATCGGGAACCACTCGCGGACGACCTTGCCGAACTTCCAGGCCGGCAGGACGAAGAAGCGGGCGGGTTCGAGGACGCGGACGGAGGAGCCGTACCCCTCGGGTGCGTCGTCGCCGAGGTAGGCCTCCCACGCGCCGCAGTAGACGCCGCGCTGGCGGGTGCGGCCGACCTCGAGGTCGTCGGTGCCGCCGCCGCGGTGGGAGAGGGCGATGGCGCCGGAGAGCAGGACGTAGAAGCAGGTGGCCTTCTCGCCCTCGGCGTAGAGCGGGCCGGGCGCGACGTCGACGACCTCGCCGGCCGCCGACAGCATCCCCAGCTGCTCCTCCGACAGCTTCTCGAAGAGGAACAGGGTCCGCAGTTCCTCGGGGGCGAGCCGCACGGCGGGGTTCGCGTCGGGGTTCACGACTGGGCCAGGTAGCGGTGGACGAGCATGACGGCCATCGCTCCCTCACCCACGGCGGACGCGACCCGCTTCACGGAGTCCGCGCGAGCGTCGCCGGCGACGAAGACCCCCGGGACGGAGGTCTCGAGGTGGTACGGCGCGCGGTCCAGGGTCCAGCCGGGTGGGCGTCCGTCGACGAGGTGCAGGTCGGGGCCGGCGACGACGAACCCGTGGGCGTCGCGCTGCACGGTCCCCTCCAGCCACCCGGTGCGCGGGGAGGCGCCGATGAAGACGAAGACGTGGGTGGCGGGGAGTTCCTGTTCCTGGCCGGACTGCCTGTCCCGCACCACGATCGAGTGCAGGTGCCCGTCGCCGGCGGCGCGGACGACCTCGGTGCAGGTGCGCACGTGGACGTTGTCGAGGGCCCGGATCTGCTCGACCAGGTAGGACGACATAGACGCCTCGAGCGAGGGGCCGCGCACGAGCATCGTGACGCTGCGGGCCGAGCGGGCGAGGTTCACCGCGGACTGACCGGCGGAGTTCGCGGCGCCGACGACGAAGACGTCCTCCTCGGCACAGGCGTTCACCTCGCTCAACGCGGCCCCGTAGTAGACGCCGCGGCCGGTGAACTCGTCGAGGCCGGGTCCCTCCAGGGTCCGGTAGGACACCCCGGTCGCGAGCAGGACGGTGTGCGCCGCGACGCTGGTCCCGTCGGCGAAGCGGACGACGTGCGCGCCGCCGGAGGTCTCCAGGGCGGTGACGCTGCGCGCGGCGAGGGTCTCGGCGCCGAACTTCGCGACCTGTCGCCGTGCCCGGTCGGCGAGCTGCGCGCCGGAGAGGCCGTCGGGGAAGCCGAGGTAGTTCTCGATCCGGGAGCTCTGCCCGGCCTGCCCGCCGGTGGCGTGCTCCTCGACGAGGACCGTCCGCAACCCCTCGGAGGCGCCGTAGACCGCGGCCCCCAGCCCGGCGGGGCCGCCGCCGACGATGGCGAGGTCGTAGAAGTCCTGCTGCGGGCGGGTCGAGAGCCCGACGTGCTCGGCCAGGGCGGTGTCGTCGGGGTCGACGAGCACGACGGGGCCGTCGGAGCCCGGGGCGACCACGACGGGCAGGCGGGACGGGTCCACCACGCTCATCAGGCGCACGGCCTCGGGCTGCTCGGCCAGCAGCCACCGGTAGGGGACCTCGTTGCGCGCCAAGAAGTCCCGCACCGCGAAGGACCGCGCCGACCACCGGTCGCCGACGACGACGACCTCGTCGACGGGCCGCGCCGGGATCGCCCGCCAGCCTTCGAGGAGGGCGTCGAGGACGGGGTAGAGCTTCTCCTCCGGCGGGTTCCACGGTTTGAGCAGGTAGTGGTCGAGGTCGACGTCGTTGATGGCCCGGATCGCCGCGGAGGTGTCGGCGTAAGCGGTGAGCAGCACCCGGCGGGCGGTGGGGAAGAGGTCCATCGCCTGCTCGAGCAGTTCGACGCCGTCCATCTGCGGCATCCGGTAGTCGGCGAGGACCGCCGCGACGGGTTCCCCGCGCAGCTTCAGCTCGCGCAGGGCACCGAGCGCGTCGGCGCCGGACTCCGCGCGCACGATCCGGTACTCGCGGCCGTAGCGGCGGCGCAGGTCGCGGGCCACCGCCCGGGAGACGGCCGGGTCGTCGTCGACGGTCAGCAGGACGGGGCGCGGTGCCGCACCGGCACCGGGGGTGTCCTCGAGTTCTGCCACGCCCGGAAACTGTCATCCGCCCGGACGCGGGTCAAGTGGCCCGCCGGGAGTGCAGTCAGTCGACGGATGCCCGTGCGTCGCGCCGGGCCGTCCGTGCGGCGCTCCACGCGGAGCTGACCACCAGCAGCACCCACACCGGGGCCGTCACGCGCCAGAGGCCGGGCATGACCGAGAGCACCACGACGAGGACCTGGGCGATCACGAACGCGACGGCCGTCGACGTCCGTCCCAGGTACGCGTGCCCGAGGCCGGGCCAGAGCAGCGAGAGGCCCGCCGCGGCCAGGGCCCGGGTCCGGAGCGGGTCGCGGCGCACCTCGAGACCGCTCGTGCGGTGACTCGTGCGGTGACGCGTGCGGTGCCCCTGGGCACCTTCCATCCTCGTGACGGTCATGTCAGCCCCCCCGGCCGTTCGCTCGTCCGGGTGCCCCCCGGCACCCGAGGGGCAGTCTGCCGTCACGGGGCGTGATCCCGCTCGGGTTTCGCCCGGACGGCCCTCAGCGGAGCACGAACCGGGTGCAGTGCGTCCGGTAGGGGACGCGGACCTCGTCCCGGCCGCGCAGGTCGGGGTGGCCGTCGAGGACGTCCGCCACGGCGGCCAGGAGGTCACGGCGTTCGTCCTCGGGCAGCACGATGACGTAGCTGCGGGAGGCGACGAGGTCCAGGATCCCGGCCCGGTCGGTGACGTGCTCGAACCGGGTCCCGAAGCGGTGGGCGGGGCCGAACGGCGGGCCGACCTCGGTCGTGTCGGTGCGCATCTCCTGCTCCTGCCCGCGCTGGGCCAGGTCCCAGACCTGGCGGACCCAGTCGACGGTGTCGTCGCGCACGTTCCAGACCAGGCCGAGGCTCCCGCCGGGACGCAGGACCCGGGCCACCTCGGGCACGGCCCGCCCCGGGTCGACCCAGTGCCACGCCTGGGCCACCACCACCGCGTCGACGGACCCCGACGCCAGCCCCGTCGCCTCCGCCGAGCCCTCGTGCGCCTCGACCTCCGGCAGGGCCTCCCGCAGCTGCGCGAGCATCCGGGTCGAGGGTTCGACGGCGACGACCTCGTGCCCCGCCGCGACCAGGGCCTGGCTGAACTTGCCCGTCCCCGCGCCGAGGTCGAGCACCCGGGCCGCGTCCCCCACGAGGAAGTCGACCGCGTCGCGCGGGTAGCCGGGCCGGGCCCGGGCGTAGGAGTCGGCGGCCGCGCCGAAGGACCGGGCGTGCTGGGTGGCGTCCACGGTCGTCATCCTGCGCCCCGGGGAGAACGTGAGCGACGAGGGGTCATGCGACGGGCGAGAATGGTCCGGTGAGTGCAACCCTCGTCGCCAAGGACCTCAGCGCCGCCCACGGCACCCGCGCGCTGTTCTCCGGTCTGGACCTCGTCGTCGCGCCCGGGGACGTCGTCGGGCTGGTGGGGGCCAACGGCGCGGGGAAGTCGACGCTGCTGCGGCTGATGGCGGCCCAGGACACCCCCGAGACGGGCACGATCTCGTTGTCGCCGCCGAGCGCGACCGTCGGCTACCTGCCGCAGGAACCCGAACGCCGCCCGGGTGAGTCGGTCGCGCAGTTCCTCGGCCGGCGCACCGGCGTCGCCGAGGCCCAGCAGCAGATGGACGACGCCGCGAACGACCTGGCCGAGGGGAAGCCCGGCGCCGACGACCGCTACGCCGACTCCCTGGACCGCTGGCTGAACCTGGGCGGTGCGGACCTCGACGAACGCACCGACGAGGTCCTCGCCGACCTCGGCCTGACCGTCTCCGCGGACGCGGCGATGACGTCGCTCTCCGGCGGGCAGGCCGCCCGCGCCGGGCTGGCCGCGCTGCTGCTCTCGCGCTACGACGTGTTCCTGCTCGACGAACCCACCAACGACCTCGACCTGGACGGTCTGGCCCGGCTGGAGAAGTTCGTCACCGAACTGCGCTCCCCCGCCGTCGTCGTCAGCCACGACCGGGAGTTCCTGGCCCGCACCGTCGACCGGGTCGTGGAACTCGACCTGGCCCAGCAGGTCGTGCGGGTCGTCGGGGGCGGGTACGAGGCGTTCCTCGCCGAACGCGAGGTGCAGCGCCGCCACGCCCGCGAGGCCTACGACGACTTCGCCGACACCAAGGCCGGCCTCGAGGCGCGCGCCCGGATGCAGCGCGGCTGGATGGCGCAGGGCGTGAAGAACGCCGTCCGCAAGGGCGACCCGGACAAGAACATCCGGGCCAAGATGCGCGAGGGCAGCGAGAAGCAGGCCGCGAAGGCCAAGCAGACCGACAAGATGATCGAACGCCTCGACGTGGTCGAGGAACCCCGCAAGGAGTGGAAGCTCCAGATGGAGATCGCGGCCGCTCCCCGCTCCGGGACGGTCGTCGCGACGACCCGGGAGGCCGTCGTGCAGCGCGGGGGTTTCACCCTCGGGCCGGTGACGCTGCAGATCGACGTCGGCGACCGGGTCGCCGTCACGGGCCCCAACGGCGCGGGCAAGTCGACCCTGCTGAACCTGCTGCTGGGTCGTCTGGCGCCCGACTCCGGTTCCGCCGCACTGGGTTCCGGGGTGGCGGTCGGCGAGGTCGACCAGGCCCGCGGGTTGTTCCTCGGCGAGCAGCCGCTGGCCCGCGCGTTCTCCGACGCCGTCCCCGACTGGCCCGACGCGGAGGTCCGCACCCTGCTGGCCAAGTTCGGCCTCGGTCAGCACCACGTCGCCCGGACGGCGTCGAGCCTCTCGCCGGGCGAGCGCACCCGCGCGGCCCTGGCCCTGCTGCAGGCCCGCGGGGTGAACCTCCTCGTGCTCGACGAACCGACGAACCACCTCGACCTGCCGGCCATCGAGCAGCTGGAACAGGCACTGGAGAGCTACGCCGGGACCCTGCTGCTCGTCAGCCACGACCGCCGTCTGCTCGAGGCCGTCCACGTGACCCGTCGCTTCGCCGTCGAGGACGGGCGGGTCCGCGAACTCTGACGTCAGGCGATCGCGGAACCGCTGAAGTCGTCGCAGCAGACGAAGACCCGCGGCGCGCCACCGGGATCGGGGATCGTCCCGTCCTCCTCCTCGCGCACCCCGCGGGCCACGACCTCGCCCGTGGTCGGGTCGATGACCCGGTAGGGCCGCGGCACCTCCGCACCCCGGACCACCCGCACGTCACCGCCGTCGTGGGCGTAGACGAGGAGGAACCGGCCGGGGACGATCAGCCCGCGGGGCACGGTGCTGTGTTCCCAGCTGGGCCGGGCACCGGTGAAGGGCAGCCCCTGCAGGACCCGGGCGAGGACCCCGGGGTAGGTCGACCCCTCGAAGTCCAGGGCCTCCCGCCAGCCCGCGCCGGGCGCGCTGAAGAACGTGGACTGCCCGGTCTCGTCGGGACGCAGCTGCCACTGCCACAGGCTGCCCGCCCCGTAGACGACGCCCATGGTCGCGCCGGCGCAGAGGTTGCCCCACGCCTCGTGGCCCTGCCACCAGCCGGCGTTGAACCCGGAACGGCCGGTGTTCTCGTAGCTGGGTTCGCCGTTCGCGACGGCCTTCTCCGGCTGGTTGCGGGCCATGTCCGCGACCCGTTCAGGGACGTGGTCGCCGCGGTGACCGGTCTGGCACCACTGGAAGTCCAGCCAGTCCGCGTCCTGGTGGGCCCGGTTGTGCGCGAACGGGCGGTAGTGGATCCCCGTCGGGTGGCGGTGGTCGTCCCACGCCTGGACCTCCCGGCCCCCGGCCAGGGTCTGCGGTTCCTCCCCGCTCCCGTCGGCGCCGACCAGCCAGACGACCGGACCCGCGCCGTAGCGGGCCACGAGGTAGCGGCAGTAGCGCGCGTACTCCGCCGGCGGCACCGTCCCACCGGCCGCCCGCAACCCCTTCCAGCCGAACCCCTGGAACACCGGCTGCAGGACGGGGACGAGGTCGTGGGCGCGCAGGACGTCGAGGAGGCGGTCGAGGTCCTGGAAGTAGTCCGGCCGCAGCGCCCGCAAGGTGGCCTGCGGCAGGTCGTCGAAGGCGACGCCGAACCCCTCGTCCGCGCCGCGGTCCTCGGGTCCGCGGGCGTCGCTGTCCGGTTGCAGGCTCATGAGCAGGACGGCGTTGAACCCCTTCGCGGCGCGGTCGCGGGCGTAGACCTCGACCTGCTCGGGGGTGGCGCGCCAGGGCAGGGCCCAGGCGGTGTCGCCGACGAGCAGCGCGGAGGTGCCGTCGGCGTGGACGAGGTGACGTCCCTCCTCCGACATCCGCCAGAACCCGTGCCGCTCGAACCGTCCGCGGGGCGCGTCGGCGCCGATCGCGACGGTGCCGCTGACCCCGTGCAGGCCCGGGTCCGACGCGTTCGCGGAGCTGGTCCAGCTCCACTCCCCGACGGGGCCCGGGGAGGAGAAGCGCACCCGCCAGGTGCGTCCGCCGTCCCAGAACGCGGGACGGCGCAGCACGAGGCCGTCGGGGTGGCTGAACACGACGTGGACGTCGAGCCCGCCGTAGGGGTCGGGGTGGTCCTGCCGGGCGGTCAGGGTGAGCTCGACCGGACGCCAGGGTGCGGTCGGGAGTGTCGCCGTCGTCACGGGGTCAGTCTGTCTCCCGCCCGCCCGCGCGGCTCTGAGGGGTTCCTGAGGTCTTCCGGCCACGCCCGGGAGGGTCTGGGACGCAACGATTCCGGGACGGCGTCCCGCCGGGCTGGAACAGACCCGCGGCGGCGGGCGATGATCGAGGTGTCGACAGGCGACGGAGCACTGGTCGAACGCCCCTGTCCACCCCCGCACCAGAGGATCCCCACCCGTGCCCATCGCCATCCTGGCCCTCGCCGTCGGCGCCTTCGGGATCGGAACGACCGAGTTCGTCGCCATGGGGCTGCTGCCCCAGATGGCCGCGACGTTCGGCGTCTCCATCGCCGGCGCCGGCTGGCTCATCACCGCCTACGCCCTCGGCGTCGTCGTGGGTGCGCCCACGCTGACGGCGCTCACCCACTCCTGGCCCCGCAAACGCGTCCTCATGGGCCTGATGGGGATGTTCGTCCTCGGTCACGCCGCCACCGCGCTCGCGCCGACGTTCCACCTGCTGGTCGGGGCGCGCTTCCTGTCCGGCCTCTCGCACGGGGCCTTCTTCGGCGCCAGCGCCGTCGTGGCCCGCAAGCTCGCCCCGCCCGGACGCCAGGGTCAGGCCCTGGCCCTGGTCTTCACCGGGCTGACCGTCGCGAACGTCGTCGGGGTGCCGCTGGGCACCTACGTCGGCCAGCAGCTCGGCTGGCGGTTGACCTTCGCCCTCGTCGGGATCATCGGTCTGGTGACCATCGCCTCGATCCTGGCCCTCGTCCCCGAGGTCGAGACCCGCACCGGGTCGCTGCGCTCGGAGTTCGCCGCGTTCCGCCGCCGCCAGGTGTGGTGGACCCTGGCCATCACCACGGTCGGGTTCGCGAGCATGTTCACCGTCCTGAGCTACGTCTCGCCGCTGCTGACCGAGGTCGCCGGGTTCTCGGAGGGTTCGGTCAGCTGGGTGCTGATCCTCTTCGGGCTCGGGGCGACGTTCGGCAACGTCCTCGGCGGCCGGCTCGCCGACTGGCGGCCCTACCGGACCCTGGCCGTCGGCTTCGTCGCGCAGGTCGTGGTGTTCGGCGCGGTCTACCTGCTGGCGGAGAGCAGGGTGGCCGTCGCGGTGGGCGTGTTCCTCTTCGCCTTCACCGGGTTCACGATGTCCGCGCCGATCCAGACGCGCGGCATCACCGCCGCCGGCGGTGGCGCCTCGATGGCCTCGGCGGCGATGCAGGCCGCGTTCAACGTGGGCAACGCGATGGGCGCCTTCCTCGGTGGGCTCGCCATCGACGGCGGTTTCGGCTACGCCTCGACCGCCCTGGTGGCCCTCGTCCTGGCGCTGCTCGGCCTGGCGATCCTGGGTGAGGCGACCCGCGTGGACAAGAACGGTCGCGCCCCGCTCGACCCGGAGGTCGCCGCGATCCCCTCGCAGCGTCGTCGCGGGGTCCGTGACACCGTGGATTCGTGACCAGCTCGACCACCCTGCAGATCGAAGAACGCACCCTCGGCGACCCCGACCTCGACACCCTCGTCGTGGCGGCGGTCGCCGAGCTGAACCGCCGCTACCGGGTCCCCGGCGAACCCGACGACGACTACACCCTGGCGCAGGACGCCGTCTGCCTCGTCGCGTTCGTGGACGGCGTCCCCGCCGGCTGCATCGCCCGCGAGGCGGTGACCGAGGCCGGCTGGGACGCCACCGCGGAGATGAAGCGGGTCTTCGTGCACGACGACTTCCGCGGCCGGGGCGTGGCCACGGCCCTGGTCGCGGCCTACGAGGCCGCCGCCCGCCGCGACGGGTTCACCCGGGTGCGGTTGGAGACGGGCACCAAGCAGCCCGAGGCGATGGCCCTCTACGAACGCCTCGGCTACGAACGGTCCACGACGAACTTCGGCCCGTGGGCGGACAGCCCCCTGAGCGTCTGCTACACGAAAAACCTCTGAGCGCACCGAACTCCAGAGTTCGGTGCTCCGAACTTCTGCCATGATGCTGCGATGACGACGGACGCCCGCGCCGACGCGCCCGCCCGCACCGCCCGACGCCGGCCCCTGCTGCGACTGCTGGGGCCGGCGTTCGTCGCGGCCATCGCCTACGTCGACCCCGGCAACGTCGCCGCGAACCTCACGGCCGGCGCCGGGTACGGGTACCTGCTCCTCTGGGTGCTCGTCGTCGCCAACGCGATGGCCGTCCTCGTGCAGTACCTGTCGGCCAAACTGGCCGTCGTCACCGACCGGACCCTGCCGGAGGTGCTGCGGGACCGGCTGGGTCACAGGTCCCGGCTGGCCTTCTGGGCCCAGGCCGAGCTCGTCGCGGTGGCCACCGACCTCGCCGAGGTCATCGGCGGGGCCGTCGCCCTGCACCTGCTGTTCCAGATCCCGCTGCTGCTGGGCGGGGTCATCGTCGGCGTCGTCTCCGTCGCCATGCTGGCCCTGCACCACCGCAACGGGGTGCGGCGGTTCGAGACCGTGATCATGGGTCTGCTGCTGATCATCGCCATCGGTTTCGTCTCCGGGGTCTTCTACTCGCCCCCGGACGCGGGCGAGGCCGTGAAGGGGCTCGTCCCGCGCTTCGACGGGGCCGAGACGGTGCTGCTCGCGGCCAGCATGCTGGGCGCGACGGTCATGCCGCACGCGGTCTACCTGCACTCCGCGATGGCCCGCGACCACCACGGCACCGTCGCCCCGGAGCAGCGCCGGCGGGTGCTCGGCGCGACCCGGATCGACGTCGTCGCGGCCCTCGCCGTGGCCGGTCTGGTGAACATCTCGATGCTGCTGCTGGCGGCGTCCGCGCTGCGCGGGGTCCCCGGCACCGAGACCCTCGAGGGCGCGCACGCCGCCGTGGCCACCCACCTCGGGACCGGCGCGGCCCTGTTCTTCGCGATCGGCCTGCTGGCCTCCGGTCTGGCCTCGACGTCCGTCGGGGCCTACGCCGGCGCGGTGATCATGCAGGGGTTGCTGCGGATCGAGGTCCCGCTGCTGGTCCGCCGGGTGGTGACGTTGATCCCGGCGCTGGTGTGCCTGGGGATCGGGGTCGACCCGACCCGCGCCCTCGTCGTCTCCCAGGTCGTCCTGAGCTTCGGGATCCCGTTCGCGCTGATCCCCCTGGTCCGGCTCACGAGTTCCCGCGAGCTCATGGGCGAGCACGCCAACCGCCGCGCCACCCAGGTCGCCGCGACGGTCGCCGTCGTCGCCGTCGTGGTGCTCAACGTCGCCCTGCTCTGGCTGACGTTCACGGGGTGACCTCTTCCCACTAGGCGGCGGACCGCGCGTCCGCGGGACGGCGTCGCAGCGACGGGGTGAGGATCGGCGGCGTCCGGTAGGCCATGTCGAGCGGGCTGACGTCGGTCCCGGGCGGGACGATCTCGTCGATCCGGTCCAGCACGGCGTCGTCGAGGTGGAGGTCGGCCCCGGCGAGGAGGTCGTCGAGCTGCTCCATCGTGCGCGGGCCGATGATCGCCGACGTCACGCCCGGGTGGGCGATCGCGAAGGCCATCGCGAGGTGGGTGAGCTTCACGCCGAGCTCGGCGGCCAGGACGAGGAGCTCCTCGACGACGTCGAGGCGGCGTTCGTCGCTGAGGTACCGGAAGCCGTAGGCGGCCCGGCGACCGTCGGTCTCCTGCCCCTTGCGGTAGCGGCCGGTGAGCATCCCACCGGCGAGCGGTGAGTAGACCAGCGTCCCCATGCCGTAGCGCTGCGCCACCGGCAGGACCTCGTTCTCGATCCCGCGGTTCATGATCGAGTAGGTCGGCTGCTCGGTGCGGAAGCGCTGCAGCGCGCGCCGTTCGGCGACGACCTGGGCCTCGACGATCTCGCTCGCCGGGAAGCTCGAGGTCCCGATGGCGCGGACCTTGCCGGCCCGGACGAGGTCGGTCAGCGCCGACAGCGTCTCCTCGACGTCGGTCTCGGGGTCGGGCCGGTGGACCTGGTAGAGGTCGACGTGGTCGGTGCCGAGGCGGCGCAGCGAGTTCTCGAGCGCGGTGGTGATCCAGCGACGGGAGTTCCCCCGCATGTTCGGGTCCTCCCCCATCGGGAGGTGGAACTTGGTCGCGAGGACGACGTCGTCGCGGCGCCCCGCGAGGGCCTTGCCGAGGATCTCCTCCGACTCCCCCTGGGAGTAGAAGTCGGCGGTGTCGACGACGTTCACCCCGGCGTCGAGGGCCTTGTGGATGATCCGGATCGAGTCCTCGTGGTCGGGGTTGCCGATCGCGCCGAACATCATGGTGCCGAGGGCGTAGGGGCTGACCTTGATTCCGGTTCGACCCAGGTTGCGGTACTGCACGGGGACCCTCCAACGGGTAGCATCGACGTAAGCGGAACGTGCTTCCGCAACTGTACGGAACGACGTTCCGTTTACGCAAGGGGGTCCGGTGGCGGAGGAACGACGGGTGCGGGCGGACGCCCGCCGCAACGTGGAGTCGCTGCTGGCCGCGGCCCGCGAGGTCTTCGCGACCGCCGGCGTCGACGCCCCCGTCCGCGAGATCGCCGCGAAGGCCGGCGTCGGGGTCGGCACGGTCTACCGGCACTTCCCGCTGCGCTCGGACCTGGTGACGGCGGTGTTCACCCACGAGGTCGACGCCTGCGCCGACGAGGCCCCCCGCCTCGCCGCCGAACTCCCGCCCGTGGACGCGCTGCTCGCCTGGCTGCTCCGGTTCACCCGGTTCATCGCCACCAAGCGCGGCCTCGCCGCGGCCCTGCACTCCGGCGACCCGGCCTTCGAGCCCCTGCCCGCCTACTTCCGGGCGCGCTACCTCCCGGCCCTGGAGTCGCTCCTCGACGCCGCGGCCGGTGAGATCCGGCGCGACGTCGACGCCCACGACCTGCTGACCGCCGTCGCGAACCTGTCGATCCCCGCCGAGGGCGACCCCGAGCACACCGAGCGCATGGTCGCCCTCCTCGTCGACGGCCTCCGCTTCGGCGCCCCCACCCCCTCCTGATCAGGGGAGGTGGCGGCGGACGAAGTCGAGTTCGACCCGCATCTGCCGGACCCGCTCGTCGTCGAGCAGCGAGCCGTGGCCCGCGTCGTAGCGGTACACCTCGTGGGTCGCGCCGCGGGCGTCCAGCCGCTCCAGGTAGTTGTCGATCTGCCGGATCGGGCAGCGGGGGTCGTTGCGACCGGCCAGCACCAGCACCGGCGCGGTGACGGCGTCGACGTAGGTGAGGGGTGAGCTGTCGGCGTACTTCTCCGGGACCTCGCTCGGGGACCCGCCGAACAACGACCGGTCGAAGGCCTTCAGCCCCTCCATCTCGTCCTCGTAGGCCGCGACGTAGTCGGCGACGGGAACCCCGGCCAGCCCGAGCGCCCACCGCTGCGGCTGGGTACCCAGCCCGAGCAGGGTGAGGAAACCGCCCCAGGACGCCCCCGCCAGCACCAACCGCCGCGGGTCCGCGATCCCCTCGGCGACGAGGTGGTCGGCGACGGCCGCGATGTCGGCGAGTTCGACGTGCCCGACCCGTGTCTCCAGGGCGTCGCGCCAGACCGAGCCGTAGCCCGTCGACCCGCGGTAGTTCACCTGGACGACGGCGAAACCCTCGTCGACCCACGTCGCGCAGTACGGGCGGAACGCGTCGGTGTCGTGCGCGGTCGGACCGCCGTGGACCTCGACGACGAGCGGCAATGGCACCGGCACCGGCCCGTCCGCCCCGGCGGGGAGGCGGAGCAGGGCGTGGATCCGCCCGCCCTCTCCCTCGACCCACACGTCGCGGACCTCGACGGACTCCGGCGCCGGTTCCCCGGGCGCCCGCAGCAGGACGTCCCCGGCCAGGTTCCGCACGACGCTCGGCTGGGCGGCGGACGACCACGTGAGCCACACGTCGCCGTCGGGGCGCGCGGTGGCGCCCCCGACGCTGCCCTGGTCCGGACCGATCCGCTGCACCACACCGGTTCCCAGGTCCATCCGGTAGGCGAGGGTGCGAGCCTCGTGGTCGACGAGGACGACGAGGCCGGTCGCGTCCCGCGTCCACTCCGCACCGGCGACCTCCCCCGGCACACCGAGGACGATCGGCACCTCACGGCCGGTGAGCAGGTCGAGGACGAGCAGTTCGGCGCGACCGGACCGCTCGTGCTCGACGAGCAGTCGAGCGTCCCCGCGGACGGGGGAGAAACCCAGCGGCGAAACGCCCTTGCCGGCGCCGTCGGACAGTTCAGCGACCGTGGACCCGTCGGTCATCGCCAGCACCCGCAGGTCCGGGTGCCGGGAGTCGCCGTGCTCGGAGTGCGCGATGGCCAGGAACTGCTCGTCCGGGGAGAGGTCACCGGCCCAGGCGTCCTCGCGGTGCTCGTAGATCCGCTGCGCCTGCCCGTCGCGGACGACCTCGATGCGGGTGCCGTAGTCGTCGTCCTGCGAGCCCACGACGACGACCCCGCTGCGCCCCATCGACAGACCCGCCGGGTAGGCGGCCGGCAACCCCAGCGGGTCCTCGACGGAGGTTCCCGGGGCGGAGCCGAAGGGTTGCCGCCGCCACACGCCGTACTCGTCGCCGGCGGTGTCGTCGAACCACCAGACGAACTCCCCCGCGTGGTCGATCGTCGCGCTCGACGTGCCCTCCGGGCGGTCGGTGAGGCGGCGCAGCTCCCCCGACGCGGCCTCGAAGGAGTGCACCTCGAGGACCCCCGCGACGGTCGCCTCGACGACGCACCGGTCCGGTGCGTCCTCCGCCCACTCGGGTAGGCCGACCCGGCCGGCACGGAAACGCTTCTCCCAGCGGGGCACGTCAGCTTCGGTCACCCGACCGATCGTGCCACCGACCCCTCGCGGGGGAACAACCGGCGCAGCACGTCGGCCAGCGTGACGACCCCTTCGACGTGTTCGGCCCCTCCGGCGTGACTGGTCACGACGGCCAGGTGCTGGCGGGTCTCGCGCATCCGCGTCAGCGCCACGTGCACGCTGGTGTCGGCGTCCAGGGTGAACGCCGGCCGGACGAACGGCGTGACGGGGGTCCCGTCGGGTTCGGTGAGGGTGTCGCGGACGTGCACGACCCCCGTGATGCGCTCGGGCGAGCCGATGAGGATCCGCAGGTGTCCGGTGCGGCGGGTGACCTCGCGGACCTCGTCCACGCTCGCCGAGGCGGGGACGCAGACCGGCGCCGAACCGAGCAGTTCCCGCACCGTCAGCCGCTCCAGTTCCAGCGCCCCGGACAACTGCTCGGAGAACCCCGCGTCGAGCGCGCCGACGTTCGTGGAGTGCTCGAGCAGGTGCCGCAGCGCGTCGGGGCTGTGCCCGGCGGCCACCTCAGAGGCGGGTTCCGCTCCGGCCCGCCGGACCAGGGCGTTGGCCATCGAGTTCAACAGCAGCAGGACCGGGCGGAACACCCAGATGAACCCGCGCATCGGCAGGGCCAGGAGCAGCGCGGACCGTTCCGGGTGGGCGATCGCCCACGACTTCGGGGCCATCTCGCCGACGACGAGGTGCACGAAGGTCACGACGAACAGGGCCAGGACGAACCCCAGCACGTCGGCCGCGACGGCCGGCAGCCCGACCGCCTCGAACGCCGGCGTCAGCCAGTGGTGCACGGCGGGTTTGCTGATCGCGCCGAGCGCCAGCGTGCAGGCGGTGATGCCGAGCTGGGAACCGGCCAGCAGCACCGTGAGTTCCGAGGCGCTCTTGAGGGCCGCGCGCCCGGCCGCCGTCCCGGCCGCGTCCTCCAGCCGGTGCCGCTTCGCGGCGAGCAGGGCGAACTCGGCGGCCACGAAGAACGCGCTGAGCCCGACGATGACGAGGGTCACCGGGACGATGACGAACGGGTTGTCGGTCACCGGTCTCCCTCCTGGGGCAGTTCCAGACGCACCCGGGCGGGGACGTGGCGTTCGACGGTCAGGACCTCGATGCTCAGCGTCCGAGGTCGGGCGTCGAGGTCGCCCGGGTCGAGCGGCAGTTCGACCAGGAGTCGCGTCGCGGGGTCCGGCAGACCGCCGTGGGTGGCGATGACCAGCCCGGCGATCGTCTCGTAGTCCCCGCGGGGCAGGTCGACGCCGAGCGCGCGTTCGACCTCGTCGACGTGCACCTCCCCGGACATCTCCCAGATCCCGTCGCCCTCGACGGGGACGTACTCGGGACGGGCGTCGTCGTGCTCGTCGGTGATCTCGCCGACGAGTTCCTCGGCGAGGTCCTCGACCGTCACGACACCGGCGAAACCGCCGTACTCGTCGACGACGCAGGCGAGCTGGTTGCGGGTCGCGCCGAACTGGCGCAGGACGTCGGGTAGCGTCGTCATCGTCGAGGCCACCAGCGCGGGCCGCATGATCCGGGTCACCGGGGCGGTGTCGGGTTCCTCGGTGGCGAGGAGGTCGGCGAGGTGCACGACCCCCATGACGTCCCCGGAACCCTGGGCCAGCACCGGGTAGCGGGAGTGGCCGACGGCCATCAACGCGCGGACGAGGCCGAGGTCGTCGGACTCGGTGACCGTGTCGACCCGCGACCTCGGGATCATCGCGTGCTCGACGTCGCGCTGCGGGAAGTCGAGGATCCGGTCCAGCATCACCGCGAGTTCCGGGGAGAGGTCACCGCTGTCGCGCGACTCCTCGACGATGTGCTCGAGGTCGCGGGGCGTCGCGGCGTGCTCGACGTCGTGGACGGGTTCGATCTTCAGCGCCCGCAGCAGGGCGTTGGAGGCCTGGTCGAAGAACCAGATCAGCCAGCCGAAGACCTTGAGGTAGCCGAGGGTGGAGCGCGCCAGCCAGGTCGCGACGGGTTCGGGTTTCGCGATGGCCAGGTTCTTCGGGAACAGCTCCCCGAACAGCATCTGCACGACGGTCGAGAACACCAGCGCGAACACCGCGCCGATCCCGACGCTCACCCCGACCGGGATCCCGACGCCGCCGAGCAGCGCGCCGAGGGACTCCCCGATGAGGGGTTCCGCGACGTAGCCGACGAGCAGGCCCGTCACGGTGATGCCCAGCTGGGCCCCGGAGAGCATGAACGAGGTCCGCCGGGTGACCTTCAGCGCCCGTTCCGCGCCGGCGTCACCGTCGGCGGCGCGGGCGTTCAGCCCCGAGCGGTCCACCGACATGTAGGCGAACTCCTGGGCCACGAAGTAGCCCGTGACCACGGTGATCGCGAGGACCACCACGACGCCCAGGAGCAGCGCGAGGACGTCCGTCACCGGACCACCCCCGCAGGTTCAGGCGGGTTCGTACTCGGGGGGTCGTCCGATCGAGCGTCGTCGCGCACGGCGGCGGCGTTCCTTCCTGGGTGTCCGGAGGCGTCTGTCCCCGGTCAACGGGTCCGGGTGCCGGGGAGTTCCCGCGGCAGCGCGAACCGCGTCGTGACCCGCTCCGCGAAGCAGACGTGGTCGGGCGGTCCGGCGAGGTCGAACCCCGCCGCCCCGCGCAGGCCGTCGTCGAGGACGAGCACCTCGGCACTGCGCAACGGCCACGGCTCGTGCTCGTTCGCGACCCACCAGGTGCGCCCGCGGTGGGCGACGTGCAGCCCGAACCGGGCGGTCACGAACGCCGCGACCTCGTCCTCCACCCGGTCGGTGCCGAGGCGGACGGCGATCCGGCTGCGCACGCCCGCGCGGGTCCGGCACGTCCAGGCCAGCTCGCGCGCACCGTCACGGACCCGTTCCGCCCGCCGCATCCGCGACCACCGGTACGGCAGCCCGAACGCCGTCTGCGCGCCGAGGACCACCGCGAGCCGGGTCGCGTCCAGGCTGGCGAACACGACCCCGCGCCGGCCCTCGTCGTCCACGGAGTAGAGCCGCACGTTCGTCTCCAGGAACGTCCCCGCGTACGGCACCGCGGGAGCCCGCCCGGGTCCGGCACCGCGCAGCGTGAACGGGATGAGCCCCACGTAGGTGACCCCGTCCAGGACGTCCGGGCGGACCCCGGGCGGCAGGTGCGGCGCGACGACCGCCGGGTCGACCGCCCAGTGCAGGAAGGCGAGGTCGTCCCAGTGCTGGTGCATCATCACCGGCCCCGAGAGGGCCGGGGCGGTGACGGGTGGGAGACGGTCCAGGGTCGGGACGGTGGCGGGCACGGTTCATCGTGCCTGGCCGGGGCGCTCCCGGCACGGCAGCCACTCCTCGTGCGGTCGCGGGTGGTTGCCGTCGCAACTTGCCTTACCCTGGATCCACCATCCAGAGCGGCTGAGAGACCTGGCTCCGCGACGCCGCAGCAACCTCCCCGTCCGCGGGGTGTGGTGCTCACGCCAGGACCGATGGAGGAACCCGTGTCCGTGACGTCCCCGCCGAGCACCGAACCCACCCGCGTGGACGCCGCCGACGTCCGGCTGCGCGGGGTCGGTCGGACCTTCGGCGAGCGCGACGTGCTCGCCCCGCTGGACGTCACCCTCGAGGCCGGGCGCACGGTGGCCCTGCTCGGCGCCTCCGGCAGCGGGAAGTCGACGCTGCTGCGCCTGGTCGCCGGGCTCGACACCCCCACCACCGGCTCGATCGAGGTCGGCGGGGAGCAGGTCCGCGGGGTCCACCCCCGCACCGCCGTCGTCTTCCAGGAACCGCGACTGCTGCCGTGGCGCGACCTCGCCGGGAACGTCGCCTTCGGCCTGCCGCGCGGCACCCCGCGGGCGGAGGGCCGGACGGAGGTCCTGCGCTGGCTGGACGTCGTCGGGCTGGGCGAGTTCGCCGGCCACCGGCCGCGTCGCGTCTCCGGCGGGATGGCCCAGCGGACGGCGCTGGCCCGGGCCCTGGTCCGCCGGCCCGGGGTGCTGCTGCTCGACGAACCCTTCGCGGCCCTCGACGCCCTGACCCGGCTGAAGATGCAGGACCTGCTGGACGAGGTGCAGCGCGAGACCGGTGCCACCGTCCTGCTGGTGACCCACGACGTCGACGAGGCCCTGCACCTGGCCGACCGGGTCCTGGTCCTCGGGCCGTCCCCGGACACGGCCGGCGCGACGGTCGTCCGCGACCTCGCCGTCCCCGCCCGACGCCCCCGCGACCGCGGTGACGCCGCCACCGCGGAACTGCGGGTCGAACTGCTCGACCTGCTCGGCGTGCCCCGCACCGTCTGACGCAAACCCCCCACCACCGCGAAACCCCAGGAGAACCGTGTCCGTCGTGCCCTCGAACCTGCCCACCCGCCGTCTCGCCCTCGGCCTGGCCCTGGGCGGGGTCTCCCTCGCCGCCGTCGGCTGCGTCAAGGGCGAGTCCTCCAGCGGGGGTGCCCCCGCCCCCGCCACCGGTTCCGGGAGCGCCTCGGGCGGGGGGACCGTCCGCCTCGACTACGCGCTCTACAACCCGCTCAGCCTCGTCGTCCGCGAGCAGAAGATCCTCGAGAACGCCGGCCTCACCGTGCAGTGGGAGCAGTCCGCGGGCAGCAACAAGGCCAACGAGTTCCTGCGCAACGACAACCTCGACATCGCCTCCACCGCCGGGTCGGCCGTGCTGCAGGCCCGCACCAACGGTTCCCCGGTCCAGACGATCGACGTGTTCTCCCAGCCGGAGTGGACGGCCCTCGTCGTCGGCAAGGACTCCACGATCACCGACGTGGCCGGGTTGCGCGGCAAGCAGATCGCCGCGACCACCGGCACCGACCCGTACTTCTTCCTGCAGCAGGCCCTGGACCAGGCAGGCCTGTCCGCGAGCGACGTCACGATCACCAACCTGCAGCACGCCGACGGTCGCGCCGCCCTGGAACGCGGCGACGTCGACGCGTGGGCGGGGCTGGACCCCAACATGGCCGGCTCCGAACTGCTCGCCGGGTCGAAGCTGCTGTACCGCAACGTCGACTTCAACACCTACGGGATGCTGAACGCCCGCGAGGCCTTCATCAAGAGCTCGCCCGAGCTGGTGCAGCAGGTCGTCGACGCGTACGCGACCGCCCGCGCGTGGGCCATCGCGAACCCCGCCGACCTCGCCACGCTGTACGCGACCCAGGCGCAGCTGACCCCCGAGGTCGCCGCCCGCGTGCTGGAACGCACGACGCTCGACGTCGACTCCGTCCCCGGCGACGCCCAGCGCACCGTGCTGGCGGGGATCATCCCGCTGATGGCCTCCGCCGGTGACGTCCCCTCGGCGGACGCGGCGACGGAGGCGCTCGACGGGTTGCTGGTGCCCGACTTCGCCGAGAAGGCCACCGTCTCGTGAGCGTGCTGGACACCGAACGCCCCGCACCGGCACGGCGGTCGCGGGGTCCCCGGAACCGCGGGTGGCTGGGCTGGGTCGTTCCCCTGCTGCTGCTGCTCGCGTGGTTCCTCACCACCGGGGCGGGAGTCTTCGAACGCGTCCAGCTGCCGCCGCCGGTCGACGTGCTGAACGCGGCCCGGCAGATGTGGGCGACGGGGCAGTTGCAGCTGAACATCGCGATCAGCGTGCAGCGCGTCCTGCAGGGTTTCGCCGTCGGCGCGGTGGCGGGAGTGGTGCTCGGTGGGTTGACCGGTTCCTCCCGGGTGGTGCACGACCTCCTCGCGCCCACGCTCGGCGCGTTGCGGGCCGTGCCGTCGCTGGCCTGGGTCCCCCTGCTGGGCCTCTGGATCGGGCTCGGGGAAACGCCGAAGATCACACTCGTCGCGATCGGGGCGTTCTTCCCGGTCTACACGACGGTGCTGAACGCCCTCACCCACCTCGACCCCGCCCTGGTCGAGGTGGGCCGCGCCTACGGCCGCCGCGGGGTCGGGCTGTTCCGGGAGGTGCTGCTGCCGGCGACCGCTCCCGCCCTGCTGTCGGGGTTGCGGCTGGGGTTGGCCCAGAGCTGGCTGTTCCTGGTGGCCGCGGAACTCCTGTCCTCCTCGATCGGCCTGGGGTTCCAGCTGACCAACGGCCAGAACACCGGCCGGACCGACCAGATGCTGCTGGCCATCGTCCTGCTCGCGGTGCTGGGCAAGGCGTCCGACGTCGTGCTCGGGCTGGTCGAGGGTCAGGTGAAACGCGCCCGGGGGTGACGGGTTGTCCCCGCCGCTGGCGTCCGCGACAGTGGTCGGCGTGAGCGCGACGGGTGAGAAGGCGACGTTGCTCGACTACCTCGGCCACTACCGCGAGGTCATCGAGCGCAAGTGCGAGGACCTCGACGCGGGGCAGCTCGCGACCCGGTCCGTGCCGCCGAGTTCACTGAGCCTGCTCGGCCTCGTCCGCCACCTGGCCAAGGTGGAACGCGACTGGTTCCCCCGGACCCTGGCCGAGCGTCCCGAGACCCCGCGGCTCTACTGGACCGAGGAGGACCCGGAACTCGCCTTCACCGGTGCGGTGGCCGACGACGCGGTCGTGAGCGAGGCGTTCACCACCTGGCGGCAGGAGGTCGCCGCCGCCGACGCGTGGCTGGCGGAACTGCCCGAAGCCGACCTCCGACGCGAGGTGCCGCACCGCGACGGTCCGGTGAGCGTCCGCGACGTGCTGGTGCACCTGATCGAGGAGTACGCCCGGCACGCCGGGCACGCCGACCTGTTGCGGGAGTGCCTCGACGGACGCACCGGGGAGTAGCGTCACCGCACCTCTGCGGGTGTGGCCCACGCGCGCGTCAGCGAGGGCGTCGCGAGGACGGCGACCGGTCCCGCGAGCACCGTCACGACCCCGAGGACGGGGAACCCGGAGCCGCCCAGGAGGGCTCGCGCGGCAACGAGCACCACGAGAACGGCTGCGCCGCAGATCAGCTGGCGGCTCGTGCGACCCGTTGCGACCACTCCCGTCGACGCCACGACCAGCACGGCGAGCGCCGCGTGCAGTACCGCCGCGGCATCGAGGTCGACGGGATGGAGAACCGTCCCGATGACCAGGACGACGAGCGCCGCGACCCCGGAACGACGCAGGGCGGGCCGGGTCACCGCCGTAGGTACCCCGGTCAGGACCGCGACGAGAACCGGCAACAGACCCAGTCCGACGTCCAGGGCGATCTCGTCCCACGGCCATCCCGCGGGCAACGTCGCCAGGCTCGGGTCGGCAGGCAGCAGCAGACCCCCGGTCAGGGGGAAGCGATCGACCACGCCCGCGAGGTCGAGTCCGACGACGGCACCCACCGCCCACCACCGCCGGCCCGCCAGGGCCAACGCCGTGCCGAGGGCGACCACCGCGACGAACGGGACGAGGAACCCCACTGACTGCCCGATCGAGTCGAGGACCCGGGGCGCCTCAGCGGGCGGGAACCCCGACACCGTCTGCGGGTCGAGCCCTGCGAGGTGGGCGAGTCCGTCCCGGTAGAGCCACCACAGGGAGGCGTGCGTCGAGATCGACAGCGCCACGAGCGACGCGACCGAGACCGCCGCAGCCGCCGACACCGTCAGGACCGGTCCGCGTCGACTCACCGTTCTGAGATCGGCCTCACGGACAGCCGGGTTGAGCCTCGATCAGGCCTGGGTGGCGCGGCGTCCGACCCACCAGGTCGTCCCCCAGATCCCGGCCAGGGCGAGCAGCCCGACGCCGAGGACGCCGGCCAGCCACCACGTGTGCCGCACGATCGAGACCACGAACACAGCCACGATCGCGACGAAGAGGACCGTGGTCGCCGCGGTCGGGCGCTTCAGGCGGTGCAGGAGCAACTGCCCGGCGAACCCGACGAGGAAGATCCCCGGCGCGAGCGCACGCCCCCACTCCCGGTCTGCGACCGAGATGGCCGTCTGGACCGCGAAGACGGCGATCAGCACCCACTCCGACCAGCGTGCCTTCCGTGGTGTCGTCACCACCCCACGCTATCGATCACATCCGCAGCCGGTGGTAGGCCGCTTCATGGACGTCAGCGGCCGGCGGTGATGAAGTCGGCGAGCGCGGTGGCGACGGCGTCAGGCTGTTCGTCGGGGATGAAGTGTCCGGCGCCGGGCACGACGACGCCGGTGGTGTTCTCGGCCCACGGACGCAGGGACGCAGCCATGTCGGGGATGGAACCGTGGCTGCTGGAGATCCCGAGGACGGGCACCGTCAGGTGCTGCCGGTCGAGCGCCTCGTGGTTCCTGCGCGCGGACTCGGCGGCGTCGCGGTAGTAGGCGAGGGAGGCGCGCAGTCCCCCGTCGGCGGCGAGGGCCGCCGCGAAGTGGTCCAGGTCGCCGGCTTCGAAGGTGGTCGGGTCGAGGGCCTTGGCCTTCAGGAACCAGTCGACGTACTCCCGTTCGCGTCCGCTCAGCAGCGTCTCGGGGAGGTCGGGCACGAGGTGGAAGGCGAAGTGCCACGTCTTCCACGCCCGGGCCGGGTCGGTGGGGATCGTCTCCGGGAGGGTGATGCCGGGGATCCCGGCGTCGAGGAGGGCGAGGCCGTGCAGAGAACTGCCGTGGGTGAGGGCGAGGGAGAAGGCGACCCAGGCGCCGATGTCGTGGGCGGCCAGCCAGTAGGTGCGCGATCCGAGCGCCTGGACGGCAGCGTGGACGTGGGCGGCGACGGCGTGGGTGTCGTAGCCGGCCTCCGGCCGTTCGGAGTGACCCTGGCCCGGCAGGTCGATCGCGAGGACCCGGCACCGGTCGGCGAGCTGGGGCATGACCTTCCGCCACGCCCACCAGGTCTGCGGGAACCCTGCGAGCAGCACGAGCACCGGTCCGTCCGGTCGGCCGCCGTCAACGGCGTGGAGGCGGACGCCGTCGGCGTCGACCCAGCGGTGGGTGAACCCGTCCAGGCCGTGCGCGGCCAGGTCGTGGAGGGCCAGGTCAGGCACGGGGCTGGTCTCAGTCGTAGTCACGTGATCCTCCATCGGTGGGCGCCGGATGCTCTGTGTCGCAGCGCGAGTGCCGTCCGTTCATCGCCGCGCTCGGACGCTAACACATCTTGGACTGCTCAGTTCAAGATAGGATGACGTCATCACCCGAGGAGCGCACAGACAGGAGAGCCAGGTGGCAGGCAAGAAGCAGTTCGACGTGGATACGGCCCTGGACGCCGCGATGGTCCAGTTCTGGCGCGCCGGTTACGCCGACACCTCGCTCGACGACCTCTCCCGGGTCACCGGCCTGAACCGCAGCTCGATCTACTCCTCGTTCGGCGGCAAGGACGAACTCTTCCTGCGCTGCCTGGACCGCTACGCCACGCGCTACGGCGAGAAGTACGACGCCGCGCTGTCGTGCGCCGCATCAGACGTCGTGGCCGCCCTCCGGGCGTTCTTCGACGTCACCCACGAACGCATCGCCGACCCGGATCTCCCCGACGGATGCCTGATCGCCCAGACGGCGATGGTGACGCCCGTGCTGAGCCCCGCCGTCGCTGCGCACACCCGGGAGGCCCTGGGCTTTCAACGCCGGCGTCTGCACACGGCCTTGAAGGCCGGCCGGATGAGCGACGAGAACGCCGAAGGCTTCGCCCTCCACGCGGCAGCCGTCAACCAGTCCCTCGCCGTCATGAGCAGGGCCGGCGTGAGTCCTGCGCAGCTCCGGACCATCGCGAGGGTGACCGTCGATGGGCTAGCGAAGGTTCTGGGTGAGCCGGAGCGTTCCTCGTAGATTTCCTATGACTGCCTACGGCGGTAGTCGCACACAACGCCAGAGGCCCGGCCCCACTGACGCGGTTCCGGGCCTGATCTGTGACCTTGCTGGTTGGGGCGATAGACTTCGACCTGCGGTCTCTTCGTCCCAAAGCTTCACAGCCAGGCGAGCTGCATCTTTCCTCTCCTACTGCGCCTCCCGTCGGGCCCGTAGGTGTCCCTGGTCGTCCGAGTCTGTTGTCACGCAGTTAGACACTCGCTCTGTGCGTTGACGACAGCAGCTCAGGAAGGTGCAAAGCAAGGTGTCCGTGCTTGACCGGGGACTCGTGAGGTACCACGAGTGAACCCTGAGGGCGTTTCTACACCGCCGCTACAGGCACGCAGGGGCATGGCATGCAAACAAAAGCGCCGGGTCTCAGGGCGCTGTCAGTAGGACGTCAAGGACTCGTGCACGGCCTACAACCTAGACGCCTTCGCTGATCAGCATTTTCGCACCCGCTCGGAGGTGAGGTCGAGCGAGGTCACGTGCCAGGAAGTCGACGGCGTAGAGGTCGGGGCATCGTTCGGGGTCCGGACGTTCCATGGCGATGCTCATCAAGTTGTCATTCGTCCGCCACTGGTAAATCAGGGCCTTGTCCTGGCCCTCGGAGAAGGCACAGTAGGCGTAGTAGACCGGACCACTGGGGGGACTGGACCGGCGCCCGCGCTCGCCTGCGGTCAGCTAGAAGACGGTCATCGTCGCGGCTGGGTCATGGAGGCGCTCCAGCACCGCCAAGGCTTAGACACTGCAGCCTGGTCAGTGAGCTCCTCTGCATGCGCAGCAGCCATACGGGCATCCAGTGGCAAGCCCCGCAGCGGAGCGAGGGGTGCGGCAGCCGTACCTGGACGACCACCAGTCCCGGTGTTGGATCCGCCTTGTTGACACTTGCCGCCCTCTTCGGCAGCCACGAGGTCAAGAGCCGGCGGCTGCCAGGGCCCGCAACGAACCACTTGATCCGCCACGATACCCGAAAAATCAAGGGTGCCTGTGTTGAGCGATGTCCGAAGCGCCGATCCCGGCGCTGGCGCAGGTCTAGGCCGTGGTAACAGATGGAGTCCAGCACATGCGGTTTCTGCTGGGGCCGTTGGCCATGTTCGGTTGTCTCTGCTGAGAAGAGGTAGCTACGCCCACCCGCCGCACGGTCGACTCCGACGCACGTCCGCTTGGGTAGTTAACTTTATGACCGAATTAACTGATGGCCACATGATCACCGGGCCACGTGGTGGGCCGCTGCCCACTGGAGGACTCGCCTGCAGTTCGAGGTCGGACTCTCCGCGTAGAAGTCTAGGGACATGCAGCGTCTCGCCGCTTCGGCTCTGACTAGAGGCACCCAAAAGAGCCTAGCGAAGAAACCGAAGCAAAAACCCGTAAGCGAAACAGGGAAGACTAGAGCATAGAGATAGTAGTCGACACCTTGCATATGGTCATTGAATGAGCAAGTGCCTCGTCCTGATGGTGAGGAAGTTACTTGGCGGGGGGGGGGGGGGCAGAGCGCTTGCCTGTCGAGGAATTACCAGTCGCTGACAGCAGTTGCGCGAACTTTGCAGTGGTCGAACGCAAGCTAGGCTATCGTCATGACGGCATACTCAGTAGCGAAAGGTTAGGAATCTTACTTAATGCCGAAGCTTATACGCCTCATCAAGGGTAGGTTCACCACAATGGGCAGAACGATTCTCTTAGCACTCACATTTACGCTGTTTGTACTAGCTACGGCATGGTCACTCTATTCTCTTCCGCATTGGCTTCTGGCTCGAGGTGGTGCTGAGTGGTCCGCCCTCACGCCGGCACTTAAGTATCAGTATGAAGCTTCATTGAGGACAGCTCTGCTTCAAGGAATCGGAGGCTTGCTTATAGCCGTTGGTGCGTTCGTTGGTATTGGTCAATTGAAAGCTGCGCGGCAGCAAGCGGAGAACGCGCGTCGCTCTCAGCTTGTCGATGCGTTTACACGAGCAATCTCGCAGCTCGGCGAAGCGTCACCGGTAGCGAAAGTTTCCGGAATTTACTCTTTAGCGCGTATCGCTGAAGTTCAGGTTGACGAGCGCAGCCGAATCGTCGATGTGCTATGCCGATTTATTAGACACCAAGGCATCGTGCCCGATGCTGCAGATTCAATTGAAGCCGCGATTCGGGCGCTCCCTGCGATAGCTAGAGAGCAGGACGTAATCGACTTACACGGGGCCTACCTTGTCGATAGAAACTTTTCAGGGGTACGTCTTGCTGCCGTCAATTTCTATGGTGCTGACCTGCGTCGAGCAAACTTATCTTCGGTCACCCTGCAGGGTGTAGACCTACGAGCGGCGGACCTCTCGGGAACAATCTTGCGCGGGGCAGATCTGACTGGGGCACTGGTAAGTGTTCACCTCACTGATGTGGCGATTATTGATAACAAGACACGGCTACCATGAGCGGTATAAGCAACCCTCACTCCACCAGAACTCAGTTTCGCCTGCCTAACCCTCAAATTTGGCCAATAGTTGGGTAGTCATTGAATTGAAGTCTGCGTCTAGGTCTCCTGAAATGTTCCAGGATGTACCGTCTGATCCACCTTCTACCTGTACCAAAATGGCGTTCTTGATGGAACGCGCATCGGGGCTGTCGATACATTCTTGCAGCAGTTGAGCTGCTTCAAGCATGCGGCCCTGCATCAACCTCGCGACGGCTAGATCATAAGTTGAGAGGAGAAACTGCTGTAGCACCTCGTCATTTGCGGAGCTTTCACCTTGAAGGCTGCTCTTCTCTTCGAGAGATAATGTTCGAGCATCCCCCGCGTACGTGGATGCTGACTCCCAATCTCCGAGTAACAAGCTAAGGTGAGCACAAACGGTCGCGTGAGGTGAGTAAGCATGCAACCTTTGCGCAAAACTGGACTGTTCTAGCGCTTTCTCATAATTTCTCAGGCCATGCAGATCGTAGGCATACGACAGGTGCGCCGACGCAAATTCTTCCAGCTGGCGTGGTGAAGCCGATTGATCTATTCGAGATAACATGACCTCGACAGTAGGAAGCGGTTGAGTAAAGAGCTCCGCCGCAAGTTCGCCCCCAATGGCGCGGGTCTTATTTGCCATGGCCACGATGTTGCTGTCCTCAAAGAGTAAGTTTGTACCGCCCGGCGGCATGGTCACCCATTGAGAGACGGTGGTGCCAACTGCGGTGATGCGCACTTCAGCGACCGTTAGTTCTCCGCTGTCAAGTGAACGCAGGAGGCTTGGGTAGAGTGTGCTCGTTATGTCGGGAAGCGTACTTTTTGCCGAAGGCTCCAACCCGATGGCTGCCACCACTTCCTCGATCTTTTGACGCACTGTGCTACTACCACTGTCTCTGGCACGAAAGATCTCAACGCCGGAGATCCGACGCAAGGCGGGTGAGACCTCAAATTTTAGGGCTTCAGAAAATTCCCAAGGTGTAACGAATAGCGCCACTTCTCGCGAAGCGGCAAAGTAACGGACATAAATTTCATCGAATTGGTCGCCACGGAATTTGAGGTTACCTTCCTCTTCACTTAAGAGGCCAAGCTCCTTGAATCGCGTGGCCCCGGACTCGAGGTCGCTAAGGCTAAGGGGTGCAGGGCTAAAAATTTGGGACAAGGCCCAAATCTGTCTAATAGTTCCTTTACATTCTAAGAGCGCGGCAAGAAGCTGAATATCTTCTCGCGATAGACGCCGCAGAGCGCTAACCCACCGACGATCGTTTCCCTCTTCATGTGTTTCTAACTCTCGCCGCACATCATCAAGGACATCTACCGTGATGGCCATGCGATTGGCTTTTCCTTCTTCGACACGCTTGAACATGAAGTGGCAGAGTAGTTGCACCTCGTAAGGGCGACCATTGGCTAAGCGATGGATGTCAAAGTGAAGTTGACGCGCAGTTTCAGGGAATGCTTCGGTAGGATCAATGTCGAGCTGCCTAAGAGGCTTCGTAATACACTCGATAGTGTCTTCAACGCTAGCGAACTTCTCCACGGGGATTTTCTTGAACTGCCTGATGATGGGGGAGAAAACGTCCTCTAGTGCCGGAAATAAATTCGGCGTCCCCGCAAATGCCAGCATGTAACCTCGGGTGTTCATGAAAATATTCCGAAGCATTTCGAGCTCAATTCGACTTTTGGCCAGTACGTCACACTCGTCGAATAGAAGCACGCAGGGCTTACCTAGTTCTCTCGCAATGTTTTCCAAATCGGTTCTAAGCGTCACCTCGGAGAGCATCCTCCCTCCTTGGTTCGCCAAAGCAAAATGACGTGGAAAGAGAAGTTCCGTGAAACTTTCTGTTGACGTTCCCTGCCCGTCGATCAAGGTTCGGTAGCTCCTATAAAGGGGGCCGCCAATTCCAGCGTAAGCGCCTTCGGTGACTGCAGCCAGAAGCACTGCATCATAAATCTTGTAAAACAAACTCAGCGGGTTTGCGTCGCCCTCGTTTAGATCAATTCGAGCTACCGCAAATCCACGACCCTTAGCTTCGTATCCGATTTTGTTAAGAAGACTAGTTTTTCCAGCGGAACGAGGGCCAGTCAGAACAAGGTTGATGGGTCTAGGTGCTTTTGCGGCGAGCCTCAAGTAGTACCGAATTTCTTTTAGTTCGTCCTGGCGTCCCGCAAAGAGCGAATCGTCATTAACTGGGTTTGCGAAGTCGTAAGGGTTCCAAAGCAGGTCACTTTGAACTAATTCGGTAAAGGCGGCCATGGCTCCTTCAGTTTCTGAATGACGAGATCCGATCGACGCGAGTGCATCACAGTATCGCGGCGTTTTTGCTCATGGAAGTGTCCGAGGGTGGCGGGGTCAGGACCGGCGCTTGCGCCGCACGCCTGGCCCCGCCACCCTCGGCGGCGCAGCGGGCGCGCTTGACGGAGTAGAGAAAGTTCTTACAGCACCGCCAAGGTCCCGGCTTGGGCTACCCCAACGCCGTCAGTAGTGGTATCACGCCTGGTGAACGACCGCAGCGCCGTCGACGACCTCGTAGACGAGGCGGTGCTTATCAGTGATTCGCCTCGACAACAGCCCGGCCAGGTCACCCGACAGTTGCTCGAGTTTGCCGATGCCCTGGCCGGCATCGCGCCACGACTCCTCGATCATGCGTTGATCTTCTGCAGCGCCTTCCGATCGGCGCTCCAGCTGCAGTAGTCCTCCCAGCCGTGGGAGGTGGACGCGACCTTCACGCCTCAGCGGGTGGGGTGGACCCGGACTCGATGAGGCCGCTCGGCTACGCTCCCCCGCCGCGCGCCTCAGCGAGGCTCTCGCACAGCCGCTCGGCGTTTCACGGGTACCTCAGCAGGTAGACGGTCTCACGCAGGGAGAGGTACTCGTCCTCGGAGACGAGGTAGGCCGTGCCCTTCTTGGACGTGATCTCCACAGCGGCCTGGTCGTCGTTGACCTGCTCGATGAGGTGGGTCAGTCGCGCTTGAGCCTCCGCGGCGGTGATGGCCATGACCCCTCCAGTGACAGCTGATGTGCAAGCACCGTAGGGCTCAGGCCGGTCGCGGAACAGGCACGAATCAGGCGACTAGAGGACAGTCACGCAGTTGGTCACGCACACGACGAAGGCCCGGCCCCGCTTTCGCGGTTCCGGGCCTCTGACGTGCAACTACTCGGGTCGGGGTGACAGGATTTGAACCTGCGGCCTCTTCGTCCCGAACGAAGCGCGCTACCAAGCTGCGCCACACCCCGATGCTGCTGATGGCCGCCGAACTGCACGGCCTCGTAGAGGATAGCCCACCCAGCCGGGTCCCCGAGACCACGAGGCTCAGCGGCGGGGTACGAGCTCCAGCAGCGTCGCCTCAGGGCGGCAGGCGAAGCGCAGCGGCGCGTAGGGGGAGGTCCCGAGGCCGGCGGAGACGTGCAGCCAGGCGTCGTGGCGGGCGGCGGACCAGCGGGACAGGCCGGAGGCCTGCTTCCGCGGGAGGTCGCAGTTGGTCACGAGGGCTCCGAAGCCGGGCACGCAGAGCTGGCCGCCGTGGGTGTGGCCGGCGATGAGCAGGCCCGCTCCGTCGGCGGTCATCGCGTCGAGGGTGCGGCGGTAGGGGGCGTGGGTGACGCCGATGGTGAGATCGGCGTCGGTCGCGGCGGGGCCGGCGACGTCGTGGTAGCGGTCGTAGCGCAGGTGCGGATCGTCGACGCCGACGAACTCGAGGTCGAGGCCGTTGACGGTCAGCCGGGTGCGGACGTTGTCGAGGTCGACCCAGCCGGCGTCGGTGAAGCCACGGACGAGGTCGTCGGTCGGCAGTCGCACGGCCTCGTCGCCGGCACCACCGTCCGACGGACCCCTCAGGTACTTGGACCAGTTGCGCGGCTTCGGAGCCCAGTAGTCGTTGGAGCCGAGCACGAAGACGCCCGGACGCTCCAGCAGCCCCGCGTAGGTCTCCAGCACGGCCGGGACGGCGTCCTGGGCGGCGAGGTTGTCCCCGGTGGTGACGACGAGGTCGGGTTCGAGGTCGGCGAGCGCCGCGACCCAGGCGCGCTTGCGGTGCTGACGCGGGACGAGGTGCAGGTCGGAGAGGTGCAGGACCCGCAGCGGGGCGGCGCCGACGGGCAGGACCGGCACGACGGCGTGCCGGAGCACGAACGCGCGGACCTCGTAGCCCGCGGCGTAGCCGACGCCGGCGGCACCGGCCAGCGCGCCGACGCCGACGGTTCCGGCGGCCAGGTGGAGGACTCGGGCTGCAGTGGGCATCCGGTCATCCTCGCCGGAGGGCGGAAACGGGTCGCGGTGGGGTGGGAGGATCGCCCCATGAGCGACACCCTCAAGGACTCCCTGCAGGCCGACCTGACCACCGCGATGAAGGCCCGGGACGAGCTGCGGTCGGCGACGCTGCGGATGGTCCTCACGGCGGTCCGCTCCGAGGAGGTCGCCGGGAAGTCGGCGCGCACGCTCTCCGACGACGAGGTCATCGCGGTCCTGCAGCGCGAGGCGAAGAAGCGTCGCGAGGCCGCGCAGGCCTTCGGTGACGCCGGCCGCAGCGAGCAGTCCGAACGTGAGACCGCCGAGCTCTCCGTCATCAAGACCTACCTGCCGACTCCGCTCACCGACGAGGAGCTCGACGCCCTCGTGGACGAGGCCGTGCTCATCGCGACCGCGGAGGGGCTGACCGGCATGGGCGCGATGGGCGCCGTCATGTCGCAGCTCAAGCCGAAGGTCGGGGCCCGCGCCGACGGCAAGCGCGTCTCCACCGCCGTGCGGACCCGCCTGCAGGCCTGAGATCCGGAGCCGCTAGTTCGCGCCGCCGGTCGCGGCGACGGTGCTCGTGACGATCGCCGCCGTGACCGCGGTCTGAGCGGCGCGCACGGCCGCCCCGGCCCACTCCCCCTCAGCCATCCCGTCGCTGATCTGCTGCACCCGGTCGGTGAGCTGACGGCGGGACAGCCCCAGCTCGGGGACGACCTTCGGGATCGCGCCGACGGACTGCAGCAGCGACACCAGCGCGGCCGCGTGCGGGGTGACGTCGGCCCCCTTCCCAAGCGCTGACGCGACCTCGGCGACCAGGGCCTTGCGCGCGCCCGGCTCGGGGTGGTCGCGGGCGAAGCGGAGGAACCCGCCCGGCTCGTGGCGGACGAGACCGCGCGCGACCATCCGGTCCCGGACGGCACGGCCCAGCTTGAGGCCCCCGAGCCGTTGCACGGCGGTGCGGGCCGCCGTGGGCCGGTCGCCCAGTCGCCGCAGGGCCTCGTCGAGCACCTCGTCGCCGGTGGGCGAGGCGTCGCGCACGCGCACCTTCTCGCCGCCCCAGCGACTCGGTTCGGACTCGAGCCGCTCCCGCAGGGCCAGGTCGAGCAGCACGGCTCCGGGCAGGACCGCGCGCAGGCGGGTCGCGTCCGTCAGCGGACGCCCCGTCTCCGGGTTCAGCAGGAGCAACGTCACGTCGTCCACGAGGGGTGTGTCCACGGCCCCAGCCAACCAAGGACGCGACGGGTGGGACCACCCCCCGAAAGGAGGACGGGCCGGACGGGGAGAGTCCCCCGTCCGGCCCGTCTCCGCCCCCTCAGTTCGTCGGGAGGGCGGGGAGGTCGGGCAGCGGCGGCAGCTCCGTCGGGAGCTGGATCCCGGGGCTGTCGCTCGACGGCGGGGCCGACGGGGCCGGCGGGTCGGGCGTCTGGACCGGCGCCGGGCCGGAGCTGCGGGTGATGGTGATGACCGAACCGGCCGCGGCGGAGCGGGCGCTCTGCGAGGCCACGAGCCCTGCGTCGACGGTGTTGGAGGAGACCGAACCGCCCACCTTCACCTGGAACCCGGCCGCCTGCAGCGCGCTCTTGGCCGAGGACACGCTCCGGCCGACGACGCTCGGGACCTTGATCCTGCCGTCGGAGGTCGTCGTCTTGAGGCCCTGGTTGGTGCCCGGGGTGAACCCGACCTTGGGGAGGTTCAGCTGGTCGGAGGCGGTCCCGACGATGGCCTTCCAGGTCGGGGCGGAGATCGTCCCGCCGAAGATGGTGCGGCGACCGCGACCGTTGATGCGGTCCGAGTTCAGCGACTTGGTCCCGTCGGCGTGGCCCATCCACACCGCGGAGGACAGCTGCGGCGTGTAGCCCACGAACCAGGCGTCCGTGCTGTCGTTGGTGGTGCCCGTCTTGCCGGCGGCGGCGCGGTCGATGCGGGCCGACGACCCGGTGCCGCCGGAGATGACGCCCTGGAGGGCCTCGGTGACGTTGTTGGCGATGTTCGGGTCGAGGACGGACTTGCAGTCCGCGCTGGGGATGTTCATCGGCTGGCCGTTGGTGTCCAGCGACTCGAGGATCGCGATCGGCTTGCAGAAGGTGCCCTGGGCGGCGAACGTCGCGTAGGCCCCGGCCATGGCGAGCGGGGCGATCTCGTTGACCCCGAGGGTCAGCGACGGGCTGACGTAGAGGTCGGAGTTGACCCCGCTGTCGTTGTCGTTGGTGTTGCTCATGTCGCTGGCCTTCTGCGCCGGCACGCTGCCGTTCTTCGGATTGGCCAGGTGGACGCCCATGGACTGCGCCGTCGCGGCGATGTTGCAGAGGTCGAGGGACTTCTCCATCGTCACGTAGGCCGTGTTGACGGAGTCCGCGGTCGCCTTGCGGATGGACATGACGCCACCTTCGTGCGATTCCGAGTTCGAGTACTTGTAGACCTTCGAATCACGGGACTTGGCGCCGCAGGCGGTGAACTGGCTGAAGGAGTCCGACCCGTTGAACGGCGCGTTGATCGTGCTGTCGATGGACTTCCCGGCCTTCAACCACTCCGCCAGCGTGAACGCCTTGAACGACGAACCGGTCTGGAAACCGTTGCCGCCGTTGTACATCTTGTCGACGTTGTAGTTGATCGTGGTGACGCCGGCCTGGTCGGTGTCGAGCGAGAAGGTGGTGTCCTGGGCCATCGCGAGGATCTGCCCGGTCCCGGGCTGGACGACCGAGGAGGCCATCCGGGGCTTCTGCCCCGGGTTGACGCCACCGTTCACCGCGTTCTGGGTCGTGACCTGGACCTGCGGGTTCAGCGTCGTCTTGATGGTCAGACCACCGGTGCGCAGGAGCTTCTTGCGGTCGTCCGCCGTCGCCCCGAACGCAGGATCGGTCTCGACGATGCGGGTCACGTAGTCGCAGAAGTAGGCGGCGGACCCGGCGTTGATGCAGCCCTGCTGGCTGCGCTGCGGGTTGATGCCGAGGGGCGCGGCGACCGCCGCGTCGTGGTCGGCCTGGGAGATCTTGCCCAGTTCGAGCATCCGGTTCAGCACGACGTTGCGGCGCGCGATCGAGGCGTCGGGGTACTTCAGCGGGTTGAAGGCCACGGGGTTCTGCACGAGACCGGCCAGCATCGCCGACTCCGGCAGCGTCAGCTCGGCCGCGGTCTTGTTGAAGTAGAAGCGGGCCGCGGCTTCGACGCCGTAGACGCCGTTGTAGAAGTACGCGACGTTCAGGTACCCGGCGAGGATGTCGTTCTTCGACATCTCCTTCTCGACGCCGATGGCGAGCTTCATCTCGCGCAGCTTGCGGGCGTAGCCCTCGGTCCCGTCGGCGGTCGTCGCGGCCGCGGCGGCCTCGGTGTCGCCCTGCTCGACGGCCTGCTCGACGAGGATGTTCTTCACGTACTGCTGGGTGATCGTCGACGCGCCCTGGGTGCCCCCGCCGCCGGCGTTGGAGGCGAGCGCGCGGGCGATGCCCTTCATGTCGATGGCGCCGTGCTCGTAGAAGCGGTAGTCCTCGATCGCGACGATGGAGTCGCGCATGATCGGGGCGATCTGGTCGAAGCCCACGACGACGCGGTTCTGGTCGTAGACCCGCGCCATCACGGTGTTGTCGGCGTAGAGGATCGTCGTCGCCTCGGACAGCGTCTGGTCGCCCAGGTCCGCCGGCAGCTCGTCGAAGATGTTGACCCCCGCGCTCGTCAGGCTGCCGCTGAACGCGACGGCCGGGACGACGAGCCCCGCCGTGAGCACACCGGCCACGGCGCTGACGGCCGCGAAGGCGGCGAGCAGCCGCAGGACGGGACGCCGCCGGTGAGCGGTGGGGGGAGGAGCCATGCCGACAGGGTAAGCGCCGGGCCGTCGCGGGTCGGGGCATCCACGGGTCCTCCGCGATCGCTCCGCAGGATCGTGACCGCAACGCAACTCTGCGTTGATCTGTGTGGGTGACGAGTCGGTAGCTCGAAGTGACTACCCATGTTCATCACAAGATGCTCTGGGGAAGAGTCCCTCGCCGAGCCTACGCTGCAGACGTGCCCGACGTGGGGCACTCAGGGGGATTCACAGGTATCGCTGAACCGGGGGGAAGCCGGTGCTCGCAGAGCACCGGACCGGGGGGGCGTCGACGGGAGGGGCCGTCATGGCGTGGACGTTGGAATGGGCTAGTCGCGGGGCCTGCAAGGCCACCGAAGCGGACGAGCTGTTCGTGCAGGGCTCGGCGCAGAACCGCGCCAAGCAGATCTGCGGGGGATGCCCCGTGCGCACCGAGTGCCTGGCCGATGCGCTGGACAGCCGCATCGAGTTCGGGGTCTGGGGCGGCATGACCGAACGTGAACGGCGCGCGCTGCTCAAGCGCCGTCCGAACGTGCAGTCGTGGCGCCGTCTGCTCGAGACCGCGCGGGACGCGGCCCTGGGCATCGACGGGGCCGAGGTCACCGGGTCGGGCACCGCGGTGCCCGAGATCTCGCTGGTCGGGGTACCCGCCGCCGTCTGAGCACGCGGCGTTCGAGTGCGTCGCCGCCACCCGTGAGCGCCCCCGGTCCCTCGGGACCGGGGGCCCACTAGGTTGGCGCCCATGAAGACATGGGAGTACGCCACCATCCCGCTGATCGTCCACGCGACGAAGCAGATCCTCGACCAGTGGGGCGCCGACGGCTGGGAGCTCGTGACGGTCCTCACCGGACCCGGTGGCAACGGCCTGGTCGCCTACCTCAAGCGCCCGATGGGCGCCGACGCGTGAGCACGACGGAGCGGCTGGCCGAACTCGGCCTGACGTTGCCGGCCGTCGCCGCACCCGTCGCCTCCTACGTGCCCGCCGTCCGTGACGGCGACCTCGTCTTCACCTCCGGGCAGCTGCCGTTCGTCGACGGCCAGCTCGCCGTCACCGGCAAGGTCGGCGGGAGCGTCGACGCGGACACCGCCCAGCAGCTCGCCGCGACGTGCGCGCTGAACGCCATCGCGGCTGCCGCGAGCGTGGTCGGGTCGGTCGACGACATCGTGCAGGTCGTCAAGGTCGTGGGCTTCGTCGCCAGCGACCCGTCCTTCACCGGTCAGCCCGGCGTGATCAACGGCGCGTCCGACCTGCTCCGCGAGGTCTTCGGCGACGCCGGCCAGCACGCCCGCAGCGCCGTCGGGGTGGCCGTGCTGCCGCTCGACTCCCCCGTCGAGGTCGAGATCGTCGTGCGGGTCCGTTCCTGACGTGACCCCTCCCGGCCCCTGGACAGGTGGTCCGGTCACCGACCGGGCCACCTGCGTCCTGGAGCCCAACCCCGGGCCGATGACGCTGGACGGGACGAACACCTGGCTGCTGGCCGCCCCCGGTTCCGGCGACGTCGTCGTCGTGGACCCGGGTGAGGACGACCCCGGCCACCGGGCCGCGATCACGCGGGCCCTGGCGGGACGGACCGTGGCGTTCGTCGTCGCCACCCACCACCACCTCGACCACGTCGGCGGGCTCGACGCGTTCCTGCGTGAGCACCCCGCCCCGGTCGTGCGGACGGCGGGTGAGCACGCGGTCGCGGGGCTGTCGCTGACGGTCGTCGCGACCCCCGGCCACACCGCCGACTCGGTCTCGGTGTTCCTGGAGAGCGGCGAGCTGCTGACCGGCGACACCCTGCTCGGCCGCGGCAGCACGGTCATCGCCGACGACGGCGACCTCGGTGCCTACCTGACGTCACTGCGGACGCTGATCGACCTGGACGCGTCCGTCGTCCTCCCCGGCCACGGCCCCGCCCGTCCGGACGCCCGCGCCGCCCTGGAGACGCAGCTGGCGCACCGGCTCGAGCGGCTGGAGCAGGTCCGCGCCGCCGTCGCGGCGGGAGCCTCGACGCCGGAGGAGGTCGCCCTCGCGGTGCACGGTCGGCTGGCCGGCCCCCTCGCCCGCGCCGCCGTGCTCTCGATCCGCGCCCAGCTCACCCACTTGGGACTGCCTTAGACCGGAAGGCGAGAGTTCAGCGGGCGCGACGGGCCAGTCGCTCGATGTCGTGCAGCACGACGGCTCGCGCTTCCAGCCGCAGCCACCCGCGGGAGGCGAAGTCGGCGAGCGCCTTGTTCACCGTCTCCCGCGAGGCGCCGACGAGCTGCGCGAGTTCCTCCTGGGTCAGGTCGTGGGCGACGAGCTGACCGTCGGCGATGGGCCGGCCGAAGCGGCGGGAGAGGTCGAGCAGGGCCTTCGCGACGCGGCCGGGGACGTCGGTGAAGACGAGGTCGGCCAGGGTCACGTTGGTGCGGCGCAACCGCTGGGCCAGCGCCTGCAGCAGGTGCTTGGCGACCTCGGGACGCCGGGCGAGCCAGCGCATCATGTCGTCGTGGCCGAGGGCGATGAGCTCGGACTCGGAGACGGCGCGCGCTGAGGAGGTGCGGGGTCCGGGGTCGAAGAGGGAGAGCTCGCCGAACATCTCGCCGGGGCCCAGGACGGCGAGGAGGTTCTCCCGGCCGTCGGGCCAGCTGCGGACGAGCTTGATCTTGCCGGTGCGCACGACGTAGACGCGCTCCCCCGGCTCGCCCTCGCCGAAGAGCTGCTCACCCCGGTCGAGGTGGACGGCCTCCATCGTCTCCAGCAGTTCGCCCGCGGCCTCGTCGTCGAGGGCGGCGAACAGCGGGGCGCGACGGACGACGTCGCCGGGGCGGTCGCCGAGGCGTTCGTCGAGACGGTCGGCACCGGGGGCGCCGTCGATCTGCCCGTAGTCCACCGACCGACCTCCTCTGCTGTCGTGACGCGCGTCACCTCGACACGGCCTCCCGACAGTCTGCCGCACGATCCCGCCGAGGGAGCGGTGGGGAGCGACCGCAGGTACCGGAACTAGGCGCCGGAACTAGGAGCCGGAACGGTGGAACAGCGTGCGGGCACGTTCCGCGAGGACGTCGGTCGCCACGGCCAGTTCGGCCAGGAGGGCGGTGTCGTAGTCGGCGAGGCGCTGCTGGGCGAAGGACAGTTCCTGCAGCTGCTCGTTCAGCCCGGGCGCTCCGAGCGGGCGTTCGAGGACGAGGAGTCCGCGCAGGCCGTGGGCCGGGTCGAGGGCGTGGACGCCGGTGACGTCGGGCAGCAGGGTGTCCCCCGCGGTGGTGCCGGAGAGCAGCTGGTCGAGCGGGCCGCCGTGCGCGGCGGCCTCGAGCGGCACGTGCAGCTCCTCCGGGCCGCAGGCCGAGGCGACGAGCAGGTCGAGGCGGGCCCGCACGAGCCGGCTCCAGTGCTGGACGCGGCGCAGCTCCTCCTGCAGCAGCCCGCGTCGGCGGCGCAGCGCGGGCAGCGGCAGCTCCGCGAGCTCGACGCGGACCGCGTTGCGGCAGCGCAGCGCGTCGGCGTCCTCCAGGACACCCGTCAGGACAGGTCGGAGGTAGGCCTCCAGCAGGTCGATCTCGGAGGTGCGGTCGGGTTCGCCGTCGTGCTGCATGCCAGGGATGTCGTCTCCCTCCCGGGAGCGCTTGACGGGGTGTCACCCTCCCGGTCGTCTCCCGTCACCCGACCGCACCTGTGGCACGGGGCAACGGTTTCCGGAGGTCGGCCGTGGAGGGTGTGCAGAACTCGTGCCCCGGCCGGGACGGACGGGTGATCACCCGGCCCCTCCGACGTAGGGTCCAAGGGTGGAGACCGAGCTGGCCCGGACCCGACGAGCCCGCCGGGTCCACCGGGCGCTGGCGCTGCGCTACCCCGACGCGCACTGCGAGCTCGACTTCACCAGCCCGTTCGAACTGCTGGTCGCGACGATCCTCTCGGCGCAGTGCACCGACGCCCGGGTCAACCAGGTCACGCCGGCGCTGTTCGCCCGCTACCCGAGCGCCATCGACCTGGCCGCGGCCGAGCGCTCCGAGCTCGAGGGCCTGATCCAGCCGACGGGGTTCTTCCGGGCCAAGTCCGACGCGCTGCTGAAGATGTCGGCCCAGCTCGTCGCCGAGCACGGCGGGGAGGTCCCCCCGCGCCAGGCCGACCTGGTGAAGCTCGCGGGGGTCGGGCGCAAGACGGCCAACGTCGTCCTGGGCGACGCGTTCGGCGTCCCCGGCCTGACCGTCGACACCCACGTCGGACGGTTGTCGCGCCGGCTCGGGTTCACCACCCACGAGGACCCGGTGAAGGTCGAGACCGACCTGGCCGGGCTCATCCCGCGCCAGGACTGGACGATGTTCAACCACCGGATGATCTTCCACGGCCGCCGGACCTGCCACAGCCGCCGACCCGCGTGCGGCGCGTGCCCGGTCGCCCGGCTCTGCCCGTCCGCGGGGATCGGCGAGAACGACCCGGTGCGGGCGGCGAAGCTCGTGAAGCAGGGCCCCCCGGGTGTCGCCGTGGCGGCGACGGCGTGATCCCGGACTGGCTGGAACCGCTCGCCACCCGGCTCCCGACCCTCACCGTGGCCGACCTGGACTGGCGCGTGGACAGCTCCGGCTCAGGGCGTCCGGCCGCCGTCCTCGTCCTGCTCGCCGACGGCCCGGCCGGCCCGGAGGTCCTGCTCACCGAACGCGCCGGGACGTTGCGCCAGCACTCCGGTCAGGTCGCCTTCCCCGGTGGCCGCAGCGACCCGGGCGACGCCGACGCCGCGGCCACCGCGCTGCGCGAGGCCGAGGAGGAGACGGGACTGGACCCCGCGGGGGTCGAGGTCCTGGGCGCGCTGCCGCCGTTGCTGCTGGCCCACTCCGGTCACGAGGTGACCCCGGTGATCGCGCACTGGCGCGAGCCCGCGCCGGTCGGCCCGGTCGACCCCGAGGAGGTGGCCCGGGTGGAACGCGTCCCGCTGTCGGAGCTGCTCGCCGACGACGCCCGGCTCACCCTGCGCGGCCCGGGCGGCTACGTCGGGCCCGCGTTCGCGGTCCGCGGGCTGCTGGTCTGGGGTTTCACGGCCGAGGTCCTCGTCCGGGTCCTGGCCTTCGGCGGCCTCGACCGTCCCGCCGGTGAGGCGCGCGGGGGTGCCGCGCTGACGCTGCAGCAGGCCCTGGACCGCGCCGGAGCCCGCGCGTGACGTCGTCGGACGTCCTCGACGTCGCCCTGCTGGTGCTGGTGCTGGTCCAGGTCGTCGCCGGGTACCGGGAGGGGTTGCTCGTCGGGCTGGCGGGTCTCGTCGGGCTGGTCGGCGGCGCGGCCGTCGGGGTCGCGTGGCTGCCGCACCTCGTCGCCGGCTGGACGCCGGGGGTGCGCCGCACGCTCGTCGTGGTGCTCGGGACGCTGGTGCTGGCCGTGCTGGGCCGTCTGGTCCTGAGCTTCGTCGGGGCCCGGTTGCGCTCCCACGTCCGGTGGCGACCGGCGCGCTTCGCCGACGCCGTGCTCGGCGCGGTCGCGGGCCTGGTCGCGACGCTGCTGGTGGTCTGGGTCGTGGCGGGGGCGGCGCGGACGGCTCCGCTGCCCCGGGTGGTGCAGGCCGTGACCGGGTCGCGGGTCGTCGGGGCCCTGGACGCCGTCGTGCCCGTGAGCACCGGCAGCCTGCTCTCGACGTTCTGGGCCGCGGCCCAGGCCAACGGGTTCCCACGGGTCTTCACCGGTCTCGACGCCGAGCCGATCACCGCCATCGCCGCGCCCGACCCCCTCCCCGGCACCGAGGGGCTGGAGGCGGCCGCGGGCAGCGTCGTGAAGGTCACCGGGGTGGCGACGACGTGCCGGCGCGGGCTGGAGGGCAGCGGTTTCGTGGTCGACCGGGTCGGGGACTCGGCGCGGGTCGTCACCAACGCCCACGTCGTCGCGGGGGTCAGCGACCCCCTCGTCCAGCCCGGTGGGGTCGGCCGGCAGTACCCGGCGAGCGTCGTCGCCTACGACCCGGGGCTCGACCTCGCCGTCCTCGACGTCCCCGGCCTCGACGCCGCGGCCCTGCCCCGTGCGGACGAGCTCACCCGGGGTGACACGGCGCTGGTCGCGGGCTTCCCCCTCGACGGCGGCTACGACGTGCAACCCGGCCGGGTCCGCGAGGTGCTGCAGGCCCAGGGCCGCGACATCTACGACACCACCGACGTCGTCCGCGAGGTCTACTCGGTGTACTCCACGGTCCGGCCCGGGAACTCCGGCGGGCCGCTGCTGAGCGCGGACGGGCGGGTCGTGGGCGTGGTCTTCGCCAAGTCCCTCGACGACGAGCAGACCGGGTACGCGCTGACCCCCACGGAGCTCGACCGGGTCCTCGCCGAGGCCGGCTCCCGGACCGCGGAGGTCTCCACCGGCTCCTGCACGGCCGAGTGATCGCCGTGGACGCCCCCGGGGCCCTGCTCGCCGCCGCGACCCTGCACCTCGGGTTCCAGCTGGTGGTCACGGCCGTCGTCTACCCGGCCCTCGTCGCGACCCCGCCGCGGGACTTCCCCGCCGCGCACACCGCCCACTCCCGCCGGATCACCCCCGTGGTGGCCGTGGTCTACGGCTCCGTGCTGGCCGCGTGGGTCTGGGTCGCCGTCTCGGTGCCGTCCTCCCCGCACCTGTGGGTCGCCCTCGCGGGGACCGTCCTGAGCGGGGTGAGCACCGCGGTCGCGGCCGCCCCCACGCACTCCCGGCTCGGCCGGGAGGGACCCCGACCGGCCCTGCTCACCCGGCTGCGGCGGGCCGACGCGGTGCGCCTGGCCGGGGCGGTGCTGACGGTCGCGGGCGCCCTGGGGTGAGCGGTCACGCGGTCACCTGGCCCGCGAGGGCCACCGGATCGTGAGGGTCGTGGTCTCCTCCACCGGGGAGGTCTCCCAGGTGTGCTCCTCGCCGGGGAACCAGATCACGTAGTCGCCCGGCGTGGCCAGGACGGCCTCGCCCTCCCGGAACCGCAGCCGCTGCCACCCGGCGACGAGCACGCACAGCGACGTCTCCGCCTCCGGCGCCGTCCACTCCTCGTCCCGCGACCCGGCCGCCATCCGGGCCCACTTCACCTCGACGTGCTCGCTGGCCAGCGCGGGGACCCGCCCGGCCATGAAGCTCCCGAAGAACCAGCCGCCGTCGTCGGCGCCGTCGAGGTCGGCGTTGCCCGTGTGGAAGGTCACGACGGCGATGCTGCCGGGCCGCTCACCAGCGCGCGAGCCAGCCGGTGAGCAGCGTCGTCGTCCGCTCGGGGGACTCCTCGGGGAGGTAGTGCCCGACGTCGGGCACCTCGACCACCCGGTGCGGACCGTGGGCGAAGCGGGCGGCCGCGTCCAGGGCCCCCGCGGACACCGTGGGGTCGAGCGCGCCGCGCACCTGCAGGACGGGGACCTCGACGCCGTCGCGCAGGGCGGCCGCGAACCGGCGGCCGTCGGCGCGGACGGCGGAACGGGCGATCCAGCGGTGGTACTCCAGCGCGGAGTGGGCGACGAACGGCACGCGGATCGCGTCGCGGTAGCGCTCGACGTCGGCGGCGGACGGCCAGCCGGGACCGGAACGTTCGCGCAGCACCCGCTCGACCCCGTCCCCGCTCAGGAGACGACGTTCGGGCAGGGCGGGCAGCTGACGGGCGAACGCGGTCCGGGTGGTGGCGAGCCCGGCGCCCTCGCCGAGCCGTTCGAGCAGGACGTGGCGGGACAGCAGCGGGTGCGCGGCCCCCACGACGACGACCCCGCGGACCTGCTCGGGGTGCAGCGACGGCAGGGCCCACGCCGTGCGGCCCGAGACGCCGTGGCCCACGACGACGGCGTCGCGCTCCCCCAGGGCCCGCACCACGGCCGCGACGTCGGCGGCCGAGGTGGGGGTGTCGTAGCCGCGGGGAGGTTTGTCGGAGGCGCCGTAGCCGCGCAGGTCCATCGCCACCGCGCGGTACCCCGCCGCCGCGAGGGCCGTGAGCTGGGCGCGCCACGCCCACCAGAACTGCGGGAAGTCGTGGAGCAGCAGGACGAGCGGTCCCTCACCGAGCTCGGCGACGTGGAACCGCGCACCGTGGGCGGCCACCAGCCGGTGCCGCCACGGTCCTTCGACCAGGACGGCCGAGACGTCGGTCGAGCGGACGCCCACGCCTCGGCCCGGGGGTCAGTGCCCGAGGCTGCGCGAGCCCGGGCCCCCGGTGATGGTCTTGGCGACGGGCTTGCCGGTGGCGGCGGCCTTGATCGCGGCGATGCTGTCCTTCGTCGTGCGGATCGTGCGCTCCGGCGGCTTGACCTGCTTGATGCGGCCGAACCCGATGGCCGCGGCGAGGCCGGCGACGACGAGCATGGCCGCGGCGACGACCAGGAAGCTCAGCCAGATCGACCAGCCGGCCCCCTCGTGCAGCGCGAACGCGACGGTGATGCCGAGGAACACGAAGGCGACGAAGCCGAAGAGCGCGGCGACCCCGAAGAGCCCACCGCCGATGGCGCCGTTCTTCACGTCGGTGGTGATCTCGGACTTGGCCAGCGCGATCTCGTAGCGGACGAGCTCGCTCATGTCCTTGGTCGCGTCGGCCACGAGCTGACCGATCGTGCGTTCGGGCGCACCGACGGGACGGTCGTTCAGGGTGGTCATCGAGTCCTCCTAGGCCCAGGCTGCGCGCACCGCGCGAATGACGGTGCGCCGGGGTGAACCCTAGGAGTTCGTCGCGGCGCGTGCACGGGAGGGGGAGCGCGTCGCCGTCGGCGGGGGGACCGACGGCGACGCCAAGGTCGCTCTCGTACAGGGGGGACGAGCGACGACCTGACCGACACTACGGCTCCCGACCTCCGCGCGTGGGAGTTCCGCGCAACCCAAACCTGTGAGTTCGAAGGTTCGCCCGGACGGCCCAGCGCGCCCGCGTCCGGTCACGACGACCGGACGGGTCGCCACCGCGACAGCAGGGCGCGGTGGTCGCTGCCGGGGATGTCCCGGACGCTGGAACCCACGGCGCGCCAGGCGTTCCCGTCGGCGAGGGCGTGGTCGATCGTGGCACCGAACGCCGCCGGGTACTTCGCGGGCCACGTCCCGCGCGCGCCCGTGCCGGTCTGCTCGCCGGCGTCGACGCAGGACCCCCGCAGGTGCAGTCCGGGGTGGTCGAGGGTGGCGTTCAGGTCCCCGGCCAGGATCGAACCCGGGGTGTTCGCGCACCAGTCGGCGACCGCCCGCACCTCCACCGCCCAGGCCCCGAGGAGGTCCGGGACGGGCGCGGCGGTGTGGGCCGCGGCCAGCACCGGACCGTCCCCCGAGACGGGTGCGGCGGTGACGACGGCCTTGACCCCGCCGGCCAGCTGCCCCGTCGTGCGGTACGGCCCGAGGGACTGCGAGACGAGCAGCGCCGTCCCGTACCCGCCCCCGCCGAGGTCGCGGGCCCAGAAGACCTGCATCGGGGTGCCGGTGGCGGATCCGATGCGCGCGGCGACGTCGTCGGCCAGGGCCTGGTCCGACTCGGGCATCGAGACGACGTCCGCGCCGCCGTCGACGGCGAGGCGGGCCAGCCCGGCGGGGTCGGCCTGGGCCTTGAGGACGTTCGCGGCGAGCACGGTGACGTCCCCGGAGCGGGCCGCGGGCAGCTCCCCCGCCGCGGTCCCCCGGGCGAGGGTCGTCCCCACCGATCCCGCGGCGACCAGCGCGAGCGCCGCGGCCGAGGGCAGCACCCGTCGCCAGCGCATCCCCACCGCACCCGCCACGACCGCCGCCCCGGCCAGCCCGGCCCCGACCGGCACCCGGAACGGCACGGTCCAGACGAAGGGGCGGTGCCCGGCGAGGCCGAAGAGGTCGGGGGCGCCGACGAGCGCCGCCCCGGCGGCGACCACCCCGGTCGCGACGACGGTTCCGGTGAGGGCGGCCGTGCTGCGGCGGGGGTGGTGTGAGCTCACCCTCCGAGGGTGCCGCACCCCCGCGCTGCGGGGGCGTACCGGGCGCGGGGGTGCAGTGAGGATCGGGTGTCAGTCCGTGGCGGGCGCGGACATCCCCTGCGAGATCGCGTCCATCACCGAGGAATCGGTGAGCGTCGTGACGTCGCCGGGCGCGCGGTGCTCGGCCACGTCGCGCAGCAGCCGGCGCATGATCTTGCCCGACCGGGTCTTGGGCAGTTCCGCGACGACCATGATCGACCTCGGCTTCGCGATGGGGCCGATCTCCTTCGCGACGTGGTCGCGCAGGTCCGCGACGGTGTCGGGACCCTGCTCGTGCCCGCCGCGCAGGATGACGAAGGCGACGACGGACTGCCCGGTCGTCTCGTCGGTGGCGCCGACGACGGCGGCCTCGGCGACGTCGGGGTGGCTGACCAGGGCCGACTCGATCTCGGCCGTGGAGAGCCGGTGCCCCGAGACGTTCATGACGTCGTCGACGCGGCCCAGCAGCCAGATGTCGCCGTCCTCGTCGCGCTTGGCGCCGTCGCCGGCGAAGTACTTCCCGGGGAAGCGGGCCCAGTAGGTGTCCTTGAAGCGCTGCGGGTCGCCCCAGATCCCGCGCAGCATCGCCGGCCACGGCTCGGTGACGACCAGGTAGCCGGCCTGACCGTGCCCGACGGGTTCGCCCGCGTCGTCGACGACCTCCGCGACGATCCCGGGGATGGGGATCTGCGCCGAACCCGGTTTGAGCGCGGTGACCCCGGGCAGCGGGGCGATCATGTGCGCGCCCGTCTCGGTCTGCCACCAGGTGTCGGCGATGGGCGTCCGGCCGGAACCGATGACCCGGCGGTACCAGTTCCAGGCCTCCGGGTTGATGTTCTCCCCGACGCTGCCCAGCACCCGCAGCGAACTCAGGTCGTGCTTCTGCGGGTACTCCTCCCCCCACTTCATGCAGGTGCGGATCGCCGTCGGCGCGGTGTAGAGGACGGTGACGCCGTACTTCTCGACGATGGACCACCACCGGTCCTTGTCGGGGGTGTCGGGGGTGCCCTCGTAGACGACCTGGGTCAGGCCGTTGGCCAGCGGGCCGTAGACGATGTAGCTGTGCCCGGTGACCCAGCCGATGTCGGCGGTGCACCAGTAGACGTCGCGTTCGGGCTGCACGTCGAAGACGTTCTTCGTCGAGTACGCGGTCTGGACGAGGTACCCGCCGGAGGTGTGCAGGATGCCCTTGGGTTTCCCGGTGGTGCCGGAGGTGTAGAGGACGAACAGCGGGTTCTCCGCGTCGAAGCTCTCCGCTTCGTGGTGCGGCGCAGCGGCTTCCAGCGCCTCGTGCCACCAGACGTCGCGACCCTCGGTCCAGTCGACGGCCTCGCCGTTGCGCCGCACGACGAGGACGTGGGTGACCGACGGGGCACCCTTGGCCAGGGCGGCGTCGACGGCGGGTTTGAGCGTGGTCGGCTTGCCGCGGCGGTAGGAACCGTCGCAGGTGATGACGACCTTCGCCTCGGCGTCGGTGATGCGGGAGTTCAGCGCGTCGGCGGAGAAACCCCCGAACACCACCGAGTGCGCCGCCCCGAGGCGGGCGCAGGCGAGCATGGCGACGATCGACTCGACGAGCATCGGCAGGTAGATCGCGACCCGGTCACCGCGTTCGACGCCCATCCCGGCGAGGACGTTCGCCGCGCGCTGGACCTGCTCGTGCAGCTGGGCGTAGGTGACGGTCGCGGTGTCGCCGGGTTCGCCCTCGAAGTGGATGGCGACGCGGTCACCGTGGCCGGCCGTGACGTGGCGGTCGACGCAGTTCACGGCGACGTTCAGCGTCCCCCCGACGAACCACTTCGCGAAGGGCGCCTCGGACCAGTCGAGGACCTGCTCGAAGTCGCGGTCCCAGGTGACGTGCTCCCGGGCCAGCTCGCCCCAGAAGCCGAGGCGGTCGGCGGCCGCCCGGTCGTACAGGTCGGCCTGAGCCACGGCGTTCGCGGCGAACTCCGGGTCCGGCGCGACAGTGGGCACGGTTTCCTGCGGGGTGGTCACGGGGTCGTCCTCCTCGACGGGCTGCTCTCCACGGCGTACCCGGGTGAGGTTAGTCACCCCCCGCCGGCGTCGCGTCGCGGCCCGTCCCCCGGCGGGGTCACCACTGGTAGTCGAGGAACTTGCCGTCGAGGGTGATGACGACGCGGTCGCCCCCGGGGTCGGCGCGCCGGGAGACGTCGACCTTGAAGTTGATGGCGCTCATGATGCCGTCGCCGAACTCCTCGTGGATCAGCTCCTTGAGCGCCGGTCCGTAGACCCCGAGGGCTTCGTGGAGGCGGTAGAGCGTCGGATCGGTGGGGATCTCCTGGTGCCCGGAGCCGCGGTAGGGCTGCATCCGCAGCGCCTCGACGACCTCCGGCGCCAGGTCGAGCAGCGCCCCGACCGTCTCGGCGGAGGTCGCGTCGACGGGGTGCTGGCCCAGCAGCGCGGCCACCGTCCAGACCGGGTCCCTGCCGATCGCCTGCGCGATGGCGGCCCAGGTGAGGTCCTTGCGGAACTTCTGGAGCCGGACGACCTGCCCGGCCTCGTCCTTGCTGATCACGACAGCACCTCTTCCGTTCGACGTCGCGACGATCACTGCAGGGGAATCTCCACCCCCCGCTCGGACTCCGCACGCGGGCCGTGGATGCGCCGCTCCTCCGCGGTGATCCGCACGTCGTCGATGCTGGCCTCGCGCCGGGTCATGAGGCCCTCTGCGTCGAAGTGCCACAGCTCGTTGCCGTAGCTGCGCCACCACTGCCCCGTGAGGTCGCGGCACTCGTACTGGAACCGGACGGCGATCCGGTCCTCGGTGAACGCCCACAGCGACTTGCGCAGGGCGTAGTCGAGCTCCCGGGCCCACTTGGCCGTCAGCAGCTCGACGATCGCCGCGCGTCCGGTGACGAAGGTGTCCCGGTTCCGCCAGACGGAGTCCTCGCTGTAGGCGAGGGACACCTTCAGCGGGTCCCGGGTGTTCCAGGCGTCCTCGGCGGCCTGGACCTTCTGCAGGGCGGTCTCGTGGGTGAAGGGCGGCAGGGGTGGGCGCACGCTGCGCATCCTGCTCCTCGGCCGCGCGACCCTCGACGCCGGGCGGGGAGCCGGGCGGGGTGGGATCGTTGCCTCCCCGGTGTCGCGGAGTGAGACCGGGGAGGCAACGATCCCCCTCGCGAGCGGCTACTTGCGCCCGGTCCGCCACTTCATGCCCCAGCCGAACGCCTCGTCGAGGGCCTGCTGGCCGCCCTGCACGTAGCGGACCTCGCGCTGCACGGTGATCTCGCGGCCGTCGGAGACGATCTGGGCGATGGCGCACATGGGCGACTTGTCGTCGTGCTCGTCGAGGCCGACCTCGACCTCGGGACCGCTGACGGGGTGCAGCGTCACGACGGCGTCCGCGGCGGCCCAGTTCGGGACGCCCTCGTAGATGAACGCGAACACGAGGATCCGCTTGATCTTCGCGGCGGCGCGCAGGTCGACGAAGAGGTTCTCGCCGCCGCCACCGGTGCGGTCGTCACCGTCGAGCCAGACGATGGGGTCGCCGTCGCCGCGGTCGCGGAACGCGTTGCCGAGGGCCTGGACGACGCCCTTGGACCCGTCGGTGAACTCGTAGAGCGCGCCGATGTCGAGGTCGATCCCGCCCTGCGGCGCAGCAGCGGCCTTGAGCTTGGAGAAGAAGCCGCCGCTCGCGGCCGGAGCGGTGCCCGCGGGGCGCGCGTTCCAGGCCAGGTGCACGCGCAGCGTCCCGCCGGCCCCGCCGGACTTCGACAGCGACACCTTGGGCGTGGACTTGGTCAGCGTGACCTTGGAGAGCGAGATCCCGCCACCCGCGGGCTTCTCGGGTTCGGGAGCCTTCTTCGAGTAGTCGATCGCCACGGGTCCTACGCCTTTCGTTCGAGGAGCTTCCTCACCCCGGAACGAACGGGCTCACAGGGAAGTGCCGTCAGCGCCACGGACCGGCGAGCAGGGCCCCCGTCAGCGGCGCCGACGGGTCCGCCCCGAGGTCCAGCCCGGACGCCGGGGCGCCCGCGCGCACCAGCAGGTCCCCGACCGCGGCGATCATCGCGCCGTTGTCCGTGCACAGCCGGATCGGCGGCACCCGCAGCTCGATGCCGGCTGCGGCGCACCGCTCCTCGGCCAGCGCGCGGACGCGGGTGTTGGCCGCCACCCCACCCACCACGAGCAGCGTGTCGACCCCGTGCTCGCGGCAGGCGGCGACGGCCTTGCGGGTCAGGACGTCCGCGACGGCCTCCTGGAAGCTGGCCGCGACGTCGGCGACGGGGACCTCGCCGCCGGCGTCGACGCGGGCCTCGACCCAGCGCGCGACGGCCGTCTTCACCCCGGAGAAGGAGAACCCGTAGGCGGGGTCGGAGGGCCGGGACAGCGCCCGCGGGAACTGGATCGCCCGCGGGTCCCCGTCCCGGGCGGCCTTGTCGATCGAGGGGCCGCCGGGGTAGCCGAGCGAGAGGACGCGGGCGACCTTGTCGAACGCCTCCCCCGCCGCGTCGTCGATGGTGTCGCCGAGGTGCACGATCGGGTCGCGGCCGAGGTCGCCGAGCAGCAGCAGCGACGTGTGCCCGCCGGACACCACGAGCGCCACGCACCTCGAGGGCAGCGGCCCGTGCTCCAGGACGTCGACGGCGGCGTGACCGGCGAGGTGGTGCACCCCGTAGAGCGGCTTCCCGAGCGCGAACGCGAGCGCCTTCGCGGAGGCCAGCCCGACCTGCACGGCCGTCGACAGCCCCGGACCGGCGGTCACGGCGACGGCGTCGACGTCGGAGAGCTGCAGCTTCGCGTTGTCGAGGGCCTGGTGCAGCACCGGGACGATCGCCTCGAGGTGCGCACGGGCCGCGACCTCGGGGACGACCCCCCCGAACCGGGCGTGCGCATCCATGCTCGAGGACAGCGCGTCGCCCAGGAGGACCCCCTCGGAGACGAGTCCGACCCCGGTCTCGTCGCAGCTGGACTCGATGCCGAGGACGATCACCGCGGCGCGTCCAGCCCGGCCGCGAGCAGGATCTCGGCGCGTTCCTCAGCCGGCAGCCGGTCGACGTAGACGACGCCGTCGAGGTGGTCGGACTCGTGCTGCAGGCAGCGGGCCAGCAGCCCGGTCCCCACGATCGTCACGGGCTCGCCGTGGACGTCGAACCCCGTGACCTTCGCGGTGTCGGGGCGGGCGAGGTCGGCGTACTCGCCGGGCACCGACAGGCAGCCCTCGCTGTCGAGGTCGAGCCTGCGCTTGCGGCCGGTGGGCAGCACGAGGACGGGGTTCACGACGTGGGCGACGACGTTCTCGCCGGTCTCCTCGGTGTCGTCGTCCGGGCAGTCGACGACGAAGACCCGCGCGTCCACGCCGATCTGGTTCGCGGCGAGCCCGACACCGTCGGCGGCGTCCATCGAGGCGAACATGTCGGCGACGAGCTGCACGAGGTCGTCGTCGAAGGACGTCACCGGGGCGCAGGGGCGGTGCAGGACGGGCGTGTGGTAGCGGGTGATCGGGTGCACGACCCCGACGCGTCCCTCGAACTCGACGGGCACCTGCTCGACCGGCTCGACCTGTTCGTCCTGCTCGACCTGCTCCTCGCTCACGGGGAAGATCGTAGGTCAGTCCTGGGCGTGGAACCGGACGGCCAGCAGGGCGACGTCGTCGCTCCCCGCCCCACCGGCGTCGGCGATCAGCGACTCCAGACCCGCCCCGAGGTCCGGCCCCGCCAGCACCGACGCGCGGGCCCGCAACCGCTCGATCCCCGAGTCCAGGTCGTCGTCGCGACGCTCGACGAGGCCGTCGGTGTAGAGCAGCAGGGTCGACCCGGCCGGGACCTCGACGACGTGGTCGCTGCGTCGTGCGGACCTGACCCCGAGGAGCAGGTCCGGTTCGGCGTCCAGCACGCGGGCCGCGCCGTCGGCCGCGACGAGGATCGGCGGGGGGTGCCCGGCGTTGGCCCAGCGCAGGGTCCGCACGCCCGCGGCCCGGTCCGGCGGGGTCTGCTCGACGCGGGCGACGAGGCAGCTGGCGAGGATGGCCTCGCCGCGCAGGTTGTCCACGACGGACTCGAGCCGGTCGAGCAGCTGGGCGGGCGGGTCGTCGCGGTCGACGGCGAGCGCCCGCAGCGCGATGCGCAGCTGGCCCATCTCGGCGGCCGCGGTGACGTCGTGCCCGCTGACGTCGCCGATGACCAGCAGCGTCGTCCCGTCGGGCAGCAGGATCCCGTCGTACCAGTCGCCGCCGACCTGGTCGCCGGCGTGCGCGGCGACGTAGCGGGCGACGAGTTCCAGCCCACCGCGCTGGGGCAGGTCGGTGGTGAGCATCGACTGCTGCAGGGTCCGGGCGGCGGTGGTGCGCTCGGCCAGCAGCAGCGCCCGTTGCAGGGCCTGGGTGGAGTAGGAGGCGAGCGAGACGAGCATCGCGCGCTGGTTCTCGGACAGTTCGAGGTCCTCGTGCCAGACCATCGTGAGCAGCCCGACGGTGACGCCGGCCGCGACGAGCGGGACGGTGGCGAGGTAGCGGACGTTCGCGACCTCCCAGCGGTGCATCAGCTCGGGGAAGTTCGTCCGCAGGCTGGTGGCGTCGTCGAAGCGCGGACTGCCCTGGCGCATCGCGAGGGTTCCGGGCCCGGGTCCGTCCAGAGGCAGGTCCTGCCACTCCTGCTCGGCGCCGACGGCGAGCTCGCCCGTGAACGGGGTGCGCAGCAGCCGGCGCTCGTGGTCGACGACGGAGAGCGCGGCGTAGGCCGCGCCGAAGCCCTGGGCGGCGGCCGCGACGACGACCTCGGCGACGTCGGCGACGGTCCGCGTCGCGGTGAGGGCCTCGGAGAGGCGCAGCAGGTCGCTCGTGCGTTCCAGGGACCCGCGCAGCGAGTCGGTCAGCCGGTCGCGTTCCTCCTGCAGCCGGAGTTCGTGGGTGACGTCGCGGAAGGAGCAGAGGACGTGCTCGCCCATCCGCCGGGCCCGGACGGCCACGGAGCGGTCGGTCCCGGGTAGCGGCCCCGTCCCGGCGACGAAGTCGGGGGCCTCGGGGTGGGCCAGCTGGTCGTGGAAGGCGGCACGGACCTCCTCGGGGAAGGCGACGGGCAGCGGAGCGCCGACCAGGTCCTCGGGGGTGCGGCCGAAGAACGCGGCGCCGGCCCGGTTGACGTGCTCGACGTGCCACGTGGCCGCGTCGAGCACCATGATTCCCTCGGCGACCTCCTGCCACGCGCGAAGGAGCAGCGGGTCCACCGCTCCCGCGGACGACATGGCCTCACCCTAGGGACGAGCGTGGTTGCCTCGCAGGCGATCTCACGCATTGCCCCCGGAGGGTGGGGACTCCACGCACCGGGCACCCCCGCTCAGGAGGGGTTGGCGCTGAAGGAGAACTCGATCGTGCCCTGGTCCTCGACGGAGACGAAGCCGAGGTTGGGGGCGCTCACGCCGTAGTCGGACCAGGTCAGCGGCAGCGAGCCGGTGATCGTGACGGCGTCGGCGGCGGTCCGCTCGACGGTGGCGGGAATCGTCGCGTCCCGGGTCGTGCCCTTGAGGGTCATGGTGCCGACGAGGCTGACCGAGATCGTGGAGCCGACCTCGAGGCCACCGAGCGGCACGGGCTGGGTGAGGGCGAAGTCCGCGGTCGGGAACTGGTCGGTGTCCATGACCATCCCGCGGAACTGGTTGTCGCGCTGACCGGAGTCGGTGGCGACGCTGGCCAGGTCGACGGAGACGGTGCCGGTGGTGAGCCGGCCGTCGGCGACGGTGAGGTCACCGGTGACCTTGTCGGTGCGGCCCGTGACGGTGACGTTCTGGCCGTTGAGGACCTCGTCGACGCGGTAGCCCGCGGTCCCGCCGGCGGCGATGGCCCAGGGTCCGTTGAGGGAGGCGTCGGTGGAGGCCCCGGTCGCGGTGGCCGACGGTGTGGAGGCGGAGGTCACCAGCGGTGCCGCGGCCTTGCCGGACTCCATGCTCGCGTAGATGCGGGGTCCGACGATCGCCGCGACGACGAGCAGGACGACGACCACCGCCAGCGCGATCCACAGCCTGCGGCGGCGGGGGCGTCCCGGCGCGGGCGGTCGTTCGGTGGTGCGTGTGCTGCTCATGGCGGGTCACCTTCGGGGTCGGGAGCATCGTGGCCTGCTACCCGGTTCACGACCCCGACGGCCCGTGGGTTCACCCCGGGACCTGGCAACTCGCTGGCAGCTCCCTGGCCGCTTCCGGTCACTCCTTCGACGTTCACCTACGACGCCGTGTCGTTGCGACCCGTTGCGCCGCAGGGTGTGGACTGGTCCGGAGCACCACCCCGGAGGGCCTACCCTCGACGCGTGCCTTTTGAGCGACTCCGCTTGATGAGCGACTACCTCGCGCCGACCCCGGTGTGGGCTCCGGCGGACCTCGGTGGGTTCGTCCTCAGCATCACCCACCTGGACGACCTGGGCCTGGACGAGACCCTGCGGACCGGCCTCCTGCGGTGGCAGGCCTACTTCGACGAGCACCACCCCGTCGACCTCTGCGGCTGGGACTCGCCGATGTCCTGCACCCGCTACGCGGGCGAGGGCTTCCGGTTGCAGCAGGAACTGACCGACGCCCTGCCCGGGGTCCGCTTCGACCTCGACCTGTGGCCCGTGCGGGCCGTCGACCAGGACGTCCTGAGCCTCTGACGCGGGCCTCTGACGGTGCCGCTACCGCGGGTTGATCAGGAAGCCGCCGTCGACGGGCAGCGTGTGCCCGGTGATCCACGCCGCGTCGGGCGAGGCGAGGAACGCGACGGCGGCCGCGACGTCCTCCGGCTCCCCGACCCGCCCCAGCGGGTACCAGTCGCTGCGGGCGTCGGCGTCGCCCTTCCAGACCCGGGTGCGGACCGTCCCCGGGGCGACGGCGTTGACCCGCACCCCCTCGCCCGCCCCCTGCGCCGCGAGGTTCAGCACGAGCCCGCCCAGCCCGGCCTTCGCCGCCGAGTAGGCGTCCGCCCCCAGCCCCGCGAGGGCGTTGATCGAACTCACCAGCACGATCGCCGACGCCGGTGCGGCCCGCAGGTGCGGCATCGCCGCCCGGCAGCAGCGCACCGCTCCCATCAGGTTGAGGTCGAGGTTGGCGAACCACTCCTCGTCGGTGGAGTCCTCGAAGGAGGACTCCGGCACGCCCCCGCCCGCCGTGTGCGCCAGGACGTCGAGACCGCCAAACTCCGCGACCACCGCGGCGAAGGCCGCGTCGACGGAGGCCCGTGAGGTGAGGTCGAGGGGGAACGCGCGGCCGTCGACCTCCACCGCCGTGGCCCGGGCGGCGTCGAGGTCGAGGTCGAGCGCGGCGATCCGGGCGCCCTCCCCCGCCATGCGCAGTGCGCAGGCCCGGCCGATGCCGTGACCCGCGCCGGTCACGACGACGCGGGAGCCGGCGAAGCGGTTCACCCCTCCGCCGTCCTGGCGGCGCGTCCGATCTCCGGCTTCGCGGTGCGGACCCGGGTGAGCGACCCGGCGTCGACGACATCGGCGGCGGCGTCCTGGGTCAGGTGAACCGTGGGCACGTTCGCACCCTACCCAGCGGGGGGCACAGCGGGAACGGACACAGCGGGAGTGGGCGCCGAGGGAGTGGGCGCCGAGGGCCTGACGGTGGCCGGGTCGGGGCCGCAGACGATGCGGTTCTCGGCGTTGTAGACGGTCGTCCACGTCTCGCGCCGGGGCGCACCGCCGCCGACGGGGGTCATGACCCGGGTGACGTCGACGGTGAACCCGGTGTTCGTGGCCGAGTTCGGCGAGCACCCCTTCGAGGTGTCGTAGATCGTGCGGGCGGGTTTCACGTTGCGGCGCGCGGACTTCTCGGCCGTGACGGCCATGAACTTCGTGCCGTACATCGACACCACGACCTGGTTCCCGACGATCCCGGCCTGGATGTAGACCCCGTGGCCGGAGTCGTTGCGGAACCGGTTGTCGATGCTGCGCCAGTCGATCGTCGCCTCGCGCCCCTCGGGGTAGCGCGAGATGTAGAACGAGTGCGGTTTGTGCTCGATCTCGTCGAGGCCGGCGAAGAACACGGCGTTGAACAACGTCGTCGACAACTGCGAGACCCCGCCGCCGTAGTCGTCGACGAGGCGCCCGCCGGAGATCACGGGCGCGCGGTGGAAACCCCGTTCGGGGGTGCGCTCGCCGACGGTGTCGTTGAGCGAGAACTCCTGCCCCGGCTGCAGGATCGTGCCGTCGACGTGGCGGGCGGCGATCCGGATGTTGTCGGTGCGGTCGGCGTTAGCGGTGAGGTTCGTGGCGAAGGTCGAGATCTGCTCGGTGACGCCGAGCGCCTGCAGCGCCTCGGTCGTGACGGCGGGGGGGCTCTCGGCGAGTTCCACCTCGGCGCGACGGGTGGGGGTGGCACCGGTGAGGGCCCCGGTGACCGCCGCCGCGAGGTCCGCCTCGGTGGCGGCCCGGCCGGCGACGGCGGGGACGACCCGCGGTGCCGACCCGACGATCTCGATGCGGGCGTCCTGAGGCGCGGTCTCGAACCCGGGGTCGGCGGCGAGCAGCGCGGCCTGCAACCCGGCGCCGTCGGCGACGAGCGTCGCCTTCCCGTCGACGGGACGCACCGCGAGCGCGGGGGCGAACCCCGCGGGCGCGACGGTCGCCTCCCGGCCACCCCCGGCGACGACGAGGTCCCCGGCGACCGCGGGGCGGGCGACGTCGTCGACGGCGGCGTCCAGCGCGTCGGCGTCGAGGGCCGGACGGGCCGCGGTCGCCTCGAGCTCCACGGGGCCACCGGACAGCCACCCTCCGGCGACGCGGCCGGCGGCCGCGGTGACGTCGAGCGCGCGTCCTTCCTGCGGAGCGACGACGGCGGGTTCGACGGTGCCGTCGGGACGGACGTCGAAGGTGATCGCGCCTTCGACGGGGGCGACGGCGACGGAGTCGGCGAGGGGTTGCAGCGCGGCCTTCAGCGCGTCGGTGTCGACGTCGACGTCGGGGTCGACCTCCGCGTCGGCGCCGCTGACGCCGACGACGTGCTTCCACAGGGTGCCCGGGTTCCAGCCCGCGGCCGTGACCGACGTCGCGGTCCCGGCGGCGTCGATCGAGAGCCCCGACCGCGCCGGGTCGATCTCGCCGGTGGTGGACGCGCCGGCGCCGCTGACCTGCAGCGGCACGGACCGGACCTGCTGCGCCTTCGCGCCCACGGCCCGCTCGACCTCGCCGCGGTCCATCCCCCCGACGTCGACGCCGAGGACGGTCGTGCCGCGGGGCGCCTGGCCGCCGACGGCGAGCGCCGTGGCGCCGTAGCCGCCCGCGAGGACGACGACCCCGGCGATCACCCAGGTCCGCGGTCGTCGCGCCCAGTGCCGGTGGGCGCTGGTGGTCCCCCCGCGCCCTGTCTCCTGCTGCGCCGGCTGGTCGGTGTTCGGCAACCTCATCCCCCGCTCGAGTCCCCCGTGCACGGATCACGCTGCGCGTCCGCGCGCCCACCCTAAGAGTTCCCACAGACTGCGCCCGCCGCTCCCTGTGTGATGCGAAACGCATCGGATGCAAAATGCATCGAAAGAGGCGTACGCTCGGGACGTGACCGCCACCACCGAACCGACGCGCACCACCAAGCGCCGCGCCGAGACCCGCTCACGGCTCCTGGCCGCGGCCCTCGAGGTGCTCGGCGAGCAGGGCCTCGCCCGCTCCAGCGTCGAGAGCGTCTGCGAACGCGCCGGGTTCACCCGTGGCGCCTTCTACTCCAACTTCGCGACGATGGACGACGTCGTCGCCGCCCTCTACGAGGCGCAGGCCGAGCAGGTCATCGACCACGTCGAGGCCCGCCTCGTCGACGCCCCCCTCGCCGGGACCTTCGAGGAGATCGTCGCCCACGTCCTGCACGTCCTGCCCGTCGACCGGCAGTGGCACGCGGTCCGCACCGAGTTCACCGCCCAGGCGTTGCGCAACCCCGAGGCCGCGCGCGTCGTCACCGCCCACCGGAGCGCACTGCGCCAGCGCCTGGCCCCCCTCCTCGAGGCCGCGCTCACCCGCGCCGGGCGACGCCTGACCGTCCCGGCCGAGGAACTCGTGCGCGCCGTCGTCACCACCCAGGAGGGGCTGGTCACGCCCGCCCTGCTCGGGGATGTCCCCCGCCAACCGGGTCTCGAGACCCGCGTCATCGCCGGCGTCCTCACCGCCCTCACGGAGGTGACCCGGTGAACGCGGTCGAGGCGAGCGGTCTGGAACTGCGGGCCGGCGGGCGGAGCGTGTTCTCCGGGATCGACCTCGAGGCCCCCGTCGGGTCGATGGTCGTCGTGCGCGGCCGCGCCGGCGCCGGCAAGACGTCGTTGCTGCTCACCCTCGCGGGTCGCATGCGCGCCACCTCCGGCGGCCTGCGGGTGCTGGGCGAGGAACTCCCCGGCCGGGCCGGCGCCGTCCGCCGCCGGGTCGCCCTGGCCGAGGTGCGCGGGGTCAACGACCTCGACGACGCCCTCACCGTGGAACAGCACGTCGCCGAACGCCTCGTGCTGCACCAACCCTGGTACCGGCCGTGGGTCTCCAAGGAGCAGGTCGCCGAGCAGATCGCCCGGGTCGAGCGGGCGGTCGCGGTGACCGCCGAGACCGGGGCCGACGTCCCCGCGTTGCGCCCACGGGAGTTCGTCAGCGACATCGACCCGCTGGAACGGATGGCCCTCGGCGTCGTGCTGGCCCTCATCGGCCGCCCCGACGTCATCGTCGTCGACGACGTGGACTCTTTGCGGCGCAGCGAGGACCGACGTCGGGCCTGGGAGTCGCTGTCCGCCCTGCGGCACACCTCCGCGATCCCCCTGACCGTGCTCGCCAGTTGTTCCGACACCTCCGACATCCGCTGGCACGCCGGCGACGACCGCATCCTGATCGACCTGCAGGACTCCCCCGCCACCGAAGGTGCCTCGTGAATCTCCCCCGGTTCTCCCTCCCCGGCCTGGAACTCGCGAGGTTCCGACGTGCCACCATCACCCGCCTCGCCCTGCTGGCCGTGGTCCTCGTCCCGCTCGTCTACGGCGGTCTCTACCTCGCGTCGAACTCCGACCCGTTGTCGCGGCTGACGAACCTGCACGCGGCCGTCGTGAACTCCGACTCCCCCACGACGATCACCGGCCTGGACGGGAAGGAACAGACGATCCAGGCGGGTTCCGACCTCGTCGACGAACTCACCGGCCCGGACGCGGCCGCGGGCTTCAGCTGGCAGAAGACGTCCGAGGCGGACGCCGCGAAGGGTCTCGCCGACGGTGACTACGCCGCCGTCCTGCGCATCCCCTCGGGGTTCTCGAAGGCGCTGGCCTCGACCGGGGGCGACTCCCCCGAACGCGCCCGGCTGAGCGTCACGACCGACGACGCCGAGAACTACATCCTCGGTCAGGTCACGAACACCATCGCCACGACGATCCGCACGAACGTCGCCGCCGGGACGACGACGAACTACCTCGAGAACGTCTACGTCGCCTTCGCCGACATCCACGACTCCCTCGGCCGGGCCGCCGACGGCGCCGGCCGCCTCGCCGACGGCGCGCAGCAGGCCGACGACGGCGCGAACACCCTCGTCGTGGGCCTCGGCGACCTCGGCACCGGCGCGACCCGGCTCGTCGACGGGACGGGGAAGCTGCGGGGCGGGGCCACCGCCCTCGCCGGCGGCACCGCCCAGGTCGCCACGGGGGCGACCTCCGCCGCCGACGGGGCCGCCTCCCTGGCCACCGGACTCGACCGGCTGCGCACCGCCACCACGGGCCTGCCGGCCCAGACGGCGCAGCTCGCGAGCGGGGCGGGCGCCGTCGCCGACGGCGCGGGCCGGATCTCGCAGGGCGCCGACGCGCTGGCCACCGCCGCGGACCAGCTCACCCCCGCCCTCGCCGGCACCACCCAGCTCGTCCCGCTCGTCGACCAGCTCCTGACCCAGGCCCGCACCCTCGCCGCCGCGAGCCCCGACGACCCGACGCTCGCCGCCGCGGTCACCTCGCTCGAGCGGACCCGCCAGGCCCTCACCGACGGCTCGCTCGACCAGGTCGCGCAGACCCTCCAGACCCGCGTCGACGGTCTCGCCACCGGCGCGAAGGACCTGTCCACCGGCGCGACCGCCGTCGCCGGCGGCGCGCAGCGGCTCGCCGCCGCGGCACCCGCCCTGCAGCAGGGCATCGCGCAGGCCGCCGACGGGGCCGACGCCCTCGCCACCGGCACGAAGACCCTCGCGACGGGCTCGCGGTCGGCCGCCGCCGGGGCCGCCGCCCTCGCCACCGGCGCCGGTCAGGTCGACGACGGCGCGAGCGCGCTCGTCAACGGCACCTCGCAGGCCCGGACCGGCGCGCAGCAGCTCGCCGACGGGACGCAGCAGCTCGCCGACGGCGCGGGCACCCTGCGCACGCAACTGCAGGACGGCCAGGCCCAGGTGCCCGTCTACTCCGGTGACGCGGCGAACGCGCGCGCCGACGTCGTCGCCTCCCCCGTCACCGCCGAGCGCGTGAAGGAGCACGCCGTCGACCGCTACAGCGACGGCCTCGCCCCGCTGTTCGTGCCCGTCGCGCTGTGGGTCGGCGGGATGGTGACGTACATGGTGCTGCGGGCGGTGTCCCAGCGGGCGCTCGCCTCCACGGCCTCCTCCTACCGCGCGGCCGTCGCGGGCTGGGTGCCAGGCGCCCTGCTCGGTGTCGTCCAGGCCGTCGTGCTGACGCTCGTGCTGCTGCTCGTCGTGGGGATCGAGTCGCCGAACCCGGTCGCGACGACGGCGTTCGCGGCGTTGATCGCGGTGGTGTTCACGGCGGTCCACCAGTGCCTGAACGCCCTGCTCGGCGGCGTGGGGCGCCTCGTCGCGCTGGTGCTGCTGGTCCTGCAGCTCACCTCGGCCGGCGGGACCTACCCGGTCGGGACGTCACCGTCGTTCTTCGGGGCGATCCACCCGTTCCTGCCGATGAGCTACGCCGCCGACGGTCTGCGCCACCTCATCACCGGTGCCGCGGGCGGTCCCGTCTGGCTGGACGCCGGTGTGCTCGCCGCGTTCGGTGTCCTGGCCCTGGCCGTCACCGTCCTCGCCTGCCACCGTCGCCGGACCTGGTCGCTCGCCAAGCTCCACCCCTCCCTCTCCCTCTGACCCCGGGTCGGAGGGCGGAGAGTGTTGTTTCCGCGGGACCTGCGGCGGGGGGTCAGGAGGGCGGGGTGAGGTGCTTGGGCAGGCAGACGTTGCCCCGCACGTCGGCGGGGGTGGTGGAGAACATGCTGTCGCACCAGGTCCGGACGTCCCCGGCGTCGGCGAAGGGGCCGGCGGCGAGCGTCACCCAGTAGGGGTTGCCGCGGGCGTCGAGCAGCCCGTCGCCGAAGTCGGCGGTCTTGAGCACGAAGACGTCCCCGCCGGCCGGGCCGGAGGCGATCTCGCGGGACTGGGCGAGGATGTCGGCGGCGTAGAAGGTGCTGCTGCCGTTGGAGGCGGTCTGGACGGGGTCGGTGGTCCCGACGCTCTTGGCCGAGAGCTGCGCGACCCACTGCCCGGTCGGCGGGTGGGCGCGCAAGCCGTTCTCGCGCAGCGCCTCGAGCTCAGCCGTCGCGGCCGCGTCGACCGCCGCGGTCCCGCGGGACGGGGACGGCGAGGGGGTCGGGACGGGGGTGGTCGCCGGCGCGCCGGGGGTCCCCTGCGCCGAGACCCCGTCGTCGGCGGGGCGGGCGGAGGTCCGGACCGCGAGCAGGGCCACCAGCACCAGGAGCACCACGCCCAGGACCCCCGCGACGACCTGCAGGGCGCGGGGCGGTCGCGGAGGTGTCGGGGTGTGCACGACCTGCGGCGGGGCGGAGGCGCGCGTGGTGGTCCCGGCCTGGGGAGCGTCGTCCGGCTGGGCCGCGTGGAAGTCCTCCCACCACGGTGCTCCGGACACCCCGACCTCCCGACGCTGCGGGTGCGACCTCCGCACCCTCCTGGCGCCCGGAACCTCCGACGGCGCTCGCGCCGCCCCGGTTCCGCGTGCGGTCCCAGCATGCCCCGTCGAAGCCCGGAACAACGCGTCGGAGGGAAATCACGTGCGGTGACCGGTCAGAGGCTGGAGAAGACCTGGGTCCAGTACTGGCCGCCGACGCCCTGACGCTCGGAGATGCCGACGTAGACGAGGCTGCAGTCGAGGATGTTGGCGCGGTGACCCGGGCTCGCCATCCAGGCGTCGACCACCGAGGCCGCGTCGTAGCCGAGGGCGATGTTCTCGGCCGTGCGCTGGGGTCGCACCCCGACGGCTGCGAGCCGGCTCCGCGGGGAGCTGCCGTCGGGACCGGTGTGGCTGAAGGCGCCGGTCGCGGCCATCTGGTCAGCGTGCCCGTCGGCGACCCCGGTCTCCAGCGGCATGAGCAGCAGCGGCGCGCAGCCCGCGGTGGCGCGGGCGGCGTTGGTCTCGTCGAGGACCTGGAGGGCCTGGGGGTCGATCGGGGTGGGCGTGATCTCGTCCGCGGAGGCGGGTGCGGCCAGGGCCAGCGAGGCCGCGGCCAGGGCGAGGGCGGTGGTGGTGAGCGTGCGGAGGGGGCGCCGGGGGAGCGTCGTCATGCGTCGCACTCAACCAGCCTGTGACCGCCGCGGGGGGATCCTGTGAGATGTGCCACACTCGCCGTGCCTGACTGGACACGTTGCGTCACAGGCCTCTCAAGGGTGAGACGCAGCAGCCACGACCGCGGTTCCCCGCCCGCCGTGCACCACCACCCGTCCCTTCCCGGAACGCTTGGCCGCGTACATCGCCTCGTCGGCGTCCCGGAGCAGCTGCTCGGCCGTGACACCCCCCGCGCACCAGCGCACCCCGATGCTCGCCCCGACGACCGCGTCGAAGCCCCGGACCCGGATCGGATCGTGCAGCGACGCGAGGATCCGGGCCCCGATCGCGACCAGGTCGGACTCCCCCGACGTCCCCGGGCAGACGACGGCGAACTCGTCCCCGCCGAGGCGTGCGACGGTGTCGCCGGGACGGACGCAGGAGGACAGGAGCCGGGACACCTCGACCAGCAGGTCGTCCCCGGCCTGGTGACCGGCGGTGTCGTTCACGGCCTTGAACCCGTCGAGGTCGACGTAGAGCAGACCCACCGGACCGGTCCCACGCACGGGCGGGGTCACCGCGTGCTCGAGCCGGTCGAGGAACAAAGCGCGGTTGGGCAGCCCGGTCAGCGGATCGTGCAGGGCCCGGTGGCGCAGCTCGCGCTGGGCCGCCCGACGCTCGGTGACGTCCTCCACGAGGCCGAGCAGCATGACGTCACGGCCGCGCGGCCGGACGAGGGTCACCGACACCTGGGCCTCGAGCCGGCGCCCGTCGGGGGCGTCGAACACGACGTCGACGCGCTGCTCCAGCCGGGCCCCGCTGAGGACGGCGGCGAACAGGTCGTCGAAGACCGGCCAGTCCGCCCCCAGGGTGTCGAACGCCGTCCCGAGCAGTTCCTCCTCGGTCCTCCCGGTGAACCGGCACAGCGCCCGGTTGACCCGCAGCATCCGGCCGGCCTCCCGGCCCGTCGCGGCGATCATCACGATGCCGACGGGGGCCGTCTCGAGCGCGACGCGGAGCAGCTCCTCGGAGTTCTCCAGGTCGGAGACGTCGGTGGCCATCCCGATCCAGCCGATGAGCCGCCCCTCGCCGTCCCGCATGACCGAGGTCGTCAGGCTGACCGGGAAGGTGGTGCCGTCCTTGCGGACGTAGGTGAACCGGCGCGTCACGGTCTCCTGGGGGACCCCTCGGGTGAAGAGGTCGTTCGGGTGCTCCAGGCCCTGCGCCTCGCACATGGCCTCGATCTCGGCCGGGTCGTGGACGACCAGCGCCGGGCCGCCGACCACCTCCTCGGCGCTCCAGCCGAGCATGCGCTCGGCCCCCTCGTTGAACAGCGTGATGACGCCCGCGGGGTCGACGGCGATGATCGAGTGGTCGGTCGCCGCCGCGAGCACGTTGGTCATGAGGTCGTGCGCCTGCGCGACCTGCGCGCTGGCGGTCCGGACCTCGGTGACGTCGTGGAAGGCGGCGACGACGCCCCCGTTCCAGACCGCACCGCCGGAACCGGGCAGGGGGTGGGCGGACACGTTCAGCAGGACGCCGTCCGGGACCTGCGGGGAGGACAGCCGCAGGTCGAGACCGTCGACGGCCTCCCCCCGCAGGGCGCGCACGACGGGCAGGTCGCCGTCGACGAACCGCTCCCCGTCGAGGTGGAAGTAGCCGTAGCCGGCGTCCCAGCGGCTGCGCTCGGTCCGCAGCACGCCACCCAACAACGCCTCGGCCGCCGGGTTGCGCAGCAGCGAGTTCCCCGCGCTGTCGAAGACGCAGACGGCGTCCGAGATCGACCCGAAGACGGCGGCCAGCAGATCGGCCTGCTCGGCGGCGTCCCGCAGCGCCCGCTCGGCCCGCTCGGCGTTGTCCACGCTCTCGTCGCGGTAGAGCGCGAGCACCAGGGTGAGGAAGCCCAGGGTTCCGATGAACGCCTCGGCGCCCATCGCCTGCAGGTCCGGGGAGAGTTCCTGCCACGGTCCCCAGCCGGACCAGGTGGACCCGACGACGGCCGCGGCCGCGAGGACGAGGTGCACCATGGCGGCGGTGGTCGTGCGCCGCAGCGCCGCCCAGACGGCGACGGGCAGGACGAGGAACGTCACGGCGAAGCCGTTGAAGACCCAGAACGCGATGGCGTACGACGCCAGGAAGACGAGGAGGAGGGCGTAGCGCTCCCCCCGCGAGGCGCTGCTGCCCGGCGCGTCCGGACGACGTTCGGCGGTGCGCAGGAGGACGGCGAGGACGACGAACGTCGAGACGGTGGTGCGCAGCGCCCACTGCGCGCTCGAGAGCGCCGTCGGCACCTCGGGCGCCAGGGCGAAGCCGAGCGCGGCGACGGGCGTGGAGGCGAGAGCCCCGGCGAGCGAGGACAACGCCAGCGAGCGGACCTGGCCGGGGGTCACGAGGCGGAAGCCCTCGGGCTGCAACCGGCGGTAGACGTGCGCCCCGACGAGCGCCTGGGTCAGCGCGGCCGCGGCGAGGAGGACCGACTCGGGTACGGGCATGTGCGTCACGACCCGCAGGACGACGGTGATCGTCAGCAGCAGGACGGCGTCGAGGATCCGCTGCCGGCGCCCGGGCGAGCCGGCGACCCAGAGCAGCCCGACCGCCGAGGCGGGCCAGAAGATGGCGAGGTGCGCGCCGTCGGCCTGGGCGCTGCGGCCGACGAGGGTCGCGGCGACGAAGAGCAGGCCGAAGACCAGCCGGCGTCGGAGGGTCCCCCGCAGCAGGACGGGCTCCCCGGGTGCCTCCACGAGGCGATCGCCGGACGCGACGGGACGCGACGACACGCGGTGACACCCCCGGCGATCGGACCTGGACGGCACCCGGACCCGGATGCGCCACCCAGGGCATCGACCACGCCCCCGACCCCCTTGAGCCCCCTACCCGATCCGTGATCTTGCTGGGTCTCCCCGCAAGATCACGGATCGTGGGCTCAGCCCTTGGAGGAGAAGGCCGCGTCGAACGCCGCGGCCGGGGGTACGAAGAACGCACCGAGCTTGCGGACGAAGGCGAGCGCGTCGGGGGCGCCGTTGAGGCGGTCGACCCCCGCGTCCTCCCACTCCACGCTGGTGGGACCGGTGTAGCCGATGTTGTTCAGCTCGCGGAAGATCAGCTCCCAGGGCACGTCACCGTGACCGACGGAGGTGAAGTCCCAGCCGCGACGGGAGTCCGCCCACGGCAGGTGCGAGCCGAGGCGACCGGAGCGGCCGTCGAGCTGCTTGCGGGAGTCCTTGCAGTGCACGTGGTAGATCCGGTCGGAGAAGTCCCGGATGAAGCCGATCGGGTCGAGGTCCTGCCACACGAAGTGCGACGGGTCGAAGTTCAGCCCGAACGCCTCGCGGTGGCCGATCGCCTCCATCGCGCGCTTGGTCGTCCAGTAGTCGTAGGCGATCTCGGAGGGGTGCACCTCGTGGGCGAACTTCACCCCGAGCTCGTCGAAGACGTCCAGGATCGGGTTCCAGCGGTCGGCGAAGTCCTGGTAGCCGGCCTCGACCATGGAGTCGGGGGTGGGGGGGAACATCGCGACGGTGTGCCAGATGGAGGACCCGGTGAACCCGGTGACGGTCTTCACGCCCAGCTTGGCGGCGGTGCGCGCCGCGTCCTTGACGTACTCCGCGGCGCGTTGACGCACGCCCTCGGGGTCGCCGTCGCCCCAGACCTCGACGGAGACGATGTCCTGGTGCCGCTGGTCGATCAGGTCGCAGACGGCCTGGCCGGTCAGGTGCGCGGAGATCGTCCACACCTTGAGGTTGTACTTCTCCAGCACCGCCTTCTTCTCGGCGATGTAGTCGTCGTCCTTCGCCCCGCGGGTGGCGTCGAGGTGGTCGCCCCAGGTCGCGATCTCGAGGCCGTCGTAGCCCCACTCCGAGGCGAGGCGGCAGACCTCCTCGAAGGGGAGGTCGGCCCACTGGCCGGTGAACAACGTCACCGGACGCGTCTCTGCCATGTTCTTCTCCTCAGATGCTCGTGTAGGTGGAGTCGTTCTCGGCGCTGCGCTGCACCGCGTCCAGCACCTGCTGGACCTGCAGCCCGTCGGCGAAGCTGGGGCTGGGGTCGCGCCCGTCGACGATCGCGCCGAGGAACTCCTGCAGCTCGTGCACGAACGGGTGGTCGTAGCCCAGACCGTGCCCGGCCGGCCACCAGTTGGAGACGCCGGGGTGGGCGGGGTCGGTCGCCAGGATGCGGCGGAACCCGTTCTCCGCGTCGGGCAGGGTGCCGTCGAAGAAGTGCAGCTCGTTCATGGACTCGAAGTCGAACGCGATCGACCCCTTCGAGCCGTTCACCTCGATCCGCATGCCGTTCTTGCGGCCCAGCGCCATCCGGGTCGCCTCGAAGGTCATGAGCGCGCCGCCGTCACCCCGCCCGAAGAACACGGCCGCGTCGTCGACGGTGACCTCGCCGAACTCGGTGGAGGCCTCGGCGCCCAGGCCGGTGTTCGACCCGGTGCGGGCGGCCTCCAGCGGACGCTGCTTGACGAAGGTCTCGACGGTGCCGGAGACGCCGGTGAGGCGCTGGCCGGTGATGAACTGCGCCGCGTCGATGATGTGCGAGCCGATGTCGCCCAGCGCCCCGGCACCCGAACGGTCCTTCTGCAGGCGCCAGGTGAGCGGGAAGCTCGGGTCGACGATCCAGTCCTGCAGGTACACCGCGCGGACCTGACGGACCTCGCCGAGGCGACCGGAGTCGACGAGCTGCTTGGCGAGCCCGATCGCGGGCACCTGGCGGTAGTTGAACGCCACCATGCTGCGGACGCCCTGCGCGGCGGCGGCCTGCGCGGCTTCCGTCATGGCCTGCGCCTCGGCGACCGTCTTGGCCAGCGGCTTCTCGCAGATGACGTGCTTGCCGGCCTGCAGCGCGGCGATGGCGATCTCGGCGTGGGAGTCGCCGGGGGTCAGGATGTCGACGACCTGGACGTCGTCGCGCGCGATGACCTCGCGCCAGTCGGCGACGCCCTCGTCCCAGCCGAACTGCTCGGCGGCGGCCTGGGCGCGGCCGAGGTCACGCCCGGCCAGCGCGAGGCGCTTGGTGCGCCAGCGCGGGGTGCCGACGTGGTCGACGCTGCGCCAGGCGTGGGAGTGGACGGCCCCCATGAAGGAGTGGCCGATGACGGCGACCCCGAACTCCGGTCGATCGGTGGACATGCGAGGACTTCCTCCAGGACATCGTCGTCGAACGTTCTGGGCTGGATCGTACTGACCGGTCCACACCCGCGGCACACCCCTCCGACGCGCGATCCCGCGGGGAATCCCCGCGGGATCACGCGTCGGAGGGGGTGGGGTCAGCGGGTCAGGGCCTCGCGGACGGAGGTCCAGCCCTTCAGGGCCGCCGCGACGTCGGCGCGCTGCTCGTCGGCGAGGGCCTGCTCGTAGGCGCGCTGCAGCACGTCGTCCACCAGCACCCGGGTGCCCGAGGCGGCGGACTCGACCGCCGCCTCGACCATGGCCAGGCTCAGGACGTTGTCGTGCACCTCACCGGAGAACGGCGTCCCGTCCTGCAGGAAGGCGGTGAACGCCGCGAGGGACCCGGCGATCTCCTTCCCGGGGTCGGTGAACGCCGCGGGCGAGCCGGGCGCGTCGAGGACGGGCACGTCGTCGCCGTTCCACGACGCCGTGCCGTTCGCGCCGGAGAGCCGCCAGGCCCCGTTCCACGAGGTCTCCTGGCCGGGCGCGCACCACGAGCCGGTGAAGGTGTAGCGGGAGCCGTTCGACATCTCGAAGACGGCCGCGGCCGAGGCGTCCCCGGAGTACCAGGACCACGACGGGTTCCAGGACTCGCAGTAGACGGAGACGGGTTCGGCCCGCAACAGGTAGCGCGCGAGGTCGAACTGGTGGATCGCCATGTCGACGAGCAGCGGCTGGGCCATCTCCTCGCGGAAGCCGCCGAAGTGCGGCGCCTTGAAGAACTCCGTCGACAGCGACCCCAGGTCGCCGAGCACGGCGGCCTGCGCGCGGAACTCCTCGACGTGGACGTTGTAGCGCCGCGACTGCGACACCAGGAACGGCACCCCGGAGACCTCCGAGGCCGCCGCGAGCGACAACCCCTGGGCGACGGTCGAGGCGACGGGCTTCTCCCCCAGCACCGGGAACCCCGCGAACAGCGCGGCCGTCGTGACGGGGTGGTGCGCCTGCGGCACCGTCACGTTGACGATCGCCTGCGCGCCGGTCCGCTGCGCCACTTCGACGGCGTCGCGGCCCGTCGCGACGTCCGGGACCCCGGCCGCGACCAGGGCGGCGGACGCGGCGTCGAGGTCGAGGTCGACGACCCCGGCCAGTTCGACGGCCGGGTCGGCGAGGATCGTCGCCAGCCACGCCTTGCCCATGCCGCCGGCCCCGACGAGGACGACGCGGAGCGGGGCGGTCACTGCTGCTTCTCCGGGTCGAGGGCGCCCTGGTAGCCCTGGCCGTTGTAGAAGTCCTCGATGTCGTAGCGCAGCAGCACCGGATCCGTCCGCTCGGGGCGGACCGTGACGGCCCACTCGACCGCGTTGGAGATCACCTTGCGGACCCCCTCGTGGAAGTACGTGGGGAAGTCCTGGTCACCGGGACGGAAGTAGAAGATCTTCCCGAACCCGCGCTTGAACGTGATGCCCGACCGGAAGACCTCACCGCCGGTGAAGGAGGAGATGAAGACGATCTCGTCGGGGGCGGGGATGTCGAAGAACTCCCCGTACATCTCGTCCTCCTCGATGATCAGCGGATGCGGGACGCCCTGCGCGATCGGGTGCGTGGGGTCGATCGTCCACAGCAGCTCCCGGTCGTGCTCGGAGCGCCAGCGCAGGGTGCACGAGGTCCCCATGAGCTTCTGGAAGATCTTCGACCAGTGCCCGGAGTGCAGGACGATGAGCCCCATCCCGGCCAGCACGTGACGGTGGACCCGCTCCACGACCTCGTCGGAGACGTCGCCGTGCGCGGCGTGCCCCCACCAGGTGAGGACGTCGGTGTCCTGCAGGACCTCCTCGGTCAACCCGTGCTCGGGCTGGTCCAGGGTCGCCGTCCGGACGGTCACGCCGGAGCCGAGGTTGGCCTCGATGCCCTCGGCGACGGCACCGTGCATCCCGGTGGGGTAGCGCTGCGCCACCGCGGGTTCCAGCTGTTCGTGGCGGTTCTCGCCCCACACGGTCACTCTGATGGTCATTCGGAACTCCTAGGACTTGACGGCCCCACCCGTGACCCCGGCGGCGACGTAGCGCTGGGCCAGGACGAGCAGGGCGATGGCGGGCAGGGAGGACAGGACCGCGGTCGCCATGATCGGCGACCAGTCGGACACGAAGCTCCCGACGTAGGTGTACAGGCCGAGGGTGATCGGGCGCACGTCGGCGGTCGTGGTGAGGGTCAGGGCGAAGAGGAAGTCGCCCCAGGCGAAGAGGAACGTGAACAGGCCGGCGGTGATGAGCGCGTTGCGGCTCATCGGCAGCACGATGGAGAAGAACGCCCGGACCGGCCCGGCGCCGTCCACGTAGGCGGCCTCGATGACCGAGGCCGGGATGGACCCCATGAACGCCCGCATGAGGATGATCGAGAACGGGATCCCGGCGGCGGAGTCGGCGAGGATCAGCCCACCCGTCGTGTTGAGCAGGCCGAGGTCGGTGTAGGCGCTGTAGAGCGCGTTGGCGACGACGATGCCGGGCACCATCTGGGTGACGAGGATCCCGAAGAGGATGACCGTCGCCCAGCGGCCGAACTTGAAGTGGGCCATGGCGTAGGCCGCGGGGGTCGCGATGAGGAGGCTGAACACGACCGAGCCGAGGCTGATGACCAGGGAGGTGACGAGGTTGTGGCCCTGTTCGGAGATCGCCGTGGTGTAGCCGCGCAGCGAGAAGTCGAACGGCAGCCACGGGGTCGCGACGGCGTTCCCGGCCGGCTGCAGCGACACGTTGACCATCCAGTACAGCGGGAACAGCATGAACGCCAGGATGAGGATGCCGACGACCGTGTACACCGGGCGACGGGGGGCCTTGCCCTCCGCCCGGACCTCCGTCGCGCTGACCTGGGTGGAGATGACCGCGCTCACTCGTCCACCGCCTTCCGGTTGAGCCGCAGGTAGACCACGGCGAAGATCAGGGAGATGACGATGAGGATGTTGCCCAGCGCCGCGCCCGCCCCGAAGTCGAACTGACGGAACGACATGTCGTAGGAGAGCGTGGAGATCGTCTGGGTGGAGTTCGCCGGGCCGCCGTTGGTGAGCCCGAGGATGACGTCGAGGACCTTCAGCGTGTAGACGACCCCCAGCACGAGGACGACGGTGACGACCGGGCGCAGCAACGGCCACGTGATGTGGCGGAACGCCCGCCACCCGGTGGCGCCGTCGAGGGCACCGGCCTCGTAGAGCTCCTCGGGGATCTCCTGCAGGCCGCCGTAGAGGATGGTCATGTTGAAGGGGATGCCGAGCCAGATGTTCACCCCGATCACGGCGATCAGGGCGAGGGAGGTGGAGGTCAGCCAGTTCGGTGAGGCGTCCACGCCGGGCAGGGCGGAGAGGATCCGGTTGAGGGCGCCGTTGTCGGCGTCGAGGATCCAGCGCCACACCGCGGTGCCGGCGATCATCGGGATGAGCCACGGCAGCAGGATCAGCGAGCGCAGGATCCCCGACAGCGCGAACCGCTTGTGGAAGAACAACGCGATCGCCAGTCCGAGGACGAACTGCCCGGCGATGGACCCGGCGGTGAAGAGCAGGGTGTTCACGACGGAGCGGGAGAAGATCGCGTCGCCGATGACGTTGCGGTAGTTCTCCAGCCCGACCCAGGGGGCCTCACCGGTGAAGAACGTCTTGGTCGTGTAGGCCTGGAAACCCATGACGACGTTCTTGACGACGGGGAAGCCGAAGAACAGGACGAGGTAGACGACCGCGGGGACGATGAACGCGATCTGCACGAGACGCGTCGTCAGCTTCTGCGACGGGCCCTTCCTCGGGGCCGCACCCGCCGACGGGGCCGTGGCCCCGCCGGCGGAACGACCTGGGGCCGAGACCTCAGCCATTCTGGGCCTGCGCCAGCGCGGCCTCGGGGGTCATGCCCCCGACGAGCGCGTTCTGCACCGCGGTGTAGATCTTCGTGGCGGCCTTGGGCCAGCCCTCACCGAGCTCACCGGTGCGGGCGCGCAGGTCCGGGACCTGCGTGGCGAACGCCTCGAGGTTCGGGTTCTTCGCGACGACCTGGCTGGAGAGTTCCGGCTTGGTGGGGACGGTCCCGGTGCCGGCCGAGATCGTGACCTCGTTCTCGTCGCTGTTCAGGCACTGGATGAGTTCCGCGGCCTTCTTCTGCTTGTCCTTGTCACCGGTCTCCGGTGCGGCCCAGGCCTCGCCACCGAACGGCGAGACGACGGTGCCGCCGGCGGTGGGAGCGGGGATCGGGACGATGCCGTACTCGAGGCCCTCGACCTTGTCCAGGGTCCCGAAGTTCCACGGGCCGTTGATCATCATGGCGGCGTTGCCGGCGGAGAACTGGTCGGCGACGTCGGCCTGGGTCCAGGTGACGGTGGACTGCGAGAGCGACCCCTGGTCGAGGAGGTCCTTGACCAGCTGCAGGGCGGCGGCGGTCTGCGGGGTGTTGATGTCCTTCTCGTCCCCGCCGTTGGACCACATGAAGGGCAGGAACTGCCAGGTGCCCTCGTAGGTGTTGACGTTGGACATCGCGAACCCGTACTGGCTGCCGGCGGTCAGCGCCTTCGCGTCGGTCTTGAGCTCGTCCCAGGTGGTGGGGGGCGTGATGCCCGCGGCCTCGAGGATCTTCTTGTTGTAGAAGAGCGCGATGGTGTTGGTGACGGGCTGCAGGGCGTAGAGCTTGCCCTGGTAGGTCGAGGCCTTGATGACGCCGTCGGCGACCCCGGAGGGGTCGACGCCCAGGTCGTCCAGCGGGGCCAGCGCACCCGAGGCGGCGATCTGCTGCACGTCGGGGTTGTCGAGCATGAGGACGTCGGGCAGCGTCTTGGACGAACTCTGCTGCAGCACCTTCTGGATGAGGGTCTCGCCGGGGACGGATTCCCGCTCGATCTTCATGCCGACCTTGGTGCCGCAGTCGGTGAGCGCCGTGCCCCACAACGTCTTGTTGGGGTCGGAGTTGTAGTAGTCCAGGACGCGCAGCGTGCCGGAGTCCGACTTCGTCGCACTCCCACCGCCGCCGCCGCAGGCCGCGAGCAGCAGCGGGAGGGCCGCCAGCGCAGCGATCGCGCGGGTGCGTCCCATGGATCCTCGTCGAGCCATGTCGTTCCTCTCCTCGTGCCCACGACGTCGTGGGCGGTACTCGTCGATGCGTATCGACGATGGGTGTGGATCGGCCGGGTGGCCGAACCGTGGGGGATGTCAGTGCTGGGGACGCACGGACTGTCGTCGGGTCAGGTGGGCCGGGACCAGGCGGACCTCGCCGGGTGCCGAAGGATCGTCGAGCAGCTGGAACAACCACTCGACGGCACGCCGGGAGACGTCCCGGGGTTGTTGGGAGACGGCGGTCAGGGGCACGGCCTGCGCCTCCGCCTCCGCGTCGGTGCACAACGCCACGACGTCGACGTCCCGACCCGGCCGCAGACCGCGGTCGAGCAGGGCACCGAGGGTTTCGGGGACGCCGTCCGCGAGCAGCAACCCGGGGACGGACCCCGAACCCAGCAGGTCGTCGAGCGCCGCGCTGATGGCGACCGAGTCGCGCGGGACCTCGACCCAGCGCAACGGAACTCCGGCCGCGGCCGCGGTGGCCTCGGCCCGGCGGCGGAACCGCGGGACGTAGTTCACCCCGCGGGCCACGACCTCCGGGCCCCAGCCGAGCACGACGATCTCACGCACTCCGGTGCCGATGAGTTCACCGACCAGGAGTTCCGCACCGCCGGCGAAGTCGAAGTCGATGCAGTGCAACGTGCTGTGCTCGTCCAGGGCCTCGTCCGGGTAGCCGATGAACAGGCTCGGCTGGGCGATCCCGCGCGAGACCTCGGCCCGTTCGTCCTCGGCCTTGACCTCCATCACGACCATGGCGTCGGCCAGGGCGCGCCCGGCGACCCGGCGCAGGCTCTCCTTGCCCTCGGCGGCGGTCACGAGCAGCACGTCGTAGTCCCGGCGACGGGCCTGCGTCGCGATCTCGTCGATGAACGCCATGATCCCGCCGACCCCGAGGTTGGAGAGGACCGGGTGGACGATCGCGATGATGTTCGTGCGCTGGCTCGCCAGGGCACGGGCACCGGCGTGCGGTTGGTACAGCAACTGCTCCATGGCGTCCTCGACCAGACGCCGGGTCTTCTCGGAGATCGGACGCTTTCCGCTCATCACGTAGGAGACGGTGCTCTGGGAGACGCCGGCGACCTTCGCCACGTCCTTGCTCGTCGGAACTCGGGCCACGCCACCCTCCCACCCCGTGAGACGAACTCCGACGTCCTCGTCGATGCGCTTCGTCGATGCGTATCGGAAGTTAGTCGACGCACCGCCGTTCCGGCAAGCACTTCACTCCGGTGCAACCGAACGGTGACCAGGAAGCGGTGGCCGGAACACGCCCGGCCGAGCCGTACGGCCATCCGGGTCGAGGCGGACCCACCCGTCTCAAGCGACCGTGTGAGACCGTCGATGCACGGGGAGTCTCGCCCCGACCCAGGGAGTCCCGTTGCCCCAGTTCCTCCGCACCGCCACCGTCGCCTCCGCGCTGCTCGCGCTGACCCTGGTGCCGGGCTCCGCCGCGCACGCCGTGGAGATCACGCCGGCCGACGGTCCCGGGGTCCAGGTCGACGCGCTGCGCTGGGTGGACGGACGACCCCAGCTGGAGACCCGGACCGCCACCGACCCCGCCGCCGCCCAGCGGCTGGCGGCGACGATGGAGGCCGACCCCGCGGTGTCCGCCGCCCAGGTGCGCACCAGCTACGCGCTGGCGCCCACGGGCGCCACACCCCTGACGGGCCGCACCCTGAAGGCGACCGACCCGTACCTGTCCTACGCCTACCACCTGGGCTCGATCCACGCCTACGACGCGTGGCCCACCACCCGGGGCACCGGGCTCACCGTCGCCGTGCTCGACTCCGGTGTCGACGCGAACCAGCCCGACATCGCCGGCCGGGTGATCGACGGCGGGAACTTCGCGGGCGGCACCGACATCGGCGAACACGGCACCGAGGTCTCGACCGTCATCGCCGGCGCCTACCAGAACGCCTACGGCGCAGCGGGGGTCGCGCCCGACGTGAAGATCCTCGCGATCCGGGTCTGCGAACCCCAGGGCTGCGCGAGCGACGCCGTCGTCGAGGGCATCACCGCGGCCGTCGACCAGGGCGCCGACGTCGTCAACCTGTCGCTGGGTGGGGAGGACTACAACAGCACCACCGCCGCCGCCGTGGCCTACGCGATCGGCAAGGGTGTCGTCGTGGTCGCCTCCGCCGGGAACTCCGGCGACACCGGGAACCCGCTGGAGTACCCCGCCTCCTACCCCGGCGTCATCTCCGTCTCGGCGTCCACCAGCAGCGGGACCCCCGCCCCCTGGGCCCAGCACAACACCCTCGTCGACCTCAGCGCCCCCGGCGACAAGATCCCCGTCGGGAAACCCCTGAGTTCCGGCCGGTACGTGTACGCCTCCGCCTCCGGGACGTCCTTCTCGGCCCCCCAGGTCTCCGCCGCCGCGGCCCTGGTCCGCTCCGTCGCGCCCCGGGCCAGCGTCGCGCAGGTCGAGGACGTCCTGCGGACCACCGCCACCCCCGAGTCCTGGGACGGCGGCTACGGCACCGGGATGCTGGACGTCGGCGCGGCCGTCGCCGCGGCGAAGGCGAGCGTGACGGCCTCGGCGCCGACCGCGACGGTCACGATCCCCCGCCGGACCCGCACCCTGCACTGACCACCAGAGCTGATCAGGAGGGGCGGGACAACGGCGTCCCGTCCAGGCCCTCCAGCAGGTCCGGCAGCGAGTCGAACACCGCGACCGCACCGGCCGTCGTCAGTTCCTCGGTGGAGAAACCCCCCGTCCGGACGGCGACCGCGGTCATCCCCGCGTTCCCCGCCGCCTCGAAGTCCCACGTCGAGTCCCCGAGGACGACCCCCGAGGAACCCCCGACCCGCTGCAGCGCAGCGTGGAAGAGGTCGGGGGCGGGTTTGGTGCTCTCGGCGTCCTGCGAGGTGGTCCAGCCGTCGACGAGGTCCCGGGCCCCCATCAGGTCGAGGTAGCCCTCCACCTGGTCCTGTTGCCCGGAGGAGGCGAGGACGACCTTCCAGCCCCGCCGCCGCAGCTCCACCAGGAGGTCACGAGCGCCGTCGAAGGGTTGGACCTCGCCGAACATCGGCTCGAACTCCTCGGTCCAGGCGTCCCGTGCGGCGTCCCCGTGGGCGTCCTCGAACTCCGCCCCGGCCACGGCGGGGACGAGCTGGTCGCCGCCCATCCCGACGGCGCGGTGGATCCGCCAGACCGGCAACGTGAGGTCGAAGCGCCGGAAGGCGCGGAACCACGCGAGGGCGTGCTGGTAGTTGGTGTCGACGAGCGTGCCGTCGACGTCGAGCAGGGCGGTGTCGGACAAGGGGTCTCCTCAGGCGGCGAGCGGAACACTGAACAAGGGGCGGGGATCCTGCAGCAGGGCAGGGGGTTCGACGTCGCGGCGGGCGGCCCGGCCACCCCAGCGGACCTTCCGGCGGTGGCGTGCGAGAACCCCCTTGCGGGCGTCGAACTCGTACTCGCCGACGACCTCGCCGAGCAGCAGCGCCTGGTCGCCCTCGATGGGCAGGGCCACCTCGGTCCCGGGGTCGAGTTCGTGGACGAAGGTGTCGAGGACCCGCAGCGCCTTGCCCGGTCGTCTCCCGGGGGCGACCTCCCGGAGCAGGTCGCGCAGGGACGCGCCCGCCGCGGCACCGCGCACGTCGACGTCGATGCCGGAGTCCACGCCGAGGCCCACGACGCCGTCGGTGAGGAACTCCCCCACGACCGCGGGCGCTCCGCGCACGATCCACACCAGCCGCCCGGCGGGGCGGACCGGCGGGGCCGACGAGGGCGGGTCCGGCCACACGTAGGGCATCTCGGGTTCGTCGCCGAAGAGGGGCCGGTAGAACCCGGGGTCCTTGCGCAGCAACGCGGAACGGTGGCTGCGGTGCAGGTCCTCGTCGCCCAGCCAGGGCGGCATCAGGTCGGCGAGCGCGGACTGCGGGCGACCCACGACCTCGGGGGCGAACTCCGCGATCTGCGCTGCGGTGGTGTCGGCGCGGCCGGTGGCGGTCCACGCGTCGACGACCGCGAGGCCGTAGGCGACCAGGGCCGGGGTGCACCCCCGCCACATCCGCACCGCCGGGTGGTTCACCCAGCCGTAGTCGGGCAGTTCGAGGGCGCGCAGGACCTGCAGCGTCTCCACGCGCTGCTTGCCCAGCCGCGGACCGTCGAGGACGGCCGCGGACCGGGCGAAGTCGGCGTAGGGGAGGAACGTCTGCACGGGACCACCGTGACGTGCGGGGTGGCACCCCGCACGTCGGAGGGGTCAGTAACCGCGCTCGGGGTCGACCAGACCCAGCAGTTCCTCACCGGCGGCGAAACGACGGACGTTCTCGGTGACCCGCTCGGCCAGCGCGCCGACCCGCAGCACGCTCGGGTTGGTCGAGTGCGGGGTGATGATGCAGCGGGGTTCGGTCCACAGCGGGTGGCCGTCAGGCAGCGGTTCCGGGTCGGTCACGTCGAGGGCGGCCCCGGCGATGGTGCCGGCGGCGAGCGCCGCGACGAGGGCGTCGGTGTCGACGAGCGAACCGCGGGCGATGTTCACCAGCCACCCCTGCGGGCCGAGCGCGGCGAGCTGCTCGGCCCCGACGAGGGCCTTCGTCTCGGAGGTCGCCGGAGCGGCGAGCACGACGTGGTCGGCGGCGGCGAAGACCTCGCCGACGCGGTCGGCGGGCAGGGTCTGCGCTGCGCCGTCCACGGGGAGACCGCGGCGGGTCACGGCGATGACCTCCGCACCGAGCCCGACGAAGGCCGGGATCATCGCGGTGCCGATGCCGCCGGCGCCGATGATCGCGATGGTCGAGCCGCGCAGGCTGGACTGGACGCCGTCCAGGGTCTCCGGGTCCCACGTCGAGAGCCGGGCCGCGCGCCCGATCCCGCGGACCCCGGCGAGCAGCAGCGCGACGGCCCCCTCGGCGACGGAGTGGGAGTACGCCCCGGCGGCGGAGGTCCAGGTGCGCGAGGCGTCGATGACGCCCGCGGCGACCCAGCTCTCGATCCCGGCGGAGGGCAGCTGCACCCACGTCACGGAGTCGGGCAGTTCGGGCAGGTCCCCGTGCCCGCCGCTGACGACGACGGCCTCGGCGTCCGCCAGCGCGACGACCGTGCCCCCGCCACGCTCCACGGCCTCGACCAGCAGCGGGTTCTCCTGCGGTCCGACGAAGACGGCGGGGGTGGTGGGCATGGGGGCTACTCCTCGAACAGGGCCTCGGCGGTGGTCGCGTCAACCCTAGGCCCCCAGCCCTGCGCCGCCTCGGCGCTCCGGGTGCAGTCGCGTCCGGCGGCCTTCGCCGCGTACACGGCGGCGTCGGCCGCGACGAGGGCCTGCTGGGCGCCGGTGTCCGCGTCCAGCGTCGCGCAGCCCGCCGAGAACGTCGCGGCCCCGCCGAGTTCGCGCCAGGAGCCGCGCAGTCGTTCGACGACGTCGATCGCGACGTCGGTCCCGCTGCCGTGCAGCAGGAGGACGAACTCCTCGCCACCGAAGCGGGCGGCGTAGTCACCGCGCCGGAGCCCCGTGGTCAGCATCGCGCCGAACTCCCGCAGCACCTGGTCGCCGAACGTGTGACCCCGGGTGTCGTTGAGCTGCTTGAAGTGGTCGAGGTCGCAGACGACGACGCTGTCCCCGGGGACGAGCAGGGCCATCCGGTCCTCGAGGTCGCGCCGGTTGCCGATGGTGGTGAGGGGATCGGTCCGCGCGTCGCGTTCCAGCCGGTCGGAGGCCGCCCGCTGGCGGCGGCTCATCGAGGCGAGCAGTTCGGCCACGAGGACCCACACGCAGGCCATGACCACCGTCCGCACGGCGACCTGGGCGCTGAGCTGCTCCGAGGTGAGCAGGTAGAGCGGGAGCGCGGCGGGCAGCAGCCAGTAGGCGCTCCGCGGCGGCAGGAAGAGGCCGGCGAAGACGAAGTCGAGGACGAAGAGCGGGACGTAGGCGCCGTCGACGCGTTCGGTGCTCACGCCGACGACGGCCAGACCCAGCATCTGCACCAGGGGGAAGAGGACGGGACCGTAACGGCCGAGCCGCCCCCACGGCACCGCGAGGCTGGCCACCAGCAGGGCCGCGTCGGCGGCCGCGACGGCCAGCACGACCGTCCAGTCCGCGGCCGTCGGCACGAGCAGCGGGACGGTCAGGAGCACGAGCAGACCGGTGACGGCCAGCACCGCGCGACCGGCGACGACGGCCGGGGCGCCGACCAGCCAGCGTCCGGGCAGGCGATCGACGAGGCGACGCCACCACGGACGCGTGATCACCGTCCCGGACGGATCCCGCGCCACGACCCCACCTCCTGGAACGCTCGACGCCCCACCCTCCCACCACCTGCGGCCCCGGTGTCCGGGGGTGCCGGTGAGCGGGAACTCACTTCCGCAGGGTGCGACCCGTCCGGGTGCGGGCCTGCGGCAGGGGCTGGACGGCGGCGTCGGGGTCGAGGAGGTCCGCCGCCTCGCGTTCGGTGACGGCGAGACGTTCCCGGGCCGCGGCGTCCGCGGACGCCGTCACCCGGCTGGGGTCGAGGAACACCTGGGTGATCGTGGGAACCCGCCGGCGCATCTCCTCCTCGGCGCGGGTGCAGAGCTCCTCGATGGCGCGCGAGGTGAGTTCCTCACCGAACTGGACGCGGGCGGCGACCAGGACACCGCTCGGCCCGAGCTGCATCGTGAGGACCTCCTGGATCCGCACGATCCCCGCTTCGGCGCCGAGGACCCGGACCACCGCGACGCGCACCGCCGGGTCGGCGGCCTCACCGATGAGGAGTTCCTTGGTGTCGCGTCCCAGCAGGAACGCCACGACCCCGAGCAGCGCACCGATGACGATCGAACTGATCGCGTCGTAGACGTTCGAGCCGGTGACCTGGTGCAGGATCGTCCCCGCGAGCGCCACCAGGACGCCGAGGACGGCGATGCTGTCCTCGCTGGCGACGGTCTTCACCGTCGGGTCCGGTGAGCGGACGACGTAGGTCAGGACCCGCCGCTGCGCGGTCGAGGCCTCGCGCGAGACCTGCCGCAGCGCCTTCAGCAGCGAACCCCCCTCGAGCACGATCGAGATGCCGAGGATCACGTAGATCACGATGAAGTGCTGCGTCGACATCGGTTCGGCTTCGCCGGTGAGCGAGGAGATCCCCTCGTAGACCGAGAACACCGCTCCGGACAGGAAGATCCCGACGGCGGCGATGAGGGACCAGAAGAACCGTTCCTTGCCGTAGCCGAAGGGGTGGGTCCGGTCGGCGGGTCGGTCGGCCCGGCTGAGCGAGAGCAGCAGGAACGCCTCGTTCATCGTGTCCGCGATCGAGTGGGCGGCCTCGGCGAGCAGCGCGCTGGAGCCGGTGACCGCCCCACCGATGCCCTTCGCGATGCCGACGCCGACGTTTGCGAGCAGGGCGACCAGCACGGTCCCCTTGGTTTCTTCCGCCACGGCCGAAGCTTCCCCCGGGCAACGGTCGTCCGCGCGGTGGCGGGACGGCATCCCTCACGGAGTGTCACTAGCGTCCCACGGTGAGACAGCACTACGGTGCCGCAGGAGCAGCGACGAGGGAGGCACGTGCGCAGGCGAGGAGAACCGCGGACCCTGTCCCCGGAGGCGCGGCGGGTCGTGGCCGACCTGGAGCGCGACGGCGTCGCCAGCACCAGCGTCGAGGCCCTCCTCGGCAGCGCCGCCCTGCTCGAGGACGTCCTCTCGCGCACCGACGACCTCATCGCCGACCAGTCCGCCGACATCGTGCGCCGCCGTCGCCTCGTCGCCGGTGGCGAACCCACCGGCTGGGCCGGACCGCTGCACGACCCGCACGCCGTCGAACTCCTCGGCGCCCACCCGCCCGTGGACCCCGAGGACCCCTACACGCGCTTCCTGCGCCACTCCCAGGTCGCCGGGGTCGCCGGCGCCTACTGCCGTCGCGACGTGCGCGTCCTGGACATGAACGGCCTGCTCACCCTGGCCGCGGCACCGGTCCGGCCCACCGACTGGGCGCGGACCGCCGCCGGCCCCTCGCTCGAGGTCGCCCTGCACCTGACGGGCGTGGACGAGGGCACCGGCCCGCTGCACTACGTGCGGGCCTCCCACCGCCGGCGCGGCGCCCGGCGGGTCCGTCACCTCGAACGCAGCGGGCACCGCCTCGAGGACCCCGACCTGCTGCGGGAGTTCGGCGACGCCGCCCACGTCGTGCTGCACGGGGGCGCGGGCACGGTGGTCTTCTTCGACCCCCGCGGCCTGCACCGCACCGGGCGCCCCACCACCCGCGACCGCCTCGTCCTGCACGGACGCTTCGCCACCCGCAGCGCCGACCGCACCGTGCTGCTCCCCGCGGACGGAGTGCCGCGCAGCGCGCTCGCCGACTCCGCGCTGGCCTAGCGTCCGAGCAGCTTGTCGATCAGGCGGGCGAAGAAGCCCTTCCTGACCGGCTCGACGACGGGCGCGGCGACCGGTGCCGCGGGGGCCTCGACGCGCACCGGCGGGACGACGCCCGCGCTGCGGGGGGCCTCCACGACCGGGGCGGGCTCCGCGACGACGGGCTCGGGGGCCGCGGCCGGGACGGGGGCCTCGACGACCTCCTCCTCGTGCACGCGGGCGGGGCTGCTCAGCGTGCCCTTGAGCTCCTGGTCGGGGGTGTAGCTCGCCTCACCGAGGATCGACGCGGCGAAGAGCAGCGCGGAGGCCTGGACGGGCGCGACGGTCTGCGCGCCGCGGACGGCGGTGTCCGGGGTTTCGTCGATCGTGGACATGCAGGCGTCTCCCCTGGTGCGGCCGGTCACCCCGACGGTGACCGCTGATCCCCTCATCGACCCTCGCGCCGCGGCGCTGGAGCAGCGGGACCGGCTACCACCCGGATAGCCGCACTGGGATCCTCCCCCCATGGACACCTCGGCCCTCAGCCACTCCTTCACCATCGCCCTCCCCGCCTGGGTCGACGACGAACTCGCCGACGTCCCCGACGCCCTGGCGACCCGCGAGGACCGGATGGCCCTCGTGCACCGCCTCGCCGCCCGCAACTTCCGCGAGGGCAACGGCGGCCCCTTCGCCGCCGTGGTGGCCGACTCCACCACCGGGGAGATCGTCTCCGTGGGCGTCAACGTCGTCCTCTCCACCGGGATCTCCTCCGGGCACGCCGAGGTCACCGCCCTCGGCCTGGCCCAGGCCCGCACCGGGTCGTGGGACCTCGGCGCCGACGGTGCCCGTCGCGAGCTCGTCGTGAACTGGCGTCCCTGCGCCCAGTGCTACGGAGCGACCCTCTGGTCCGGGGTCCGCACCCTCGTCGTCGCCGGTTCCGGCCCGGAGCTGGAGGAGATCAGCGGTTTCGACGAGGGCCCCGTCCGCGACGACTGGGCCGAGCAGTTCGAGGCCCGCGGCATCGCCGTCGTCTCCGACGTGCTCCGCGAGGAGGCGCTGGCCGTCTACCGCGACTACGCCGCCCACGTCAGCGCCACCGGCGCGACCGTCTACAACGCCCGTAACGACTGACCCCACGGTGGTTCTGCAGTCATCGGCCGACACGCCGCGCGGGACCCCCGCTCCGACGGCGTGTCGGCCGATGGCTGCAGAACCGCTGCGGGCCAACGACTTGTCCACAGGGCCCCCGCCGTCGAGCCCCGGATCGTCCACCCTTGAGCGGTGGATGCGGACGCGGCGGTGGGCCGCTGCGGGGGTGCTGCGCGCTGGGACCGGCTGCGCCACCTGACCACCGCGGATCGACTCCGCACCGCGGTCCGCCGAGGGGTGCTGCGCCGTCCGCTGCCCGGGCTCTACGCCCTCCCGGGGTGCCCGGCCGACGTGCTCGCTGCCGCTGCCGTCCGGGGCGTCCGCTCCTGCCACACCGCCGCGACGGCACTCGGCCTCGCCGTGGTCGATGCGCCGCCGGTTCCGCACGTGACCGCCGGCCGCGGCTCGACGACGGTCTGGCGCGCAGCCCTGGTGCACCGCCGCGACGTCACCGACCTCGACGGCTGCACCGATGTCCTCACCACCGTCCTCGACTGCCTGCGCTGCCTGCCGCGTCGCACCGCCCTGGTCCCCCTCGACGCCGCCCTCGCCGCGGGCCGCGTCTCCTGGGAGGACCTGAACCTCGCCGCGAAGGGGATGAACCGCAACGACGACCGCCGGAAGCTGCTGGCCATGGCGGACGAGAAGTCCGGCTCCCCGCTGGAGTCGATCGGGCGCTACGACCTGCTGGAGGCCGGGTACTCCCTGCAGACCCAGGTGGTGCTCGACCCCGCAGGACGGGTCGACTTCCTCGTCGACGGCTGGCTGGTGGTCGAACTCGACGGCCGCCGCACCCACGACGACCCCGTGCAGTTCGCCGAGGACCGCCGCCGTGACGCCGAACTCACCCGCCAGGGCTTCGTCGTCCTGCGCTTCACCTGGACGGCCGTCGTCCGGCGGCGGGAGTGGTGGCTGCAGGTGGTCGCGGACGTCCACGCCCGGGGCCCGCGCTCATGAGGGCCACCCCGCGGCCGATGGAGGGGACGTGCGTGCACCCGAGTCCGAGGAGCTGCGCCCCGGGGACTTCGTGAAGGTGCGGGGCACGACGAACCCCGCCCACCACGGCGGTCGGGCCGTCGTCGTCGCGGTGCACCGCGCGCCCGGCCCGCCCTGGCACGTCGTCTCGCTCGACGTCCGCTACTCCGCCCGGGGCAGCGCGCTGCGCGTCGACCTCGGGGAGCGTGGCGAGCTCGCGCGCTGGGACACCCCGTGGCAGCCGGAGCACACGGTCGAGGACGAACCGCACGACTTCCTCTCCCCCGGGGCGGCCGACGCCTCCGCCCCCGTCTCCCGGCGCAAGCTCGTCGTCGGCGCGCTCGCCGTCCTGCTGCCCCTGACCGCGCTGGGCGTCTGGGAGCACGAACGTCCCGACACCGACCCCAACCCCGTCGTCGTCCAGCGGGCCTTCCAGGAGGGGGTCCGCGGAACGGGTACCGCGACCGCTTCGACGTCGCTCCCCACCCCGACGCCGACCGCGACGACCCGCACCGCGGCGGCCGAGGTCGTCGTCGCCTGGGCGGCCGGCCCGGTGCCCGTGGTGGCCGGCGCCGACGGCTCGCACCCGACCCCGCTGGCGGGGGTCCTGCCCGCCGAGGGGTGCCGCGACGCCTACGTGCGCGACCTGATGTCGTACCTGCCGATGGGCCAGCGCGTCGACGTCGCGGGCGCGGGCTGGTACCGCACCGACGACGGGATCGACGTCAACGCGGAACTCGTCCGCACCGGGATCGCCGTCCCGGACGCCACGACGGCCGGTTCCAGCGCGACCGACGCCGCGAACCTGGCGACCCTGCAGGACCTGGCGGCCGACGCCCCGCACGACTGCAGCTGACCGGACCTCCCCGACCCCGTTGCGCCGGACGGTCGCGCCGCCAGAGCGGTCGGGAAGACGTCGTGATCTGCACCCGCCACCGACGAGAGCACGACGTGCGAAGGGTTCGCCTCCCACGCGAGGCGGACCCTTCGCACGACGACGTCAGAAGCGGTCGAGCCCCCCGGCCCGGAACTTCGGCTTGAGCACCCGGCTCTGCTCGCGTTGGTGCTTCGCGTGGAGGGCCCTGACCTGCTGGGCGGAGACCCGGAGCCGGCCGGCGAGCTCGGGGTCGAGGGACTCGACCTGGACGGCCAGGCTCGAGAGCTTCTCCGGGTCAGCGTGCGTCGAGCTGTTCTTCGCCTTCTTGAGTTCGGTTTCGGCGTCCTTGAGCAGTCCTGCGTCGGTCATGACGGCAACCTTGCCTCACCCACCGGACGATCGAGTACCGGAAGAGCGACGTGGCGCCGCCCACCAGGGTCCGATGCGTACAGATCCCGGCCGCTCAGCACTGTGCGGCCCTGCGCGCTGGTGGCCGGCGACCTCGGACGTCGAAGTGCAGAGGATCACCGAGCCTCACCGCGTACGGGCGGCTCGCAGACGCCAGCCACTCACCCCGGCCAGCAGGCCACCGCACACCAGCTCGACGACCTCGAGGACCTGGGTGCGGGTTGTCAGGTCAGACCGCAGGAAGGTCAGACCGGCGATCGACGAGAGCACCATCAGGGACCCGGAGACGACGACGACTCGAAGCCCGGACGGCGCACGGTCATCCCGCTGTCGTCGAGAGCACCCGACCGAGGTTGTGCTCGGCGATCCCGGCCATGAACTCCACGTCGGGGAACCCGGTGTCGATGAGTCGCAGCGGACCCTCGACCAGCGACAGGTGCAGCGCCAACCGGTACAGCTGCAGCCGTTCCCCGTCCAGGTCCGGGATGCGCAACGCCTCGTAGTGCTCGTGGAACCGCATCTCCAGGAACGCGTGCTCCCACTCCACGTCGGCCCACATCAAGCCCTCCAGGTCGATGAGCACCGGCCGGCCCGTGGCGTCGACGAGGACGTGGTCCGGGCCGAGCTCGCCGTGGACGAGGCTGTGGGTGGACCCCTCACGGGGCCCGACGGCCGCGGCGCGTCGGTGCAGCGAGTCCTCGACCCGCTCGGCTGCTGCGGCCAGGCGCGGCTCACGGACAGCGGCGGCCACCAGGTGGCGCAGTGCCCGCTGCAGCACCACCTCGTGGAACGGGACGGTCCCAGCACCAGCCACCGGCTCTCCACCGCGCCCGTCGGCGACCTTGCCGTAGTGGCTGCTCGTGGTGGCGGCCATGCGCAGCAGGAAGCCTCTGAGTTCGCCCAGGACCGGAGTCGCCGAGGCTGAATCGTTGTCGAGCACCTTCTCCAGGGAGTGACCGGTGACGTCCTCGACGACGGCGCAGTCCGCGGGCAGGTCCGTGCCGCGGTGCTCGGCGTGCAGCACTGCAGGAACACGCACGTCGATGGCGGTCAGGTGCTCGTAGGCGCTGGTCAACAGGGTCACCCCGTTCGCCGGGGTGAACGGCTCGACGTCGGCCGCCGGGTCCGTCGAGGTGCTCCACCAGTCCTCGTCCTCGTGCCAGACGTAGAGCACGACCGAGGTCCCGGTGGTCGTGGTGACCCGGAAGACGCCCTTCTTGGTGCCACCACGGAGGCGCTCCACGTTCCCCACGTGCACCGCTCGCCCCAGGGCGGCGGCGCACAGGCGTTCCACGGTCGAACGGTCCAGCAGCTCCTGGTCCACCGGCCGCTGCCCACCGGTCGCCCTCGACCGGATCACCTCCGGCGACCCCGCCGGGCCGGCCCGGTTCCTGCGGAGCGCGCGACGCTCTCGAGCGCCGCCTCCACGAGTTCCCCGACGGCAGCGGGCGAGTAGTTCCGTTCGACGTGCGCCCGCGCCCGCGGGGCGAGTTCCGCCCGGAGTTCCAGACCCCGCAGCACCGCCGCGGCGAGGTCCACGGGTCCGGTGGACGCGGCGATCGTGCGGGGGTCCAGCGAACCCGCGACCTCCGGGTTCGCCCCGACGGGGGTCGCCACGACGGGGACCCCGCTGGCGAAGGCCTCGACGGTGACGATGCCGAAACCCTCCATCTCCAGGGTGGGCAGCACGAAGAGGTCCGCGGCCCGGTACAGCTCGGGCAGGTCCGCGTCGGCCACGAAACCGGGGAACACCACGTGGTCGGCGATCCCGAGTTCGCGGGCCCGGCGACGGAGTTCCTCGGCGAGGTACCCGGTTCCGCCGACGACGAGCTGCACCCCGGGGTGTTCGGCCCGCAACGCCGGCACGGCGGCCAGCAGGTTCTCCAGCCCCATCCGCCGGACGAGGCGACGCACGGTCAGCAGCACCGGTGAACCCGTCAACCCGAAACGGGCCCTCGCCGCGGCCGCGGAACCCGGCGCGAACCGGGGCAGGTCGACGGCGAGCGGGACGACGTCGACGCGGGCCCGGACCCCCGGGTGCACCTGCTGCAACAACCGCCGCACGTACCAGCTCGTCGCCAGCGTCCGGGCGGAACCCTCGATCGCGACGCGTTCGGCCCGGCGCGTGAGGTCGGCGACCGCTCCGGACGCGACCCGGGCGAAGGGGTACTTCCCGCCGGCCGCGTCGAGTCGGACCTCGAGCGAGGACGGCGCGTGGAAGCGGAGCACGGTGCGCTCGCCGAGTCCCGCACGGACGGCGGCCGCGGCGTGGAACGTCGAATGGACGTAGACCGCGTCGAAACCCTCGCGGGCGTCGAGCGACCGCAACCACCCCGGGACCTGCAGCGTCGTCGTCAGCGGGTGCGCGTAGTAGCCGCGGCTCCCCCGCGCGGGGGCCGGGTGGCGCAGCAGCCGGTAGTGCCCCCGGTCCTCGACGAGGGGCTGGGCCGGGTCGTGCCGGCGGACGAGGAGCGTGACCTCGTGGCCGCGGCGGGCCAGTTCGTCGACCTCGACCAGGACCGAGGACGCCACCCCGCCACGGTGCTCGGGCGGAACTCCGTCGGTGATCACGAGCAGGCGCACAGGAGCAGCCTGCCAGACCTGCGGAACCTGCCGCCGCGAGCCGGGCGCGGGAACCTCAGGGAGCGGGGAAGCGCGGCAGGAGACCGGCCCGCTCGAAGCCGATCAGGGCGGCGCCGACCCTCCCGGCGTCGGTCCCCCACCGGGCCGTCGCGAGCGGCGGCGGCGCGCGCCAGACGAAGAGTTCCGCCAGCGCCGCGGCCAGCGGCTCCAGCAGCGCCGGGCCGGCCCCGGAGACCCCACCACCCAGCACCACCTCGGCGGGGTCGAAGAGCATCGTCAGCCCGTGCAGGGCCAGCGCCAGGGCCTCGACGGCGTCGCGCCACACGGCGTCCGCGTCGGCGTCGCGCCCCAGCAACCCCACGACGTCGGCGGTGCTCACCGCGTCCCGCCCGCCGCGGGCCAGGTAGCGCCGGACGACGGCCGCCCCGGCCGCGTAGGCCTCGAGGCAGCCCCGCTGACCGCACGGGCAGAGTTCCCCGCCGGCGTGGACGACGACGTGGCCGAACTCCCCGGCCGAACCCGAGGAGCCCTCGACGACGCGGCCGCCGACGACGAGCGCCGCGGCGATCCCGGTCCCGATGGGCACGAACGCGAAACTCCCGCTCGCGCCGGAGGCGAGGTGCTCCGCCCGCCCCGCCGTCCGCGCGTCGTGCCCGACGGCGACGGGCAACCCGGTGAACTCCTCCAGCGTCGCCCGCAGCGGGTAGGAGTTCCAGCCGAGGTTCGAGGCGTAGACGATCGTGCCGCTCGACTCGTCGACCGTCCCGGGGGTCACGACCCCGACGGCCACGGGTTCCGCCCCGGCGGCCCGGGCGTCCTCGGCCAGCACCCCGAGCAGCGCGCGCAGGTTGTCCTCGGGGGCCCGCCCCGGCGAGACGGTGGGGCTGTGCCGCAAGGAGACCGTCGATCCGTGGAGGTCCACGACCGAACCCTTCAGGCCGGTTCCGCCCACGTCGACCGCCAGCACGGTCGGACCGATGTCCACCCGGCGACCCTAGCCCACCACCCCCCACCCGGCCCGCCCGCTCACCCTCGACGGCGATCGTGCAGGGACTCCCAGCGAGATCGCGGTGGGACGTCGGCGACCGCACGGGACGACGGGGGATCAGAGGGAGGAGCTGCCTGGTTCGCCGACCTGGAACTCTCCGGCGGCATCGTGCTCGACCAGGTGGTCCACGACCCCGACGCCGTGCGTTCGGGCGTCCAGCCGCAACCGGGCATCGGGGTCGGGATGCGGACGACCCGGATCGTGCCGGTGGCTCAGGAGTCCGCGCGGAGCGGGCGCAGCGTCGCCTGCTGAGTCAGCCGTTCCAGGTCGGCGAGGCGGGAACCGGGCCACCCGTGGAGGAGTTCGCGCCAGGCGGGGGGAACGGCCCCGGCACCCCAGCGGGCCCCGAGCAGCCCGCCGGCGATCGCGGCCACGGTGTCGGTGTCGTTCCCGCCGCGCACCGCGTCCTCGAGAGCGAGGCGGAAGTGCGACGCGGGGTCGGCCGTCGGGACGGGGGTCGTCACGATCGCCGACCACGCCGCCTGCAGCGCCTGGACCACCCAGCCGTTCTGCGGGAAGTCACGAGGTCGGGAGACCTCGGCGACGTCGATGCGCCCCGCCCACAGGTCCTGACGTCGCGCCGGCAGGAGGGCGAGACCACCGCGGAGGTCGAACTCCCCCGCCAGGACCGCGTGCCGCACCGCCGCGCACCACAGGACGCAGGCGTCACCGGCCTCCGGGTCGGCGTGGGTCAGGTCGCTCACGGCCCGGGCGCTCACGGCCAGCTCCTCGGGGGAACTGCTGCCGTCGAGGTGGGCGAGGACGACCGGCGCGGTCCGCATCAGCGACCCGTTCCCGGCCGTGCGTCCCGTCTCCGCGTGCAGCGCAGCGGCGGCGGTGCGGCAGTCGGCGGCGAGGCCGTCGGCGGTGCCGGACGGGGCCCGCAGCCGCCCGAGGACGGCCCGGGTCTGCGCACCCACGTCCTGGGCGTCACGCGCCCACCCGACCCAGGCGGCCACGATCCCGTCGAGGGTCGCGTCGTCGGTGAGGGGGCGACCGGCCGCGACGGCCTGCAGGACCGGCACCGCCATCGAGGTGTCGTCGGTCCACTCCCCGGGGGCCCAGTCGAACACCCCGCCACCCACCATCGCCACGGGCGTCCCGTCCGCGAGGGGCGGACCGAACTCGTACCCCGCGCCCAGCGCGTCCCCGCAGGCCGTTCCCGCGACGATCCCGGCGGCTCTCGACCCGTCCACGTCCACCTCGGAGTCCACGGGGTCATCCTCCCCCGCACGGACGAACGGTGCCGGGTGGGCCGTGCGGGTGACGTGCGGGGAGGGTTCGGGGAGGGTTCGGGGGTCGTCCCGCAGGAACGTGCTGTGATCCACCGGTGCGTCGTGTCGTCCCGCTCCTGGTGCTCCTGCTCGCCGCCTGCGGGAGTTCCCCGGCGGGTGCGCCCGCCCCCTCGTCCTCCCCGGCTCCCTCCGCCGGGACGGTCGTGGGGTTCCGGGCCTGCGAGGAGACCCCGGCGGCGCCGGGGACGACGCACCTGCAGGCCTTCGACCACGTGGAACTGCCGCCCTACTCCCCCGATCTGCCGGGCCTGTCCGGACCGGTCCTGGTGCGGCACGTGATGACCCTGCACCTGCCCACCGGATCGGTGCTCGTCACCGACGGCGGCAGCGGCGGGTTCTGGTCGCCGACCGCCGCGGCGGTGGAACCGTCCGAGGATCCGAGCGACCTCGGGCCGGCCTTCGAGGCCTGCACGGCCGCGGCCTTCCCCGAGGGCGGGCCGAGCCCGTTGTGCGTGATCCGCTCGAGCGACGGGGTCGAGGACGGGATCGTGTTCAGCACCGGGATCGGTGACGGCGGGTACCCGACCTACGCCGGCCGCGACGCGGACGGGAACGTGGTGGCGTTGCTCAACGACGGGGGCATGCCCTGGGCGACGGCGGGGGTTCCGGGGACCCCGCCGCCGGACTACGTGGAACCGGACTACGCGGAACCAGCCTGAGGGGAACGAGCGTCCTGGACCAGCCCGACCGCGGCGTCCATGGTCCGCGCGGCCTCGTCGGTGTCGACCCGGGCGAGGACCATGGCGCTGACGACGAGGGCGGCGCAGACCCGCGCCAGCCGGTCCTGGTCCTCGGCCGACGACGACGGCGCGTGCGCGGCGACCCCGCGCGCCATGGCCGCGTGCAGTTCCCGGCGGTAGCCGAGCACCACGTCGGCGATCTCGGGCTCACGTCCGATCGGGGCCGTCGCGGCGTTGAGCAGCAGGCAGCCGCTCTGCAGGGCCGGGACGCGTCCGTCGGCGAAGACCGCGCGCAGGCCGTGGAGGTAGTCGAGCAGTGCCCCGGGCTGCACACCGGGCCCGGCGAGCGGCCGCAACCGCGGCCGGATGACCTCGTCGAGGTAGCTCTGCACCGCGGCGTCGAACAGCCCGCGCTTGCTGCCGAACGCGTGGTAGAGGCTCGAACGGCGCAGTCCGGTGGCGATCTCGATCTCCGGGACCGAGACGTCCTCGAACCCCCGGTCCCAGAACAACGCGCGCACCGCGCGCACCACCTCGTCGGTGTCGAACGTCTGGACTCTTCCCACGTGGCGCCCCCTCTCGGGAGCAGTCTATAGTGGAATGACCGTTCCAAAGACTTGAGGAGTCCTCGTGCTGATCGCCGCCCTGACCGTGACCGGCATCGCGGCTCTCGTGCACGTGTACGTCTTCGTCCTGGAATCGCTGCTCTGGACCACACCGCGGGCGCGGACGATCTTCGGCCTCGACGAGCAGACGGCCCGCACGACGGCTCCGATGGCGTTCAACCAGGGTTTCTACAACCTGTTCCTCGCCCTCGAGATCGTCGCGGGGATCGTCGTGCACGCCACCGGCCGGCACACCGTCGGCGCCGTCCTCGTGCTCGTGGGGACGCTGTCCATGGTGGGAGCGGGGATCGTCCTGCTCGCCTCCGACCGCTCCAAGGTCCGCCCCGCACTGATCCAGATCCTCCCCGCGCTCATCGGCAGTCTGCTGCTGATCGCATCCCTCACCACCGACTGAAGGAGTCAGTTCCTGTGACGTCCAGCACCCAGGTCCAGCTCGTGAACCGCCCCCAGGGGTGGCCGACCGCGGACGACTTCCGCACGGTCACGATCGAGCTCCCCGACCTCGGCCCCGGCCAGGTGCGGGTCCGCAACGAGTTCGTCTCCGTCGACCCCTACATGCGCGGCCGGATGAACGACGCCCGCAGCTACGTCCCGCCGTACGCCCTGGGCGAGACGATGACCGGCGGCGCCATCGGCCACGTCGAGGAGTCCACCAGCGACGACCTCCCCGTCGGTTCGCTGGTCGTCCACGGGTTCGGCTGGCGCGACGTCGCCCAGGGCGACGCGTCGGGTTTCCGCAGGGTCGACGCGATCCCCGGCGCCCCGAACTCCCTGCACCTCGGTGTCTTCGGCATGATCGGCATGACGGCGTACGCGGGCCTCACCGCGGTCGCCGGTCTGCGCGAGGGGGACACCGTCTTCGTCTCCGGTGCCGCCGGCGCCGTCGGGACGGCCGTCGGCCAGATCGCCCGCCTGCTCGGCGCGAAGACCGTCATCGGTTCGGCGGGCACGGCCGAGAAGGTCGCCCTGCTGCAGGAGAAGTACGGCTACGACCGGGCCGTGAACTACAAGGAGGGCGCGATCCGCGAACTCCTCGCCGACGCCGCCCCCGACGGCATCGACGTGTTCTTCGACAACGTCGGCGGCGACCACCTCGAGGCCGCGCTCGACGCGTTCAACGACCACGGCCGGGCCGCGTTGTGCGGGTCGATCTCGCGCTACAACGCCACCGGACCCGCCGCCGGTCCGGACAACCTCTCGAACCTCGTCACCCGCAAGCTGACCCTGCGCGGGTTCATCGTGGGTGAGCACCAGGACCTCGCCGGGGAGTTCGGCACCCGCATGGCCGGCTGGTTCGCCGAGGGGAAGATCGCCTACGACGAGACCGTCGTCGACGGGATCGAGAACTCCGTCGAGGCGTTCCTGTCGATGATGCGTGGCGCCAACACCGGGAAGATGCTCGTCCGCGTCTGATCGCCCCCGAACGCAGGAGAGCGCCGGTGACCGTGAGGTCACCGGCGCTCTTCAGTTCACCATCACATCGGGGGCATGAGCACCGAGTCGACGAGGTAGACGGTCGCGTTCGAGGTCTGCACGTTGCCGCAGATCACGTTCGTGGAACCGTCGATGGTCAGCTTGTCCGGCGTGCCGGCGACCTTCACGGAACCACCCTGCACGGTCGGAACCGTTCCGGCGTCGAGCAGCTGCTGCGGGTCCATCTTCCCGGCCACCACGTGGTAGGTCAGGACGCTGGTCAGCGTCTTCGCACCCTCGGGCGTCTTCAGGGACGCGACGGTGTCGGCGGGCAGCTTCGCGAACGCGGAGTCGATCGGGGCGAAGACGGTGAACTCACCGCTGTTCAGGGTGTCGACCAGGTTCACGTCGGGGTTCAGCTTGCCGGAGACGGCGGCGACGAGCTGGGTCAGCAGCGGGTTGTTCGACGCGGCGGTCGTCACGTTGGCGGCAGCCATGCCGCCGACGGAACCGGCACCGCTGGGAACCTGGGCGGCGTAGTCGGCGCAGCCGGGGCCGATCGGGTCGGTCGAACCGGCCATCGCGGCGCTGGAGGTCATCGACTCGCTCGGGGAAGCCATCGCCGAGCTGCTGCTGGAGGTGGTGCTGGAACTCGTGGTCGAACCGGCGGTGTCGTCGGAACCGCCACAGGCCGAGAGGCCAAGACCCAGCGCCCCGGCCAGAGCCAGGACCGAGAACGTGCGCTTGCGAGTCGTGGTCATCATCAGTGGAACTCTCCTCTGTGGTTCGTGTCCCACCGCGTCGCGGTGGGTTCTCGCTTCCACCCTGCATTCGTCGCCGCAGGCCCGGGGGTTTGGTGCAGTTCGCCACGGATCCTGACGGGAGTGGTGGACGCAGAAGAGCGCCGGCGACCCTGGGGTCACCGGCGCTCTTCAGTTCGTCATCACATCGGGGGCATGAGCACCGAGTCGACGAGGTACACGGTCGCGTTCGAGGTCTGCACGTTGCCGCAGATCACGTTCGTGGAACCGTCGATGGTCAGCTTGTCCGGCGTGCCGGCGACCTTCACCGAACCACCCTGCACGGTCGGAACCGTGCCGGCGTCGAGCAGCTGCTGCGGGTCCATCTTCCCGGCCACCACGTGGTAGGTCAGAACGCTGGTCAGCGTCTTCGCACCCTCGGGCGTCTTCAGGGTGGCCACGGTGTCGGCGGGCAGCTTCGCGAACGCGGAGTCGATCGGGGCGAACACGGTGAACTCACCGCTGTTCAGGGTGTCGACCAGGTTCACGTCGGGGTTCAGCTTGCCGGAGACGGCGGCGACGAGCTGGGTCAGCAGCGGGTTGTTCGACGCGGCGGTCGTCACGTTGGCAGCGGCCATGCCGCCGACGGAACCGGCACCGCTGGGAACCTGGGCGGCGTAGTCGGCGCAGCCGGGTCCGATCGGGTCGGTCGAACCGGCCATCGCGGCGCTCGAGGTCATCGACTCGCTCGGGGACGCCATCGACGAAGAACTGCTGGAGGTGGTGCTGGAACTCGTGGTCGAACCGGCGGTGTCGTCGGAACCGCCACAGGCCGAGAGGCCAAGACCCATCGCCCCGGCCAGAGCCAGGACCGAGAACGTGCGCTTGCGAGTCGTGGTCATCATCAGGTCGTAGCTCCTCAAGGGTGCTTCCCCCGTCAGGACCGACGGCGGATCGTGCGTACACGTTCAGTTCGGCGCCGACCCACCAGAGGATTGGTTCCCTCCCACCGTCGGCCAGCACCCGGTCCACCGCGCGCCCAGAACCCGTGAAATGACAATCCGTTACATGATCGTCACCAAGAGTGGCGTCGTCGGTCAGACGACGGTGAAGAACTTGCTGGGCTGTCCCGACGAACCGTCCGGGATCGGCTGCACGACGTCCTCGGTCTGCACCTGCCCCGCGCCGTCCGTCGAGCGGACCCGCACCGTGTGACTGCCCTTCTCGGCGTTGTCGTAGGCGTAGGTCCACTGGACCCAGGTGTTCGCGTTCACCGACGGGACCAACGTGGCCTCGGCCCAGTCGCCGTTGTCGAGGGACACCTCGACCTTGCTGATCCCCCGCGTCTGCGCCCAGGCGACCCCGGCGATCGGCACCGTCTGCCCCGAGGCGACCTTGGCGAAGGAGGCGGGGACGTCGATGCGGGTGGCCGTCTTGATGGGTGCCTTCTGCGCCCAGCCGCGATCCGTCCAGTAGGCGGTCTTCGCGTCGAACCGGGTGACCTCGATGTCGGTGATCCACTTGCAGGCCGAGACGAAGCCGTAGAGGCCGGGAACGATCATCCGGGCCGGGAACCCGTGGACGTCGGTCAGCGGCTCACCGTTCATGGCGACGGCGATCATCGAGTCGCGGCCGTCGGTGGCGTCCGCCACCGGGGTCGAGATGGTGAAACCGTCGACGGAGGTGGAGAACAGCATGTCCGCGTCGGCCTTGATCCCGGCCCGGTCCAGCAGGGTGGTCAGGGGCACGCCGAGCCAGCGGGCGTTGCCGACGAGGTTGCCGCCCACCTCGTTCGACACGCAGGTCATGGTCATCCACCGTTCGACGAGGTCCTCCTTCAGGAGGTCGTCGAAGGTCACCGTGACCTCGCGGTCGACCATGCCGTGGATGCGCAACGTCCACGAGGAGATGTCGACCTGCGGCACGGAGAGGGCGGTGTCGACGCGGTAGAAGTCCTTCGCGCTCGTCACGTACGGCGTGATCCCGTCGATCGAGTCCAGCCCCGGAGGCAGCGAGGGCGCCGCCGAGACGGGTTTGGGCAGCACGATGTCCGCGCGCGAGGCGGCCACGGACTTCGAGCGGTTCACCAGGACGCCACCCCCGGCGGTGACGGCCGCCGCGCCGGCGACGGCACCGAACAGCACCGACCGGCGCGACAGCGGTCCCCGCGCGGCCGGGGCGCGGCCGGTCAGGGCGCGGATCAGCAGCACCAGGGCGGCGGCCCCGGCCAGGGTCCCGACGGCGGACGGCATCCAGCTCAGCGAGGTCGCGTCCGGGCGGTGCACGCTGGCGCCGACGGCCGCGAGACCCAGGAGGACGACGAGACCGAGGCCGACCCGCAACCAGCGCAGCGCGACGAGGCCGATGACGGCGAAGAGGATCACCAGGGTGGCGTAGAGGCTGCCCAGCAGGACCGCCTTGTCGGACTGCCCGAACTGCCGGATCGCCCACTCCTTCAGCCACTCCGGCGTCCGCGCGATGAACTCCTGCCCCACCCCGTAGACGGGGTCAGCCGAACGGGTGACGAGCGTCGCGAGCAGCGCGCCGACCCCCAGGGTGGTGGCGCCCGACAGGAGACCGGCCAGCACCGCCAGCAACCGTCGACCGTGTCGCCCCTGTCGTCCCGGAGCCTTCGGTCCTCGTTCGCGTCGCTTCAGCACGCCGTTCTCCCCTCCGTGCCGCAGCGAGCTGCCGGGGCACCACTCCTCTGTTCGGAGCGGGGAGTCCTCTGGATCCTCGCGTCACCCTGCGGGTGCGTCCTGCGGGTGCGTGTCGCGTCGGGCCGAGGCGTCGACGAGGACGGGACCGTCGAGCGGGGTGCCGCGGCGCCGGTGGACCACGGCGATGGCCAGGGCGAGCACGACCCACCCGGGCCAGGCCAGGACGGTCGCCTCGGAACCCTGCTGGGCCGGGACCAGGAACGCCGCGAGCAGCAACGAGGTGGACGCGTTCATCGCCCCGTGGGCCAGGGCGCCGGCCCAGACCGTCCCGGTGCTCTCCCTGACCCACGCGAGCAGGGTTCCGATCAGCACCGTGCTGAGCACCATCAGGGGGATGCTCACCGGGCTCGTCGTGCCGTAGTTGTAGCCCAGCAGCAGCAACGGGGCGTGCCACAGACCCCACAGCGCGCCGTTCAGCAGGTTCGCCCGCACCGGCCCCAGCGGACGCAGGGCGTGGAACAGGAAACCCCGCCAGCCGATCTCCTCCCCCACCGCGGTGACGCCGATGACCACGGTCGTCAGCGGGATCGCCAGCAGCGAGGACGACGCGTCGGGGTTCACCCGGAGGTCGACCAGCCCCGCCGCGCCGGCCACGAGCATCGCCGCCGCGGCCAGCACGATCCCGCCACCGGCCGCGGCGAGCGCCCGCAGCGCGGTGCGCCGCCAGGACAGCGGTCCGACGAGTCCCAGCACCTCCCGCGGGTTCGCGGGGCGCAGGACGCCGAACACCGTCATGAGGGCGGCCAGGGTGGGGGTCGTCATCACGACGGCCCCGACGACGAAGAAGTGCGGGTTCTGCAGACCACCGCCGAGGTGGAGCGGGAGGCTCGCCAGCCAGGCCCCGCCCAGGGCCAGGACGGCGAACAGACCCACCGCCCGCCAGGGGACCGTGCGCTCGGCGGTCACCGGCGACGCACCCGGGCCACGACGAGGGCGGTGGCGCAGCCCAACGTCACGAGGCCGCAGACGATGCCCACGGCGAGCGGCAGGACGCCGGCGGACGCCAGCACGTTGAGCAGGACCGCGACGGTGAGCACGGCCCACAGCAGGGGGACGGCGGGACCGCGGTGCAGGTTCGTCGGTTCGGACACGGGGAGCTCCTCGGGTGGGGGGCGTTCGGTACCCCTCGACCCTGCTGCGGCGCACGGGGGCCGGACGATCCCCCGCGCTACCCGGGCGAGGTGCAGCAGGCTGTACTCCTCACCCGTCCCGGGCTGCACCAGCGGAGACCGACGGACACCGACGCCGTCGACCTCGTACCGTCACGGCGTGCCCGTGGAAACCCCCGAGAACCCCAGCGCCCTGTCCGCGCTCCGCCGAGGCACCGCCACGACGAGAACGGCGGTCGCCCGTCTCGGGGGCGGCCTCGGAACCTCCTTCCTCGCAGGTCTCCTGCTGGTCTGGGTCGTCGTCGTCGGCGTCCTGTGCGTGGTCGGGATCGGTCTCCTCCTGGTCCCCGGCGCCCTGCGGACCCTGCGTCGCCTGGGTGACCGGGAGCGTGAACGGCTGCGGCGCAACCGTTCCACGATGCTGCCGGCCGGGCCCGTCCCGCCCGGGTCGCGTGCGGCGGTGCGGGACCCGGCGGTGCGGCGGGAACTGCTGTGGCTCCCGGTGCACGCCACCTGGGGCCTCCTGCTCGGCCTCGTCGGGGTCCTGCTGCCCCTCTACGCGCTGCGCGACCTGTCGTTCCCGTTGTGGTGGAGAGTGGTTCCCGCGGACGTGGACGCCTCTCCGTGGTGGTGGACGGTGGACGGCTGGCCCTCCGCCGCGGCGGTCGCCCTGCTGGGTCTCGGGTGGGCGGCGCTCACCGTGGGGGCCTCCCCGCGCTTGGCGCGGTGGCAGGCCGCACCGGGGCTGACGTTGCTGGCGCCGCCGCCCGGCACCGACCTGTCCCTGCGGGTGGCGGAGCTGAGCGCGACCCGCGCCGCCGCCCTCGACGCCCACGTCGCGGAACTGCGCCGCATCGAACGGTCGCTGCACGACGGTGCGCAGAACCGGCTCGTCGGGGTCACGGTGATGCTCGGTGCGGCCCGCCGTTCCCTGCACCGTCCCGGTGCCGATCCCGCCACGACCGACGAACTGCTGGAACGGGCCCAGAGCGCCGCCGAACAGGCGCTGGCGGAACTGCGCAGCGTCGTCCGGGGGATCCTGCCGCCGGTCCTGGAGGACCGGGGTCTGGCGGGGGCGGTCACCGGTCTCGCCGCGGCCTGCCCGGTGCCGTGCCACGTCGAGGTCGACGTCCCGGGCCGGTGCCCGGCCTCGGTCGAGGCGACGGCCTACTTCGTGGTGGCCGAGGCGCTGACGAACGTGGCCCGGCACAGCGGGGCCCGTTCCGCCACGCTCACCGTGCGACGCCGGGGGGCGGAACTGCTGGTGCGGGTCACCGACGACGGCCGGGGCGGGGCCGACGCGGCCGCGGGGTCGGGGTTGTCGGGGATGCTGCACCGCGTCCGCGCCCACGATGGCAGGCTGGACCTGACCAGCCCACCCGGTGGTCCGACCGAGGTGGAGGTGTGGTTGCCGTGCGCATCGTGATCGGCGAGGACGACGCGCTGCTGCGCGAGGGTCTGGCCCTGCTGCTGCGGGCCGAGGGCCTGGACGTCGTCGCGACGGCGGCCGACGCCGAGGAGCTCCTCGCGGCCGTCGAGGAACACCTGCCCGACGTCGCGATCGTCGACGTCCGGATGCCTCCCACCCACACCGACGAGGGGATCCGGGCCGCCGTCGAGGCCCGTCGCCGGCACCCGGAGCTCGCGGTGCTGGTGCTGTCCGCCTACGTCGAGCAGGCGTTCGCGACGGAACTCCTCGCGGGGGGCGCACGCCGGCTCGGGTACCTGCTGAAGGAACGGGTCGGCCGCGTGGAGGAGTTCCTCGACGCCCTGCACCGGGTCGCCGAGGGCGGGACCGCGGTCGATCCGGAGGTCGTCGGGCAGCTGCTCACCCGGACCCGCCCGGACGCCGGGCTGGACCGGTTGTCGGCGCGCGAACGCGAGGTGCTGGAACTCATGGCCGAGGGTCTGGGGAACTCCGCCATCGCGTCGCGGTTGTTCGTCACCGACGGCGCCGTGCACAAGCACATCCGCAGCATCTTCGCGAAGCTCGACCTCTCCCCCACCGACGAGGTGGACCGCCGGGTGGCCGCGGTCCTGCGGTTCCTGCGCACCGCGGAACAGAGGTAGTGCAGGCACCACCCCGACCCGGTCGCCTGCGGGACTGACCCGCGCGCCGGGTTCCGGTGGACTGCTCGACATGACCACCACTGCCCTGCGGGTCCGCCCGCCCGGGGTCGTCTCCCGGCACCCCCTCGTCGCGTTCTTCACCCTCGCGTTCGGCCTCAGCTGGCTGGCGTGGATCCCGTACGTGCTGTCCGGCAACGGACTCGGGATCCTGCCCTTCTCGTTCCCGGCCCTCCTGGGAACCTCGCAACTCCTGGGCGTCCTCCCCGGCGCCTACCTCGGCCCGGTGACCGCGGCCTTCGTGGTGACGGCCCTCGTGGAGGGACGCCCGGGTCTGCGTTCCTGGCGCGGCCGGCTGCTGCGCTTCGGCGTCGGCTGGCGGTGGTACCTCGGGGTCGGCGTTGGCGTGCCGGTCTCGATCCTCGCCGCGACGTTCGTGCTCCCGCAGGCGTGGGAGGCGGTGCGCCCGGTCGGCGTCCTGCTGCTGGTGAGCTACCTGCCGATGCTCGCGCTCCAGGTCGTCACGACCGCGCTCGCGGAGGAACCCGGGTGGCGCGACTTCGCCCTGCCCCGCCTGCAGACGCGTTTCGGTGCGGTCCCCGGGACGGTTCTCCTCGGCCTGCTCTGGGGCGCGTGGCACCTGCCGCTGTTCCTCACCGAGTGGGGCGGCTGGCCCGACGTCTCCTGGACGCACCCGGCGCTGTTCATCGCGTCCTGCGTGCCGCTGAGCCTCGTGATGACCTGGGTCTTCAACCGGAGCGGGCAGAGCGTCCCGCTGGTGATGCTGCTGCACGCGGGGATCAACAGCACCTACACGCTGTTGTGGCCCGCGATCTTCCCCGCGCTCGACGGGGACCAGGACACGCTGGTGGTGCAGTTGTTCGCCACCACCGTCGCGACGCTGGTGCTGATCGTCGCCACCCGGGGCCGGCTGGGGGCACCCACCCGGCCCTGAGCGCGACGACGCCGGTCAGTCCTGCGCGACGTAGGACCCGAACCTCGTCGCCGCCGCCGCGGGCACCGAGGGTTCACCACCGAAGACGACCCCGGTGGTGAGGGGTTTCGCGGCGTCCAGCGCGGTGAGCGCGGCCGCGGCCGAGGTCGACAGGTCGGAACCGCTGGTGAGCAGCAACGGCCCACCGAGCAGACCCATCGCCGCGGAACCCACGAGCGCGTCGGGCCAGTTGTCACCCGTCGCGACCCCCGCGGCCTTGGTCGCGGTGCCCGTCGTGAACTTGCGGGCGACCAGGTTCGCGGTGTCGAACCGGTCGACCCCGACGATGGCCCGCGCGGAACTCCCGCCCGAGGCGGGGAGGGTCTTCGCCGCCTGGGCCGCGACCCCGCCGACGGGGACGACCCGCGAACCCGTCGCGTCGTGCGCGGCGAGGTAGGCGGCGGTGGCGGCGGGCATGACGGGGCCGTCGGTGAGCAGGACGATCCCGCCGGTGCGGGCGGCCAGCGCCGACACCGCGAGGCCGTCGGGGAAGTTCACCCCGCTGGCGAGGTAGATCGGCGCGGTGTCGGTCCCCGGAGCCCGGGCCGTGACCTCGTCGGCGATGCGGGTGGCCGTCTCGAACCGGTCGTCACCCGAGAGCCGCACGACGCTGAAGTTCGGCGACAACGCCGCGAGGGAGGTCGCGACGCCGGTGGAGACGGTTCCGCTGCCGCCGAGGACGTAGATCGTCCCGCCGGGCGCGAGGACGCGCGAGATCTCGGTCCCCACGGCCGGGGTGAGCTTGTCGGACTCGGTCAGCAGCAGCGGCGCCGACGTCGCCGAGGCCAGGCGGGCCCCGGCGAGCGCGTCCGCGTACTTGTACCCGGCCGAGACCACGACGGCACCCGCGGAACCCGTCGTCGGGAACAACGCCTTCGAGGAGTTCACGGCCGTCTCGAGACGGTCCTTGCCGGAGAGCCGGCTGACCGGGACGTCCAGGACGGGTTTCTTCACGGTCGCGTACGGCGTCACCGCGGTGGACGCCGCCGACGCGGTCCCCGTGCCGAAGGAGTTCGTCGCGGCGACGGTGAACGTGTACTTCGACCCGTTGGTCAGCCCGGTGAGGACCTGGGTCGTGGCCTGGGTGGCGGAGAACGCGACGGCGGTCTGGGCGACGCCGTCCTTGTAGGGAGTGACCTTGTACCCGGTCAGCGCGGGGGTCGTCGCGGGGGTCGTCGTGGACGCCGCTGCGGCGACCCAGGTGACGACCGCACGCCCGTCGCCCGCGACGGCCGTCGGCACGGCCGGGGCGGCGGGGAGGGCGCCGACGGTGAGGGTGATGACCTGGTCGTCGTGGCCCGCGCTGCTCGCCGCGCGAACCGTGAACGTGGAAGTCCCTGCGGCCGTCGGGGTTCCAGAGAGGACACCCGTTCCCGCGCCGAGGGCGAGCCAGGTCGGCGGGGTCTGGTCGACGAAGGACCACGTCGGCGTCGGGGTCCCGGACGCGGTGAGCCGGAAGGTGAACGGCGCGGCGACCGCGGCGGTCGTCGGGGCGGCCGAGGTGACCTTGGGCAGGCCTACGGGAGCCTGGGAGCGGAGCTGCGCGAGGCTCGTGGCGTCGGCGACCCACAGGTTCCCGCTGAGGTTCGTGGTGACGGCGACGGGGGTGCCGAACGCCGACGCGAGGGGGTCGATCGGGACGGGTGACACCACGCCGGAGGCCATCTTCTCAAGACCGGCGACCGAATCGGTCAGGAAGAACGTCCCGGCGAGGTCGACCGCGAGCGAGGTCACCGTCCCGGTTCCGGTCGACCCGACGAGCGAGAGGGTTCCGTTCGCGGTGGTCGGGACGACCTTCACCAGGGCGCGGTTCCCGGCGTCGGCGATGAACACGGACCCGTTGGCGTCCACGGTGACCGCCGACGGAGCGGTGAGGTTGGAGCTGAGCGCCGGGCCGGCCGCTGCCGTCCCGGGCGAACCGGTCCCGGCGAAGACCGCGAGGGCACCGGCCGCGGTGACCCTCTCGACCTGGTTGTTGCCGGAGTCGGCGATGAACAGGTTCCCCGCGGCGTCGACGGCCAGACCCTTCGGGTCCCTGAGCTGAGAGTCCTTGGCCAGGGCGACGTTCGTCGGTGCCCCCGGAAGACCCACCTTCCCGGCGAGCACGGACAACGCGGCCGCCGGCACGGGCGTCGCCGGGGGCGTGGCCGGCGTGACCGGCAGGACCACCTTCGCGTCGACCTTGACGACGACGTCGTTGCCCTCGTCGGCGACGTAGAGGGTCTTCCCGTCGGGCGACAGCGCGAGGCCCGACGGGGTGTCGAGCTTGCCGGCGGAGGGAAGCCCGGCGGCCCCGTCCACTCCGGCCACGACCTCGGGCGTCGTCGCGCCGGGCGTGATCCTGCGCACGACGTGGTTCCCCGCGTCGGCGACGAAGACGACGCCGTTCGCGTCGACCGCCACCGCGCGCGGCGAGGACAGACCCGGGGTCGGAACCCCCACGACCGCGTAGCCGGGGTCGGTCGCGGCCTGCGCGCTCACCCCAGCGGCCACGGCCGCCGCGGGCAACGACATCGCGAGCAGCCAGGTGGCGGTCCGGCGCAGTCGACGCGGGACGGGGGTGCGCGTGGAGGCAGGGGTCACGCCGGTCCATCGGCAGCGGCCGGGCAGACGTGAAGCGCAGCACCCAGGACCGCCGCTGCGAAACTTCTAGATACTTCAACTCTCACAAATTCGCGCGGCCCCGGAACTCAGCATCGACAGTACCGACGCCGAAGGTGCAACCAGAAGGCAGCAACGCGGTCGTCCAACCCTGGTCGACCGATCCGTTCGAAGGGGATTGCGGTGTCGCGAGGACTCGAGCACGAGAGCGGTGCGGGGAAGCCCGGCCGGCGTTCGTGGTTCGCCGACCGGTCCGTCGGCACGAAGATCACTGCGGTGGTCGTGCTGGGCACGGTCGTCTCCGGGACGGTGCTGGGGGTCGGGCTGACGGGACTGCACAGCGTCAGCGACCGCGCGAGCGCCACCTACGAGCGGTCGACCGTTCCCAACGCCGAGCTGGCCGGCGTTCGCGCCGCGAGCCTGCAGACCCAGCGCGACCTCGCGAACCTGGCGCTCGCCTCGGACGACATCGCCTACGCCGACCTGAAGACCCGCATCGGCGAGGACGACACGCAGCTCGACGCCCGCGTGAAGAGCTTCGAGGGACGTTCCCTCACCACCGCGCAGCGGCAGGCGCTGAAGCGCTTCGACGTCTGGTGGAGCGCGTACCGCAACACCCGCGACGACTTCCTGCTGCCCTTCGCCGAGTCCGGTGACCGGGAGAGCTTCCAGACGCTCTACCTGGGGAACCTGTCCGTGCTGGCCGCGAACGCGTCGTCGGAACTCTCGACCCTGGAGTCGCTCGGCGCGAAGACCGGTGAGGCGTCGTCGGCCGCGGCGCAGGACACCTACCGCCAGGCGCGGCTCGCGATGATCCTCACGATGGTGGTCGGGCTCGTGCTCACCGCCGTGCTCGCCCGGATCATCGTCCGCCGCATCGTCGGACCGCTGCGCAAGGTCAGCGAGGTCCTGGAGCGGGTCGCCAACGGCGACCTCACCGCCACCGCGGAGATCGACCAGCGGGACGAGGTCGGCACCATGGCGAGCGCCCTCACCTCCGCGACGAGCAGCATGCGCCGCACCGTCGCCGCCCTCAGCACGGAGGCCTCGGCCCTCGCGTCGTCCGCCGACCGCCTCACGGCGACCAGCCAGGGGATCGCCGACGGCGTCGGCAGCGTCTCCCAGCGGGCCGCCGAGGTCGCCGGTACCGCGGGTGCGGTCAGTGCCCACATCGCCGGTGCCGCAGCGGGTACCGAGGAGATGGGGGTCTCGATCCGGGAGATCTCCTCGAACGCCTCGAACGCCTCCGCGGTGGCCGAACGGGCCGTGGAACTCGCCGAGACCACCCGGGCGACGATGGACGCGCTGGGAACCTCTTCCGGTGAGATCGGCACGGTCGTCAAGACGATCACCGCGATCGCGGAACAGACGAACCTGCTCGCCCTGAACGCGACGATCGAGGCCGCCCGTGCCGGGGAACTCGGCAAGGGTTTCGCCGTCGTCGCCGGCGAGGTCAAGGAACTCGCCCAGCAGACCGCCCGGGCGACGGAGGACATCTCCCACCGCGTCGAGGCGATCCAGTCCGACGTCACCTCCGCGATGGGCGCGATCGGCTCGATCGGTTCGGTGATCGCGGAGATCAGCGACTACCAGGCGACCATCGCGGCCGCCGTCGAGGAACAGGCCGCGACCACCCAGGAACTCAGCCGCAGCGTCGCCGACGCCGCCCACGGCGCGGAGGACATCGCGGGGAACATCGGTTCCGTCGCCGGTGCCGCGACGACCGCCGGGAACGGGGCGCTGGAGTCCGACCGCGCCGTCCGCGAACTCGCCGAGATGGCCACCCGCATGTCCGCCGCCGTCAGCCGCTTCCAGTTCTGACGCGCCCCGAGATCAGGAGGAACTCATGATCAAGGTTCTCGGCCGACGCCGCACGCGCACCCTCACCACCCTCGTCCTCCTCGCGGCCACCGGCACGCTGACGGCCTGTTCGGACGGCCCGGCGACGGCCTCGACCGCCGGCTCCGCGTCGACGGCGTCGCCCCACATCGCGTTCCTCGCGGAGAAGACCTCCTTGCGCTACGAGGCGTCCGACGTCCCGAACTTCCAGATCGACGTGGCGAAGTCGTGCCCCGGCTGCACGGTCGACGTCTACTTCGCCTCGACCCAGGACGAGCAGAACCAGCAGGCGTCGAAGGCGCTGAGCGACGGCGCGACCGTCCTCGTCGTCGCACCCAAGGACTCCGAGGGTGCAGCGGCCATCGCCCAGCAGGCGACGTCCGGCGGGGCCAAGGTGATCTCCTACGACAGCCTCATCAAGGGGTCGGCGATCGACGCGTTCGTCACCTTCGACAGCGGCAAGGTCGGCGCGATCGGCGCCCAGGCCGTCCTCGACGCCGAGCCCGCCCCGGGGGCGGTCGTCGTCGAGCTCGACGGCGACGCCGGCAACAGCAACGCGGCCTGGGTGGCCTCGGGGGCGAAGTCGGTCCTCGACGGCAAGATCACCACGGGCTTCCAGGCCTGGGTCCCGGAGTGGTCCGCGGACAACGCCGAGATCGCGATGGAGCAGGCCATCCAGCAGCTGCACGGCACGCCGATCGCGGGTGTGGTGGGGGCCAACGACAGCATCGCCAAGGGAGCCGCGAAGGCCCTGCGCGAGGCCGGCTGGACGGGAACCCTGCCACCCATCAGCGGCCAGGACGCCGACGTCGCGGCCATGCAGCGCCTCCTGACCGGCGAGCAGGCCGTCACGGCCTACAAGCCGATGCCGCAGCTCGCCGCGGCCGCGGCCGACATGGCCCTGGCGTTGGGACGCGGGGAGGCCGTCACCACCACGACGACCACCGACAACGGCGCCGGCGCGGTGCCGACGACGCTGCTGCAGCCCACCGCCGTGACCGCGTCGAACCTGGCCACGACCGTCATCGCGGACGAGTTCACGACCGTCGAGGCGCTCTGCGCGGGGTCGGCGAGCCAGGCGTGCGTGGCCGCGGGACTGCGGTCCTGAGACGGAACTCCGCGGACGTGCGACGTCCGGCGGCTCACCGGTCACCCGGGAACCGCCGGACGTCGCGCGTGGGGGCCTAGGCGTCCTCGAAGGTCGCGTCGTCCTCGAGCAGCTCCACCGCGGCGTGCGCCCGGTTGAAGAAGTCGACGGACACCAGCACCGCCGCCTCAGCTCCCTGCCGGGTGATCACGACGGGCTTCTGCACGATGCCGTCGATCGCCGCGGTCAGCTCGACGTCGGAGACGTCGGCGTGCGGGTAGATCGCGGCGGCGGGGTCTTCGAGCGCGTCCCGGCGGAAGTCGTCCGCCCGCTCTCGAGCCTCTGAGTAAGCGCTTCCTTCCAGTGAACGCTTCTCCTGGTCAGCCTGGAGCTCCAGATCCATGCAGACACGATAGTCGGGTCCCGCCCGTCGTGACCTGTCAGCTGCTCACCTGCTCCGCCGGACGGAGCACGGACCCGCCGGGCGGCCGCGGCCGGGTGAGGTCAAGTCGGAACCGGGGCCTTCCGATGCTCGATCGGTGAGCACATCGTCCGGGACCGTGCCCGAGGTCGCGACCCCCCGGCTCATGGCGTTCACCACGGGCGCCTTCTACGTCACCGGCGGCCTCGCGGCCGTCCTCACCACGGTCGGCAGCTGGCCGGACCTGGGGCCCCGGGGACTGGCGATCCTCGGCCTGGCCGCGATCGCGGTGGGCCTCGGATGGCTGCTGCTGGCCCGGGGACGCCTCTTCCCCCGGTGGTGCTTCCACGTCGCCCTGGCCCTGGCCTCCGCGATGCTCGCGGCGGGCGTGGTGCTCAGCGCCGACGACACCGCCGCGCTCGGGGTCTCCGGCTTGTTCGTGTTCTGCGCCATCGACAACCTGTACTTCTTCTCCCGCCGGCACGCCCTCGCCCACACCACGCTGCTGCTCGTCGCGGTCGCCGGCAGCCTGCTCTGGCGCGGGATCGACCCGGGCGTGGCGGCGGCTCTGGTGCTCGTCCAGCTGGTGGTCGTCGTCGTCATCGGACGTCTGGTGCAGCGGGCCTCCCACGTCACCCGGGACAGCCTCACCGGGCTCCTCAACCGCCGCGGTTTCGACGAGCGGTTCGAGGAGGTCGTCGCGAGCGCCGACCGGAACGGGACCGCCGTGGCGCTCGCCGTCGTCGACGTCGACCACTTCAAGGAGGTCAACGACTCGGGTGGGCACGCGGCCGGCGACGCCCTGCTGGTCTCCCTCGCTGCCGTGCTCGAGAAGGCCGTCGCGGAGCACGGGCCACGGGGTGCCGTGCTCGCGCGGCACGGCGGGGACGAGTTCGCGCTGGTCCTCCCCGGGTGCGACCAGGAGGCCGCGGCGGCGGTGGCCGAGTCGCTGCGACGCGCCGCGCTCCCCGCCGGGCTCTCGGTCGGCGTCGCCCAGCGACGGCCCCGGGAGGACGCCGGCAGCCTGATGCGCCGTGCCGACGCGGCCCTCTACGACGCCAAGGCGGCGGGACGGGGCCGCGTGGCCGTGCCCGCCAGCGGCGACGACGGTCTCGTGGAGGACCTCCGGGCCGCCCTCCTGTCCGGTGGGGTGTCGGTCGCCCTGCAACCCGTCGTCGTCCCCGGGACGGGCGAGGTGGTCGGGGTCGAAGCCCTGGCCCGGTGGAACCACCCGACCCGCGGTCCGGTCCCACCGACGCAGTTCATCCCGCTCGCCGAGGCGAACGGGCTGGTGAAGGAGCTGGACCTGGCGGTGACGGCCCTCGCCTGTGCGGACGCCGTCCGGATGCGGGAAGCCATCGGCCGGGACCTGCTGCTGACGGTGAACGCCTCCGGGCAGCACCTGGTGGACCCGGACTTCGTCGCGGAACTGCTGCGGATCCTCGCCGAGACGGGCTGGTCCGCGCACGACCTCGTCGTCGAGGTGACCGAGAGCACGGTCGAGGCCGCGTCCGTGGCGACCCGGGAGACCCTGGAGGAACTGCGCGCCATCGGCGTGCGGACCGCCATCGACGACTTCGGCACGGGCTACTCCGCGTTCAGCCAGCTCGACGCCCTGCCGGCGGACTTCCTCAAGCTCGACCGGGACTTCACCTCCCAGATCACCGTCAGCCCCCGACGCCGGGCCGTGCTCGGCGGGCTGATGCGCATGTCGCACGAACTGGGTCTGCTGGTCATCGCCGAGGGTGTGGAGACCGCGGAGCAGGAGGCGGAACTCGTCGCGCTGGGCTGCCCGCTGGCCCAGGGGTACCTGTTCCACCGGCCCCTCCCGGTCGAGGAGCTGCTGCAGACCCTGCTCCGGGACGCGACGCCCGTCCCCGCCCCCCACGTGCTGACGCCCATCCGTGACATCTGAACACGGAGAGTATTGTTTTCCGCTCTGACGCATGAACTTCCACCGGGGAGCAATCCGTTCGGCCCAGTGCACCGAAGGACGGGTGACCGGCGCACGAGGCCGGCCGACACGACGGTCCGGTGCTGCCACGACGCGACACCGTGACCGAGCTCGCGCGACCCACCCGATTCACCGGAGGAACCGTGTTCGGAAACAAGCTCGTCAAGACCATGATCGACCGCAGTGCCGAGACCGGCGCAGACCGACGCAACTTCCTGCGCACCGCAGGTCTGGCCGGGCTGGGCGTCGCCGGTGCGGCTGCGGTGGGCACCGGTGGGGCCTCGGCGGCCTTCGCCGACAGCAACCCGCCCAGTTCCGCGCAGCCCAACGGTCAGACGGCCAACGGTGAACTCATCTCCGACGCCACCATCCTGAACTTCGCCCTGAACCTGGAGTACCTCGAGGCGGAGTTCTACTCCTACGCCGCGTTCGGCCACGGCCTGTCGAACAGCGACATCGACGGCAACTACACCACCGGTGCCGTCACCGGTGGCTCGAAGGTCCCCTTCAAGTCGTCCTCCGTCCGCAAGATCGCGGAGGACATCGCCCACGACGAGGTCGCCCACGTCAAGTTCCTGCGTGCGGCGCTGGGCACCGTCAAGGTCGCCCGTCCCACCATCGACCTCGTCGGCTCCTTCACCGCCGCCGCCCAGGCCGCCGGGCTGATCAAGGCCGGTCAGAGCTTCAACCCGTTCGCCGACGAGGGCAGCTTCCTGCTCGGCGCGTTCCTGTTCGAGGACGTCGGCGTCACCGCCTACAAGGGTGCCGCCCCGCTCATCACGAACAAGACCTACCTCGACGCCGCCGCCGGGATCCTGGCCTACGAGGCCTACCACGCCGCGACCATCAGGACGACCCTCGTCGCGCGGGGCCAGGGCGCCGCGGCCGACGCGATCTCGAACGCCCGCGACTCCCTCGACGGGCCCACCGACCTCGACCAGGGCGTCACCGGCCCCAACGGTGCGACCATCGTCGCGCCCGGCGACAAGAACGGCGTCGCGTACTCGCGCACCTTCGGCCAGGTGCTCAACGTCGTCTTCCTGAACCCGGGCAAGACGAACAAGGGCGGGTTCTTCCCGCAGGGCGTGAACGGCGACATCCGCTCCTCCGACGCGCACTGACCCCAGCCCGTCCGACCGGCCCGGTACCCCTCAGGGGTGCCGGGTCGTTCTTCGTGCGGTGGAACTACTCCGGGTCGCTGCGGCCGTAGATGGTGCGCAACCACACCGTCAGGAGCACCTCGACGGCGTCCCCGGGTTCCAGCGCCGGCTGCTGGGCGGTGAACGAGGAGTGCAGGACCCGCTCGTTCATCCAGTTCAGGGCGATGGCGAGGTCGCGGGCGGGTGGACCCGCCGGCGCGGCACCGCGGGCGCGTTCGGCCTCGATCTCCGCCGCGGTCTCCGCCACGAAGCGTTCCATCACGCCGCTCCAGACGTCGCGGACCGCGCCGCTGGTGGCCCGGGCCTCCGCGGCGGCGAGGGTGACCGCGCGGTGGGTGCGGAACGGGTCCTGGATCGCGTGGATGATCTGGCGCCAGCGGTCGGCGGTGCCCGTCGCGGGAACGCGCAGCGCCTCGTCGCGACGGGCCCGGGCCTCCGCGACGACCCCGTCGAGCAGCGCGAGCAGCACCGCCTCCTTGGAGGGGAAGTAGAAGTAGAACGTCGGCCGGGACAACCCGGCCCCCCGCGCGAGGTCGTCGACGGAGACGGTGGCGTAGGGACGTTCGCCGAACAGCCGTTCCGCCGTGTCGAGGATCGCGGTCTCCCGGTCCTCGCTGCGCGGACGGGGGGCGCGACGTCCCCGCGCGACGGCGGTCGGTGGTGTGCTCACGGGCTCGACCCTAACCCGCGACGGCCGTCCCCGGACGTCGTCGTCGACACCCTGTTGACAGAGTCGACAGGGTGTTGAAAGGTGGTTGCCGTGGACAACGGCGAACCGCTCGAACACCTCGACGTCCTCGTCGTGGGGGCCGGCCTCTCCGGGATCGGCGCGGCCTGCCGGCTGCGGCAGAAACTGCCCCGCAGCACCTTCGCCGTCCTCGAGTCCCGCGGCGCGATCGGCGGGACCTGGGACCTCTTCCGCTACCCCGGCGTCCGGTCGGACTCCGACATGTACACCCTCGGGTACTCCTTCCGCCCCTGGCGGGGCGGCAAGGCCATCGCGCAGGGCGCCGACATCCGCGAGTACGTGACCGAGACCGCGCGGGAGTTCGGCGTCGAGGAACGCGTCCGCTTCCACCACCGCGTGCTGGCCGCCGACTTCTCCAGCACGACCGCGCGCTGGACCGTCGTCGTGGAGCGGCCCCGCGCCGGCGGAGGTTCCGAGACCGTGCGCCTGACGTGCAGCTTCCTGCTCAGCTGCACCGGCTACTACCGCTACGACGAGGGGTACACCCCCGAGTTCCCGGGAGCCGGAGAGTTCGGCGGACGGATCGTCCACCCGCAGCACTGGCCGACCGACCTGGACACGACGGGCCGGCGCGTCGTCGTCATCGGCAGCGGCGCCACGGCCGTCACCCTGGTCCCGAACCTCGCCCGGGACGCCGAACACGTGACCATGCTGCAGCGTTCCCCGAGCTGGGTCCTGGCCCTGTCCTCCCGCGACCACCTCGCGGACCGGTTGCGCGGTCGGGTTCCGGAGGGTCTGGCCTACGCCCTCGTGCGGACGAAGCACATCGCCCTGGCCACCGCCACCTACCAGTTCACCCGGCGGTGGCCGCGCCGGGCCCGCGAAGTGCTGCGCGAACGGGTCGCGGCCCGCCTCCCCGAGGGTTTCGACGTGGAGCGCCACTTCACCCCCGACTACGACCCGTGGGACCAGCGCGTCTGCTTCGTCCCCGACGGGGACCTGTTCCGGGCGCTGCGGTCGGGGCGGGCGTCGGTGGTGACCGACGGGATCGAGACCTTCACCCCCACGGGGATCCGCCTGACCTCCGGTGCGGAACTCCCCGCCGACGTCGTCGTGACCGCCACCGGCCTCAACCTGCTGTTCCTCGGCGGGATGGCGCTGTCGGTCGACGGTGGTCCCGTCGACCCGGCCGACCGCGTCACCTACAAGGGGATGATGCTGTCGGGGGTGCCGAACCTGGCCTTCGCCCTGGGCTACACGAACGCGTCGTGGACCCTGAAGATCGACCTCGTCACCGAGCACGTGTGCCGGTTGCTGGACCTGATGCAGCGGCGTTCGCACCGAATCGTCGTCCCCCGGGAACCGGCGGCGGGACAGCGGGAACCGCTCATCGACCTCGATTCCGGCTACGTGCGCCGGGCTGCCGGCCTCCTCCCCTCCCAGGGCGGGGCGACGCCGTGGCGGCTGCACCAGAACTACCCGCTCGACGTCGTCGGGCTGCGCCACCGCCGCGTCGACGACCCCGCCCTGGAGTTCTCGTGAGCACGCCGGGTCTCGAACCCGCGCGTCACGCCACCCTGGCCCACGGGATCCGCGCGCGCTACCGCGTGCAGGGCAGCGGGGCGCCCGTCCTGCTGCTGCACGGGATCGGGTGCAGCCTGGAGGACTTCGACGAGCAGGTGGCGTTGCTCAGCCCGCGGTACCGCTGCTGGGCGGTGGACCTCGCGGGTTTCGGCGGCAGCGACCCGTTGCCCGTCCCGGGATCGGTACCGCGGTTGGCGGCGTTCGTCGCCGCGTTCTGCGACGCGGTCGGTCTGCGGGAACCCCTCCACGTCGTCGGGAACTCCCTCGGCGGGGGCGTCGCCCTGCAGTTCGCGGCGGACGCCCCGGACCGGGTGCGCAGCCTCGTCCTGGCCGACCCCGCGGGTTTCGGCCGGGGGGTCACCGCGGCGCTGCGGGTCATCACGGTGCCGTGGCTCGGCCCGCGGCTGCTGGCGCCCCGCCCCGGCGCCTCCCGCCGCACCCTGCGCGGCGTCTTCCACGACCCGGCGCTCGTCACCGCCGACCGGGTGGAGCGCGCCGACGCGCTGAGCCGGCGTCCGCACGGGGTGCGGGTCATGCACGAGACCGCCCGGTCCCTCGGGACGGTCCTCGGGGTGCGGTCCCGGTGGCGCCGGGACCTGCTGCGCGACGCCGCCCGCCACCCCGTCCCGACGCTCGTCGTCTGGGGCGGAGAGGACCGGGTCCTGCCGGTGGAACAGCTCGACGCCGCCCGCACCGCACTCCCCCACGCCCGGACCCACGTGTTCCCCGGCACCGGGCACATGCCGCAGATCGAACGGGCCGAGGAGTTCGCGGCGCTGCTCGCGGAGTTCTGGCCGGAACCGAACCCCCTCGGAGGACGACGATGAGCGAACTGCCCACCACCATGCGCGCCCAGCGCCTGCACGTCCCGACCCGCACGATGTCGGTCGAGGACGTCCCGGTGCCGCGACCGGGTCCGGGCCAGGTGCTGATCGAGGTCGCGTTCTGCGGCATCTGCCACTCCGACGTCAGCCTCCTCGAGGGCACGTTCGCCGATCCCCGCGGGCCCGAGACCATCACCCAGGGCCACGAGGCCTCCGGCACCGTCGCCGCCCTCGGCGAGGGCGTCACCGGGTGGGAGGTCGGTGACCGCGTGGTGCCGGCCGCCGGGCGGCCGTGTCGCCGGTGCGACCGCTGCCGCCGCGGGGACCTCGTGAACTGCGACCAGCTGCTGCTGATGGCGTTCGCCTACGACGGCGCCTGGGCGCAGTACACCCTCGCCGAGGCGGGCGGCCTGACCCGCGTTCCCGACGGGGTCCCCCTCGACCAGGCCGCGCTGCTCGCCGACGCGGTCTCCACGCCGTTCGGCGCCGTCGTGCACACCGCGGACGTCCGTCCCGGGGAAGCCGTCGGCGTCTGGGGCGTCGGTGGGGTGGGGACCCACCTGGTGCAGCTCGCACGACTCGTCGGCGCGGTGCCCGTCGTCGCCGTCGACCTCGACCCCGAGGTGCGGGAACGCGCCCTGACCGTCGGCGCCGACGTCGCCCTGGACCCGAACGACCCGGACCTGCGCGAGCGCATCGCCGAGGCCACCGGCGGGCACCTGCTGGACGTCGCCTTCGACGCCGTGGGCCTCGCCTCCACCTTCGAGCAGGGGCTGGCGATGCTGGCGCCGCGCGGGCGGGTCGTGGGGGTGGGACTCAGCGGGCAGCCCCTGTCGCTGGGCACGTCGATGGAGTTCAACCTGTCCCGCAAGAAGGCCCTGGGGCACCTGGGTTACCGGAACTCCGACATCGGGACCCTCGTCCGGTTGCTCGCCGGGGGGCGCCTCGACCTCTCGCGCTCGGTCAGCGCCGTCGTCCCCCTCGAGGACGTCGCCGACGGGATCCGCCGGCTGCGCGAGCGGGAGGGGAACCCGGTCCGGATCCTGGTGCAACCCTGACCCGCGACCGTGGCGTTGCGCCGTCCGCGTGACCCGAGGGGTCTCGACGACGCAGTGGAGGAGGAACGGCGGGACGCTGGTCCCATGCGCCTCGGAACCAGCATCTTCCTCATCGCCCTCGGAGCGGTCCTCACCTTCGCGGTGACGTTCTCCGTCTCGGGCCTCGACCTGTCCACGGTCGGGGTGATCCTCATGGTCGTCGGCGTCCTCGGCGTCGTCCTCGAGTTCGCCCTGTTCCGGCCCCGCACCCTGCGCTCGACCAGCGTGACCAGCACCGACCCGGCCGCGGGCGTCACGACCTCCCGGACGACCCGCGACCTCTGAACCCTCGCCTCAGCGGGGTTGCGGTGCGTGGTCGCGGGGGACGACCTCGGACTCCACCGGCGGCGGGGGCGGGGTCCCGTCCCCGAACGGGCGACCGCCCAGCGCCTCACGACCGTGGGGTTCCCACCACCCCGACAGGTCGGGGCCGGCGGGCACGACGCCGGTCGGGTTGATGTCGCGGTGGACGCGGTAGTAGTGGGCCTTGATGTGGGTCACGTCGGTCGTGTCCCCGAACCCGGGCGTCTGGTACAGGTCGCGGAAGTAGGCCGAGAGCACCGGCATCTCGGACAGCTTCGAGCGGTTGCACTTGAAGTGCCCGTGGTAGACGGGGTCGAAGCGCGCCAGCGTCGTGAACAACCGGACGTCGGCCTCGGTGATGGTGTCGCCGACGAGGTAGCGCTGGGTCTCCAGACGCTCGGACAGCGCGTCCAGACGGGTGAAGAGCCTGTCGTGGGCGCGGTCGTAGGCGTCCTGGGTGCCCGCGAAACCCGCCCGGTACACGCCGTTGTTGACGTCGCGGAACACGTCCTTGTTCACCGCGTCGATCTCGTCGCGCAGGTGTTCCGGGTACAGCTGCGGGGCGCCCTCGCGGTGGAACTCGCTCCACTCCAGGGACAGGTCGATCGTCATCTGCGGGAAGTCGTTGGTGACGACCTGCCCCGTGGTCACGTCGACGATCGCGGGGACGGTGATCCCCCGGTCGTAGCCGGGGATGCGCGCGAAGAACGCCTCCTGGAGGCGCTCGATGCCCAGCACCGGGTCGCGCCCGCCGGGGTCGAGGTCGAACGTCCAGCTGCGCTCGTCGTGCGTGGGTCCCGCGATGCCCATCGAGAGGGCACCCTCGAGGCCCAGCAGGCGCCGCACGATGATCGCCCGGTTCGCCCACGGGCAGGCCCGGCTCACGATGAGCCGGTAGCGGCCCGCCTCGACCGGGTAGCCGTCACGGCCGTCGGCGGTGATGCGGGTCTCGATGTAGCGCTGGTCGCGGCGGAAGTCGCCGGTGGGGTTCACGTAGCCGGTGTTGCCGTCGTCGGTGCTGGTCGAGCTCACGTCGGTCCTCCGCTGGTCAGGTAGTAGAAGATTCAACCAGATCCACGGCCGTCCCGCACCTCGGACCCCCGGAACGCGGAGTGTCGTCCTCGCGCCGTACAGGCCGCACACTGCAGAGGGGACGCAGGGATGCGCCCACCTGACCCGTCGACAGAGAGAAGAACGTGAAGATCGTCTACTACAGCTTCGGAGGGCGCTACTCCGACAACCCGCGAGCCCTGCACCAGCGCGCACTGACCCGGGACGAGCTCGACGTCGAGCACGTCTGGCTGGCCCACGCCCGCCACGCGGACTCGTTCCCCGCCGGCACCAGCACCGTCCCCGTGGGGACCCCCGAGGCCGTGGCCGCGCTGGAGTCCGCCGACGTCGTGTTCGCCGACAACCACCTCCCGCGGTGGCGCAAGGGCCCGGGCACCACGTACGTGCAGACCTGGCACGGGACGCCGCTCAAGCGCATCCACCGCGACGCGCTCCTCCAGACCGACGACACGGCCCTGATGGACCTGCTCGACGAGGACGTGACCCGCTGGGACGTCCTCGTCGGTCCGAGCGAGGCCGGCGCCGTCGCGCTGCGTGCCGCGTTCGGCCACACGGGTGCCGTGCCGGTCACCGGCTACCCGCGCAACGACGCGCTGCTCGCCCCGGACGCGACCGCCCGCCGCGCCGCCGTGCGCGCCGAACTGGGCCTGCCCGAGGGACGCACCGCCGTCCTCTACGCGCCCACCTGGCGCGACGACGACCGTCTCGAGGGCGCCGAGGCCTACCGCCTCCCCCTGGACCCCGACCGCTTCACGCAGCGCCTGGGCGCCGACCAGACGCTGCTGCTGCGCCTGCACCACCTGGTGCCGGAGGCGCTGCGCGGTGGGGAGGTGCCCGGGGTGGTGGACGTCTCCACCCACCCCGACATCAACGACCTCTACCTGGCCGCCGACGTGCTGGTGACGGACTACTCCTCCGCCGTGTTCGACTTCGCCCTGACCGGCAAGCCGATCCTGCTCTTCGCCTACGACCTGGAGCACTACCGCGACGTGCTGCGGGGGTTCTACTTCGACCTGACCGGGATCGCTCCCGGTCCGGTCCTGCGGTCCTCGGAGGAGGTCCTCGACGCGCTCGAGGACCTCGACGCCGTGAGCACCGCCTCGAAGGAGCGCTACGAGGCGTTCCAGGAGATGTTCAGCCACGCGGAGGACGGCCACGCCGCCGACCGCGTCCTCGATCTCGTGTACCGACGCAAGGAGGTGGGTGCGTGAGCCGCTCCCAGAACGTGCAGGCCGTCGTCCTCGCCGCGGGTCTCGGAACCCGCCTGGGCCGGCCCCTGCCGAAGTCGCAGACCGTGCTCCGCGACGGGCGCACGATCATGCAGCAGCAGCTGGACAACGTCCGGACCGCGCTCGGCGACGGTGCGCGCGTCGCCGTCGTCGTCGGGTTCAAGGCCAACGTGATCATGGAGGCGCACCCGGAACTGCGGTTCGCCTACAACGAGCTCTTCGACTCCACCAACACCTCGAAGAGCCTGCTCCGCGCGCTGGAGACCTCCCACCCGGGCGGCGTCCTGTGGATGAACGGCGACGTCGTGTTCGACCCGCGCGTCCTGCGCCACGTGCAGCCGTGGCTGGACCGCGACGAGACCTTCGTCTGCGTCAACACGGAAGCCGTGGGCGAGGAGGAGGTCAAGTACACCGTCGACCCCGAGGGTTTCGTGCGGGAGCTGTCCAAGACCGTCACGGGCGGGCTCGGCGAAGCGGTCGGCATCAACTACGTCAGCGCCGCCGACAAGGCCGTCCTCGTCGAGGAGCTCCGCGCCTGCGCCGACACCGACTACTTCGAGCGGGGGCTGGAGACGGCCATCGCCCGCCGGGGCCTGCACGTCGTCCCCGTCGACGTGTCGCGCTACGACATCGTCGAGGTCGACTTCGAGGACGACCTGCGCCGCGCGGACCGCATCGAGGCCGAACACCTGTGGCTGGAACCGTTCGTCGGCTGAGGCTGCGGTAGCGGGGACCGGTCGGGGGGACCCTCCGACCGGTCCCGGTCCGCCGCGGCGCGTTCCCGGCTACGGCGCGGGACGTCGCGCGGTCCAGGCGGTCAGCCAACGCTCCAGCGCCGCGGGCGGTAGGGGCCGCGCGAGGTGGAACCCCTGCGCCGTGGTGCAGCCGAGCGCGGCGAGGGCCTCGAGGGTGGCGGCGTCCTCGACGCCCTCACCCACCGAGGTGAGCCCCAGGCGCGTGGCCAGCTCGACCCCGGTCTGCACGATGACCGCGTTCCTGGGTTCGCTCAGCATGGTGGTGACGAAGGACCGGTCGATCTTCAGCTCCTGCACCGGCAGCTGCCGCAGGTGGGCGAGGGAGGTGTACCCGGTGCCGAAGTCGTCGACCGACAGGCCGACGCCGAGGTCGCGCAGCCGGGCGAGCACGTCCTGCGCGCGCACCGGGTCGGCGATCACCGCGCTCTCGGTGATCTCGAGCTTGAGCAGGTGGGCCGGCAGTCCCGCCACCGCCAGGTTCTCGGCCACCGACTCCGGCAGCGTCGCGTCCACCAGCGAACGGGCCGAGACGTTCACGGACACGACGAGCGGGCGCCCCGCGGCGAGCCACGCGCTCGCCTGCGCGCAGGCCTGACTCAGCACGCGGGCGGTCATGACCTGCACCAGGCCGCTGCTCTCGGCCAGCGGCACGAAGTCCGAGGGCAGCAGCAGACCCTCCTGCGGGTGCTGCCACCTCACGAGCGCCTCGACGCCCCGGACCTCGCGCGAGGGCAGGTGGAGCAGGGGCTGGTAGTGCAGGACGAGCTCGCCGGTGTCCGCGGCGGTCCGCAGCTGCGACAGCAGGGTGAGCCGGCGGGGTTCGTGGGCGTCCAGGCCGGAGGAGTACGCGGCCAGGTCCAGGTGCTGGGCCTTGGCGAGGTACATCGCGACGTCGGCGTGCTGCAGGAGCAGTTCCCCGGTGCTGCCGTGCTCGGGGGACATGGCGATCCCGGCGCTGGCGGCGACGAGCAGCGTCAGCTCCCCGACGACGAACGGCTCGCGCAGGGCGTCCAGGACGCGTTCCGCGACGGAGCGGTGGTCGGCCAGCGCCGCCGCTCCCCGGTGCGGGGAGGTGATGAGCAGGGCGAACTCGTCGCCGCCGAGGCGGGCGATGAACTCGCCGGCCCGCAGGACGCCCTGGACGCGCGGTCCGACCTGCTGCAGCAGCAGGTCGCCGCAGCGGTGCCCGAGGGTGTCGTTGATCTCCTTGAAGCGGTCCAGGTCCAGGAGCACGACCGCGGCGCTGCCCCCGCCGGCCTGCACGACCCGCAGCTCCTCGTCCAGGCGGGCGGCGAAGGAGGTGCGGTTGGGCAGTCCCGTCAGGCTGTCGTGGCTGGCGCGGTGGGCGTGGGCGGCGGCGATGTCCTGCAGCTGGGTCGCGAGCAGCTGCGCGTCGGACAGCGCGCTGGCCTGCGCTCCCAGCAGCAGCAGGAAGTCGGTCACCGGGTCGGCCGGCGCGAAGTCGTCGAGGCGCAGCCCCAGGTGGAGGAGGTCGCTCATGCTCGTGACCCAGGGGGTCCCGACGAACAGGGTTCCCTCCCCGGTGGGCAGCACCTGACCGCGCAGGACCTGACCCCGGCCCGTCTCGACGAGGACCAGACCGCGCGGGAGCTCGTCGCCGCAGCGTTCCCACGTCAGGTCCCGCGGGGTGGTGATGCGCAGCGTCGCCGCCACCGGGTCACCGACGTCCAGGTCCGGGCAGACCTTCGCCAGCGAGGGCCCCACCCGGGTCGCGCGGCCCCCGTGGTCGACGAGCAGGTAGAACGGGCACAGCCGTTCCAGCAGGTCCGGGAGCGAGTCCTCGGACAGCACCGGTGCTCCCGGCCGCGGGTCCAGGCTCACCCCACGACCCCGGCGTGGGTGACGGCGAAGGAGTCGTGGTCGTGGCCGTCAGCGGCAGCCAGCACGTGCGTCGCCGACGCGGTGGTGCCCAGCAGTTCGGCCAGGCCCTCGACGAGCCCGACGACCATCGGGGCCAGGCCGGGACGGTCCGACCAGTAGTCCAGGCGCAGCGTGGTCGGGGTGAATTCGACGCAGCGGAACGACGGTGGCCGCAGGGCGGGCATCATCAGCCGGACCCGGGCGTGCAGGGCGTCCAGGCCGCCGAGGACCGCGGGCAACGACCCACCGGCCGACTGCAGCAGCGGTCCCCAGCCCTGCTGCGAGGTGTAGCGGACCCAGTGCCGGCCGAAGGCGGTCAGGACCTGCTGCGGGGTCAGCCCGAGGACGGCGCTGGCGCCGTCGACGAGGCGGTACGTCACCTCGTCGGGGTAGGCGGTCATGCCGATGAAGGCCGTGGGCGGGATCCGGGCGTGGGTGCAGACCGCCTGCCAGGCGTCCTCGCCCCCGGCAGCGCGCGCCATCTCGGCGATCGCCGTGTTCACCAAGCCGTACACCCCTGCGTGCCGCCCTCCGTCGATCGATCAACTCTCCTGGATGACCCGGCGCGCGGCAAGATGGTCGGGACCGGTCCTGCCGGTGCTCCCGTCCCGGGTCAGCGCGGGAGGGTGAAGGTCCCGACCAGGTCGTTCAGCTCGGCCGCGGCGCGCGAGACCTCACCGGCGGTGGTGGCGGTGTGGGTGGCCCCGGCCGTGGTCTGGTCGGAGGAGGCGGCGATCCCGGAGATGTTCACCGCGATCTCCTGGGACCCGGAGGAGACCTCGGTGACGTTGCGGACCATCTCCGACGTCGTCGCCGATTGCTCCTCCACCGCCGCCGCGATCGTGGACTGCAACCCGTCGATGCGGGCGATGACCTCGGTGATCTCGCTGATCGCGGCCGCCGCCGCGGCCGCGTCCGACTGGGTGGAACCCACCTTGGCCACGATCTCCTCCGTGGCCCGGGCCGTCTGCTGGGCCAGTTCCTTGACCTCACCGGCGACGACGGCGAACCCCTTGCCCATCTCCCCCGCCCGGGCGGCCTCGATCGTCGCGTTCAGCGCCAGCAGGTTCGTCTGCTCCGCGATGGAGGTGATGAGCTTCACGACCTCCCCGATCTCGCGGGAGGAGGCGGAGAGGCGATCCAGGGTGTCCCCGGCCGCACCCGCCGCCGCGACGGCACCGGCCGCGGTCATGGACGCCTCGGCGGTCGAGGTCGCGATCTCACGGATGGCCGCCGACATCTCGTCCCCGGCCGCGGCGACCGTGCCGATGTTGGCGGAGATCTCCTCGGTGGCGGCGGAGACGACCTGGGCCTGCGCGGCGGCCTTCTCGGCGCCGGAGGAGAGTTCGGTGGCGACGATCGTGAGTTCCTCGCTGGACCCCGCGAGGGTGCCGGCGTTCGCCGAGATGCGGCGCACGGTGTCGGTGAGGCGGTCCATGGTGGCGTCGAGGGCGACGGCGAGGCGGGCCACCTCGTCCTGCCCGGTCAGGGCGACGCGCTGGTCGAGACGACCGGCGGCGAGACCCTGGACGACCGCGAGGGTGCGGGCCAGGGGGCGCGTGATGGAACGCGCCACGAGGGGCGCGGTGACCGCGGCCAGCGCGAGGGCCAGGACCGTCGCCGTGAGCAGGACGACCTTGAGCCGCGTCTCGCGGGTAGCGGCCGCCGCCTGGGCGTCCTCGGCGCGGGCGTCGACGCTCTCCGCGAGCGCCTGGGTGCTCTTGAGCAGCGCCTCCCACGACGTGTTGAGGGGCCCGTTGAGGGTGGCGTAGGCGGTGGCCATCGACTCCGGCGTGCCCTGGGCCACCTGGCTGACGAAGGTGTCCTGGACCGCGAAGAAGTCCTTCCACTCCGTCCGCGCCTGGTCCAGCACGGTGCGCTCCGACGCCGTCAGCGCCTCCTCGTCGAAACCGTCGAGCAGCGCGGTCCCCGCCTCGCGGTCGGCCTTCAGGCCCATGACGTTGGCGCCCGCCGGGTCGACGGCCGCAGCAGGGCTCTCGGCCTCCGCCTGCGCGTACAGCCAGCCCTGCCAGCCGCTGACGTCGGCGTCGTAGTAGCGCAGCTGCTGCACCTGGCGGGAGACCGCGTCGAGACGCTGCAGGTCGTCGGTGGTGTTCCCCTGCTGGTCCAGCGCCCAGGTCCCCAGACCCCCGGCGACCGCCACGCACGCGGCGACGGCCCCGAAGCCCAGGGCGAGGCGACGGCCGACCGAGGCCGAGAGGGGGTTTCCGCTGCGGGCGGTGCCGGGCTGGGCGGGACGGGTGGGGATGACGGGGAAGCTCACCGTCTTCCATCGGTAGCCGGGGCCCGGAATCCAGCTCGTCGGGAGGGGCGCGTCAGCCAGGGGGTCTTCCGGTGGGACGCAGAAGAATCCGGCCCCTCGACGGACTTCACGTCCGCAGGCCGGTACGCCCTCGGCCTCCAGGTCCTTCAGGACCCGTTGCAGGTTGGTCAGGCCGCCGCGCCGGCCAGAACGCAAGCTGCCCGGTCGTTCTCGGTGTTCCCGGGAAGGATCGTGCGTCCAGCACGCCTGCCCACCTCTGAACACGCCGCACGTCGTCGCGATGGGGTTCGGGTCCGGGCCGGAGGAAAGTGTCACGGTGCTGCCCTGACGCAGGCCGCCATACTTTCTCGCCGGAAGAAGTGTGGTTCCAGCCTGCGACGCGGCCGCCGTGACACTTTTGGTCGTTCTCAACGAGGTCCGTGCCACGGCCGGCCGGCTCAACCGGGCTGCGCTGCACCGACGTCGTACCGGTCCGCCGACTGACGCTGGTCGAGGTGGGTCTTGGGCAGGGTGGTCCCGCCGTAGAAGACCAGTTCGTCGGCGAGGGGCGAAGCACTGAGGACGGCCAGGAGGTGGGTGATGAGGTGATCCCGCCTCACCTGCAGTTCCGACACCCCGAACTGTTCGGCGACCCGCCGCAGGTCGTCGTCCGACAGCGTCACCGGTCGACCTCCCGGAGGAGGGTCTCGACCCGACGGAGGGCTGCCGCCCGCCGCTGTGCCGTCGCCAACTCCCGGGCCACCGTCCAGTCGAGGCGAGGGGCGAGCGCCGAGACGGCCTCCCGTTCCGCCGAGGACTCCGGGGCGTGCAACGGGCCGTGGCCCAGGTCGAGAACGGTCTGCTCGACCGTGCCGACGAGCAGCGGCCCGATCTCGGTGGGAACGGCTTCCGCGTCGAGGAGGTCGGTGCGGCGCATCAGGAAGCGAACCGTTCGCCCACCCTCGACGACCACGGCACGGTGCTGGCGGGGCACCGCGACGAAGGCTTCACCGAGCGCGCGTGGGACGGCGCCGTGCAGGCGGGCCGCGCTCATCCCGACGATCACGGCCTGGTCCGCGCCGAAGACCGCCGCGCCGATCCCGCCGGCGAGCACTTCGAGATCCGGTGTCCACCCGCTCGCCTCACGCCCCGACGGCGGCACCGCGTACACGCCGTTCGTCAGCCGCAGCAGCAGTCCGGCGTCGGTGAGGCGCTTCGGCTGGGGCCGGGGCGCGCTGTAGACGGCGGCAGCGTCCCGCGTGGTCAGGACGCGGGGCGAGCGGCGGGCGATGGCGATCGGCAGGCCCACCGCGCGGTTGCGCTCGGATTCTGTGCTGCTCAACACATGCACGACGTACCTCGCAGGAACGCGATCTGCATGATCACGCGGAGAACGCGTCACGGGAGCCGCAGTCATCCGACTCCTGCGCTGAACCATCGCCGCGTTCCGCAACGCCCCATCGCGATCCGCGGGGGATCTCGGAGCGGTCGAGACACCGGTTCAGGACGTCGGAGCCGTCGTGTTGGAACCCAGCGGCCTCGGTCCCAGGCTTCCGACCGTGCTCCTCGGCACCAGGTGGTGGTTCGTCCACTCCGCGAGGCGCTGATCCTCTCAGCGCCGAGCGTTCGACACCCCTCTGGGGCCGCCCTCAGGAACGGGGTTCCAGAGGCCCCGACAGGTGAGACCGGACGGGTGACTTCCACTGCTCCATTCCGGGAACTCGTTCAAGGAGGCCGTCGCAGGGCGCGATCCCTGTCACAGCAGACGCTTCTGACGGAAGAGGTAACCCGGTGCGCCGCACGACCCGTTCGCTGGCTTGGTTGATCGCCCTCGCGCCCGGCCTCACCCTGATCCCGGTCGGTTCGGCCCACGCCGACACCGGCGACGTCATCACGGGTCAGATCGTGCAGGTGGCGACCGAAGGTGGTCCGGGGCACGACACCGAGCACGGAGCCGCCGCCGAGGCCGCGGACGCGCACGACGGTGACCACGTCGAGACCTTCGTCCACGTCGACGGCGACTACCTGCGGGTCACCGACCCGCGCGTCACCCGGCTTCCGGCCGAGACGAACGTCACGCTGCGGGTGGCGGACGCCGACGCCGAGAACCTCACGGTGCTCGGCGTGCAGCGGGCCCAGGTCGCCGCCGCGGCACCGGTCGCGGCCGCCGCGACCCCTCAGACCGTCGACATCGTCATGGCCGTCCCGTACGGCGCCACCCAGGACACGACACCGTTCACCACGACCCAGGCCCAGACCGCGTTGCAGCAGGCCTCGGACTACTGGAGTTCTCAGACCGACGGGAAGGTCTCCTTCACCCTCGGGCAGACGCAGAACTGGTACCAGAGCACCAAGACCTGCGCCGACTACGACGCACTGTGGACGGACGCCGCGAGCAAGATCGGGTGGACACCGTCCTCCGGACGCCACCTGGTCGTCCTGGTGCCCCGAAACACTGAAGCGAACGGGATCTGCGGCTACGGACTCGGCACCATCGGGGCGAACGTGACCTCGGGCGGCAAGGCGTACGTCGCGGACATCGAGTCCTCGGTGTGGGCGCACGAACTCGGCCACAACCTCTCGTTGGGTCACGCGAACGCTCTGTTCCACCCGACCCTGAGCGACGTCACGTACGCGAACGGGTACGCCGGGGCGAATGCTGCGGAGTACGGGAACGTCTGGGACGTCATGTCCAAGTCCGGTTCGACCATCGGCCACGGCAACGTCAACATCCCGGAGCAGGACGTCCTCGGGGTGCTCCCCCGCGGGATCCAGACGGTCTCCACCACCGGCACCTACGAGATCAAGGCCCTCCCGAACACCTCCGACGGTCAGGTCCACGGCCTGAAGGTCGTCGACCCGGCGACGAGCACCAAGTACTACGTCGAACTCCGCGGCAACAGCGCCGGGGACGACCTCGCCGCCGCGTACTGGCAGGGCCCCGACAAGGGTGTGCTGGTGACGAAGGCCGACGCGTCTGCCTACAACGCCTCGATCGTCCTGGACGGAACTCCCACCGGCAACGCCACGAGCGACGTCGACTTCAACGTTCCGACCACCCAGCCGCTGACGTCGGCGAGTTCGCAGCTCAACTTCGCGGTGCAGTCCTACGACGGGACGACCGCCCGCATCAAGGTCTCCGTCGCGAACACCGCACCCACGCCGGGGTCGGTCGGCGCGCCCACCGGGGTCAGTGCGACCGTCGGAACCGCCGACGGCACGGCGACGGTCGACTGGACCTCGGCGAACCCCAACGGTGGGACGATCAGCGAGTACGTCGTGACGCCGTACCTCAACGGGGTGGCGCAGACGTCGCTGAAGAAGACCGTCGCCGGCAGCACCGTCTCGACGGTGGTCACGGGCCTGACGCCCGGTGAGACCTACACGTTCACGGTGACGGCGAAGAACGAGGTCGACGCCGCGGACTCCGTCGCGTCGAACTCGATCGTCGCCGTCGGCAAGCCGGCCGTCGTCACCAACCTCGTCGGTGTGCTCGAGGGAACGGCGGCGAAGCTCACCTGGACGGCGGGTTCCGCCGGTGGTTCGCCCATCACCGGCTACGTCGTGACACCCAGCCGCGGTGGGATCGCGCAGACTCCGGTGACCGTGACCGCCACCACCGCGACCCTCCCGTTGGTCCCCGACGTCGACTACACCTTCGCCGTGGCGGCGCAGAACGCCCGCGGCACCGGAACCACGGCGACCAGTGGCACCGTCCGCTACGCCACCCCGGGAGTTCCTGCCCAAGTGACGGGGGTGACCGCGACCGCCGGCGGAACGTCGGGCGCCCCGACGGCCGTCCTGGCATGGACGGCGCCGAACGCGAACAACAACCCGATCACGGAGTACGTCGTGACGGCCGTCAAGGACGGTCAGCCGCAGCCGACGGTCAGCGCGGGGAACGTTCTGACGTACCAGTACCCCTTGGCCGCCGACCACACGTACACGTTCACCGTGGCCGCGAAGAACTCCCTCGGACAGGGAACCCCGAGTTCCGCGACGCGGCTCTTCGACCTCACCGCAGTACCGGACGCCCCCGTCGTGACCGCCACGCTCACCGGTTCGTCGGTCACGGTGACGTGGACGGCCCCGGCCGCGCACGGCAACGCCATCACGTCCTACACCGTGACGCCGTCGATCCCCGGGGCCATCCCGGCGACCGTGGCCGCCGGAGCCACGCTGTCGAAGACCTACACGCTGACCACCGACGGCACCTACTCCTTCGCGGTCACGGCCACGAACGGCAAGGGCTCGAGCATCCCCGGGGTCAGCAGCACGGTCACCTACCACGCTCCCGTCGTGGTCCCGCCGGTGGTGAACCCGCCGGTGGTCGTGAGCCCGCCCGTCGTGGTCGCTCCCCCCGTCACGACTCCCGTGGTGGCGACCCCCGTGACGCCGTCCCCGACGCCGACCCCGGTGAAGACGACGTTCGACCCCTCGAGCGCCGATTCCCGGGTGGGCGGCCAGAACCGCTACGACACCGCCTCGCAGATCGCCCGGCGGGAGTGGAAGTCCGCCGACACCGTCATCGTCGCCAACGGCGAGCAGAACGGGATCGACGCCCTCTCCGCGTCCTACCTGGCCGGGGTGAAGGACGCGCCGATCCTCCTCACCAGCCGGGACGCGTCGCCCGCCGAGACCCTGGCCACGATCGACGCGCTGAACGCGAAGCACGTGATCGTCGTGGGCGGTCTGAACTCCGTCTCGCGGTCGACCTACGACGCGCTGACCGCCGGGCGCTCCGGGCAGCGGATCGCCGGTACCGACCGCTACGACACGGCCGCCCTGCTGCTCGCCGCCGGTCTCGAGGCCGCGGTGGAGAAGCCCACAGCCGCGTTCCTCGTCCGCGGTGACGTCTACGGCAGCACGGTCGCGGCCGACGCCCTGGCTGTCTCCCCCGTCGCGTTCCGCGCCGGGATGCCGGTCCTGCTCACCGGTCGTGACGAACTCCCCGCCGCCACCCTCGCTGCCCTGAAGAACGCCGGAGTGACGTCGGTCCAGGTGGCCGGGAGCTCCAGTGCCGTGTCGGACGCGGTGACCAACCAGGTCCGCGCGAACTCGTCCGTGACCACCGTCGCGCGGCTCCAGGGGACCGATCGGACCGAGACCGCCGCCGCCATCGCGCGGTTCGCCCTCGCCGCCGACGTCGGCTTCAGCGGCACCGCCGTGGGCATCGCCAACGGCTACCGGATCGACGCCCTCGCGGCCGGCCCCGCGGCCGGGAAGGCCGGCTACCCGCTGCTGCTGACGGAGTCCGCCGACTCCCTCGGCGGTGGGACCTCCGGGTTCCTGAGCGAGCACAAGGCGACGCTGTCGGGGGCGACCGTGTTCGGCGACCAGTCCGCGGTGTCGTCGAAAGCGACGAACGCGGCGGGTGCCGCCGGTCAGGCCTGAGGGGTTCGACGGCCCGCCGCCCGAGCGGCGGGCCGTCGGCTCGGGCTCAGCGACTCTCGACGAGACCGTTCGCCGGTACCTGCTCGGACGCCGGGGAGCCGGCTCGTCGCGCGGACACGACAGCGGCGAGCAGCACCACCCCCACCGCGGCGGGGAGGCTGCGGTAGACGAAGAACGCATGGATCTGGGAGTGGTTGCTCAGCACGCAGTACCAGGCGGGGACGACGAGGGCGGGCAGCGCCACCGCGGCGAACACGGACAGACCACCCACCCCGTGGCGGACGACCGTCAGCACGAGCAGGACGAGCACCACGACGGCCGCGGCGACGGCCACCGGCACCGCCGTCACCGAGTGCTCCGTCCAGTAGTTCCAGTTCGCGAGGACCCCGGCCCCGAAGGCGTGGGACACGTCGCCCCCGTCGAGGCGGAACTGGCTGACCTCCTGCACCCGGGAGAACACCGACAGCCCCTGTCCGAGGGCCCCGATGAACCAGCGGAACACCCAGGTGAACCCGAAGGCCACGGGCCAGGCGGCGCCGACGGCGAGGACGGTGCGCCACGTCTCGCGCGCGTCGCGCGTCCGCACCTGGGTGACGGCGGCGGCGACCCCCGCGCACAGCGCCCAGCTCATCGGCGGGACGGTGAGCAGGTCCGTGTAGCAGAACAGGGCCGCGGAGAACCCCGCCCCGAGGACCGCCGCACGCCACCCGCGGGAGGCCGCGACCGCGGTGATCGCGACCCCGGCCGCGACGCTCGCCAGCGCGATGCCGTGGGTGAAGGCCCGGTCGGGCATCGCGAGGGCGTTCGTCGTCGCGGCGATCGGCAGGAGCAGCGCGAAACCCGCTGCTGCCCCGACCCTCCGGGTGACGGCCAGGAACGCGGCGAGGACGGCGGCGGCGAACACCCCGGTGACGACGAGGCGCAGTCCGGGGACGTCGGTGAGCGCGAGCACCGGGCGGGTGAGGATCGAGTACCCGCTCCAGTAGCGGAAGTAGGTGGCCGGCGTCTGGAAGTCGTCACCGGCGGCGAGCTGCTGGATCTCGCCCTTGCCGTCGTCGCAGGAGGACAACCGCGGCCCGCCGGTGGTGAGGTTCCACAGGCTGCGGGGGTCGTTCGGGGTCGTGACCCCGTACCCGAGTTCCGCGCACTCGGTGAACCGGTCGGCGGTTCCCCCGACGCCGTCGGGGCCGTAGGGGTCGCCGTAGTCGCCGGTCTGGATGGCCTGGGCGAGGTGGTCGATGATCGGCTGGTTCGGCACGGCCTGCGCACCCACCAGCAGGACGAAGAACACGACCTGCAGGGCCACGAGCCCCGCGAAGGCCTTCGCCACGAACCGGACGACGCCGCTCACCGCTGGGCCACGTTGTCGCGACGCACGTCGACGGAGGGCTCCACGGGTGCTCGTTCGTCGAGCAAGCCGTGTGGGCTCGGGTACTGGAGGTAGATCAGCCGGGAGGCCTCGTCCGAGGCATGCCGGACGGCTTCGAGGATGACGCCGACCGCGGTGACGACGACGGCGATCATCATGAGGGCCGATGCGAGGATGGCCGTCGGGAACTTGGGGACGAGCCCGATCCGGAAGAACTCGATGACCACCGGAATGCCGAGGATCAGCGCGACGACGGCGATGAGACCGCCGAGCGTGGAGTGCACCAGCGTCGGCCGCTCGTAGCGGGCGAGGCGGACGATCCAGCGGAGGATGGCCCACCCGTCGCGGTAGGTGCGGAGCTTGCTCGCCGACCCCTCCGCCCGGTCCTTGAACCCGACGGGCACCTCGGCCTGCGGGACCCGCAGGTTCACCGCGTGCACCGTCAGCTCCGTCTCGACCTCGAACCCGCGCGAGATGGCCGGGAAGGACTTCACGAAGCGCCGAGACATGACCCGGTACCCGCTGAGCATGTCCGTGACGGGCTCCCCGAAGACGGTGGACACAACGCGGTTCAGGGCCCGGTTGCCGGCGGCGTGACCCGGGCGGTAGGCGGTGAGGCTGCTGGCCCGCCGCGTCCCGACGACGTGGTCCAGACCCTCGGTGATCAGCTTCTCGACGAGCTCCCCCGCCACCGACGCGTCATAGGTGTCGTCCCCGTCGAGCATCACGTACACGTCGGCCTCGACGTCGGCGAAGGCCCGACGGATGACGTTCCCCTTGCCGGGGCGGGGTTCGTAACGCACCTGGGCGCCGTGGGCGCGCGCCACGGCCGCGGTGTCATCGGTGCTGCGGTTGTCGTAGACGTAGACCGTCGCCTCGGGCAGCGCCACCCGGACCTCGTCGATGACGTGACCCACCGCCGTGGCCTCGTTCAGGCAGGGAAGGATCACGGCGACGTTCGGGACGGAGGTCGGCGGCCAGGGCATGGGTCGAGCCTAGGGGTGCTGGTGATGTCGTCCTTGGACCGCGCGCTGCGTGCCGCGGAGGCGGGTCATCGATCCCGGACGACGAAGAGGTCCCCGGCGATGCGCCGGGGACCTCTTGGTGTGCTTTCGTCCGTCAGGACGGAGTACCCGTCAGGGTAGTTCCGATCAGCTGATCGAGCGGTCCCCGGAAGCGAGGCTGAGGTTGTTCCCCGCCACGTCGGTCGTGCCGGACTGGTCGGCGATGGTCGCCGGGTACTGCAGCCCCGCGACGGACCCGGCGTTGACCGCGCTGGGCACGGCGGCGAGCGTGATCGTCAGGACGGTCCCCGCGGGGTAGGACGTGCCGGCGACCGTCTCAGCGGCGGTGTTGAGCGCGAAGGTCGCGTTCCCCGGGCTGCTGGTTCCGTTGACGACCTCGGCCGTCGTCCCGTCGGCGTCGGTCAGGCGGAGGGAGTCCCCCGCGGCCACCGCGGCCAGGGATTCAGAAGCCACGAGCTTCAGCACGTCCCTGGCGTCGGCCGTACCGCCGAGACCGGCGGCCGTGGACTGCAGCGAGTTCACCAGGGTCGGAGCGGTGGTGTCCGCCACGACCGGGGCGGTGACGGTGACGTCGACCGTCTACGCCGCACCCGGGTCACCGTCGTTGACCGGGGTGAAGCGGTAGGTGTAGCTGCCGGTGGCGAGGTCGTTGTCGACGTAGCTCAGGCCCGTGGCCGAGGGCACGGGCGTCACCGTCGTGACGGCCGCGAACCCGGTGGTCGCCGAGGCGCCGGAGGCGCGCTCGATGGTCACGGAGTCGAGGCTCCCTGCCGCGAAGCTGGCAGCGAGGGTGACGTCGTTGCTGCCGGCTCCCGTACCGGCGGTCGCGGTGCCGGTCAGGACCGGGTTGGCGTCGGTGAAGGCGAAGGTGCTGACCCCGCCGGCGTCGGTGGTGTAGTTCCCCGTCACCGTGTCCCCACCGCTGAGCGCGGCGCGGAAGGTGTCGATGCCGACGGAAATACCGCCGACGGTGAAGGTGTCGTTGCCGTCGAAGGCGAAGGTGCGGGCGGACACCGTCGCCGCACCGGCCGCCGGAATGGTGTCCACGTTCTCGACGAACGTGCCGGCGGTCTTGTTCACGAGGACCGAGGCGGCGGGGGTTACGGCGTCGGCGCCGACAAGGCCGCTGGCTGCGCGGGGCGCGACGTAGAAGGGCGTGCTGTCGACACCAAACTTCTCCGTCGACGCGACGTACGTCCCGCCGGTGGCGTTGGTCTCTCCAGCCGGGGGCTGACCCCGCCGGTGCTGGAGGCCCCGCCAGCCACGCCGTGAATGTAGACAACCGGCGTGGTCGTTCCCGGTGCGGGTGATGTGCTGCCAGCAGGAGGTCGGACAGAGTCATCGTCGGACACGCCCAGGATGGCAGCGTCGAGGACGAGGCAATTTGGAACAGCCAACTCATTCAAAGAGCTGTGGCAGAAGCTCGTCTTGAGCAACGTGCGGTTGCCTGCCGCCTGGTTGCAACGTCCGCGTCTGGGAGATCTGAGTGGTACGAGTCATCAAGGGACTCAGATGGTTCCGTCTCTCGGGTACAAGTTCGCAACATTGCCCCGCCGGCCATGATCACCAAGTACCTGACCTTAAGTTGCGAAGTGATAGCGCCAACGCAGGTGGAAGACGCCCGTCATGGAATCTTGTGGCCAGCCCATGTCACGGCCCTCCTGAAGCACCACTGATTGCATGACAATCAACAGCATCTCTCGGTCGAGTGACGCCCGTCTCGGAGGACCGCTCAGGTCAGGAATCTCTACGCTGACTGGCGGGTCAGTACAGAGATTCCTGACCTGATTAGACAGGTCGAGCAGTCGGTTAGAAGCTTCCGATGACGCTGCTGTCAGCGGCAACACCGGGAACCGCGCCATTCTGACCCCGAAGCGAAGAGTCGGGCACGGGGGAGGACCCGCCCGAGAGGTTGAAGCCCCCGCTACTCATTGCCGTGGCCGTCAGCGTTGTTCCGTCGGCAGAGAGAGCAACGTCGAAAGTTCCTCCGCTGCCGCTAAAGCCCCCATCGATCGCGGCGTCGACCACGTCGAACGCCGCCAGGCCAGTCAATGCCGGGCCGTTCGCCGTAATGCCGGACAAGACGCCCCCGAATGTTGACGGATCCACCGCCGTAGAGTAGACCCACACGACGGTGTCGTTGACAGCAATGCTGCTGTCCGGGGTGCTAGTGATGGTCATGGCGACGTTTAGGGGCGCAACCACCACGGCCGACGAACCTGCCGCCGGGCCGGCTGTCCCCTGTGCATTCACGACCGAACCCGCAGCGACGACGATCGTATCGCCAGCAGCGAGCGGGCCATTGTTGACACCGATGTTCCAGACGGCCGAGCGGCCATTGGCATCGGGACTAACTGCGGTGGGCACCAAACCGAGCGCGGTATTACTGCTGGTGACCTCGCCAACATTCAAGCCTGAAACGGGTTGATTAAACGTCAACTGAACACTGGTGGAGCCCACCACCATCCCGCTTCGGCTCGACACGGCGGGAACGGGTGCTACCGCGGCTGAGGTATAAGCGCCAGACGGTCCAGTAGCGCCCTGCGCATTGCTGACAGCACCCGTGCCGACAGAGATTGTATCCCCAGCCGCGAGCGATCCACTGGTGATGGCCACTGTCCACGTCGCCGACCGCCCGTTCGCGTCGGGGCTGTTCGGGCTCGGGGTCAAGACCAGTGCGCCGTGGCTGCTGGTCACGTCACCCACGTCCAGCCCACCCACCGACTGGTTGAACGTCAACTGAACACTCGTGGAGCCCACCGACATCCCCGTCGGCTGGCCAACGACTGCAGGTACTGCGGCGATGGCCTGGCTGGTGTACGCAATGGCTGGGCCGGTGGTTCCGCTGGCGCTCGCGACCGAACCGGCCGCGACGGTGATCGTGTTGCCTGCGGCGAGCGTGCCTCCGGAGACTGCGAGGGTCCAGGTAGCAGACCGGCCGTCGACCGGGGTGACCGCCGTTGGGGTGAAGCTGAGCGCGCCGTTGTTTGACGTGACCTCACCGAGCGCCAGACCGGACACCGGCTGGTCGAAAGTCAGAGTCACCGAGTTCGATCCAGGGGTGAGACCGATGGGCTGGCCCGAGACCGCAGGAGCACCCTGGAGGGTCACCGGCGCCTGGGTCACGACGATGGCCGTCTGGGAACCGCTCGTGGCGGTGATCCTGTACACCCAGGAGCCGGCCGGGGCGTCGTAGTCGATGAAGGAACCGGAGGAGACGTCCTGACCGGTGAGGTTCAGCGTGCTGGACACGTTGGGGTCGCTGCTGGACACCCGCTGGACGGAGAAGCTCGTAAGAGTCGCGGCCCCGACGCCGAAACTGACCCTGACGTCGGGCTGGTCGCCCTGGTTGTCCAGGTTCGCCGGTGCGCCGGCCACGGGCCCGCTCACCGGGGGCGTCGATCCCGTCGGCGCCACCCCTCCGCCGGAGGTCGTAGCCGCATCGGTCACGGTGGACGAGACGGCCGTCGCGTCTCCGAACACCTGAGCGCTGATGAGGTTGCCGGAGTTCGCCCGAAGGTACGCCTCAGTGGCCGCGCCCAACGAGTTCGCCGATTCGGTGAGCAGCAGCGGATAGCCAGCTTTGCCTGCGGCCGGGCCGGCCACCAGGGCATCAACGCGGTACCCGTTGGCGAGGCCGACCGTGGCCTTCCCGATGCCCACCGAGGCAGCCAGCGGCGAAGTCGCGATCACTGCCGCGGTTCCGCTCCGGTCGGTCCCTTCGAGCCGCGACGTGGCGGTGAGACCGGCAGCCGTCGCCGCTGAGGCGGCGACCGCCGCGCTGACCGACTGCGTCGAACCAAGAGCGGTGAGCGCGGTCGGTTTGAGGCTCTGCAGGACGGCGGCCGAACTGCTCGGCAGCGAACCCTGCGCAGTCAGGATGATCGGAACACCGCGATACCCCAGGGGGGAGGCAGCGAGCGCGTCGGCGGCGATGTCGCTTCCGTAGACGTCACCACGGGCCAGGAAGGCGGTGGGGGCGGGTGCGTTGGCGGGCAGCGCCGCCCGTGCCTCAGCGATGATCTTCGAGGCCGTGTCGAAACGGTCCACACCGGCGATGCGCTTCGTCGTAGTGCGTCCCGCGGTCAACGCGGCGAAAGTCTGGGCCGACACGGACGGTTCCCCACCGATGACGATGACCTCAGAGGGGTTGAGCACCTTGATGGCGTCCGCCGTAGCGCTCGGGACCCCATTCGCGGTGGTCAGCAAGATGGGCGCACCCTTGACACCAGCCAGGTAGGAGGCGGTGAGCGCGTCGATACCGTTGGTCTCGCCGTTGGCGACGATCACAGTCCGCGCCGATGTCCAGTATTTCTGGGCGACGACGGCGGCCGTGGCGTACCGGTCGACGCCACCCAGGCGAGCGTCGCTCGCCCCGGGGTTGAAACCAGTGGCGGCCTGGGCCGGGGCTGACACGACACCGCCGAGGCCGACCAGCAGAGCGACGCCGGCGCCCACACCGGCTACACGACGCCTGGTCTTGGTTTGCTTGTCCATTGCGATTCCTCATCCGAGCTGGAGTGTGATGTCTGGCGCCGTGACTGCAGCACCTCGGGGTGAGACGGAGAAGGGGGCCCAGCCGAGTGAACTCGACTGGGCCCCCTTCCTAGATCAATCAGGTCACTCGTTGTCGATCGTGGCGTCCGCGCTGCCAGAGATGTTCCAGGCATTGCCGTTGACGTCCGTGACACCGGACTGTGCAGTGATCCCCGTCGGGAGGCTGAGCCCGGCGGCCGTACCCGGAGTCAGCTGCGTGGGAGTGCCCACCGTGAATGTGAGCACGGTGTTGATCGCGTAGCTGGTACCACCGATGGTCGTCGCGGTGGCGTTACGGGTAACGGTGGTCGCCGGCCCAGCAGCACCCACGACGTAGTCGATGACCGTGCCATCGGCATCGCTCAGGCGGATCGTGGCGCCCGAAGCGGGCAGGTTGACCGGCTCACTGAACGCGACAGTGAACGTGGCCCCGCTGTTCAGCGTGAGTGCGCTGCCTGCACCGTTGGTGCCGACGCGAGTGTCGAGAGCGGTCGGCGCCGTGCTGTCGGTGCTGGGAGCCGTCGACGTCGTGTCGACGGTTGCCGCCGTGTAGTCGCCCTGATCGCCGTCGTTGACGACGGCCGCACGGTATCGGTAGGTACCCGCGGCCAAGTCGTTGTCCATGTACTGGAACCCATTAGCGACCAAGTCGGCGTCCGTGGTGGGCGAGGCGATCGTGGCGTAGGTGCCCACAGTGCCGCCCGTAACCGGTGCGCGCTGGATGACGACGGAGTCGTAGTTCGCGTCCGCCGGCGTCACCGTGACGGTGATGTCGTTCAGGGTGGAGTTGGTGGCCCCGGCCACGGCAGCGACCGTGGTCGGCGCCAGCGGGTTGACATCCGTGAGCGCGAAGGTGCTGACCCCGCCCGCGTCAGTCGCGTACGACCCCTGGACAGAGTCACCCGCGCTCAGTGCGGCCTTGAAAGTGTCAAGGCCGACCGAAGCGCCACCGACGGTGAATGTGTCGTTGGCGTCAAAGGCGAAGGAACGAGCGCCGGGGGTGTTCGTAGCCCCGGAATCGGTGTCGACGGTCGCGGTGAACGTGTTCCCCGTCTTGTCAACCGCCGTGATGGTCGCGCTACCGCCGATCGCCGTCGGACCGGACGTCACGTTCGTACCGAAGGCACCGTTTGCAGCGCGGGTCGCTACGTACGCGACCGCACCACCGAGACCGTAGCTTTCCGTCGCCGCCGCGTAGGCCCCGCCAACCGTCGCGCTTGTCTCGAGACGCGTGCTGGTACCACCATTGCTGGCAGTTTGTCCCGCAGCGCCGTTGACGTAAACGACCGGAACAACGCTACCCGGGTCGGTGCCGTCGACAGTGAAGGTGATGCTGCCGTTGACCGGCTGCACCGTCACAGTACGAGACGCGATGTTCTCAGCCGGAGCACCACCAGTGGTGACAGTGGTGAAGGGCGGGGCGGCATTGTTTACCGACGTGATGTTCGCGATGTCCGCACCCGGGTCGACCGAGAAGCCGCTCGGGGACGCCGCGTCAGCACTGCTGAGGAACGTCACGCTGCCGTCGGCCGCGGTACGGATGCTGTCAGCGTTGACCAATGTCATGCGGTACGTGGTACCCGCCGTAAGGCCAGTGACCGTGTAGGTACGGTCATCCGACGCTGCGGTGGCGGGGACGCCCTCGTCGGCCAGGGTGAAGCTGGTCGCCGCGGTCGGAGCAACCGCCACCGTCTGCAGGCTGGTGACGTTCCCACCGGCTGCGGTCTTCGCAGCCGCCGTGAGCGTTGCCGGAACACTGTTCGTGTCACCGAAAGCAACACCCGTGGTCAGCGTCGATGCGTTCGCCGTCAGGTAGTTGGTGGTACCAGTCCCGAGGGAGTTGGTGCCCAGCGTCAGCAGGATCGGCGCGCTGTTCTTGGCGGCCCAGGGGCCGGCCGCGAGGGCATCGATCTTGTCGCCGTTGGCGATGGTCGCCGTGGTCTTCAGGAACTTGCCCTGCGCGATGCCGTAGTCCGCGATCTTCTGCGCGGTCAGCGAGCGGTCGTCACCGGCGATGGTGGTGACGGTCGCGCCGAGGGCGGTAATGGCGGTCTTCACCGAGTCGGTGATCGCGTTGCCGAGGACGACGACGTTCTTCACGCCGCCGTTCTTGATGGCGTCAGCGGTCGCCTGCGGCAGCGAACCAGCGTTCGTCAGCAGCACCGGGGTGCCGTCGTAGGACAGCGGGGAAGCCGCGAGCGCGTCCGGAGAAACCTGACCGGCGAGGAGGTCCGCACGGGCCAAGAAGACCGTCGAGGCCTTGGTGGTGCCGAGGTTGTAGATCGCGGCGGCGGTGGCGAACCGGTCGGTACCCGAGACGACCTGGACCGTGAGGCCGGCGGCGGTCATCTGGGCGAGGGCCGTGGCGTCGACGGAGTTCGAGTCACCGAGGACGATGGCCTTGGTGGCGCCGAGCTTCTTGATGGCGTCCACGGTGTAGGTCGGGACGTTGCTCTTCTGCGTCAGCAGGATCGGCGCGTTGTTCAGACCAGCGACGTACGCGCCGGCCTGAGCGTCGATGGCGCGGTCGCCGTTGGCGACGACGACGGTGGTGGCCGTCGTGAACGCCTTCGTGGCGATCTGCGCGGCGGTGTCAAAGCGGTCAACGCCAGAAACCTGGGTAGCGGCGGGGTTGAAACCAGCTGCGGCCTGAGCGGGCATGGCGGCGAAGCCAAGGCCGGACAGTCCAACGAGAGCCGCGACGCCGGCCCCGATACCACGCCGGCGCAACCGGGAGGTTGCTGCGGTCACGATTGCCTCCAAGGCATGTGAAAGTGAGTTCCCCCCCGTGAGGGGCCGGCCCAGTTCGGGCCTCGCCACCCCGCCCTCCCCGCTACTCAGCGGAGTGACTCGGTGACAGAACCGAACGTACACGAGAGTCACACCAGCAACACGAGGAGTAATGAAAGATCCGGAGCCGCCACGGCGTGTCGTGGCCTGCATACTGCCTGTGACCTGCGGGTTTGTGTCCGGCAAGTAAAAGTTACAGTTCGGTAACGGGCAGCATCATCCGTACCACTGGTCCCAGTAACCCATCTGGAGTAGTCACATCGGGTGGAGTCACCAGCCACGCACGGGTGATCACTCGCAGTGGCTCAAGTGGGTGACCCCTTCCGGGCCATCCCCTCCTGGTTCATCGGGACCGCCGTCGCAGAGTGTGACGGGAAGGATCACGCTGCGGATCCCTCCCATAGGTAATGCGCTGGAGAGCCCACGACGTGCGGTGACTGAGGGTCGCCGGCAGACGGACCTCTCCGGAGACGACGGGCGCACTCCAGGCTCCGTCCGGGCCCGGCGTCACGCACTCGGCCCATCCAGCCGTCGGTCCGCCGCGCCGAACCTCTCGCCATGACGTTCCCACGGCTCGCCTGGCGGGCGGCGCTCTCGACCGCCGTCCTGGCCGTCTTCGTGCCGTTGGCCTACGTCGGCGAGCGCCGGTGGGACGAGGCGGTGCAGCTCAAGCTCCTGCTGGGGCTCGCCTGCCTGGCCGTCTGCGTCGCCCTCCCCCTCGTCGTCCGGGGTGGCACCCGGTCGAGCACCTCCCGGTGGGTGCTCGCGGCGTCGGTGTTCTCGGTGGGGACGATCGTCGCGGGGGCCTACCCGGCGCTGCTGATCGGACCGTTCCCCGCGCCGCACCTGCTGCACGCGGTGTCCCTGCTGGGGATGCTGAGCCTCACCGTCCAGCAGTTGCGGGTCGCCCGGGTGGTGCGGGACGACGAGTCGCTGCTCGTGGAGGCCCTGCTGTTCGGGGCGATCACCGCGTCCGTCTCCTGGGACGTGTTCGCCCGGTGCGGGTACCGGGGCGACGGGTGGTGGAACACGAGCGCCGCGCTCGTCATCGCGGTCGGCGCGTTCGTCGCGGCGGCGACCGCGGTCCTGGCGGTCGAGCACCCGCGGTTGCGCCTGGCGCACCTGGGCATCGCCATCGGTGCGGCCGGCACCGTCCTCACCGCGGTCACCTCCACCCGCGACCCCGCGGCCGGCAACATCGGCGCGGTCATGGGGGTCGTCGCCGCGGCCATGCTCGTCGCGTTCCAGCCGCGCGGCGGGATGGTCCGCCACGGGGGGACCGCCGCGACGCAGGCCGTGCGCCGGATGCGGCTCGCGAGCCTGCCCGTGGTGGCTCTGCTGGTGGCCGACACCGTCGCGTTCGCAGTCTCCCCCCGCGCCGACGGGGTGCAGTTCGTCTTCATCGCCGTCGTCATCGTGGTGGCGGCCGTCCGTCAGGCCGCGAGCGCCCGGGCCATCGACCGCACCCACGCGCGGCTGTCGTTCCAGGCGCTGCACGACTCCCTCACCGGCCTCGGCAACCGTGCCGCCCTGGCGGAGGCGCTCACGGCCCCCGACTCCGCGCAGTCGCTGGTGATCCTCGAGCTCGGCGGGCTCGACGACGTCACCGACGTCCTGGGGGTGGCCGTGGGCGAGGAGGTCCTGCGGGCCGCGGGGGCGAACCTGCGCGAGCACGTCACCGCCCACGGCGGCACCACGTTCCGCGTCCGCCACGACGAGTTCGCCGTGCTGCTGCCCGGCCGCCCCGAGGAGGTCGTCACCCACCTGCCCGCCGCGCTCGCCGCGATCAGCGCCGCGCCGTTGCAGGTCACCGGCGCGGGACGCTTCCCCGTCGAGGCCGTCGCCGGGGTCGCGTGCGTCGAAGCCGGCCTGCGCGGCCAGGAAGCCGGCGCGATGGTCCCCCTCGTCCACGCCGACCTGGCCCTGCGCGCTGCCCGCGCCACGGGCGGCCCCGGGTGGTCGGTCTACTCCGGTGAGGTCGCCAGCGCCCACGCCCGTCGCCTGCTGCTGCGCGAACGCCTCGCGCTGGCCGTCGCCGAGGGCGGGGTCGACGTCCACTACCAGCCGATCGTGAACTTCACGACGGGTCGCGTCGAGAAGTTCGAGGCCCTCGCCCGCTGGGACGACGTGCAGCTCGGACGCATCTCGCCCGTCGAGTTCATCGCCGTCGCGGAGGAGTCCAACCTCGTCGTGGCCCTCGGCGAGCACGTCCTGCGCCGGGCCGTCGCCAGCGCGCACGCCGCGGGGGTGTTCGCCTCCGGTGCGCGGCTGGCGGTCAACGTGTCCGTCGTGCAGCTGCAGTCACCCGGCTTCGCGGACGTCGTGCGCGAGATCCTCGGGCACTACCGGATCCCGCCGCACCTGCTGACGCTGGAGCTCACCGAGTCCGTGTTCCTGGACTCCGACTCCCCCGCCGAACGCGTCGTCACCGAGCTCGCGGCGCTCGGCTGCCAGATCGCCATCGACGACTTCGGCACCGGCTACTCCGCGTTCGGCTACCTCGACCGGCTGCCCGTCCACGTCCTGAAGGTCGACCGGTCGTTGACGCAGTCGATGACCGGCGCCGGCAACGGCCTGTCCGTCGTGACCGCCGTCGTCGACCTCGCCAACCGCCTCGGGCTGACCGTCGTCGTCGAAGGCGTCGAGACCGACGAGGAGGCCGCGATCTGCCGGCAGATCTCCGCCGGGCTCGGGCAGGGCTGGCTGTACTCCGCAGCGGTCACCGCGGACAGGATCTCCGCGGAGCTGGGTCGGGAGTACCCCGTGTCGGCGGAGCCGGTGCGCTGAGGTCGTCGACTGGAGCGTTCAGCGGCTCGGCGAGCACCGGGAGACGCGGAACGCTCCACTCGACCCGCACCGCCGGGGAGTGGAACGTTCAGCGGCCCACCGGGGCTCGGAGAGACGCGGAACGCTCCACTCCGGACCTCCCCGGGGGGACGGGGCTGCGGCACCGGCCGCAGCACCCTCCCGACGCCCGAAGGTCAGCGACCTTCGGAGACGAACCCGCGGTCGATGCCGTAGTCGGTCAGCACGTCGCGCAGCGCGACGATCTGACGGCCCTCGAGGTCGTCGACGGCGCTGAGCAGGATCTCGGTGATCTCGCGGCGGTACTGGTCCATCGGCAGCACCCCGCCACTGCGGGGGGCGGAGGTCCGGGGACGCTCGGAGGAGGCGGCCGGCGCGCGACCGGTGCTCGCACCGGCGGTGCGCGACGGGGACTGCAGGCGCACCTGGGTCGCCTTCAGGCCGCGGTCGCCCTCGGTGAGGGTGAAGTCCACCCAGACGCCCTCGGACAGGTCCTCGTTCTCGGCGCCCGCGACGTCCTTGATGTGGAAGAACACGTCGTCGGGAGCGTCCGAGCTCTTGATGAAGCCGAACCCCCGCTCGTCGTCGAACGACCGGATCTTGCCCTTGGCCACAGAACCCACCACTCCCACTGCATCGACTCACCCGCCCACGTCCGTGCTGCGGGCCGCCATCCATCTTCCCCGAGATCCAGGGGCCAGGACACCAGCACTCGTTCAGCGCAGTGAGGTGACGCCACGAAACTTTGAATGCGCACTGAGTAGCGGGACGTGTTAAGACGTCGCCCATGCTCACGGCGACGCGGTGGCGGCTCGTGCACGACCTGGGCATGGCCCTCCTGGAGGAGCCGGACCCGGGGACCCAACTCCTGGTGGGTCTCCAGTCGCTCCTGCGGCTGGTGCCGGGAGACGTCGCCGCCGACGTCGACCTCGGGCCGGCGAACACCTCCCGGATCACCGAGATCCCGGAGCTGCTGCGGCCCTCGGTGCCCGCGCACGCCCGGGCCATCCTCGAGAGCAACCCCGCGCTCGTCCACCTGATCACCCACGGCGACCTGCGCGCCAGCCGGGTGGAAGACCTCTGCTCACCCGAGACCTGGGCGAAGAACCCGATGCGCCGCCACCTGCTGGAACCCAACCGCGTCCCGTACGCCCTGCTCACGGCCCACGTCACCGAGAACGGACGCACCCACGGCTGGGGCGTCAACCGGAGCCGCCCCTTCGACGACGACGACGTCGAGGTCCTGGCCGCGTTCGAAGGTTTCCTGCGCCGGGCCGCCCACGACCGTGACCGCAGCTCGCTGGTGCTGGACCTCGACCAGGCCGTCAGTGGAGGAGCGGGTCTGGTCCTGGCACGCGGAGGCGTCGTCACCCACCTCAACGAGGTGGCGGCGGAGCTGCTCGACCGGCACCAGGTGCCGGTCTCGACCCTGGTCGGACTGAGCCGGTCCACGCTCAGCCCCACCCGCGCGGTCGGGACCCTGCCCACGCGACACGGCGCACTGCGCCTGCGGTGGCGGCCAGCACTCCCAGGCTCGTCGGCAGTGGTGGTGGACGAGGCAGGCACGGCGCACGACGGCACGGCCCTGACCACCCGTCAGCACGCGATCCTGTGCCACCTCTCGGGCGGACTCACCGCCGCGGCGATGGGACGGCAGATGGGGATCAGCGAGCGCACGGTCCACAAGCACCTCGAGAACCTCTACCGAGCCCTCTCGGTCACCGACCGGCTGCAGGCCGTCCTGCGGGGACACGAACTGGGGTTGCTGCCGGTCCTGGGGGGTTGCGGGCGGCTCGACGGGACAGTCCCGATCGGGGCCTAGCCGGTGGAAGCAGCCACCGGGCCCGGATACGCAGAGCTGCGTAACCCACACGGTGCAACTCTCCCGCCCGCCTGCGCAGTGGAGCCGAGGCGTTGTCGCCTCACCCCGGGAGGCCCACCGAAGCTGAACAGGCCGCCGGCCTCACCCACCCCCTCACTCCAGGCGATCGTCATGGCCGTCAAACCCCTCCGCGTGCTCGCCGTCACCCTGACCGCCGCCGCTCTCACGGTGTCGATGACCAGCACGACGTCCGCGGCGACCAACAGGTCCATCTGCAGCGGGGACGGTGACACCCTGCGCGCCCGCTCCTACTCCGGCGCGAACTTCACGGGCAACGTCCTCTCCTACTACGGCAGCAGCCCCTGCACGTCGACGACGACGGACGCGGACTTCAGCTTCTCCGACCTCACGACGATCGGCTGGAACGACGCCATCAGCTCCGTGCGCGACTACAACGGCTGCGACGTGAAGCTGTACATCAACACCGGGTTCCGCGGCCAGGCGATCGGTACACCAACTACGGCAGCGGGAAGAACGTCCCCGAAGGCTGGAACGACGTGACCTCGTCCTTCCGGGTGTCCTGAGCTCCAGAAGGGGAACGTCCGGCGTCCCGAGAGCACCTCGACCGGCGCCGGACGTTCCGCTGTGCGTCCCCGTGCACTGTGACCACCCGCGGCAACCTCTCGCGTCAAGTCCCAAGATCAACTGTCCGAGACCACAACCATGGCCGCCGCCCCGTTCGCCCCGACGCGTCCCACCGCGGGCCGCGTCGTCGGTGGCGTCGCGTTGCTGGCGCTCGCCGCGGTCCTCGCCCACCTGGCGACCGTGGTCCCCGGGACACCGCGCACAGCGGTCGTCGTCGTCGGGGTCGCGTCCATCGTCGTGACGGCGGTCTCGCTGATGGTGCTGCACCGCGGGCACAACTCCGCCAAGTACCTCGCGGCCGGGGTCCTGTGGGGGCTGGGCGCGGTCGTCGCCGGGCTCCTCCCGGACCTCGACCTCGGCCCGTTCCCGTTGTCCCACGTCGTGTTCGCCCTCGGTGAGCTCGGCGCGCTGGCCGTCCTCCTGCAGCTCCTCGTCCGGGCCCGCGCGGGCAGCGACGACCCGCCCCTCGTCGTCGACGCGCTGATGCTCGGCAGCGCCCTGATCACCCTCGGCTGGGACGCGTTCGCCCGCACCGGGCACAGCGGGACGGGCGGCGAGAACGCCGCGACGCTGCTGGTCGTCGTCGCGGCCTCCCTCGTCGCGGGCTCCGCCGTCGCGCTCGGCGTCGAACAGCCCCGCCTGCGGGTCTCGGCCACCGGCCTCACCGTCAACGGGGTCGCCACCGCGGTGGTCGCCGTCTGCCTCCCGCACGACGTCGCGATCGCCGGCGTCGCCGCCGCCCTCGCGATGGCCGGCGGGATCGTCGGGCTGCTGACGCTGCCGCGCGACGGGGTCGTCCGTCACGGCGGGGCCGACGCCGAACGCGCCGCCCGCCGCCTCGAGGTCGCCTCGCTGATCCCCGGCCCGGTCCTGCTCGTCGACATCCTGCTGCTCGTCGTGTTCCCACGCGCCGACCCCGTGCTGTTCGCGACGTTCATCACCGTGCTCGTCACGTTCACCATCCGGCACGCCGCGACGGCGCGCTCGATCGACCGCACCACCGCGCACCTGAAGTTCCTGGCCCTGCACGACGCCCTCACCGGCCTCGGCAACCGCACCCTGCTCGAACGCGCCCTCACCGGACCCGACCACGACCAGTCGCTCGTGCTGCTGGAACTCGTCGGGCTCGACGACGTCAACGACGTCCTCGGCGTCAGCGCCGGCGACGCCCTCATCCGGGCCGCCGCCGAGGAGGTCCTGCTCGTCGTCGGAGATCTGGACGGCAGCGCCTACCGCACCGGCGGCGACCAGATCGCCGTCGTCCTGCGCGGGGACCCCGCGCACTGCCTGCGCCACGCCGAGAGCCTCATCGCCGCGATCACCACCGCACCGGCGAAGGTCGCCGGGGCCGGACGCTTCCCGCTGACCGCCGTCGCCGGCGTCGCCGGCCGCGCGCCCGACGGCACCGACCCCGACGCGGTCGGCGACGTGATGGCGCCCTTCGTGCAGGCCGACATCGCCCTGCGCGACGCCAAGCACCTCGGCGGCGGCGCCGTGTCGGTGTACTCCGGGACGGTCGCGGTCGAGCACGCCCGCCGCGGCCTCATGCGCGAACGCCTCGCCCTGGCCGTCGCCGAGGGCGGCGTCGACGTCCACTACCAACCGGTGGTGTCGTTCACGACCGGGCGCGTCGACAAGTTCGAGGCCCTCGCCCGCTGGGAGGACCCGGTGCTGGGGCGGATCTCCCCCGTGGAGTTCATCGCGATCGCCGAGGAGTCGAACCTCGTCGTCGCGCTCGGTGAGCACGTCCTGCGCCACGCCGTGCAGTGGGCCTACGAGGCCGGAGTGTTCTCCGTCGGCGTCGGCCTGGCCGTCAACGTCTCCGTCGTGCAGCTGCAGTCCCCGGGTTTCGCCGACATCGTCCGCGAGATCCTCGACCAGTACCGGATCGCCCCGCACCTGCTGACCCTGGAACTCACCGAGTCGGTGTTCCTGGACGAGGACTCCCCCGCCGAACGCGTCGTCACCGAACTCGCCGGCCTGGGCTGCCAGATCGCGATCGACGACTTCGGCACCGGGTACTCCGCCTTCGGCTACCTCGGCCGGCTGCCCGTCCACGTGCTCAAGATCGACCGTTCGCTGACGCAGTCCCTCACCGACGACGTCAACGGCCAGTCCGTCGTGACGTGCGTCGTCGACCTCGCGAACCGCCTCGGGCTGAGCGTCGTCGTCGAGGGCGTCGAGACCCAGCAGCAGGCCGACATCTGCCGCTTCATCTCCGCGCCGCTCGGGCAGGGGTGGTTGTACTCCCCCGCCGTGCCGCGGGAACTGCTCGGCGAGCAGCTCGCCCACGTCTACCCCGTGCCCGACGCCTTGGGGCTCGAGGACGAGACCCGCGTCCCAGCGACGGAGTTCTGAGCCGGTCCGAACGGGTGTCCGCACTACGTTCCACCGCTCCACGTGCCGATGTCTGGAGGGTGACTCTCCGGCCCCTCCCGCGGGTCGACGTTCCCGCGTCGGCCCGGAGCGTCTGCTTCGCCGCCCTGTTCCTCGGCGCCGTCTACCTCGGGCGGCTCACCGTCATGGACGGGACCAGCCTGAGCGTCGTGTGGCCCGCCGCCGGGGTCGCCGCCGCGTGGCTGAGCGTCCAGCACGGAACCCGGACCCGCTGGCTCGACCTCGGCCTCCTCGCCGCGGTCACCGTCGCCGTGAACGCGGCGACGGGCGCCGGGCCCGTCCTCCTCACGGGTTTCGTCGTGACCAACGTGGTGCAGGCGGAACTGTTCGCGGTGCTGCGCCGACGCTGCTTCTCCCCCGCCGCGACCTCCTTCGGCAGCCGCCAGCTCGCGGTGCTGCTCGCCGTGACGACCGCCGCCTGCGCGGTGGGGACCCTCGGCGGGATCGTGACGATGCTGCTGAACGGTTCGCCCGTGACCTGGATCCGGATCGCCGTCTGGTTCACCCGGAACTGGGCCGGGATCCTGCTGGTCACCCCGGTGCTGCTGCGCACCTTCCACCGCGTCCCCGTCCGCCTCCCGCGCGGCGCCGGTCGCAACGCGGAACTCACCGGCGTCCTGGGCCTGTCGCTGCTGGCCTACGTCGGGGTGTTCTGGGGCATCGAGGGACTGCCCCTGGCGTTCCTGCCGCTGGCCACGACGATCTGGCTGGCCCTGCGCTTCGACACCACGATCGTCGTCGTCACCGACCTCGTGATGGCGGCGATCACGATCCTCGGGACCCTCACCGGCCACGGCCCGTTCGCCTCGATCCACGACCCCCTCACCCAGGTCCTGGTCGTCCAGGTCCACGTCGCCTTCCTGGCCGTGCTGGGCCTCGCCCTCGCCGTCGGCCGCGACGAACGCAGCTCACTGGTGGGCCGGCTCTCCGCCGCGACCGCGGAAGCCGTCGAGGCACGCGCCGAGGCCGAGCGCCACGGCCGCTTCACCGACGCCGTCCTGGCCGGCGTCGGTTCCGGCATCGTCGTCTCCGACCGGGACGGGCGGCTGCTGCTCTTCAACGACACCGCGCGCGCCTGGCACGGTCTCGACGCCGACGCCGGCCTCGATCCCGCCGAGCACGCCGGGAACTACCACCTCTACGGCCCCGACGGCTCGACCCCGCTGGCCGACGCCGACATCCCGCTGCTGCGGACGCTCGCGGAGGGCACGGTGAGCAACGCCGAGATCGTCATCGCCCGCCCGGACGGCCCCCCGGTCCCCGTGGTCTGCAACGGCCGCACCGTCACCGGTGTCGACGGGGAGGTCCTCGGAGCCGTCGTCGCCATGCACGACCTCAGCGACCTCCGGGCCCGCGAGACCGCCCTCGCGGAGGCGAACGCCCGGCTGGCCACGCACGCCACCAAGGTCGAGCAGCTGGCTGCGGCGTCCCGGACGGTGCTGAGGGCCGAGGACCCGCGCCAGGCCGTCTGCGCCGCCGCCGCCGAGATCGCCGGTGCCGACGCCGCCTACCTCATGCAGCCCGACGGGCAGGGGCGACTGGTGACGACGTCGACCGTCGGCCTGCCCGAGGACCTGGTGCTGAGCGTCGACGTCCGCCACGACGTCAGCCTGGTCCTGACCAGCTACCTGTTCTGCGAACCCGTGTTCGTGGCCGACGTCGAGACCCACCCGCACGCCAGCGCGGTCCTCACGGAGGCCTGCGGCACGGTGTCGGGCGCCTGGCAGCCCGTCGTCGACGCCGACGGCCGCGTCGTGGGGGTCCTCGGGATCATCTGGCGCCACCGGCTCGCGGTGCTGGAACCGACGACCGCCGTCGTCCTCGAAGGGCTGGCCGCGGAGGCCGCGCACGCCTTCGCCCGCGCCGACCTGCACGCCCAGCTCGCCCGCGCCGCCCAGCACGACGCCCTCACCGGCCTGGTCAACCGCCGCCGCTGGGACGACGTGGCCCGCCAGGAGATCGCTCGCGCGACCCGGCAGCGCGCACCGCTGACGTTCGCGCTGCTCGACCTCGACCACTTCAAGCGCTACAACGACACCCGCGGCCACCTCGCGGGCGACGAGCTGCTGCGGGCCTTCGCCGCGGCGGCGGGCGAGCAGCTGCGCGAGCTGGACACGCTCTCGCGCTGGGGCGGGGAGGAGTTCGCCGTGCTGCTGCCCGGCTGCGCCGCGATCGACGCCGTCGACGTGCTGGACCGCATCCGCGCCGCCGTGCCCGACGGCCAGACCTGCACGGTCGGGGTCTGCGAGTGGCTGCCGGGGATGGACGCCGAGGAGGTCATGGCCGGCGCGGACCGGGCGCTGTACCGGGGCAAGGACACCCGCAACGTCACCGTCGTCGGGTCCTGCGCCGACGTCACCGTCGTGGGCCCGGCGAGGTGAACGCGGCGGCAGCACCGGCGAGGTCTCGCCAGGAAGTGGAACGTTCGGCGGCCGTTCGCGCCTGGGAAGCCGCCGAAGGTTCCACTCCTCCGCCGGGTCGGACGATGCGACCGTCGGAGAGTCTCGCGGACCACCCAGCGCCGGCGAGACCGAGCCGCTGAGCCTCGTGGAGGCGGTGGACGGTGCGGGGTCGGCGGATGGTGACGTCGGGCTCGAAGAAGCGCAGCACCCGCAGACCGACGGTCTCGAGACGCGCCTCCCGCAGGTGGTCCTCGCGGGCCCGTCGCTCGTGCCACGTCCGACCGTCGTACTCGGCGACGAGACCGGTCACGGGGTCGAGCAGGTCGACCACACCCAGCCGGTGCCCGTCGGCGGTGAACACGTCGACGTTGGCCAGGGGACGGACGAGACCCGCGTCGCACTGCCAGACCAGTCGCAACCGGGTCTCCCCCGGGGACCACGAGTGCTCGCCCAGCAGCTCGAGGACCTCGCGCAGCGCGGGCAGTCCCCGCATCCCCGGGTGAGCCGTCGCGAAGGCCCGGACGTCCGCGACGGAGACCAGCGGCGTCGCCAGCAGGCACTCCGCGGCCGCGATCCCCTCCTTCGGGTCCTGCGCCCACCGGATGAGGTCGACGACCGTCTGCTCGGGGCTGGTCACGGGCAGACCGGCGGCGTCACGGACGTCCTCGACGCCCGAGCGCAGGTAGCGGATGCCCGGCCTCGGGCGCAGCTTCGACGTCCTGGGCAGGTGGATGAGGACGTCCTGGGGCCCGTCGGGGCCGATGCCGTCGAGGTGTCGCGCGCCGAGGAGCCTGGCTGCGGCCCAGCCACCCAGCACGTCGCCGGGGCGCATCAACCGGGAGGCGGCCTGGATGCGCAGGTCCGGGGAGTCGGGAACGTCCGCGGCGACGTGGATCCCACGGTGCACCCGACGGAACCGGCGCCCCGCGAGGACGTCCTTGCTGATCCCTGCAGCGGTGAGGTCGGCGGTGCGCTCGGGGAGGTCCATCCACCGAGGGTGGACACCCGGCCGCGCCCACGGTCCGCACCGTCCACAGGCGCTGGTCCAGAGCGTCCCTGTGCACAGAAGGACGCGAGGGAAGGGGAACGTTCAGCGGCTTCCGTCGTCCGGGAAGCCGCCGAACGTTCCCCTTCTCGTCAGACGCTCAGCGGGACCGCGCTCCAGGTGCTGGTGAAGGTGAGGCCGCTGCGCTGGAAGAGCTGGGTGACGGGGCAGCGGCGCTCGGTCTCGCTCTGCAGCCGCGCGAACTGCTCGGGGGTCGCGTCGGTCTCGAGGGTCACCTCGACGGTGACGGCGTCGAAGTTGGCGTTGCCCTCGGCGCCGGTGGAGATGACCGACGGGTCGAGGTCGCCCTGGGCCCGCAGCTGCCAGCGGCCGAGGGTGAGCCCGAGGCTCTTGGCGACGAGGCTGCCGGTGACCTGGTGGCAGGAGGTCAGGGCCCCGAGGGCGTAGCTGAGCGGGCTGGGTTCGGCGTCGGCGCCGCCGAAGGCGGGCAGGGTGTCGGCCCGGAACTGGTGCGGGTCGTCACCGAGGGCGGTGAGGGTCTGGGCGACCCCGGTCCCCTCGGCCTCGACGACGAACGGGACGGTCTGCTTGGCCACGGGTTCCTCCTGCGCTGCGCCCGGCGGTCGGGAACGCACGACGAAACCTACGGTCGCCGGGGGGAAGCGCCAACGGAGGTCAGCCGGGACGGCTCGGGCGCGCGGCTCATCAGCCGCTCCCGCAGGAAGGTCTGGAGGTTCGCGCCGAGCGGGTCGCCGGGTTGGGCCTTCTCGGGGTCGTCCAGGCCCCGTTCGCGGCGGGAGACCCGGGGACCGGTGGCGCGCAGCGACAGGAGGAGGCGACGGGAGTACGTCCCCGCGAGCAGACAGTGCCCGGCCTCGGCGCGGAGAGTCAGGTCGAGCCCGTCCAACCAGTCGTCGTAGGAGGCGATCACGCGGTCAGTGTGCACCCCGGTCGTCCACCTCCGGATCACCCGAGAGGACCCACCTCGGACGGTCACCACGCGATCTCCATGCGTCACCGGGGTGGTGTCACGCGCCGCGAGACGGGCTGTCCGGCACACAGGTTCCGGCCTGGAGCTCACCCATTCGACCGATGGATCTAGCCATCACCCGCGCCGATGACCAGGATGGCGGACGGGAGGGGCCACGAGCACCGAGGGGGCAGTCATGGGGGACACGGTCGTCACCGTGGTCGCGCTCGCCCGCACGACGGTCATCGCCGCCTCGTTCGCGGCCCTGACCCTCCGGGTGCGGCGCCCCGCCGGCGAGCGATCGGTGTGGCGCTCCTACCAGTTCGGCGTCGGGACGCTGCTCCTCGGTTCCGCGCTCGACACCGTCGTCCGGGCCGGCGGGATCCGGTCCCCCGTCACGGGCGTCGCGCTCGTCGCCTGCGCGCAGACGACGTGCTTCTTCCTGTACCGCGCCCTGCTGCACTGGAACCGCCAGCGCACCTCGACGTCGGGCACCGGCCGGGCGGACTGGCTGCTCGGCGTCGGGAGCACGGCCGCGTTCACCGGGATCCTGCTGACGGCGGCCGCGTCCGCCGGCCACCGGGCGGGCGCCTTCGCGACGCAGCTGCACGCCTTCCACCTCAGCGCCCTGCTGGTGCTCCTGGTCTCCTACCTCGTCGTGATGATCTCGGCCCAGGCCGTGCGCAACGCCCGCGGCTGGGTGGTCGTGGCGAGCGTCGCCGTGGTGCTGGCCGGCCAGGCGCACCTCGCGCTGCACCCCTCGGAGACGACTCAGGTCCTGGCCTCGCTGTCCTGGGCCGGGCTCGCCGCGACCCTCGGCGGGTGCGCGCTGCTGCACCCCTCGCCCAAGGGGCCCTCGGTGCCGTCGCCGCTCTCGCTGGCCGTCAGCGCGTTCGGGGCGCTCGGGCTGGGTCTGGTGACGGCCTTCGCCGCCCTCAGCGTCCCCGGGGCCCGCGCCGCGCTGGTCTGGGCGGGGCTCGCGATGCTGCTGGCCTGCGTGCGGTTGTTCCGCTTCGTCGGCGAGATCACCGCGCAGGACCGCGACCGTCGCGACGCCCGCACCGACGAGCTGACCGGGCTGGGCAACCGCCGGGCCTTCACCGCGGCCGTCGAGGAGGCCTGCGCGGGTGAGGCCCCGATCGCCGTGGCCCTGCTCGACCTGGACCGCTTCAAGGAGGTCAACGACCACCACGGTCACGGCGTCGGGGACCGGCTGCTGCAGGTCGCGGCCGTCCGGCTGCAGGAACTCACCCCGCCGCGGGGACTGCTGACGCGGCTCGGCGGCGACGAGTTCGCCGTCGTCCTCACCGGCGCCGACGCGGCCGCCGCGCTGCGCACCGCGCGGACCTTCGCCGCGGCGATCGGCGGCGGCCTGATCGTCGAGGGCCGCTCCTTCGACGTCGGCGCCAGCGTCGGCGTGGCCACCTCCACCGGTCTCGACGACCTCGACGGGCTGGAGCTGCTGCGCCGGGCGGACGCCGCGATGTACGTGGCGAAGGGCGGCGGCGGCGGCGTCACGCTGCACGACGACGAGATCGACCGGCTCTGGCGGGGGCGCGCCGATCTGGCCGAGGACCTGCACGCCGCCTTCGAGTGCCCGACGGTCCTCCCGTTCGAGGTGCACTACCAACCCCAGCTCTGCCTGCGCAGCGGCGAGGTCGTCGGCGTCGAGGCCCTGGTGCGCTGGCAGCACCCCCGGCACGGGCTGCTCGCCCCGGCCGCGTTCCTCTCCATCGTCGAGGAGCGCGGGCTGATGCCGGCCCTCACCTCCCACGTGGCCCGGACCGCGAGCGCCGACCTGGCCCGGTGGCGCGCGGCGGGGCTCGACCTGCGGTTGTCGATCAACACCTCCACGACGTACCTGTCGGACCCGCAGCTGCTGGAGGTCCTCGACGAGGTCGTCCGCAGCGGCACGGCCCCCTCCCGCCTGGTCGTGGAGGTCACCGAGACCACCCTGATGCGGGACCCGGAGCGGGCGCTGGCGATGTGCCACGAGATCACCGCGCGCGGTTGCGCGCTGAGCATCGACGACTTCGGGACGGGGTACTCCTCCCTGGCCTACCTGGCGAACCTGCCGGCCACGGAGCTGAAGATCGACCGTTCGTTCACGATGCGTGCGCTGACCGACGTGCGGATCGCGGCGATCGTCGCGGGGACGGTGGAGCTGGCCCACCACCTGGGTCTGCGGACCGTGGCGGAGGGGGTGGAGGACGAGGGGACGCTGGAGCTGCTGCGGCGCACGGGGTGCGACGAGTCGCAGGGATACCTGCACTCGCGGCCGGTCCCGGCGGCGGAGCTGCTGCGCTGGGTCATGGACCGGCGTCGGGCCGCGGCCGTCGCCGTGGTGTGAGGGCAGGACCACCGGGGCGGCCGCCGGGCCCCGCGCTCAGGCTCGCGCCACCCCGGAGTGGGGCTTAACCTCTTTCCGATGGACGGGACGAACTCGACGGCGTTCGCCGGGACCGCCGCGCAGTTGCCACAGGTCCTGCACGGTCAGCCCGGTGCGGTGCTGCTGGTGCGGGTGGCCGACGGCGTGGTCCTCTTCGCCAACCCCCTCGCGGACCAGCTGGCTCCCGGGATCTCCCTGCCCTGCGCGGTCGACGACTGGTCGCGGGCGGCGGGTCTGCAGGCTTCCGACGGCATCGACATCTCCGACCCGGCGACGGGCTCCTCGCCGCTGTCCCGGATCGCCCGCGGCGAGCCGGTGCACGGCGAACGCGTCACCGCAGCCCGGTCCTCCGACATGTCGGGCGCCCGTGAAGCTCTGTGGGTCATCGGCCTGCCGTTGTCGGACGCGCCCGTCGACGAGCTCAGCGGGCTGGCCCTGGTGGCGTTGCTGCCGCTGCGCGAGGAGGGACTGGTCCGCGACGCGAAGGAGTCCGCGGAGCGCCTGCACAGCCGCGCGGTGCTGGCCAGCGACCTCTCCTTCACGATCTCCGACCCGACGCAGCCGGACAACCCGCTGGTGTGGGTGAACCCCGCCTTCGAGCGGGTGACCGGGTACGGCCGGGAGGTGCTGGGGCAGAACTGCCGGTTCCTGCAGGGGCCGGAGACCGACCGCGACGCGGTCCAGCGGATCCGGCGTGCCCTGGAGACGGGCGAGACGATCACGGAACTCCTGCTGAACTACCGCAAGGACGGCACGGCGTTCTGGAACGAGGTGGTGATCTCCCCCGTCCGCAGCGCCGACGGTCGGGTCACGCACTTCGTGGGCGTGCAGTCGGACGTGACGATGCGGGTGCAGGCCGAGCGCGAACGCGATGCGGCGCTGGCCTACGCCCGCGACGCCCGGCACCGGCTGGAGTTCCTCTCCAGGGTGACCGAGCAGTTGTCGGAGGTCCTGGATCCCGATGCCGCGCAGGACCTCCTGCCCTCCCTGGTCGTCCCGGAGTTCGCCCAGTGGGCGTTCGCGACCCTCCTCGACGGCGGCGGCCGGACGCGGCACATCCACGCGTCGCATGCGAACCCGGCGATGACCGCGGAGACCGACCGGTTCCAGGAACTGCACGACGGGCTGGGCGACGGCTCGATCTCGATGCAGGTGCTGCACGGGGAGCTCGGGCCGACGCTGGTGACCGTCACCGACGACCTCGTCGACGCGGTCGCGACGACCGAGACCGCGCAGGTCCTGCGCCGTCTCGGGCTGGGCAGCGCGATCGTCGTGCCGCTGCGCGCGCGGGGTCTGGTGACGGGTTCGCTGACGCTGCTCTCGGGCCCCGACCGGGCCGCCTTCACCGAGGACGACCTGGCGACGGCGAGCGACCTGGGGGCCCGGGCCGGGGTGGCGCTGGAGAACGCCCGGCTCTACGCCCAGCAGCGGACGTCGTCGGAGACGTTGCAGCGCAGCATGTTGAGCCCGCCGACCCAGTCGGCCGGGCTGTCCATCGCCACCCGCTACCACCCGGCGGCGGAGGCCGCGCAGGTCGGTGGGGACTGGTACGACGCGTTCACCCAGCCCGACGGGCGAACCGTCGTCGTCATCGGTGACGTCATGGGTCACGACGTGTCGGCGGCGGCCGCGATGGGCCAGCTGCGGACCCTGGTGCGGGCGCTGGCCTACGACCGTTCCGCGCAGCCCGACGAGGTCCTGCGGCGTCTCGACGAGGTCCTCGCGGGCCTCGGCCTGACGACGCTGGCCACGGCGGTCGTCCTGCAGCTCGACCCCGAGTCCGCCGACGGCAGCCGGGTGATCCGCTGGTGCACGGCCGGTCACCTGCCCCCGGTGGTCGCCGACCCGGACGGGTCGGTGCGCTTCCTGGCCGGGGAGGGGATCGTCCTGGGCCTCGGCGCCGGTCAGCAGCGCGTGCAGCAGGAGGCTCGCCTCGAGCGGGGGTCGACGCTGCTGCTCTACACCGACGGTCTCGTGGAACGGCGCGACCGTCCGATGGACGTCCGTCTGGGTGAACTGCGTGACGTCGTGCACGCTGTGGCCGGGGTGGAAGGGGCGGACGTGGAGACGCTCTGCGACCAGCTGCTGGTGCGGATGCTGCCCGACGGCAGCGACGACGACGTGGCCATCGTCGCGGTCCGCGTCACCGGCACCTGACCCCACAAATCTTCTAGACTCTTCTAGACGCTCCCGACCCTACGGAACCGAACACTCTGCGTCATGATGTGTGACGGGGAGCATTCGACGCCACCCCTTCGAGGGGAGACGACGGGTGACGGAACAGACCGGCGAGGACGCCCGCATCGCCGCGACCGAGCGTCTGCTGGGTGCCGCCCCGCTCGGCGCCCTCGACGTCGTGACGTCGCTGGCGGCGCAGATGCTGCACACCACCTCCGCCGAGGTCTCGCTGGTCACCGACGTGCGGCACACCGTCACCGCGGCCGGCGAGACGGCGCAGAACGCCGGTTCGAGCACCTCCCGCATCGACTCCTTCTGCGCCATCGTCGTGGAGGAGGGGCAGGCCCTCGTCGTCGCCGACGCCGTCCACGACGTCCGGGTGCGCGACCGCCGGCCCGTGGTGACGGGGTTCCTCGGGTCCTACCTCGGGGTCCCGATGATCGCCGACGACGGCAGCGTCGTCGGGTCGCTCTGCGTGCACCAGCACGAACCCCGCGGTTGGACGGCGCACGAGCAGGAGATCCTCACCGAGCTCGCGAGCGCGGCCACCGGCCACCTCGAGATCTCTGCCCTCACCGACGACTACCGCGGCCGGCAGCGGGCCGCGGAACTCGGGTCGGCCGCCACGGCGGCGGGGATCGGCACCTGGGAGTGGAACTTCGCCGACGACTCCCTCGTCTGGGACGACGTCCTGCTGGACCTCTTCGGGCTCACCCCGGAGACCTTCGGCGGCCGCATCGACAGCTTCAACGCCGCCGTCCACCCCGAGGACCTGCCCGAGGTCACCCGCCTCCTGACCGAGGCCATCGCCACCAGCGGGGTCTACGAGGCGCAGTTCCGGATCCTGCGCCCCGACGGCGGACTGCGCTGGATCGCCGCCCGCGGGAAACCCTCCCCCGGCCCGGACGGCCGCGTCGACCGGTTCGTGGGTGCGGTGACCGACCTGACCGCGTTGCACCGCGGGGAGGCGCGCATCGGGACCGTGCTGGACACCATGGCCGTCGGCTACGTCGCGCTGGACCGGGAGGGGCGGTTCACCTACGCCAACACCGAGGCCGAACGGGTCCTCGCGACCCCGCGGGCGCAGTTCCTCGGCCGGACGGTCCGGGAAGCGTTCCCGACGATCGAGGGCTCGACGGTGATCCAGGAGTACCGCCGCGTCGCGGACGGCGGCGCGAACGTGTCCTTCGACGCCTACTACCCACCCCCGCTCGACGCGTGGTTCGAGGTCCGGGTCGTACCCGTCGACGACGGGGTCGGGATCTACTTCTTGGACATCAGCGGACGAATTGCGGCGCAACAGGAAGCGGAACGCAACGCGGAACGGGCCGCCGCCCTGGCCGAGGTCGCCGGCGCCTTCGCCGAGACCCTCGACGCCGAACAGGCCCTGCTGGACGCCGTCCGTGCGCTGGTGCCGCGGTTCGCCGACTGGACCATCGTGTCCACCCTGGACGGGGGCACGGCGTCCTGGAAGAAACGTCTCCGCGACGTGGGGGCCTGGCACCACGACCCCCTGCTGCGGGGGGTCCTCGAGGAGTACCGCGGACTGCGGGTCGAGGCGTTCGCCCACGACTCCCCGGTCCGCGACGCGCTGACCCACGGGACCCTCGTCCTGGTGGACTCCGCCGCCCTGCCCCCCGGTCACCTCCTGGAACCCGGACGCGCGCACGAACTCCTCGTCGACCTGGCTCCTGCCACCACCGTCGTCCTGCCGTTGCGCGGCCGGGGCCGGACCCGGGGACTGCTGACCGTGGCCCGCACCGCGGACCGCGAACCGTTCTCCACCGAGGACACCGCCACGTTGGAGGAGGTCAGCCGCCAGATCGGACTCGGCCTGGACAACGCGCAGCTCTCCGCCGCGCAGCGCGGTCTGGCCGAGGAACTGCAGTTGAGCCTCCTCACGGAACTCCCCCGCTTCGGCGACCTGCAACTCGTCGCGCGCTACGTCGCCGCCGCCGACGGCGCCCAGATCGGCGGCGACTGGTACGACGGCTTCACCGTCGCCGACGGCAGCACCTTCCTGGTGATCGGCGACGTCACCGGCCACGACCGGGGTGCGGCCGTCGCGATGGCGCAGGTGCGCAACGTCCTGCGCGGGGTGGCCCACGCCCTCCGCGACTCCCCCGCCCGCATCCTCGAGGCCCTGGAACGGGCGATGCGCGACCTCGCCGTCGACACCCTCGGGACGGCCGTCCTGGCCCGGGTCGAACAGGGTCCGACCGACACCACGCGCGTGCTGCGCTGGTCCAGCGCGGGCCACCTCCCCCCGCTGGTGGTGCACGCCGACGGGCGGGCGGAACTCCTCGACCGCCCGCACGACCTGCTGCTGGGGCTCGACTCCGGCCTGCAACGACACGACCACACCGTCGCCCTGCTCGAGGGCGACACGCTGCTGCTCTACACCGACGGGTTGGTGGAACGCCGCGACGAGGACCTCGACGAGGGGCTCGACCGGTTGCGGCGCAACGCCGTCGAGCTCGCCGGGCTGCCCGCGGACCAGTTCTGCGACACGCTGCTGGAGCGGATGTCACCGGGCAGCGAGGACGACATCGCGCTCCTGCTGCTCCGCGTGCACCCCACGTCCTGACCCGGCGGAGTCAGACGAGGTCAGGCGGAGAGGTCGCACCAGACGGTCTTGCCGCTCGCTTCCGGGCGCACACCCCAGGCGGAGCTGAGGACGGCGACGAGCCCGACCCCGCGTCCGGACTCGGCGTCGGCACCGGGGGTGGACAGCTGCGGCGCGGCCTCGCTGCCGTCGCTGACCTCGAGGTGCAGGACCCCCGAGCGGCAGTCCACGCAGGCGCGGACGGGGGGCTGACCGTGCTCGACGGCGTTGACGATCAGCTCGGAGATGACCAGCAGAGCCCGGTCCAGGACGTCCCCCGCGTGGTCCGGGCACATGCGCGAGCGCACGAACACTCGGGCCCGACGGGCCGCGGACAGGTCCGCCGGCAGGTCGAGCTCGGCTTCGGGCATCGCCTCGCACACAGGACCATGGTGCTGCCGGTACGGGTGGGCCGCGTCTGGTAGAAGGTGCAACCACTTGTTCTGCGCCTTCCCGGGTGTCGGGATACCGTCGGCCACGGCGCAACGACGCGTGTCCGCACCCCCCGGCAACAAGCACTGGAGAAGTCGTGCCCACCACAGTCAAGGCCTACGCCGCCACGTCCGCGACCGAGCCCCTGACGCCGTTCGAGGTCGAACGCCGCGACGTCGGACCCAAGGACGTCGCGATCGACATCAAGTTCGCCGGCATCTGCCACTCCGACATCCACACCGCCCGCAGCGAGTGGGGCCCCGCGAACTACCCGGTCGTCGTCGGCCACGAGATCGCCGGGATCGTCACCGAGGTCGGCTCCGAGGTCACCAAGTTCACCGTCGGTGACCGCGTCGGCGTCGGCTGCATGGTCGACTCCTGCGGGGAGTGCAAGAACTGCACCGCCGGCAACGAGCAGTTCTGCCTCAAGGGCAACATCGGCACCTACAACGGCGTCGGCAAGGACGGCCAGCCCACCCAGGGCGGCTACTCCCAGGCCATCGTCGTGACCGAGGCCTTCGTCCTGAACATCCCCGACGGCATCGAGCTCGACGAGGCCGCGCCGCTGCTGTGCGCCGGGATCACCACGTACTCCCCGCTGCGCCACTGGGGCGCCGGCCCCGGCAAGAAGGTCGCCGTCGTCGGCCTCGGTGGGCTCGGTCACATGGCCGTCAAGATCGCCGCTGCCATGGGCGCGGAGGTGACCGTCCTGTCGCAGTCGCTGAAGAAGCAGGAGGACGGGCTGCGCCTGGGCGCCGCGCACTACTACGCGACCTCCGACGAGTCGACCTTCGAGGACCTCAAGGGCTCCTTCGACATCATCGTCAACACCGTCAGCGCGCAGCTGGACTTCGACAAGTTCCTCTCGCTGCTCGAGGTCAACGGCGCGATGGTCAACGTCGGTCTGCCCGAGAAGCCGATCTCGCTGCACATGTTCTCCGTCGTCACGGGCAACCGCAGCTTCGCCGGCTCCAACATCGGCGGGATCCGCGAGACCCAGGAGATGCTCGACTTCTGCGCCGAGCACCACCTCGGGTCCGAGATCGAGACGATCCCGGCCGAGAAGATCAACGAGGCCTACGAACGCGTGCTCGCCTCCGACGTGCGCTACCGCTTCGTGATCGACACCGCCACCCTCTGACCCGCTGCGTCCCGGCGCGCGACCTCGCGCGCCGGGACGTCCCCGGCCCTCGACCCGGGGGAGCGCACCGGCGGGAGGCGACCTACGGTGCGGACATGGACATCGGCATCATCGGCGCCGGCAACATCGGCGGAAACCTCGCACGCTCCTTCACCGGTCTCGGTCACCGGGTCCGGATCGCCAACTCCCGTGGGCCGGAGACGCTCGCGGACCTCGCCGCGGAGACCGGCGCGGTCGCCGTGCCGGCGGGCGAGGCGGCGCAGGGCGCTGAACTCGTGGTCGTGACCGTGCCGCAGAAGAACGTGCCGGACCTGCCCGCAGGTCTGCTCGACGCCCTCCCCGACGGCACCGTCGTGATCGACACCGGCAACTACTACCCCCGTGAACGCGACGGCCTGATCGCCGAGATCGAGGCCGGTACCCCGGAGACCGTGTGGGCCGCGCAGCACCTCGACCCGGCCGGCCGGCTGCGGTGGGTGAAGGCGTTCAACGGCATCCAGGCCGAGCACCTGCTGAGCGCGACCCGTCCCGTGGGCGACATGGAACGCCGGGCCCTGCCCGTCGCCGCCGACGACGAGGAGGCCAAGGCCACCGTCATCGCCCTGCTGGACGAGATGGGCTTCGACGGCGTCGACGGCGGCTCGCTGGCCGACTCCTGGCGCCAGCAGCCCGGCACCCCCGTTTACGGGGCCGAGGGCAGTGCCGAGACGATCACCGCCGCCCTCGCCGCCGCGCCGCGCGAGCGCCCCGCCGACTTCCGCGCCTGACCTTCCGGAGGTCGAGGAGGCCCACCCCCGCTGTCGTGGAGGTGGGCCTCTCCCACGTTCCGGGGCCATCCGGGTGGTTGAACGTCAAACCACTCTTCCGGCACCCGTTCAGCGTCGAAGGTGGCGTTGTGAAGATGATTCCTCGACGCAGGGTGACCGGGCTGGCGCTGCTGTGTGCCGTCGGCGCGGCCGGGCTCGCGTCGCCGCTGGCCACGGTCAGCTACGTCGTGCTGCTCGTCCTGCTGCTCCTGGCCCTCGTCGTCCGCCCCGTCGTCCGGGCGGAGAGCCGGTGGGTCTGGGGCGGTTTCGCGACCGGTGCCGCGCTGCTCGCCGGGACCCAACTGGTCCTCCTGCTGTCCTCGCACGGCGCGAGCGACGTCACCGCGGCGGCCCTGACCGAGCACCAGGTCCTCGCCTCGCTCGCGCTGCTGGCCTACCCCGTCTTCTACGGCGCCCAGATGGGTCTGCTGCGACGGCGCGTGCAGGACCTCCTCCCGAGCGCCTGGCTGGACGGCGCGCTCACCATGATCGCTCTCGCGGCGTTCGCCGCGGCGGTGCTCGTCGAGCCCGTCGCCGAGGCGACCGGGGTCGGCCGCCTCGCGGCCCTCGCGCTGGTCGGCCGACCCGCGTTCGACCTGCTGCTGTTCTCCGTGGCCCTGGCGACCTGCGCCATCCTGCGCCGACGGACCGAGCGCGGCACGGTGCTGCTGGTCGTGGCGTTCGGGGTGCTCACGCTGTCCGACGTCGCCGGCGTGCTCCGCCTGTGCGGCACGTTCACCGGGCCCGCCCTGAGCCCGGCCGTCGACGCCGGCCGTCTCGTGGCGCTCGCCCTGGTCTGCCTGGCCTCCTGGGCGCGTGGCACCGAGCACGTCGCGGAGCGGGTCGTCGCCGGGTGGTCGACCATGCTGACCCCGCTCGTCGTGCTGGTCATCAGCTGCTCCCTGCTCGCCGTCGACCACGTCGACCGGCTGCCCGCCCCGACGGCCCAGCTCGCGCTGCTCGGCCTGGTCGGGGTGGGGTTCAAGGGCGCGGTCGTCTTCCGCGAGGTCCTGCGCCTGGCCGACAGCCGCCGGCTGGCCCTGACCGACGACCTGACCGGCCTGCCGAACCGCCGCGCCCTGGCAGCGGCGCTGCGAACCACTCAAGAGGACGACGCCCCCGCCGCTCTGCTGCTGCTCGACCTCGACGGGTTCAAGGAGGTCAACGACACCCACGGGCACGCCCAGGGGGACCTCCTCCTGCAGCTGACGGCCCAGCGGGTGCGCGGCGTCGTCCCCGCGGGCGGTCTGCTGACCCGGGTCGGCGGTGACGAGTTCGCCGTCCTGCTGCCCGGACTCGGTGCGGCGGAGGCGAGCAGCGTCGCCGTGCGGATCGCCGAGGCCCTGGACGAACCCGTCCTCGTGGGGTCCCGCTGGACCTCCCTCGCCTCCAGCACCGGCATCGCGTCGTGGCCGTTGGGGAACCACTCACCGATCGCCGATCCCGCGGGTGAACTGCTGCGCCGCGCCGACGCGTCGATGTACGTCGCCAAGCGCGCGGGCGGAGGGTTCTCGGTCTACGACGACGAGGCCGACCGGGCCGCGCGGGCGCAACGGTCCCTGGCCGAGGAACTCGCGCACGGGATGACGGCCGGCCAGCTCGTGCCGTACTACCAGCCCCAGGTGGACGTGCGGACCGGCCGGACCGTCGGCATGGAGGCACTCGTCCGCTGGCAGCACCCGCGGCTGGGGACGCTCGCTCCGGCCGCCTTCCTGGACCTCGCCGAGAGCCACGGGCTGATGGCCGACATCACGAGCACCGTCCTGCGCCAGGCCGCCGCCGACGCGACCACCTGGGCCCGGCACGGGCGACCGCTGCGCATCTCGGTGAACCTGGCGACGAGCTGCCTGCTGAACCCGGCGCTGCCCGACCTGGTCGCGACGGTGCTCCAGGAGTCGGGCCTCGATCCCGCGGCGCTGGTCCTCGAGATCACCGAGACGACGTTGATGGCCGACCCGGAACGCAGCCGGGAGACCATCGAGGACCTCCTGCTGCTCGGCACGTCGGTGAGCATCGACGACTACGGGACGGGGTACTCCTCGCTCGCCTACCTGCAGGACCTCCCCGCCGCCGAGCTCAAGCTGGACCGCGCCTTCACCGTGCGCCTGACGGGAGATCCCCGCACGGCGGCGATCATCGCGAGCACCGCCGACCTCGCCCACAGCCTCGGGCTGCGGATGCTCGTCGAAGGGGTCGAGGACGCGGAGACCCTGCACCGCCTGGCCGAACTCGGCGTCGACGAGACGCAGGGCTACCACCACGCACGACCCATGCCCGCCTCGGCCGTCCTCGGCTGGCTGGCCGGGCACTCCCCCGTCCCCGCCGCCGGAGGGCAGGACCGGATCGCCAGGATGGTCCGGTGACCGCCGACCACGACCTCCTCGTCGTCCCCACCGGTTCGTCCCCGGACCTCGCGCCGTTGCGGGAGCTCACCACCGTCCGCCTCGTGCGGCCGGAGGACCCCGGACTCGCCCAGGCCCTCGCGGACGCCGACGGGCTCGTCGTCTGGGACGGGTTCGACGCGCGGATCGCGCAGGCCTGGGAAGCCGCTGCGCCGCAGCGGCTCCGCTGGGTGCACACGAGCAGCGCGGGTCCGGACCGGCTGCTGTTCCCCGCGTTGCGCCGGCACGCCTCGACGCTGACCTGCAGCCGCGGTGTCCTGGACACCGACATCGCGGAGTACGTGCTGGCCTGCGTCCTGGGCTTCCTCAAGGACCTCCCCGCGACGGTGCGGCTCCAGGACGGGCACCGCTGGCAGCACCGCGAGACCCGCAGCCTCGCCGGGTGCCGCGCCCTGGTCGTCGGGGCGGGGTCGATCGGCACCGAGGTCGCCCGGTTGTTCTCCGCGCTCGGGGTCCGCGTCGACGGGATCGTGCGCAGCGCCCGGCCTGCCGTTGCTCCGTTCGGGTCGTTCTCCGGCCCGGAGACCCTGGCCGACGTGGTCGGTGACCACGACCTCGTCCTCGTCACGGCCCCCCTCTCCGAGAGCACCCGCGGTCTGCTCGGGCGTGAGGTCGTGCGGCGGATGCGGCCGGGGACGATCGTCGTCAACGTCGGCCGGGGGCCGGTCGTGGACGAGGACGCGCTGCTGGAAGCGTTGCAGGAGCGCCGGATCGGCGGGGTCGCCCTCGACGTCTGGACCCGTGAACCGCTGGCCGCCGACAGTCCCTGGTGGAACACCCCCGGCGCCCTCATCTCCCCGCACCTGGCCGGCGACGCGGTGGGGTTCACCGCGCGACTCGAACTGCTGCTGCTGGACCAGGTCGCCCGCTTCGTCGCCGGCGAACCGCTGCGCCACGTCGTCGACAAGGAGCACGGGTACGTCACAGCCCCTACGGTGGCACCGTGAGTGAACCACTGCGTCGTGTCGTCGTCGTCCTGAACCCGAACAGCACCGGTGACGGCCCTGACAACGCCCGCGGTCTGCGCGACGAACTCGCCGTGACGGCACCGGACCTCCCCGTCGAACTCGTCGAGACGGAGCGCGCCGGCCACGCGGAGGAACTCGCCTGCGACGCGGTCCGGGCCGAACCGGGAACCCTCGTCGTGTCCGCCAGCGGGGACGGTGGCTACCACGAGGTCGTCAACGGCGTGATCACGGCGGGCCGGGGCGCGGCCGCGGTGCTGCCGTCCGGCAACGCCAACGACCACGCCACCGCGACCCAGGAACGGCCTCTCGCGGAGGCGATCCGGGACGCCGCCACCGCCGGGGTGAGCACGAGGATCGACCTGCTCGAGGTCTCCGGTTCCGGGCGGACCCGGGTGGCGCACTCCTACGTCGGCGCCGGGATCACCCCGGTCGCAGCGGCCGCGCTCAACGAGCACGACCTCGACGCCGTCAAGGAGTCGCTCCTGGTGGCCAAGGCCTTCTGGGGGTACCGACCGTTGACGATCACCCACGACGGCACCGACATCGACATCGACAGCCTGGTGTTCGCCAACATCGACCGGATGGGCAAGTACGCCCAGCTCTCCGAGGGCTCCGCCCCCGACGACGGCAAGTTCGAGACGCTGCTCATCCCGCACCGCGGCAAGCTCCGCCTCATCGCGGAGTTCCTCCGCGTCCTGAGCGGGCGGCACGAGTACCGGTCGCGTTCGACGCCCTACGAGTTCCGCACGCACACCCCGATGCCGTTGCAGCTCGACGGCGAGGTGTTCCACGTCGACGCCGGGTCGAGCGTCACCGTGCGCTGCCTGCCCCTGGCCCTGCAGACCGTCGCCTGACCACGACGACCGTCTCCTCGAGGAGTTCCCGGGCGGTGTCGAGGCGGCGGGCGAGTTCCCCGCCGTCGGCGAACACCGACTGGGCCCGTGCGGCGAAGCCCTCGGGTGCCCGCGGCAACCGGCCGGTGGCCGCGATCGCCCCCTTCTCGTTGAGGACGTAGCGCCCCGCGTCGGCGTGCAGGGCGTGCGCGCACAGCAGCAGGACCCGGAAGAGGACCGCCGCGACGTAGGCGGCGTCCCCGCGGGGAACGGCCTTCGCGACGCCGCCGAGCAGGAACTCCGCCTCGTCGAGGCGCTGCACGACCGCCGCCCGCAACGCCGGCGGGAACCCGGCGACGGTCTCCTTCAACGCCGCCAGTTCCCCGGTCGGGTCGGCCAGCAGCACCCCGTGGGCGAGTTCCCCGGCGTACGTCGTGCCCGGGAACCCCAGCGGGTGCCCGACCTGGAAGTGCCAGTCGTAGCGTCCCGCCACCGCGTCGCGGCAACTCCGCGCGACGCGGTCGACGTCGCGGTAGATCCAGTCCACGGCCGTGCCGTCGATCCGCAGCCACGCCCCGCCGTCCACCCAGGCGCCCCAGCCGCCGGGTTCGCTCACCCCCGTGGGCGTCTGCGACACCTCGTCCGCGAGGCGCTGGAGCGCGGCGACGTCCAGGGGCGGGCGGTAGTGGAGGCCGAGGTCGACGTCGGAGTCCGGGGTGTGCTCACCGCGGGCCCGGGACCCGCCCAGGGTGACGCCCACGACTCCGCCGATCCCGACGAGCCGGGCGGCGACGGGTTCCGGGTCCACGGGGCGAGCATCTCGCACCGTCCCCCCGCGGCGTCCAGTGGTTTCCTGCGTCAGAGCGGGGTGAGGAAGGCGAGGGTGGCGGCGGTGGCGAGGGTCCGGAACTCCTCCAGGTAACCGTGCCGGGCCCCCGGGAACACCGTGAGCCGGGCGTCGGGGACGGCCCGGGCGAGGAGTTCCGCGTTGGCGACGGGCGTCATCGCGTCGTCGGCGCCGTGCAGCACGAGCGTCGGCGCGGAGATCGCCGCCAGGAGTTCGCCGCCGTCGTGGGTGGTGCTGGCCGCGTGGTGCGCGCGACGGACGCGCGGGGTCCCGCGCGGGGTGAACCGCTGCGCGACGTCGGGGTTCGCGTCGATCCAGCCGGGGGTGAAGAACAGTTCCTGCAACCCCCGCAGGCCCTCCGGGGTGGCCGTGTGCCGCATCGACCGGGTGACCTCCGGATCGCGCGGGACCTCCTGCGCACCACCGGGTCCGCTCGCCCCCAGCACGAGGCGGTCGACGCGGTCGGGGTGGCGCGCGGCGAGGACCGTCGCGACCCGGCCCCCCATCGAGAACCCGTACACGTGGGCACGGTCGAGGCCCAGGTGGTCGAGAACGGCGACGGCGTCGTCGGCGAAGGTCGACGTGCTCCACTCCCTCGGGGTGACCCGTCCCGCGCCCGTCCCGCGGGTGTGCACGGCGACGACGCGGAGACCGGCCGCGGCGAGGTCGGAGCGCAACCCCAGGAACACCTCCGGACCCAACGACTGCCCGGCGAGCAGCAGGACCGTCGTCGAACCGCCGCCCACGTCGAACCCGAGGGTCCCGCCGTCGACCGGGATCGTCCGCTCCTCGAACTCCACGCCGAGCAGGCTAGCTCTCGATGCGCACCGATCCTCGACGGGCCTTCTTGACCAGGTACATCCGGGCGTCGGCGGCCGCCAGCAACGTCTCGACGAGCCCGCCGACCTCGTCGGTGCACGAGGCGGGCAGCGCGGCGGCCAACCGGAACGGGTCCTCGCGGACGGCTCCGATGCTCGCGGTCGCGGTGAGCGGTCGCCCCGCGAGGAGGAAGGGTTCCAGCAGCGCCCGGCGCAACCGTTCGCTCACGTCGCCCGCCTCCAGGCCCGGCTCGGTCACCAGGACGGCGAACTCGTCACCACCCCAGCGCGCCGCGCAGTCGCCCTCGCGGACGCAACCGCGCAGGCGTTCGGCCACCCCGCGCAGCAACTCGTCCCCCGCGGCGTGGCCGAAGGTGTCGTTGACGGCCTTGAACCCGTCGAGGTCCACGAAAGCCACGACGACGGGAACCCCGGTCACCAGGGACTCCCGGACCGCCTCGCCGATCCGGTCGGAGAACCGGCGACGGTTCTCCAGTCCCGTCAGGGGGTCGACGTGGGCCATCAGGTCGAGCTGTCGTCGCTGTCGTTCGGCGGTGGCGAGCAGGACCCGGTGGTCCTGCAGGGCCAGGAACTGCCGGACCACGACCAGGACGGCGATCGTCAGCAGGAGGGCGAGGACGAACCGGTCGGTGGAACTCCACAACCTGACCACGGCGAAGGCCGTCGCCGGGACGAGGGCGAAGTACGGGACGAGCCACCCCCAGGACCCCGCGGACGGCGGACGTCCCGGGTCACGCGTGGTGCGCCGGTAGCGGGCGGTCAGGGTGAACAACCCGAACCCGACGATCCAGCCGACGTCGGCCGGCCCACCCGTCTCGAAACCACCCCGCAGCAGCCCGTAGAAGTACGTCGCGTCGGCGAACGCGAAGACCCCGCCCCCCGCCAGCACCAGGACCCCGGGGAGCGTCAGTCCCGCGCGGAGGATCGAGATCAGGGTCACGGTGACGAACACGACGTCGAACACCGGGTAGGCCAGGGGGACGACGAGTTCGTGCAGGGACTGACCGGACCCGCGGACGGCCGACCCCAGCCACAGCACCCAGAGCACGGTGAGCAGCGAGAGGCCGACGAGGCTCCCGTCGATCGCCGCCCGGATCCCCGCACGCGAACGGACGCGACCGCGCAGGTGCACCAGGGCCGAGCCCACCGAGAGCGCGGAGAAGGCCAGGAAGGGCACGTCGGCCCAGTTGGTGGTGCCGACCCGCAGGTGCAGCACGTCCTGCACCGCGAAGATCCCCTGCCCGGAGCCCCAGCAGAGGCAGGCCGCGGAGAACAGCAGACGCGGACGCCGCACCCACCCCGCGGTGACGCTCCGGGCGACCCAGGCGTACGTGACGCCGGCGACCAGGGCGGCGAGCGCCTCGACGAGGCCGAAGGCGAGCAGGGTCCCCGTGCTCCCGCGGCCGAGCACCTGCTGGAGGACGGCCAGGGTCACCAGGAGGAGCGCGAGGACGGCGGAGTCCACGCCGAGGCGGCCCGAGGCGCCCAGCGCGTCCCGTCCCCTGCTCGAGCGGTCCCGCACCTGGGGTTGATCGGTCCGGACGGGCGGCGACTGGACGTCCGTTCACCCGTCAGCCGGGTGGGGTCACCCGTCCGGCAGCACCCTGCGAACTGCGGGGGCTACTCCCCGTCGGCGGGGCGCATGAGCCGCAGCACGGGCGCCGTCGTCAGCCGCTGCCGGGTGAGGGCGGCACCGACGAGCACGACGACCAGGCCCAGGAACGCCAGCGGCCAGAAGTTCAACGCGACCGCCAGCGCCAGCAGCACCAGCGCGACCACGAGGGGGACCACGACGGGCATGCGGTTGTACCAGCGGGGCTGCAGGACGGCCGCGGCGTACCACCAGGCCACGGCGGCGACGCGCTCGTCGGGGTGGCGGCGGCCCTGACGGGCCAGGGCCAGGACGTCCTTGCGGTCCTCGACCGGGAGGGCCTCGAAGGCCCGGACGGCGTTGACCCGCCGCTGCGGGGGCAGTTCGGGCCCCACGACCGCGCTCATCGTCCTACCTCGTGCACGGCCCCATCGTAGGCGCGTGGCGCCGGGACCCCGCGACGGGTGGCACCGGTCGTGCTGGTGCGGAGGGCATGGGATTCGAACCCATGGGGAAGGGGTGGATACCTCCCCAGCGGTTTTCAAGACCGCCGCATTCGGCCGCTCTGCCAGCCCTCCCCCGGCGCACCGTTCGCACGGTCCGCCGGACGGGGACCATCGTAGGGGCGCCGGCCCGCGGGACGGAGCCTCAGCCCCCGCCGGCGGCGCGCGGTCGGCCCAGGTGGAAACCCTGCCCGTGCAGGACCCCGAGGCCGAGGACGCAGTCGAGTTCCGCCGCGGTCTCGATCCCCTCGGCGATGAGCGTCGTCCCGGTGCGCTGGGCGAAGGTGGCCAGCGACGCCGTCAGCGCCTGCCGGGTCCCGTCGCGGTCGATGCCCTGGACGAGGCTCATGTCGAGCTTCACGAACTCCGGGTCCAGGGCCAGGACGTGGCGCATGCTGGCGAAGCCCGCACCGGCGTCGTCGACGGCGATGCGGACCCCCTCGCGCCGCAGCGGGTCGAGGTGGCGCAGCAGCGTGGCGTAGTCCTCCACCTGCTCGTGCTCGGTGATCTCCAGGACGATCGCGTCGAGACGTCGTCCCTGCAGCAGCCGCGCCAGGGCCGGCGACGACGCCACCTCGGGACTCACGTTCAGGGCGAGGAAACCCGCCTCCGGCGCCTCGCGCAGCGCGGCCGTCAGCGCCGCCAGTTCCAGCTGCACACCGGCACCGACGTCGGCCGCCTGCTCGAACCAGTCGGCGGGTTCCCCCTCGGGGAACCGGCTCAGCGCCTCGACCCCGACGGGGCGCGACGTCCGCAGGTCGACGACGGGCTGGAACACGGGGCGCGGGCCGCCGTCGCGGTGCAGCTGGTCCAGGCGGGCCAACACCCGGCGACGTCGCCCGTTGCGCGCCTCCTCCTGGGTGAGCAGATCGCTCATGGCTTCCGCGAGCACCTCGAGGACCCCGGCGTCGCGCTGACGCAGGTCGGGTTGGGGCCGGCTCGAGATCGCGCAGAGGGTTCCGTACAGCGACCCGTCCCGGAGGTGGACCGGGGCCGCCAGGTAGGCCCCGATGTCCAGGACCTCGGTCAGCGCCAGCGACGCGGTCGCGGGATGGGCCCGGGCGTCGGGGATCACGGAGTCCAGGTGCCCGTCCAGCAGCCGCTGGCAGTAGGACTCGTCCCGACGGCAGGAGAAGCCCCGCGGGTCGCGCACCCCCGGTCCGGTGGCGGTGTACTGCAACCGCCAGGCGTCGCCCTCGAGGTGGACGAGCACCGCCGCGTCCATCCCCAGCTGCCGGCGGACGGCGTCCAGCAGGTGCTCGATGCGTTCGGGCACGGTCGGGGCGTGCGGCCCCGTCGCCGGTGCACGTCTCACCTCGGGCGAGGTCAGGTCGAGGCCGGCGGAACCCGTCGCCAGCTCGGCCGTCCCGGCCCGGGCGGTCTTGTCCGCGTACATGGCGGAATCGGCTGCGTGCCAGGCGGTGTGCAGACCCTCGGCCGCTCGGCGGGTCGCCACCCCCAGGGAGGCCCGGACCTGGTCGACGCGCAGACCGGTCCGCAGCCGGGCGACCAGGTCGGCCACGGCCCCCGCGTCGACGTCGGGGAGCAGGGCCGCGAACTCGTCCCCACCCAGGCGCACCACCAGGTCCTCCGGACGCAGCAGGTCACGCAGCACCCGGGCGGTGCGCACCAGCAGTTCGTCACCGGCCTCGTGACCCTGGGTGTCGTTGGTCTCCTTGAGCGCGTCGAGGTCGAGGACCAGGACGGAGGCGGTGGTGCCGAGCCGCCGGGCCCGGGCCTCCTCGAGGGCCAGCGCCGCGTTCCAGGCCCGGCGGTTGCCGAGGCCGGTCAGGGCGTCGTGGTCCGCGGTGGCCTCGGCGTGCTCCGCGCGCCGGGCCTCGGCCTGCAGGCGCACCTCGTAGGCCAGCAGGGTGCCCAGCAGGTTCGCGGCGAGCTCCACCTCGCCCAGCAGCAGCCCCGGGTCGGGCTGCGCCTCGCGGGCCCCGGCGCAGAGGCTGCCGAGCACCGTGCCGTCCGGGGCGCGCAGCGGGACGGAGAGGTAGCTGATCCAGGGGAAACCGGTCGCCTCGCGGGCGCGGGCCCAGGCCGCGACCTCGTCGACCCGGTTGCTGAACCGGGGCGCGTCGCCGGCCACGCTGGGGGCGCAGAAGGTGTCGGCCCAGGCCAGGACGCTGCCGTCGGCCAGACCGACCTCGCCCCCGTCCAGCGCGGAGAGGACCACGTAGTCGTCCCCGTCGCGACGGGCGATCGCCCAGGTGTCCATGCCCACGTGGCGGTGCAGGTGCTCGAGGGTCGCGGTGGCGGCCGAGGTGAAGTCGACGACAGGCGGCCCGGCCACCGGCGCGACAGGCACGTCGGCGGGACTTTCGAGTCGCGCTCCGTTGGCCACTCACGGATCCTCCTCGCACACCGCGTCCGGCGCAGCACGAAGAGTCACAGGCGGGTGAGCGGCCGGTGCGCCGGGCGGACTGGGGTAGCGTCGGGCGCCCGTCCGTCCCCGATCACGAGTGAGTCCACGTTGGCCGAAGCCCTGCGCTGCGTCGTCGTCCTGCCCACCTACGACGAGGCCGACAACATCACCGGGATGATCGAGCGGGTGCTCGCCTGCCCGATCGCCCCGGACGTCCTGGTCGTCGACGACTCCTCCCCCGACGGCACCGGCGCGCTCGTGGAACGGATCGCGGCCCGGCACCCGGAGGGCAGGGTGCGGTTGCTGACCCGCACCACGAAGGACGGCCTCGGCGCCGCCTACCGCGCCGGGTTCGCGCACGCCCTCGCCACCGGCGACCACGACGTCGTCGTGCAGATGGACGCCGACGGCTCCCACCCCGTCGAGGCCCTCCCCCGGATGCTCGCCGAGATCGCCGGCGGGGCCGACCTCGTCCTGGGCGCGCGCTACGTCCCCGGCGGTGCGCTGGACGACGCGTGGCCCTGGTACCGCAAGGCGTTGTCGCGCGGGGCGAACGTCTACGCGCGGGTGCTGCTGAGCGCACCCGTCGCCGACCTCACCGGCGGCTTCAAGGCCTGGCGCGCCGACTTCCTGCGCGCGCTGGACCTCTCGCAGCTCACCGCGGCGGGCTACGCCTTCCAGATCCAGACGACCCTCGCCGCGCTCCAGCAGGGTGCGACGGTGCGCGAGGTGCCGATCCTCTTCACCGAGCGCACCCACGGGACGTCGAAGATGTCGAAGGAGATCATCGGCGAGGCGATGCTCGCCGTCGTCCGGATGCGCCGCTTCGGCCCCACCGGCCGCCGCTGACCCCTCCGGTCCGTGATCTCGCGGGATCCCCCGCGAGATTACGGGTCAGTCGGTGGGGAGGGTGATGTTGACGAGCCAGTCGATCCCGAACCGGTCGGTGAAGGAGCCGTACTCGTCGCCCCACACCTGCTCCTCCAGCGGGGTCGTGACGGTCCCGCCCTCGGCGAGGCCGGCGAAGAAGCCGCGCAGCTCCGCCACGTCGTCACCGAACAGACTGATCGTGACGTTGTTCCCCACCTCGACGGGCCTCCCCGGGGGTGTGTCGGACGCCATCAGCGTGAACCCGGCGGGGCCGTCGACCATGCCGTGCATGACGCCTTCGGGGTCGACGCCCTCGCCGCCGCCGAACTCGCCGAACGTCGAGATGGTCAGCTCGCCGCCGAGCACGGAGCGGTAGAACGTCAGCGCCTCGCGGGCCGTGCCGGGGAAGGTGATGTAGGGGGTCAGACGGGACGCCACGGGAACCTCCAGGGAGTGGACCGGTTCCCCGAAGCTACCGCGCCGGGTGCGTCCGTGGACCCCCTCCGACCTGCGGTTCGCCGGCGCGGCACCACCGGACGAACCCCGGGTGGTGACCGGGGCCGACCCGTGATTGCCTCGACCCCGGTCATCTGGGAGGGTCGAGGAGTCGGCAGTGTCACGGTGAGGCCGTACCGTCCCCGCGCGGTGCGTCCCCGACGGGACCGTGGTGCCGGCTGCCCACACGCACGTCCGCGGGAGGTCGACAGGTGCAGGGGCACGCACGGGACGACGACGCCGACGCCGTCGCCCAACTCCTGGAACTCGCCCGGGACATCTTCGGAACGCCCGCGGCCGCGCTGACCCGGGTCACCGACACCGAGCGGAACCACGTCGAGCAGACGGCGTCCACCCTCGACCCGCACGCCACGGTCCGCCTGCTCGCCGACACCGACCTCGACAGCTGCGTCCTCGCCGTCGACGTCGTGCGGCCCGACGGCGAGCCCGACGGGCGCATCGTCGGGGTCGACCACGAACCCGTGCAGGCGCTGGGCTCACGCCAGCTCGAGGCCCTGCACGTGGTGGCCGCGCTCGTCGCCGGCGTGCTGCACCACCGCGAGCGACGCCGGGTCGCGCACGACGACCGGATGGCCTCCCTCGACGCCCTGCTGGCCGGCCAGGGCCGCCAGACCGTCGTCCAGCCGATCGTCGACCTGCGCACCGGGACGGTCGTGGGCGCCGAGGCCCTGAGCCGGTTCACCAGTTCCGAGGGGGCGGCCCGCCGACCCGAGCAGGTCTTCACGGACGCACGCTCGTCGGGCATCGGCGTGCGGCTGGAACAGGCCGCGATCGCCTCGGCACTGCCGCTGCTGCACGCGATGCCGTGGGGCACCTACCTCAGCGTCAACGCCTCCGCGGAGGCTCTGCTGGACGACCGCACCCACGACCTGCTGCTCTCCGACCGGCCCGACCGTCTCGTCGTCGAGATCACCGAGCACGACCCCGTCGCCGACTACGACGCCCTCAACGACGCGACGACGTCCTTGCGATCGCACGGGGTCCGGATCGCCGTCGACGACGCCGGGTCGGGGTTCGCGAGCCTGCAGCACGTCCTGCACCTGACCCCCGACATCGTGAAGCTCGACATCGCCTTCGTCCGCGGCGTCGACACCGATCCCGCGCGCCGCGCCGTCGCCCGCGCCCTCGTGGGTTTCGCCTCCGAGCTGGGCTCGACGATGGTCGCCGAGGGCGTCGAACGCGCCGGCGAACTCGCCGCGCTGCGCGACCTCGGGGTCGACTGCGGGCAGGGGTACCTGCTGGGACGGCCCACCCCGAACCCCACCTGGGACGTCCGGCCGGACGACACGACGGGCATCGTCCTCCTCTGACCCCGCAACTGACCCCCGCACAACGACTTCTGGGGATCTTCCCCCCCTTCCCGAGATCGGGAAGGGGGGAAAGATCCCCAGGAGTTGGTGCGGCGAAGCTCAGAACGTGACGATGCTGAGCCCGCCCTTGCCGTAGCGCGCCACCTCGACCACGAGGTCGAGACGGCTGCCCGTCCGCGTGGCCCAGTCGGCCACGTCGGGGCGCAGGACCTCGCCGGGCACGTAGGACGCGTACAGCTTCAGGTGCGCGGCACCTTCGACGTTGAACAGCGACGCCATGATGTTGAGCACCTCGCGGGAGTTCACCGCGAGGTTGTCCGGCAGTTCCTTGTCCTCGATCGCGGCCTCGCTGGCCCCGGGGGGCAGCAGACCGATCGACGCCCCGGCGTGCGCGGCGAGGGCGAAGTCGAACACGACGACGGCCTTGGACTTCAGGTGGTCGTCGACGTACAGACCGACGAGCGAGCCGGGCTTCCCGCCGACCGGCAGGGGCCGGCCGTCGGAGAGTTCGACGTCGCGGTTGAGCAGGTCCGAGAGCAGGTTGCGGATCGCGAGGTTCGACGGCAACGGGTTGACCTCGAACTTCACCTCACCCTGCACGATCGAGGCCTCGGCGGCGGCGGAACCACCGTCGCCACCCAGCACGGGCGCCAGGGCGGCCGCGAAGGCTTCCGGGGTGAAGGGTTTGGCGATGAGGAACAGGGCGCCGGCGGCGGCCGCCTTCTCCCGCATCTCCTCCGAACCCTCCGAGGTCACGAAGCCGAACGGCACGTCGATCCCGGAACCACGCAGGTTCTGCAGCATCTCGTAACCGGACGCCTCGGGCATGTTCCAGTCCGAGAGGACGATGTCGGGGTTCTCCTTGCGAACCTGGTCGAACCCCTCCTTGCCGTTCTCGGCCTGGACGACCTCGACCCAGTCGTAGCCCGCCTGCCGCAGCGTGCGGATGACGATCTGCCGCATGACGCGACTGTCGTCGACAACCAGGGCCTTCACGGGATCACCCTTCCTGAGACTGGGACTGGGACTGCTCGCCGGAGCCGGCGAGCCACACCTCGAACGTGAGCCAGGAACCCTGCCAGTTGCCGTCCAGGCGCGCCGCGAGGCGACCGGAGGAACCGTGCAGGGGCTTGGCCGTCGACACCACGGGCAGACCCAGCGGGCCGGCGTCGGGGACGAGCGCCTTGATGTTGCCGCCGATGATGTTGGCGATCTCGCCGAGGGAGTCGTAGACGTCCTCGTCGGTCAGGCCGTCGTCCTCCTGCAGCAGGGCCGCGGACAGCGGCAGGGCGACCGCCTTCTCGACGCTGACCGTGACGATGCCCGGGCGACCGCCGGAGATCGTCACCGAGGCGCACAGGATGTCGCCCTCGATGTCGTGCGGGTCGTAGGCCGGGACCAGGTAGTCGGTGTGCGCGAAGTACGACGCCCACATCTGGTCGACGATCTGCTCGAGAGCCTCGTCCTCGACGTAGTCGACGGGTTCTTCGTAGGTCTCTTCGACGAGTTCGGTCACGCCTGGCTCACCTCCGGCAGGAGGCCGAGGAGGGAGAGCTTCTCCTCCAGCGACTCCACGGTGAAGGGCTTGATGAGGTACTCGTGCGCACCGGCGGCGAGGGCGCGGACGATCTGCCCGTGCTCGGCCTCGGTGGTGACCATCATGAGGGTCAGCGCGCGGTACTCGCGGTTCGCCCGGACCTGGGTGACGAACGTGAGACCGTCCATCACCGGCATGTTCCAGTCGACCGTCGCGAGGTCGGGCAGCGGGCCGCCCTCGAGGACCTTCAGCGCCTCGGCGCCGTCGGCCGCTTCGACCGTTTCGTACCCCAGCTTGCGCAGGGCACCTCCGATGATCTTCCGCATGGCGCGGGAGTCATCCACCACAAGAGCCTTCATGCCTGACCTCCGTTCTTGGGACGGTGGACCGAAACCCGTCCGATGAGTTCCCGGTCCCAGTTGTCGTCGACGCCGAGCGTCGTCTCTGCACCACCGAGGAACATGTATCCCCCGGGTTTGAGCGACTTGCGGACCCTGGAGAGGATGTCCCGCTTGGTCGCGAGGTCGAAGTAGATGAGCACGTTCCGCAGGAAGACCACGTCGAACTGACCGAGGGCGGCGTAGGAACTCGTCAGGTTCAGCTGCTGGAACCGGACCATCTTCTTCAGGTTGTCGTTCACCTGCCACTGGGTCCCGACCCGCGTGAAGTGACGCACCAGCAGGGGCGCCGGCAGTCCGCGGTTCATGTCCAGCTGCGAGTACCGACCGGCCTTGGCCTTCTCCAGCACCTCGCTGGAGAGGTCGGTACCGATGATCTCCGCGCGCCACCCGTCGGCGACCAGGCTGTCCTGCAACCCCATCGCCAGGCTGTAGGCCTCCTGGCCGGTGGAGGAGGCCGCCGACCAGATGCGCAGCGAACGCGTCGCCGCGCGGGCCTGCTTGAGGGCCGGGACCACCGACGTCGTGAACGCCTGGAACGGCGCACCGTCGCGGAACCACGACGTCTCGTTCGTCGTCAGAGCCTCGACGATGGCGGTCTGCGCGCGGCGGTCGGGGCGCAACCGGATGCCGTCGACGTAGGCCGAGACGTCGGTCGCACCCGCGGCACGTGCCAGAGGCACGAGCCGGGACTCGACGAGGTACTCCTTGCCTGCTTCGAGGACGATCGCACTTTCCTTGCGCACGAGCGTGCAGACCCAGTCGAAGGCTGTGGTCGTGAGGGCCATGTCACCACCTGCCTTGAGAGGGACGGGCCGCGGGGGCGGCGGGTCGGGACACCGGCGGTCGGGCCGGTGCGGTGCTGCTGGGGGTGAAGCGGGAGGTGCTGGTGGAAGCGGCGCCGGCCGCGGGGCGTGCGGGCGGGGCCGGTGGGGCTGCGTGCGTGCGGGCGGCGGAACCGAGTCGACGCTGGATCGCGTCGGCGATTCCGGACAGGGGGAGCACCTCGTCCGCGATGCCCTCCCGGGCCACGGCTCCGGGCATCCCCCAGACCACCGAGGTGGCCTCGTCCTGCGCCAGCACCTGGCCGCCGGCCGCCGCCACGTCCTTGCAGCCGAGCTTCCCGTCGGAGCCCATGCCGGTGAGGATCACGGCGAGGAGTTCCCCACCGAACGCGGCGACCGCCGAGCGGACCATGACGTCCACCGCGGGTCTGCAGAAGTTCTCGGCAGGTCCCTGGTGCAACTTGATCACCATCTGCGGACCGCGTCGGGCGACCTCCATGTGGAAGTCGCCGGGGGCCACGTAGACCGTTCCGGCCACGACGGGCTCGCCGTCGGTGGCCTCGACGACGCGCAGCGCGCTGGCCTTGTCCAGTCGCTGCGCGTAGAGGCGGGTGAAGACGGGGGGCATGTGCTGGGTCACCAGCACGGGCACGCCGAGGTTCGCGGGGAGCCTGGCCAGGACGGCCGAGAGCGCCTCCGGGCCGCCGGTGGAGGACCCGATGACGAGCGCGCGGGGAGCCTTGGTGGCTCCGCTGCGGGCCCGGGTCGTGACGGGCGTCGAGGAGCTCGCGCGGCTCGCCGGGGCGGACGTCGCCGTCCGGGCCGCCGGGGCGGGCGCGGCGGTCAGACCGAGGTGCGGGACGAGCGCCTTGATCTTGGGGATGAGCTGCTGACGGACCGACTCCATCGACTCGCTGACCGAGCCGACGTTCGCGGGTTTCGTCACGTAGTCGGACGCCCCGGAGGAGAGGGCCTCCAGCGTGGCGGTGGCCCCGCGTTCGGTGAGGGTGGAGAACATGATGACCGGGAGTCTCCGGTCGATCTTGCGGATCTCCTTGATCGTCTCGAGGCCGTCCATGACGGGCATCTCGATGTCCAGGGTGACCACGTCGGGTTTCAGCTGGGCGATCTTCTCGAGCGCGATCTTGCCGTTCGCGGCGGTCCCCACGACCTCGATGGCCGGGTCGGACGCGAGCACGTCGGTGACCAGTCGGCGGACGACGACCGAGTCGTCCACGGTGAGCACCTTGATGCGTTGGCTCACGTCGCACCTTGCCTTCCTGCCGTCGGTGCGGAGGACCGCACCGTGAACACCGTCCGGGGGCGGACGACTACCTGTCCATCGGCGCTCGGCGGCCAACCCTGAACGGCGAAGCGCACGTGTCGTCACTCCGTGTACACAGCTACTGTGCGTCTCCATTCCTCACGCGTCGAGTGGTGCCGCGTCGCTCGACGGGGTAAGGGGACGCCGCCACGGTGATGCGCGGAGGGCCGGGCCGCAGGGATCGGCCCGTCGGGCGGGAACCCCGCCTGCGCACCCGCCCCTGCTGACCCCCACCGCACCGCGATCTCGCTGAGATTCCCAGCGGGATCACGGGTTGGCCGGGGTGGGGTCCTTCCGGGCGCGGGAGGGCTGGACGCGCTCGGGTTCCCCGTCGTCTCGGGGTAGCTCGGCGGGTGGGGGAGGTCGCCGACGGGCGCAGCCCGGTGGGCGACGGTGCCGACGGGCACCGGGTCGCGCCGCGGACCGCGGGTGGTGGACCGGCTCGGTCGCACCACCCGCGATCACGGGTGGAGCGCTCAGGTCCCGTCCCTCCCGGGACGGGCCGGGCTCAGGACCGCTGGCGACGCAGCAGGACGATCACGAGCGCGGCGAGACCGAGGACGAGTCCGCCCCCCGCGAGGCCACGGGCCAGCGGGTCCGACCCGCCGGTGGTCGAGGTCGTGTCGGCGCCCGCCGCCTCGTGCGCGGTGCTCGCGCCGGCGTGCTCGTCGTCGGTGGCCGCGGTGGTGGTGAACCCGGGCGCGGGGTTCTCGGGTTCGGCCGCGCCCGCGGCGGCCACCTCGGTCCAGTTCGACACCTCACCGTCGGCGTAGGTCTGGACGGTGGGCAGCACGACCTGCGTGCCGGCGTCGGGCAGCGGGCCGACGTTCGCCTCGAACTCCTCGAACTGCCCGACGGCGATCCCGGGCGATCCGGCCGCGGCGCTCCAGGTGATCTTCAGGGCGGCCTTGGTCACGGTCGTCCCGTCGTGCTCGACGGGTGCGGGCAGGGCGCCTTCGGTGACGACGGCGGTCCACCCCGGGAGGGGCCTCACGGCCACGTAGCTGAAGGGGTGGTCGGTCGGCAGGGACACCTCGACCGACGTCGTGGCGGCGGTGTCGGACTCGTTCGGGACCCGGAACGTCACGACGCTGTAGCCGTCGGCGGCCGTCGTGTCGGGGGTCGCGTGCACGTGGGCGGAGGCGCTGGAGGCGCCCAGGAGCACTGCGGCGCAGGCGGTCACGGAGACGGCGAGGGCGCGGGTGGGCAGGGTGGAGCTCTTCACGGTGGATCCTCGGGGTTTCGTCAGGACGATGGGGTGGCGAGAGCGGTCGCTCCCGGTGGCCCACGTCGACGAACCCGACGGGCGAGCACCGAACGCGGTCGCGGCGCCGTCGTCCTCGGGAACCGCGGCAGGACTCCCACGGCCGGGCGCAGCAGGGCGAGCAGCACCCGGACCAGCGGGCGCAACCACGCCCACAGCGACCACACCAGCGCCTCGCCGTGCAGCAGCAGGACCGTCGCGACGACCGTGGCCGCGACGTGGGCGACCGTCATCGCGGGAGATCCCGCGGCGGTCGCGGCGCCCGCTCCGAGCGCCGGGGCGAGGGTCTGGTGGTGTCCGTGGCCCATGACCGTGGCGGCCGACCCGGAGCACTGCTCGAAGACCTCGTGCAGGACGACCTGCCCGGTGCCCAGCAGAGCGGTGAGGACCGGCCACGTGAACCGGCGACCGGCCAGCAGCAGGGTCACCGCGGCGAGGACGACCACGACCGCGAGCAGCAGCGCCGGGCCGGGGAGCTCTCCCCCACCGGCGAGGTGGGCGCCCGCGGCGAGCCCCACGACGCTCGCGGCGACGGCCCCGGCGCGCAGCACCCGCAGCGACCCCCGCGACGGCCCGGCGGGACCGGACGTCAGGGGGCTGGGCACGCCAGCACCGTACCGCCGCGCGCCGGACGCGAGAGCGCCCGGTCACCGACCGGGCCGGTGACCGGGCGCTCCCGGGTGGTTCTGGTGGCTCAGGCGCCGAAGGCCGCTTCCCACGGACGCATCAGGACCGCACGGGCGTCGGAGGACAGCAGGTCGGCGACGACCTCGGCGTGCACGACCCCGCTGACGACGTTCCACAGACCGTTCGCGCCGTCGGCGGCGTCGAGCCCACCGGCGCGGAAGGCGCGGACCGCCAGCAACTGGGCCACCGCGGCGGTGCGGACGCGGTCGGAGAGGTGCACGGCCCAGGAGGCGTCGTGGACGGCGCCGGCCCACTCGCCCGCGCTCGGGCGGCTGGTCTCCCCCACCGCCCGCAGGCAGGCGCGGTCGGTGCCGTCGAGGCGGCGCAGGGTGTCGAGGACGCGGGTCACCCCGGCCTGCGCCTCCCCGAGACCGGTCGGGTGCTCGGGCAGCGGGGCGAGGTCGCGGGCGGCCTGCAGGTAGGGGTGCGCGAGGACCCGTCGCGCGTGGTCGGGCAGCCGGTCGCCGAGGTAGGCGGAGACAGCGGCGTCGGCGAGCACGTCGGCGGCGCGACCCGCGTCCTCGGTGCGCAGCCGGGGCCCGCCCTCCAGCGGGGCCGACCAGGTCCAGTCGAAGACGTCGTGGTGGACCAGGCGGACGAGGGCGTCGGCGTCGGCGATGGTGCTGGTCTGCAGGACCCGGACGATGCCGGCCTCGACCCGGGCGCCGGACACCTCGTCGGCGAAGTCCTCGTGGGCGAGGCCGTTGGCGACCTGGTGCAGCACGTCGCCGATCTGCGGGACGGCGTCGGTGGCGGTGCGGACCGCGTCCCAGGCCGAGGCCCGGGTCGCCGGGTCGTGACGCTCGGCCAGGACCTCGATCTCGCGGGGGCCGGAGTCGAGAGCGCGCAGCAGGACCTCCGCCGCGGAGTCGCCCGCGGGCAGTCGCACGAGGTCGAAGCCCAGGACGGGAGAACTCACCAGGGAGTAGTGCACGGTCGTCGCCTCCGGTGCGTGGTGTCTCACCGCCGGTTCCGGCGGAGTGGTCCCACCCTGACACTGGGTGAACGAGGGGGCCACACGTCGTCAGCCGTCCGGCGGCACGCCGGAGGTCCGCACCCCCCGTGCGGCGCACCCACCGCGACGGCGTTGCGCCGTCCGGGGGACGTGGGAGCACGACCGCCGTAACGTCAGGTCGTGGACCACCAGCACAGCGAGCACCCGGGGACCCACCCGCTCGCCGACGAGGGACCCGACGAGTTCGACGGGGGGTCCGAGACGGGCGCGGAGCAGGGGTCGGCTCCCGGCCGGTGGGCGTCCTGGCTGGTCGTCGCCGTCTGCGCGGTCCCACCGCTCGCGCTGGCCGTCCTCGGCCGCCGGTTCCTGGGGGGTGGGGCGGACGCCGCCTACGTCGGGACCCGCGCCGACCCCGGCGACGGCGACGGGATCGACCTCGGCTGGTCCAACCGGTTCGGTCTGCTCTGGATGACGGTCCCCGTCCCGCAGGTGCTGCTCGCGGCCCTGTGCGGCGTGCTCGTCGTGGCCGCTCTCGTCGTGGCGGGCCGGCCGGACTGGCTGGTCCCGCGGCGCTGGGCGGCCCGGGTGGGCGCGGGGGCCGCGGCCCTCACGGCGCTCGAGAGCCTGGCCTGCCTGGTCAGCCTGGTCACGCGCGCCGGGGAACCAGAACGGGAGTCCTTCGGCGGTTCCCAGATCAGCTACTACATCCCCTCGACGGGGGAGTTCCCGGAACTCCTCGGTGTCCTCGCGCTGCTGGTCGTGACGACGGCCCTGCCGGCGCTCGCCGCCCTCGTGCTCTGGCGGGCCGTGGACCCGGCGGTGGGGCCGGAGCCCGCCGACCCCGCGGAGCCCGCCGCCCCCACCGTGGTCGACGCCGAACCCGAACCGGCACCCGAGCCGGCACCCGCACCCGATCCCGCACCGCAGGCCGGGGTGGCCGACGTCCCGAAACCCTCCGCCGACGACCTCGACGCCTACCGCCGGCCGGTCTCCGGGGAGGGCGCGTGACGCACGAGCGGGACGGGGAGCACGAGGGGCCGGCGGGGGACGAGGAGGAGGACGAAGCGGGGCGGCTGCCCCTGGGCTGGGTCTCCTGGCTGCTCGTCCTCGTCGCGGTCCTCCCGCCGGTGGTCCTGGCCGAGGTGTCCCGGCGGTTCCTGACGGGGAGCGCGGACGCGAGCTACTTCGGGGCCTACGTCTCGGAGGCCGACGTCCGCGCGCGCCTCGACTTCACGTTCACCGTCCGGTTCCGGTTGCTGTGGGCGAGCGTCGCGGTGCCGGACGTCCTGATCGCGGCCCTGCCGGTGGTGCTGGGGCTGGCCGCCGTCGTCGTGGCCGGGCGGCCGGAGTGGCTCGTCCCGCCGCGGTGGGGTGCTCGCGTCGTCGCGGGCACCGCCGTGCTGAGCGCGCTCGAGAGCCTGGTGTGCCTGGTGATGCTCGTCGAACTCGCCGACGAACCCCGCAGCAGCGCCTACGGCAACCTGCAGCTGAGCTACCTGCTCCCCTCGACCGGGGACTTCCCCGAGATCGCGCCGGTCATGGCGTTGCTGGTGGTGCTGACGGTCGTGCCGGCCGTCGCGGCCCTCGTGCTGTGGCAGGCCCCGGGCGCCGCCCGGGTCGCCGCGGAACCCGCCGCGGAACCCGCCCCTGAACCGGTCGCGGAGCCACCTGCGGAACCCCGCCCCGAACCACCGGTCGAGGAACGACCGTCCGAGGTCCCCCGGCTCTCGACCGCGGAACTCGACGCCTACCGCCGCCCCCGCTGAACCCCGCCCGCGGGGCCCGGGAACGCAGAACGGGGTGGGACCCGGAGGTCCCACCCCGTTCACCGTCGGGTCAGGCCGCGACGACCGCGCCGATGCCCTCGATCTCGAGCGCCTTGTCCACGTCGAGGACGAGCAGCAGCGCCTCGTCGAGCTTGTAGGCACCGCGGATGAGTTCGCGGATCGGGCCGGACAGCGTGTCCGGCGGCGGCTCGAAGGTCGAGTCGGTGACCTCGATGACGCCGCCGATGGAGTCGACCAGCAGGCTCCAGACCTCGTCGCCGGCGCGGACGACGACGTTCATCGCGACGCGCCCCTCCTCGCGGTCGGGCATGTTGAGCCGGCGGCGCAGGTCGAGCGCGGTGACGACCTGACCGCGCAGGTTGATGAGACCCGCGACGGCCCGCGGAGCCAGCGGCGCGGGTGTGCGCGGCTGCTCGGTGAGCACTTCCTGCACTCGCCGGACCTCGACACCGAAGAGGTGTCCGGCCAGGTGGAACGTGGCGTACTGCGTGGACACGTCAGACCCCCAGTCGCGTGGATGCTGCGGCGAGCTCGTTCTGAGCCTGCTCGGAGAAGAAGTTCGGGTCGGCCGCGAGGATCGCGGACCGCACGTCGAGGAGTTCGGTCACGCGGTCGCGGATGACCGCGGAACCGACCAGACCGGCGTCGTCGATGTCGCTGTGCGCGTCCTGGCCGGAGACGATGTCGACGATCTCGTCGACGACGATCGCGACCGAGCGACCGCGGGCCGAGTAGACGACACCCGGGACCGAGGCGACCTCGCCCCCCGAGTACGACGAGCGCGAACCGCCACCGAGGTGGTTCGCCAGGCGGACCAGCGGCAGGATCTCGCCGCGGTAGCGGACGACCTCGCGGCGCCCGACCCGTTCGATGGAGTCGGTCTTGAACTCCTCGAGGCGGGTGACGACGTCCAGCGGGATCGCGACGCGGCGGTTCCCGCCGAGACCGACGACCAGCAGGCGCTGCCCGTCGCTGCTCGCGGCCTGTTCCGCGGCGGCCTGGTCGTTGGCGTGGTCGATGCCGTCGGAACGCATCGTGCGGCGCGCCAGCGACTGCACGTCGAGGATCAGCGAGACGCGACCGTCACCGAGGATGGTGGCGCCGGCGTAGGCGCCGATGGCCTTCAACGCCCCGGAGAGCGGCTTGACGACGATCTCCTCGGTGTCCAGGACCCGGTCGACGAGCAGGCCGAAGCGGCGCCCGTCGCACTCGAGGACGGCGATGACGAGGTTCGTCGGGAGTTCCACGTCGGTGGGGCGCTTGAGTTCCAGCGCCTCCTCGAGGCGGATCAGCGGCAGCAGCGCACCGCGCAGGCGGTACACCTTCGCGCCACCGACGTCCTCGATCGCCTTGCCCATCTTCTCGGTGTCCAGGCTCACGAGTTCGAGCAGGTTCACCTGCGGCATCGCGTAGCGCTGACCGGCGCACTCGACGGTCAGGGCCGGGACGATCGCCAGTGTCAACGGGATCCGCAGACGCCAGACGGTGCCCTGCCCGGTGACGGACTCGACGTCGACGGAACCGCCGATGCGCTCGATGTTCGTCTTCACGACGTCCATCCCGACCCCACGGCCGGAGACGTTCGTGACCTTCGCCGCGGTGGAGAACCCGGGCAGGAAGAGGAACTGCAGGATGTCGTTGGGGGTCAGCGTCTCGAGCTTGGCCGCGGACACCAGGCCCTTCTCGACGGCCTTGTTCCCGATGATGACCGGGTCGATGCCCTTGCCGTCGTCGCGGATCTCGACGACGACCTGGCCACCCTCGTGGGCGGCGCGCAGCTTGAGGGTTCCGACCTCGTTCTTGCCGGCGGCGAGGCGGACGTCCGGGGACTCGATGCCGTGGTCGACCGCGTTGCGGACGATGTGGGTCAAGGGGTCCTTGACGGCCTCGAGGAGGGTGCGGTCGAGTTCGGTGTCGCCGCCCTCCATCTCCAGCTTGATCTTGCGGTTCAGCATGTTCCCGAGGTCGCGGACGACGCGGGGAAGCTTCGACCACAGGTGGTCGATGGCCTGCATGCGGGTGCGCATGACCGATTCCTGCATCTCGCTCGCGACGAGGTTCAGGCGGTGGCAGGCGCGGGTGAGGTCCTCGTCGCGCAGGGCTCCGGCCCGCTGCAGGATCTGGTTGCGGGCGAGGACGAGCTCACCGGCCTGGCGGACGAGGGACTCGAGGAGTTCCACGTCGACGCGGATGGTCGACTCGGCCGCGGAGGCCTTCTCGGGGGGAGCACCGCCCCCACCGGCCGGGGCCGCGGCGGGGGCCGCGGCGGCGGGAGCGGGAGCGGGGACCTCGGCGACGGGTTCCGGGGTGGGTTCGGGTTCCGGCGCGACCTCGACGGGGATCTCGGCGACGGGCGCCTCGACGACGGGGGTCTCGGCGACGGGCGCCTCGACGACGGGCTCGGGTTCGGGAGCGGGCGCGGCGACCGGTGCGGCGGGGGGTGCGGAGACGACCTCGACCCCGGCGCCGTCGGCGGCCGGCAGGACGGGTTCCTCACCGTCGAGCACCGCGCGGATGGCGGCGACGACGGCGGCGACCTCGACGCCGTCCTCGGTGTGGTTCGCCTCGATCTTCGAGAGCAGTTCACGGATGGTGTCGACCATCCGCAGCAGGACGTCGGTGGTGACCGGCGTCATGACGATCTGGCCGTCACGCAGACGGGCCAGCAGGTTCTCACCGACGTGGGCCACGGCCTCCAGGCGCGAGAACGCCAGGAACCCGGAGGTGCCCTTGATCGTGTGGATGGTGCGGAAGACGCTCGCGAGCAGCTCGCGGGAGCCTGGCTGCTGCTCCAGCGCCACGAGGTCGGAGTCCAGCTGGTCCAGGTTCTCGTAGCTCTCGACGAGGAACTCCTGGACGATCTCGTCCATGTCGTCCACGTGGACTCCCACTTCTCGCGGCGGTGCGATCCCGGGCGGGACCACGGTGTGTCACTTGCTCGTTCACTTGCTCTGTCTGCTCATCGGCATTCGAGTGCCGGAGCTGAAACCCCGCGGCGACGGGGGTGGCCCTGGGCGTCCGGGAAGGCTTCCGGACGCCCAGTCGGACGTCACGGGCCGGACGTCACGGCCCGGACGTCACAGCCGGAAGCCCGCCACGGCGTCCTGGAGGTCGCTCGCGACGCGCGAGACCTCGTCGGCGGAGTCCCGGGTGCTCTCGGCGGCGTCGCGGGTGCGCGAGGACGACGCGGCGATCCCCTGCATGTTCGTGGAGATCTCCTGCGATCCCGTCGAGACCTCGGTGACGTTGCGGACCATCTCCGCGGTCGTGGCCGACTGCTCCTCGACGGCCGCGGCGATGGTCGTCTGCAGGCTGTCGATGTTGCCGATGACCAGGCCGATCTGGGCGATGGCCGCCGACGCGGCGGCCGCGTCGCCCTGGGTGGCGAGGACGCGCTGGGTGATCTGCTCGGTGGCGCGGGCCGTCTGCTGCGCGAGCTCCTTGACCTCGCCCGCGACGACGGCGAAACCCTTGCCCATCTCTCCCGCCCGGGCCGCCTCGATGGTCGCGTTGAGGGCCAGCAGGTTCGTCTGCTCTGCGATGGAGGTGATGAGCTTGACGACGTCGCCGATCTCCTGGCTGGAGGAGGACAGCCGCTCGATGGTCTCGCTGGCCTCGCCGGCCGAACGGACGGCGTCGGCGGCCACGGTGGAGGCGTCGGCGGTGGAGGAGGCGATCTCGCGGATGGCCGCGGTCATCTCCTCGCTGGCGCCGGCGACGGTCCCGATGCTGGCGGAGATGTCGGCGGCGGCCAGCGAGACGACGTCGGCCTGGCTCGCGGAGTCGTGCGCGCCGGCCGTCAGCTGCCGGGACACCTCACCGAGGCGCCCGGAGGAGTTCTGCAACCCGTCGACCCCACCCCGGATGCGACGCACCGTGATCGCGAGGGTGTCGAGGGCCGAGTCGAGGGCCTGCGCGGTCGCGCCGACCTCGTCGCGGCTGTAGGTCCCGACGCGGACGTCGAGCCGTCCCTCGCTGAGCGCGGTGGCGACCTCACGGGTGCGCTTCAGCGGCACCGAGATGCTGCGGGTGGTGACGACGGTGAGGGCGACGGCGGCCGCGATCGCGGCGAGCGCGGTGCCGAGCAGCGCCCACCGGGCGTGGCCGTAGGCGACGGTGCCCTCGCGGGTGCTCACGACGGCGTTCTCGGTGATGGTCGCCTGGACGACCTTCAGGGCGTCGTTGGTCTTGCCGTGGCCGATGCCGCCGGCGGCGACCGCGATGCTGTCATCGCCGCGGGTCGCGACGAAGGCGGCCTGGTCACCCGTCAGGGCGATGCCCAGCAGGACGCGAGCGCCGGAGAGGTAGTCGGTCAGCGCGGCGTCGACGGCGCCGAGCTGGTCGGCGGGGACGCCGGGGTCGGCGGCCTTGAACGCGTCCCAGGCGTCGCTCACGTCGGTCTCGTCGGTGACGACGGCCGACTGGGTGTCCTCGGAGGGGGTCAGCGCGACGGCCAGGAGGTCCTTCGACATCCGGTTGTAGATGGTGCGGACCTCGGCGAGCTTCTGCTGCGCGGCGACGTTCTGCCCGCTCATGACCTCGAGCCGGTGCTGGGCGGCGGAGAGCTGGGCCAGGCCGACGGCGGCGAGGACCGCGAGCAGGACGGTCATCACGGCGAAGCCCGCGGCGATGCGCGTCCCGACGCCGAGGTTGCGGATGGTGCGGGTCACGGACGACTCCTCAGCTGGGGCGGGGTCCTCGGTGGCGGGGACCCCTCGTTCCCGCCATCGGCAGCCGGGCGGGTGTTCCTTGAGCGGGTCGGGGGTCGGGGACCCGGGAACGCAGAACGCCGGCCCCCCGAGGGGACCGGCGTTGCGGGCGGGTGCGTCAGGCCCCGGCGTTGAGGCGCGCGAGCGCCGTCTGCACGAGCGTGATGAGGCTGTGCTTGGTCGCGGCCTTGGAGCGGGCGTCGGTGTAGACGAGCGGGACGTGCTCGGGGACGCCGAGCGCTTCCCGGACCGAGTCGAGGTCGTGCTGGGCGACACCGTCGAAGCAGTTGACGGCGACGACGAACGGGATCCCGCGGGACTCGAAGTAGTCGACGGCCGGGAAGCACTGGTCGAGACGGTCGGTGTCGACGAGCACGACGGCGCCGATGGCGCCCTTGACCAGGTCGTCCCACATGAAGAGGAAGCGGTCCTGGCCCGGGGTGCCGAACAGGTAGAGCCAGAGGTTCCCCGGCAGCGCGATGCGGCCGAAGTCCATGGCGACGGTGGTGGAGGTCTTGCGGTCGGAGTTGAGACCCGCGTCGTCGATGCCGACCGAGTGCTCGGTCATGGCGGCTTCGGTGCGCAGCGGCTCGATGTCGGAGATCGAGCCGATGAAGGTCGTCTTGCCGACGGCGAACCCGCCGGCCACGACGATCTTGACGACGGTGGGCGGGGCCTGAGGTGCGGTTCCCGCGGGCGCTCCGGCTCCGGCGGGGCTCACGTCAGAGCGAGGAAATGCCATTGAGAACACTCTCCAGGACGCTGATGGTTGTCGCGGGTTGGGGGGCGGAGGTCATCGTGAGGCCGTGGATGCGGACCTTCCCGGCTTGGGACAGGTCGCTCACCACGACGCGCACGACTCCGACCGGCAGGTGGACGTGTGCGGACAGTTCCGCGATCGACAGGTAGGACTTCTTGGTGAGTTCGAGGATCTTGCGCCGTTCCGGCGTCATCCCGACCTCCGGTTCGGCGAGGGCCTCCACGAGCGCCTCGACCGGGAGGTCGGCGTTGCTCGGTCGGGTCCGGCCACCGGTGACGGTGTACGGGCGGACGGTGAACTCTTCGAGGTCCTGGTCGTCGTCGTCGGACCAGAGGTCCGCGCTACCAGGTGCTGTCACGTCGCGTCACCACCGGGAGGCGACCGGTGCGGAGGTGGGCAGGTTCGCCCGCATCTCCGACACCAGCTGCGGGGTCAGGACGGTCTCGGCGCGCTGGACCAGCATGGCCATCTCGTAGCCGATGAGCCCGACGTCGCAGCCGGCCTCCGCGGAGACGGCCAGGACGGAACCGTCGGAGATGTTGACCAGGAAGAAGAACGAGTCGTCCATCTCGATGATGGCCTGACGGACCTCCCCGGACTGCAGCTGGTGGGCGGCGCCGCGGGCCAGGCTCGAGACGCCCGAGACGATCGCGGCGAGGGTGTCGCCGGACTCGCGGTCGAGCTTGTCCGACATCGCCATCAGCAGGCCGTCGGCGGAGACGACGACGGTGTGGGCGACACCGGGGACGCTCTTGACGAAGTTGTCGAGGAGCCAGCTGAAGTCGGCGGCCTCGGAGCTGAGCACGGTCACAGTGGGATTCCTCTTCTTTCGCAGTTCTGTCGGGTCGACTGCTGGTCGTGGTGGGGCGGGAGGTGTTCTCCGCGGGACCGTGGGGTCCGGGAGCGTGGGGCCCGGGAGGTCCGGGGGGGCGGGTCAGGCGTCACCCTCGCCACCGCTCTCGGTGGTGGGGGTGTCGCCCTCGGTGCGGCCGCGGGACACGCCGGCCTGGAAGCCGGAGAGCATCGAGCGGACGTCGGCGGGGGCACGGCGCTGGCGGTTGGCCGCGGAGGTGCGGGCCGGGACCGGCTTGGCCGCGGCCGCGGTGGCCCCGGCCTGGCGGCGGACCAGCGGGGCGGAACCGCTGCCCCGGGAGGGGGTGAAGTTCTGCCCGTCGGTGAGGGCGGTGAGGGCGTCGGCGGCCAGCGCGCTGCGCTGGCGGAGGGCCTCGCCGACCGTGCGGGTCTGCGCGGGGATCGCGACCGGGACCGCGACCACGGGGGCCACGGGGGTCTCGACGACGGGCGCCTCGACGACCGCAGCCACGGGAGCCTCGACCACCGGGGTCTCGACCACCGGGGTCTCGACCACCGGGGTCTCGACCACCGGGGTCTCGACCACGGGGGCCTCGACGACCGGCGCCTCGACGACCGCAGCGACGGGTTCCTCGACCACCGGGGTCTCGACCACGGGGGCCTCGACGACCGGCGCCTCGACCACGGGGGCCTCGACGTGCGGGGCCTCCTCGGCCTGCTGCGCGGCGCGGTCGGCCTCGAGGGCGTCCAGTGCGGACGCCTCGGCGGTCGTCGCCTCGCTGCGCTTGCGGGAGGTCCAGAACGCCTCGGCGGCGGTCTTCGGCGGGGCCACGGTCTCGCGGACCTTGCGGGCCTTCTTGCCTGCGGTGGGCAGGATGTCCTGCGCCGCAGCCAGAGCCGTGGGGGCCTCGGCCTTGCGTTCGCGCTTCGGCATCGCCGAGGTGGTGGGGGCCGACGCGGTGACCGGCTTCCAGTCCTCCTCCGACGCCACGACCGGGACGGTGGGGGCGACGGGGGCAGCGGGAGCGACGGGGGCGGGCGACGCCTCCACCTTGGCCTGCGCCTGAGCGGTGCGGCGGCGGGTCGGCAGCTGCCGGCCCTCGACCTTCGACGTGGGCGCGGAGGCGTTGACCTCGGAGCTCGCGGCCGCCTCGGCCGCGGACTTCTGCAGCGTCGCGGACAGCGCGTCGCCCAGGCCCTCGGCCGCCAGCGGGTTGCTGACGATCGTGTTCGGGCCACCGGTGGGCGCCGCCGGGGTGCGGGTGGGCAGGCCACCCGGCCCCGCGGGGAGCGCGGACGGGGCGTCCGGCAGGGCCGAGACACCGCCGTCGGGCAGGGCCGAGACGCCACCCTCGAGCGAGGGGAGGCCGCTGTCGAGGGCCGCGAGCTCCGGCTCCCCGGCCTTGACCGAGCCCGGGGTGAAGAGCGCCGCGGGCAGGACCAGGGTGACGGTGGTGCCGTTGCCCTCGGAGGTCACGAACTCGACCTCGACGTCCAGGCGGCCGGCGAGGCGACCGACGACGTAGAACCCGAGGCGCTGGGCCCCGACGAACTCCGAGGCGCGACCACCGGAGATGCGCTGGTGTGCGGTCTCGACCTCGTCGGCGTTCATGCCGAGGCCGCTGTCCTTGATCGTGATCTCGACGCCGCGGTCGGTCTCGGCGGTGCCGACGACGACGCGGGTGCCGGGGTCGGAGAAGTTCGTCGCGTTCTCGAGCAGCTCGGCGATCATGTGCGAGGCCGACAGCGCGAGGTGACCGACGACCGGCGGGTCGACCTGCAGGGCGAGGTCCACGCGGTCGTAGTGCTCGATCTCGCCGGCCGCGGTGCGGACGACGTCCGACAGCGGCAGCGGGCGGCGCAGGCGGCGCCCGGTGTTGATGCCGGCGAGGACGAGCAGGGACTCGGCGTTGCGCCGCATCCGGGTCGCGAGGTGGTCGAGGGTGAAGAGGTCCTCGAGGGTGTCGGGGTTCTCCTCGGTGCGCTCCAGCTGGTCCAGGAAGGCCAGCTGGCGGGCGAGCAGCGTCTGGTCGCGACGGGCGACGTTGACGAACATCTCAGCGATCGAGGCGCGCAGCGCGGCCTGCTCCCCGGCGATGCGGAAGGTGGTCTCGTTGAGGTCGTTGATGACGTGGGCGACGTCACCGATCTCGTCGGTGCTCGTGACCTCCAGCGGGGTGAAGTCCACGCCGGGACCCTCGCCCGGGGTCTGCATGCGCTCGACCATGCGGGGCAGTTCGTCGCGGACCGTGATGGCCGCGTCGGACAGGGCGCGCAGGCGGCGGCCGATGTCGCGGGCGACGCGCAGGCCGAAGAGGGCGACGGCGGCGAAGACGAGCAGGGCGCCGAGGACCAGGACCAGCGTGCCGAGGGTGGCGCGGCTCGACGCGGCGTCGGCGCGGTCGGCGACGGTGGTCGCGATCTCGTTGGTGGCGGCGCGGTAGGCGGTGATGACCTCGCCGGAGGTCTCCTCCCAGCCCTTCTCGGGCAGGGAGGGGGTGCCGGTGGCGGCGGCGAAGATGTTGCGGTCCTGGTTCAGGAACGCCAGCGACTGGGTGACCTGGCTGCTGTTCAGGGTGGCGTCGAGGGCCGCCGCGCCGTCGGCGTGCAGGCGGTAGCGGGCCTGCGCCTCGAAGTAGTTGCCCTGTTCGATGGCGTTGCCGCGCAGGACGTCCAGCGCGACGTTGGTGTCGCCCTGGACGATGAGGTCACCGGCGGACTGCTCGACCGACAGCGCGTCGACGCGCTTGAGGAGGTACCCGAACGCGGCGATGTCGTCGGCCAGGTCGCGGTCCTGGGCCTGCTCGGCGACGGTGACGGTGAGGTCGGTGGCGGCGGAGGCGACGGCGCTGTAGCTGTTCAGCGCGGCGAGCGGGGTGGTGGTGCCGTTGTCGACGGCGGCGCGGGTCTGCGGGAGGGTCTCCGCGAGGGCCTTCTGCACGCTGGCGTAGACCACGGCGCTGGACCCGGCGGTCAGGTCCAGGCCGCTGGCCTGGATGGCCCCGGACACCCCGGCGGTGGCGGCGTCGGTGGCGGCGCGGTCGGTGGCGACCTGCGCCTTGAGGTCGTCGGCCGGCGCGGCCAGGTACTCCAGCGTGCTCCGTCGCTCCGTCTGCAGGGCGGTGAAGAAGCCGTTGATCGTCTGCGCCGACTTCGCGTAGGCGGCCAGGTGGCGGCGTTCCGTCGTGGACGTCACGTCCTGGGCTGCCGTCGCGACGACGGCGACGAGCAGCAACACGAGAGGTACCACCAGGAGGACCGCGAGCTTGGCTCGGATGCTCAGGTTCCGCAGCATGTCAACCTTCCGTACGCGATGGTGGGCGGGCGAAACTGCCCACCGTTGGCCGAGCAGACTCAGTGGTGATCGGGACGTGGACCCACGAGGTGAACTCCACGGGCCCGACAACCCTCGTTCGGCTCATCGGCAGCTCGGCGTGGTTGCTTGACCCTTCCGCTCGAACGTGCCACCAGGAGGTCCGGTGCAGGGTGTCGTCGTCGTGGTCGTCGCGGGCGGTGGGAGCACCCGCTGGGCCGCCCGCACGGGACCGGGGGCGGACAAGCTCGCCGCACCCCTGGGTCCCGGGACGGTCCTGCAGCACCTGCTGCGCGAGTTGTCCGGTCACGACGTGGTCATCGTCGGACCGGGCGGGGTCCTGGAGCGCCCGACCGGGGGAGGTCCGCTCGCCGGGTTCGCCGCGGGCCTCGCCGCGAGCACCGCGCCCGTGCTGGTGCTGCTGGGCGGGGACCAGCCCTTCGCCGCGAGCGCCGTGCCCCGCCTCCTCGCCGCCCTCGCCGCGGACCCGGACCTGGACGCCGTCGTCGGGGTCGACGGGGACGGCCGACGTCAGCCGCTGCTCTCCGCGCACCGGCGCACCTCGGCCCAGCGGGTCCTCGACGGGTTGCCGGCGGTCGCGGGCCAGCCGTTGCGGGAACTGTTCCGCGGCCGGGTCGGGGAGGTCGCGGTCAGCGGGCGGGAGGCGCTGGACGTCGACGTGCCGCAGGACCTCGACCGGGCCCGGAGCCTGCTGACGGACGGGGATGCGGACGCGGACGGGGATGCGGAGGCGGGCGACCCGGGCCCGACGTAGTGTCGCGACGTGCGAGCCGTGATCGTCGAACGTCCCGGGGGCCCCGAGGTCCTCGTCCCCACCGAGCTGCCGGACCCGGTGGCGGGCCCCGGCGAGGTCGTGGTCCGCGTCGCCGCCGCGGGGGTCAACCGGGCCGACGTCGCGCAACGCCTCGGCCACTACCCCTCGCCCCCCGGTGCACCCGAGAACCCGGGCCTGGAGGTCTCCGGCTGGATCGAGTCGACCGGGCCCGACGTCGGGTGGTCGGTGGGTGAACCCGTCTGCGCGCTGCTGGGTGGCGGTGGCTACGCCGAACGCGTCCTCGTCCCGGTCGGGCAGTTGCTACCCGTCCCCCAGGGCGTCGGCGTGGTCGAGGCCGCGGCGCTGCCCGAGGTCACCTGCACGGTCTGGTCGAACGTCTTCACCCTCGCCGGGCTGCGTCCCGGCGAGCTCCTCCTCGTCCACGGCGGGTCCAGCGGGATCGGGACGATGGCCATCCAGCTGGCCCGTCAGGTCGGGGCCCGGGTGGCCGTCACCGCGGGGTCGGCGGAGAAGCTGCAGCAGTGCGCGGAACTCGGCGCGCAGGTGCTGGTGAACTACCACGACGACGACTTCGTCGAGGCGGTCCGCGCGTTCGAACCGGCCGGCGCCGACGTCGTGCTCGACCTCGTCGGCGCGCCGTACCTGGCCCGCAACCTCGACGTGCTGGCGACCAGCGGTCGCCTCGTGGTGATCGCCACCCAGGGCGGGACCCACGCCGAACTTGACCTCGGCCTCCTCATGCGCAAGCGGATCTCCCTGCACGCCACCGGACTGCGCTACCGCGACGCCGACGACAAGGCGACGATCGTGGCCAGCGTCCGCGACCACGTGTGGCCGCTGATCGCCGACGGCGGGGTGCGCCCCGTCGTGCACGAGACGTTCCCGCTGGCCGAGGCCGCGCGCGCCCACGAGGTCATGGAGGGTTCCTCCCACGTCGGGAAGCTCCTGCTCACGACGGGGGCGCAGGCGCCCCGGTGACGCCCGACGAGTTCACGAAGCAGTTCCCGCCGCACGTCCTGCGCGACTACGCCGTCGTCGCCGACGGCGCCCGCGGCGCGGTCGTCGGCCCACGGGGTGACGTCGTGTGGATGTGCGCCCCGAACTGGCACGACGACGCCGTCTTCGCCGCCCTGCTCGGTGGGCGGGGCGCGTTCTCCGTCACCCCCTCGCACCCCTTCGTCTGGGGCGGTCACTACGAACCGGCGACGCTGGTGTTCCGCCACCACTGGACCTCGCGCGGCGACGGCACGATCGACTGCCGCGACGCCATGGCGATGCCCAGCGACCCCCACTGCGCGGTCCTGCTGCGCGAGGTGGTCGCCGTCGAGGGTGACGGCGAGGTCGACGTCCTCTTCGACCTGCGGGCCGAGTTCGGGTCCAAGGCGCTGCGCAACCTGCGCCGCGACGACTCCGGCCGCTGGAGCGCCCGGTCCGGCGACCTGCACGTGCGGCTGAGCGGGCTGGGTTCCGCCGACGTCGAGGACGGGATGCTGCGGGCGCACCTGCGCGTCCCGGCCGGCACCTCCCACCACCTCGTGCTGGAGGTCGGGACCCGCCTGCACGAGGAACCCCCGGACCCGGTGCACTCCTGGACCTCCACCGAGCACACCTGGAAGTCGGCGGTGCCCGACATCCCGCACTCGATCGCGCCCGAGGAGGCCCGGCACTCCTTCGCGTTGATCCGGGGGCTGACCTCGGACTCGGGCGGGATGGTCGCCGCGGCGACGATGTCGCTGCCCGAGCACGCCGACAAGGGCCGCAGCTACGACTACCGCTACGCCTGGATCCGCGACCAGTGCTACGCCGGTCTCGCCCTCGCCGAGTGCGGGGAACCGACCGAGCTGTACCGGACGCTCGTGGACTTCGTGGTCCGACGGGTCCTGACCGACGGGCCGGACCTGGTGCCCGCCTACACCGTGCTGGGGGCTCCCGTCCCCGAGGAACGGCACACCGGGGTCCCCGGCTACCCCGGCGGGTGGGACATCGCGGGCAACCACGTCCGCGGTCAGTTCCAGCTCGACGCGTTCGGTGAGGTGCTGCAACTGCTGGCCTCCGCGGCGCGCTTCGACGTCCTCGACACCGACGGCCGGCGCGCCGTGGGCGTCGCGGTCTCCGCGATCGAGAAGCGCTGGGAGGAACCCGACGCCGGGATCTGGGAGATCGAGGACGACTGGTGGACGCACTCCCGCCTGGAGTGCGTCGCCGGGTTGAAGTGCATCGCGGCGGTGTCCTCGCCCGGCGAGGCGGCGCGCTACGCGGCGCTCGCGGACACGATCCTCGCGCGGACCTCGCGCGACTGCCTGCACCCCGACGAGGGACGGTGGCAGCGCAGTCCGACCCAGCCCGGGGTCGACGCGGCGTTGTTGCGGCCCGTCCTGCACGGGGCCCTGCCGGTGGAGGACCCGCGGTCGCGGGCGACGCTCGCGGCGGTGCGGCGCGACCTCGTCGAGGACCACTACGTCTACCGCTACTCCCCCGACTCGATGCCGTTGGGCACCACCGAGGGGGCGTTCCTGCTCTGCGGCTTCGTCGTCGCCGAGGCCCTGCACGCCGACGGCCAGGAGGTCGACGCGTTCCGCTTCTTCGAGCGCAACCGGGCCGCGTGCGGTCCGGCGGCGTTGCTGAGCGAGGAGTGGGACGTGCGCGAACGCCAGTTGCGCGGGAACTTCCCCCAGGCGTTCGTGCACGCCGCACTGCTCTCGAGTTCCCTCCGGCTGGCGCGCTGACGACCGCTGGTCGTCAGCGCGCGTCGGCTCAGACGGTGGTGATCTCGATCCGGGTCGGCTGCGCGGTGGTGTGCGCACCGGCGACGCGGACGGTCAGGACACCCGCGTCGTAGCTCGCGCTGATCGACTCCGCGGTGACGGAGGTCGGCAGCGTGAAGCTGCGGCGGAAGGTGCCGTAGCGGATCTCGGTGCGGCGGCGCGCGGACTCCTCGCGGGGGTCCTTGCGTTCACCGCGGACGACGAGCTCGCCCTTCTCGACCTCGACGGTGACGTCCTCCAGGAGGTTCTCCTCGGCGATGCCAGGGAGTTCCAGCTTGACGACGGCGTCGTCCCCGTCGCGGCCGACCTCGACGGCCGGGACGAACCCGGTGGAGGTTCCGAAACTGCTGCGGACCAGCGCGTCGAACTGGGCCTGGGTCTCGAAGGGGCTGCGGCGCCACACGGACAGCGTGTTCATGAGTGTCCTCCTCGGACGTTCCCGGCGCTCGGGGTGAGCGCCTTCGAAGGACACAACCTGAGTCTCCTCGACTCACTTCCGCCGTTCGCCGACGGTGGAAGGGCCCCGACCAGCCCACCCCGAACCCCCGATCCGTGATCTCGCCGGGAATCCCCGCGGGATCACGGATCGGGGTGCTGGATCAGCTCGTGGCGATCGCCCCCGCCTTCTGCAGCGCGTCCTGGTACTCGGTGCGCATCTTGTCCCCCACCGCGTTCTTCCACGTCGAGACCAGGGTCTTGAGGTCGGCGAACGGACGACGCTCCTGGACGACGTCGTTGACGCCATCGGTGAAGGTCTTGTCGGCCGTGGCGTTGTCGGTCGAGGCGGCGTTGGAGTACAGCCCGATCACCGGGTTGGCGATGCCGGTGGGGATCTCCAGCGACTGGTACTCGTGCTGGGTGTCGGCGTCCTGGGGACGACCGGGGACGTAGATGTTGTACGGGCTGTCGGCCAGGTAGCGGATGGGCAGGACCGTGTCCTTGGTCCCGGTCGGGGTGAGCACCGGGTTTCCCCCCGGGTCCAGCGTGTGGTCGACGCCCTCCTGGCCGAAGAGGCGGTACTTGTACTCCTCCGTGCCGAACGGTGCGGCCAGCCAGTTCAGCACCCGCAGGACCGTCTTGATCTTCTCCGGGTCGTCCTGCTGCTTGAGCATGGTCATCGAGAAGTACCCGTTGCCGTAGGCCCAGTGCGCCAGCCCGCTCCCGTCACGCAGGTGGACGGGCATCAACCCGAGCTTGAAGTTCGGGTTCGAGGCGTTGTCGAGCTGGTACTGGATCCACCCCGGGTAACCGTCGGCGGCGTTGATGGCGCAGGTCCCGGCGTTGAACAACTGCTTGAACGGCTGGGCCGTGTCGAAGGAGTCCGGGTGCATCACGCCCGACTTCCACATGGCGATCAGGTCGGTGACGGTCTGGGCGTACTGGTCGGTCTCGTAGACGTGGGTGAGCTTGCCCCCCTCCTCCGCCCAGACGTTCGGCTCGCCGTTCATCCGACCGAGCAGCTGGCGGGCTGGTTGAAGAGGCTGAAGGCCCACCGCCGCTGCTTGGGGTCGGTCAGCGCCTTGGTCGTCTCGACGAGTTCGTCGTAGCTCTTCGGCTCGGGAGAGACCCCGGCGGCCTCGAACAGGTCCTGACGGATGAAGTGGTAGTTCCCGATGGCCCCGCGGGCGATGGGGATGCCGTAGATGCCGTTGTTGTAGACCGTCGCCTTCCAGGTGCGGGTGGGGATGTTGGCGAGGTTGGGGTACTCCTTCACCGCGTCACCGGAGAGGTGCTCACTCAGGTCGGTGAAGCGCTTCTCGAGCAGCTGCGGCAGGTTGGGCACCGGGAAGGTGCTGCCCGTGACGGGGCCGGGGATCTGGAGCATGTCCGGGAGCTCGTTGCCGGCGATGACGGTGGGGAACTTCTGCAGGTAGTCGGCGTTGCTGACCATCTGCAGCTGGAGGTCGACGCCGAGCCGGTCGTTCAGGCCCTGCCAGTAGGTGTTGTCCCCGACGCCCGGCGGGACGGCGAAGTAGATGTTGGCCATCCCGGTCACCGTCTCCCCGTGACCGGGGACCTCGTCGACCGAGGTGGGGTTCTCGGCGGGGAAGTTCCGGAAGGCGGGGTCCACGCCCTGCTCGGTACCCGGGAGGTCCGGGGTCACCCCGGTGTAGGGCACGTAGGTCGGCAGGACGGCGGTGTTCTTCCCGCTGTCTCCCCCCGAACCACCGCTGTCGTTCCCGCTGGAGCAGGCGGACAGGCCGCCCGTCGCGAGCAGACCTGCACCACCTCCTGCCCCTGCGAGCAGACTGCGTCGGCTGAAAGCGCTCTCTGACATGGATCCTCCTCGACCCGGTGGGTTGCTCGTGAGTCGTGCGGCGGGCGGTTCAGCCCTTGACGGCGCCGATCAGGACACCCTTGGCGAAGTGCCTCTGGATGAAGGGGTAGACCAGCAGGATCGGCACGATGGCCATCACCAGGATGGCCATCTGCAGCGGCAGCTGCGGGGGCAGGGCCTCACCGGCGGCGTCGCCGCCGATCGTCGTCTGGTTGACCACGTAGGTCCGCAGCACCAGGGCCATCGGCCACTTCTCGCTGGACTGGATGTAGAGCAGGGCGTTGAAGAACGCGTTCCAGTAGGCGACCGCGTAGAAGAGCCCGATGACGGCCAGCACCGCCTTGGACAGCGGCAGCACGATGCGCAGCAGGACCGTCGCGGCTCCGACCCCGTCGATGGCGGCCGACTCGAAGAGCTCCTTGGGCAGTTCCTGGAAGAACGCGCGCATGACGATGACGTTGAAGGCGTTGACGAGCACCGGGAGGACCAGCGACCACAGGGAGTCCAGCAGGTGGAACTCCTTGACCACCAGGTAGCTCGGGATGAGTCCCGGGGCGAAGAGGATCGCGCCCAGCACCAGCATGAGCACCGGTTTGGCGCCCAGGGCACCCGGCCGGGACAGCCAGTAGGCGAGACCCGCGGTCGCGGCCAGCGACAGGAACGTCCCGACCACGGTGACCCCGATGGAGATCAGGACCGCGCGGGTGACCACACCCCCTTGGAGCACGGTGGTGTAGGCGTCGAAGCTGATCCCGCTCCCGGGCCACAGGACCATCCCGCCGCCGGAGTCGTTGATGGTCTTCTGGTCGGCCAGGGACGTGGCGATCACCGTCCAGAAGGGGATGACGACCAGCGCCACCGAGATGGCCAGGAAGACGAACTTCAGGGCCTGGGTGGCGACGCTCGGCTTCTCCATCCACGGAGGCCGCTTGCCGTCCTTGCGGAACGACGGGACGGTGTCGTCCCCGATGGTGGCGTTCTCGACGGTGGTCACTTCTCGTACACCCCTCTCTCACCGAAGAGGTGAGCCAACTTGTTCGCGCCGACGACGAGGAGGACTCCGACCAGGCCCTTGATCAGGCCTGCGGCCGCCGAGGTTCCCCACTCACCGCCGAGGATGCCGTTGTTGTAGACCCAGGTGTCCAGGACCTCACTGGCCTGCAGGCCGACCGGTCCCTGCTGCAGGATGATCTGCTCGAACCCCACCGAGAGACTGCTGCCCAGGCGGAGGATGAGCAGCAGGATGATGAGCCCCTTGAGGGCCGGCAATGTGATGTACCAGAGACGTTGCCTTGCGTTCGCACCGTCCACCGCGGCCGCCTCGTACTGCTCCTGGTCGACGCGGGAGATCGCGGCGAGGAAGATGATGGTTCCCCAGCCGGCGTCCTTCCAGATCACCTGGCTGGTGACCAGCGCCTTGAACAACTCCGGAACCCCGATGATGTCGATGATCGGGAAGTCGTTCTGCACGAGGAAGGTGTTCAGCATGCCCGCGTTGCCCAGCATCTGCTGGAACAGCGCGACGACGATCACCCAGGACAGGAAGTGCGGCAGGTAGAGGATCGACTGCAGGATCCGCTTCAGACGCTCCCCGGAGAGGCTGTTCAGCACCAGGGCGATCACCAGGGGGACCGGGAAGACCAGCACCGTCTGGATGATCGTGAGGACGATCGTGTTCCACAGGGCGTTGCGGAACGCCGGGTTCCCGTCCCACAGGAACGAGAAGTTCTGCCAACCGACCCAGTCCGACTCGGAGATGCTCAGGTAGGGCTGGTAGTCCTTCCAGGCGATGACGTTGCCCAGGAGGGGCAGGTACTGGAACGCCACCAGGGCGATCGCGCCGGGGAGACCCAGTGCGACGAGGAGCAGCCTGTCGCGCGACCACCGACGCCGGGGGGTGCGCGGCGCACGGGATCCGCGCCGCGGGGGTTTCACCGGGGCGCTGTCGACGGAGAGGTTCCCGACCGCAGCCGCGGCCGACGACTTCTCACCGGAAGAGTTCTGTCTCACCTTTGAGCTCCTGCCACGTCACCTGCACGGGGGTTGGCCGGACAGTCCGAGTTCGGGTACCGGGTTCTGCGGGGCCGGGCCCCCAACGCTGGTGGACCCGCCGACGCGGTAAACGCTTACCCCGATCGCCGTTCCGACGCTAGCACGGTGGGGGTCGCAGCGGAAGGTTTCCCGAGGCGCGTCGTGCTCTGCCGCAACGCATCCGGGGATCGTCAGGTCACGGAACGGTCACCGCGGCGAGGTGGTCCCGCGCCCACTCCCACGAGATCCGGTGCGACTCGTGGAGGGAACCCACGCTGGGGTGATCGACCTCGATCATGTAGTCCCCGTCGTAGTCGTCGGGGAGGGCGTCGAGCACCGCCCCGAGGTCGAGCACGCCCCGTCCGGGTTCCGCCCACAACCGCCCGCTGCTCGCCTTCTCGCGGTACGTCCCACCGCCGCCGGCCCCGTCGAGGTGGTCGGGGTAGAGGTCCTTGAGGTGGATCCCGCCGGTGCGGTCGGCGTAGCGCCGGACGAGGGCGACGGGGTCGATCCCCGCCCACCGCAGGTGCCCGGTGTCCGGTCCGAAACCGATGAGGTCGGGCCCGAGGTCGTCCAGCAGGGAGGTGATCTCGTGTTCGGTCTCGAACACACCCCCGACGTGGGAGTGGTGCAGCGGCCGGACCCCCTCGGAGATCAGCACCGCGCAGACCCGGCCGGCGTTCTCGATCGCCCGGTCGAGGCGGCCCTGGTCGAACCCGGCCCCGACGGCCGGGCGCTCGAGGCGTTCGGGCAGGGACATGGACGAGAGCATCGTGCGGTCGAGACCGAGTTCCGCCTGTTCGGCGCCGAAGCGCCGGGCCTGCTCGAGCACGTCGGCCATCACGACGGTCTCGTCCAGCGCGCTGCTGAAGAGCCCGATCGAGGGGCTGAGCCCAAAACCCGCGATCCAGTCCGCGTACTCCCCCGGCGTCATCCCGGCCGGGAGGTCGGCCTTCACCGCGGTGAAACCGATCTGCTGGAAGTCGCGGAAGGCCTGCTCGAAGACCTCCCGGGTCTTCCCGGCCTGCGACCAGTACGGGATGGGGTTCGCCGCGACCCTGCGGCCGGGTCGTCCAGACGTCATCGTCGTCTCCTCGTTCGATCTGACGGTCAGGGGGTTCTCTGCAGGGAGGGGGCCAGCGCCACCGGACGCGACGTCCGGGCGGACTCGTAGAGGCCGGTGATCACGGCGACCGCGAGGCGGTTCTCCTCCAGGCCGACCCGCAGTTCCGCCTCACCCCGCAGGGCGGCCAGGACGTTGCGGTACTGGGCCAGGTGCGCGTCGGACATCCGACCTGGGAGGCTGGTCACCGGCGCGGTCGCCTCCGGTCCACCGAAGCGCTCGACCTGGTTGGTACCCGCGCCGCGGGCGCCCATGAGCGTCTCCTGCGGTGCCCCACCGGGGGGCGTCGCGTGGAAGTACACGAGACGGTCGTCCTCGATCACGGCCGATCCGCGGTCGCCGTGGACCTGCAACCGGGTGCTGAGGCCGGGGTGGACGGCGGTGGAACCGTGCAGGGTCGCGATGGCCCCCGACGCGAAGCGCACGACACCCGTCGCGACGTCCTCGACCTCGATGCGCTCGTGGGCCCGGACGGCCGTCCAGCCGAACACCTCCACCGGCCGGCCCATCGTGGCGATCAGGAGGTCGACGGTGTGCACGCCCTGGTTCATGAGGGCCCCGCCGCCGTCCAGCGCCCACGTGCCGCGCCAGTCGCCGGAGTCGTAGTAGCTCTGCCCGCGCCACCAGTCGATCGAGGCGGTCGCGGAGGTCAGCCGGCCGAACTCCCCGCGGGCCACCGCGGCCACGACGATCTCCGTCGCCGGGTCGAAGCGGTGCTGGGAGATGACTGAGACCAGGGTGCCGGCGCGGTCACGGGCCCGGACCATCTCGTCGATCCGCTCGAGCGAGATCTCCGCCGGCTTCTCGACCACGACGTGCTTGCCGGCCTCCAGCGCCTGCACGGTCAGCTCGCCGTGGGTGCCGGTCGGGGTGCAGACGACCGCGACGTCGAAGGGCACGCCGGCCAGGGCCTGCGCCAGCGTGGCGTGGACCTGACCCCCGTGCTCCGCGGCGAAGGCCCGGGCGCGTTCCACGACCGGGTCCACCACCGCGACGAGTTCGGCCTCCTCGGCCAGCTGGCCGAGGACGGTGCCGTGCTGACGGGCGATGACGCCCGCGCCGATGACGGCGAAACGGGTTCTGCTGTGCTGCGGAAGGGGCATGCTTGGACTCCTCGTCGAGTGGCGTCACCGTGCCGGAGCGCCCCGACGAGGGTCAAGATCGATCGATCACCACGGATCGTTCGATCGCCCGTTCCTCCGCCCGCGCAGGCAGTCGAACGGGTGATCGGGCACGATCGCGTCATGGACTACGTGAAACTCGGTCACACCGGCCTCGAGGTCTCCCGGCTCGTCCTCGGGTGCATGAGCTACGGCGACCCGGCCCGGGGCAACCACGGGTGGACGCTGCCCGCGGAGGAGAGCGCCCCCTTCCTGCACCGCGCGCTCGACGCCGGCGTCAACTTCTTCGACACGGCCAACGTCTACTCCGACGGTTCCAGCGAGGAGATCCTGGGCGACGTCCTGCTCAAGGCCGCGCGCCGCGAGGACCTCGTCATCGCCACCAAGGTCCACGGTCGCATGCGCCCGGGACCCAACGGTGCGGGGCTCTCCCGGAACGCGATCCTCACCGAGATCGACAACTCGCTGCGCCGCCTCGGGACGGACTACGTCGACCTCTACCAGATCCACCGCTTCGACCCCACCGTCCCGCTCGAGGAGACGCTGCAGGCCCTGCACGACGTCGTCGCGGCCGGGAAGGTCCGCTACCTCGGCGCCAGCTCGATGTGGGCGTGGCAGTTCTCGAAGGCCCTGCACCTGCAGGACCTCAACGGCTGGACCCGGTTCTCCACGATGCAGGACCACTACAACCTCCTCTACCGCGAGGAGGAGCGGGAGATGCTGCCGCTGTGCGCCGACGAGGGCGTCGGGGTCATCCCCTGGAGCCCGCTGGCGCGCGGCAAGCTCACGCGCGACTGGGACGCCACGACGAACCGCTCCGAGAAGGACGAGTTCGGCAAGACCCTCTACCGCGACTCCGACGCCGACGTGGTCGCGGCCGTGGCGCGGGTCGCCGAGCGCCGCGGGGTCTCCCGCGCCCAGGTCGCGCTGGCCTGGGTCGCGCAGAACCCGGTCGTGGTCGCCCCCATCGTCGGCGCCACCAAGCCCCAGCACCTCGAGGACGCCCTCGCGGCGATCGAGCTGGAGCTCACCGACGACGAGGTCGCCGAGCTCGAGGCCCCCTACGAACCCCACGAGGTCGCCGGCTTCTGAGGCCCCACCCGCCCCCCGCAACGACTTCTGGGGAGCTTCCCACCCTTCGGCAGCGCCGGAAGGGTGGAGAGCTCCCCAGGAGTTGGGACGGGGTCAGCGGGCGACGATCGCCTCGAGGGTCGCGCGGGCGCCGTGAGCGTGCAACGAGGCCAGCGTCGCGGTGTACTCCGCGACGAACGCCTCGTCGTCGACGAGGTCGCCGAAGAGGGTCCGGTCGGCGATGAAGGCCGTCGGGTCGGTGCGGTTGCGCTGGGCCGTCGCCACGAGGCGGTCCGCGATGCGGTCCGACACCTCGATCTGCTCGCCCTGCTCGTCGACCCCCTCGGCGTAGCGGGCCCAGCTGGCCACGACGGCGGCGGCGCGGAAGAACTCACCGCCGTGCGCGATCTGGTGCCGGACGACCGGCAGCAACCACTTCGGGATGCGGTCGGAGCTCTCGTTGCACAGCCGCGCCACGGTGTCGCGGACCTCGCCGTTGGAGAACCGGCTGACGAGTTCGTGGCGGTAGGCGTCCAGGTCGATCCCGGGGACGGGGGCCAGGGTCGGGGACCCCTCGCGTTCCATGTACCCCAGCAGGAACGTCGCGAACAGCGGGTCCTGGGCGACCTCGTGGACCAGTCGGTAGCCGGCGAGGTAGCCGAAGTAGCACAGCGCCTGGTGGCTGGCGTTGAGCAGCCGGAGCTTCATCAGCTCGTAGGGCTCGACGTCGTCGACGACCTGGACGCCCGCGTCCTCGTAGGGCGGTCGGCCGAGGCCGAAGTCGTCCTCCAGGACCCACTGCACGAACGGTTCGCAGACCACGGGCCAGGCGTCCTCGACGCCGAACGCCTCGCGCACCTCGGCACGGTCGTCGTCGGTGGTGCCGGGGGTGATCCGGTCCACCATGCAGTTCGGGAACTTCACGTGCTCGTCGATCCAGGTGCCGAGCTCGGCGTCCTTGGCCTTCGCGAACGCCACGAACACCTGGTGCGCGACGTGACCGTTGCCCTGGATGTTGTCGCAGGACATCACCGTGAACGGCGGGATCCCGCGGTCGCGGCGACGGCGCAGCGCCTCGGTGACCAGACCGAACGACGTCTGCGGGACGGCGCCGTCGGCGAGGTCCGCCGCGACCTTCTCCTCGGTGAGGACGAACTCGCCGCTGACCGCGTCGATGTTGTAGCCGCCCTCGGTGACCGTGAGGGAGACGATGCGGATCCGCGGGTCGGCCATCGCCTCCACCGCCCCCTCGGTGTCCTCAGGAGCGAGGATGAAGTCGAGGATGGAACCGATGACGCGGGGTTCGCGGGAACCGTCGGGATCCTTCAGCACCAGGGTGTACAGGCCCCCCTGGGCGTCCATGACCTCCTTCATCCGCTGGTCGTGCGGCAGCACCCCGATGCCGCGGATGCCCCAGTCCAGCGCCTTGCCCTCGTTCATCAGGCGGTCCAGGTACATCGCCTGGTGCGCGCGGTGGAAACCACCGACCCCCAGGTGGACGATCCCGGGTGTCACCTGCGACCGGTCGTAACCGGGGACGGGCACGCGCTCGCCGATGGCGGCGAGGTTCTCCGGGGACAGCGGCAGTGCGGTGGTGGTGGAGGTCACGGAAGCGCTCCAGGGGTTGCGGTGGACGGGTGGGTCACTTCACGGCACCCATGGACAGACCCTGCACCAGCTTGTCCTGGGCGGCGAACCCGGCCACGAGGACCGGCAGCGAGATGACGGTCGCCGCGGCGCACAGCTGCGCCAGGAACAGGCCCTGGCTGGTGACGAAACCGGTGAGGAACACCGGAGCGGTGCCGGCGATCGTCCCGGTCAGGGTCCGGGCCAGCAGCAGTTCGTTCCAGCTGAAGATGAAGCAGATGAGCGCCGTGGCGGCCACCCCCGGCATGGCGACGGGACGGACGATCGACCAGAGCATCCGGATCAGCCCGGCGCCGTCGATGGAGGCCGCCTCGAGCATCTCGCCGGGGACCTCGGCCAGGAACGACTGCATCATCCAGACCGCGATCGGCAGGTTCATCGAGGTGTAGAGGACGATCAGCAGCCAGATGTTGTCCAGCGTGCCGGTCTTGGTGGCGAACAGGTACAGCGGCAGCAGCCCGGCGACGAGCGGCATGAACTTCGTCGACAGGAAGAAGAACATGACGTCGGTCCACTTCTGGACCGGACGGATCGAGAGCGCGAACGCCGCGGGGATCGCCAGGGCCAGGACGATCAGGGTCGAGATGACCGACGCCATCGCCGAGTTGATGAGCGGTGCGGCGGGCTGCGCGGAGAAGAACGACCGGTACCCGTCGAGGGTCAGCCCGGCGGCGATCGACGGCGGGTTGGTCGCCGCGTCGGTCTCGGAGTGCAGCGAGGTGAGGACCATCCACAGGACCGGCAGGACGAAGAGGATGCCGACGATCCAGGCGATGAGCCCCCAGATCGGCTTGCTGCGGTTCATCTCGCGGGCACGCTGTTCCCGCTTCGAGGTCGGGACGTGCGCGTTGGTGTTCGCCTTGAGCGTTCCACTGTTCGCGATGGTGCTCATCGACCGGCCTCCTGCTTGAACATGCTCGCGACGACGCGCAGGGCGAAGTTCGCGACGATGATGGTGGCGATGACGACGACGACACCCATCGCGGAGGCGAGGCCGTAGTCGTGGGCGGAGAACACGGTCTGGTAGATCGTGTACGGCAGGTTCGCGGTACCCAGACCACCGGCGGTGATGGTGAACACGGCGTCGAAGTTCTGCACGATGTAGATCGCCCCGAGCAGACCGCCGAGTTCGAGGTACTGGCGCAGGTGCGGGAAGGTCAGGTAGCGGAAGATCTGGAACCCGGTGGCGCCGTCCATGCGGGCGGCCTCCTCGGCGTCGGCCGGCTTGGACTGCAGGCCGGCGAGCAGGATCAGCATCATGAACGGGGTCCACTGCCAGATGAGGGAGACCTCGATGGCGATCTTCGGGGCGGTCGAGAGCCAGTCGACCTGGGGTGCGCCGTCGGAGCCGAAGAGCTTCCAGATCGCGTTGAGCGTGCCGTTGAGCAGGCCGTAGTTCGGGTTGAACAGGGCGTGCTTCCACAGCAGCGCGGCCGCGATCGGGACGACCAGGAACGGCGCGATCATCATCGTGCGGACGGCCCCGCGGCCCATGAACTTCCGGTCCAGCAGCAGGGCGATGAGCATGCCCAGGACGAGGCTGACCGCGACGACGGTGACGGTCAGCAGGACAGTGTTCCACACCGCACCGCGGAGCTGGGCGTTCGTGAAGACCGAGACGTAGTTGGAGATGCCACCGAACCCGCGGTCCTGCGGGTAGTAGGAGTTCCAGTTCATGAACGAGATGACGATGGTCGCCAGGAACGGCAACTGCGTCACGACGATCGTGAACAGCAGCGCGGGGAGGAGGGGCGCCCGGCGGGCCCAGTCGGCGGCTCTGCGCGCCTGACCCGCGTTGCGCTGGGGCCTGTCCGGCCCCACCTTGGAGAGGTTGTCAGCCGTGGTGCTCGATGTGCTCATGGAAGGACGTCCTCTGTGCTTCCGGGGAGGGGAACCCACTGACGGGGCCGAACGAGGGACCGCGACCCCCGGGGAACCCGGGGGTCGCGGCGACGACTCACTTCTTGTACTTGTCGCTGACCAGCTTGGTCGCGAGGTCCTGGCCCTGGTCGAGGGCGTCCTCGACGCTCATCTGACCGGCGATGGCCGAGGAGACGAGCTGCGAGACCTGGGTCGCCATGTCGGCGAACTCGGGGATGGCCACGAACTGGATGCCGGCGGCCGGACGCTTCTGCACACCCGGGTCCTCCGGGTTCGCGGCGTTGATGGCGTCCTGGGTGGCCTTGTAGAACGGGGCGGCCGACTTCTGGTAGTCGGCGTTCTCGTAGGTCGAGTTGCGCTTGCCCGCGGGCACGCTGGCCCAGCCGACCTGGGCGCCGACGAGTTCCTCGTACTCCTTGCTGGAGGCCCAGGAGACGAACTTCCAGGCGTTCTCCTGGTTCTTGGAGGCCTTCTGGATGCCCCACGCCCAGGTGTACAGCCAGCCCGAGGAACCGGTCTGGCTCACGGGGGCGGCGACGTAGCCCATCTTGCCGGCCACCGGGGAACCGCTGGCGTCCAGCGAACCGGCGGCGGAGGTCGCGTCGTACCACATGGCGACCTGCGACTGGGTCATGCCGTTGAGGCACTCGGTGAACCCGGCCTGCGGGGCGCCGGACTCGCCGTGCGCCGTGACGAGGTCGACGTAGAACTTCGTCGCGGCCACGAACTCCGGGGCGTTGACCTGGGCGGTCCAGTCCTCGTCGAACCAGGTGCCGCCGAAGGTGTTGACCACCGTCGTGAGCGGGGCGAAGACCTGGCCCCAGCCGGGCTGGCCGCGCAGGGCGATGCCCTTCATGCCGGGCGTCTTGCCGTCGAGCTGGGCCGCGAAACCCGCGACCTCGTCCCAGGTCGGCTTGTCCGGCATGGTGATGCCGTTGGCCTCGAAGACGTCCTTGCGGTACATCAGGAACGAGGACTCGCCGTAGAACGGCTCGCCGTAGACCTTGCCGTCGTCGCCGGTCAGCGCGGTGGCCAACGGCTTCAGGATGTCGTCCTGGCCGAACGCGGAATCCGCCTCGATGAAGTCGTCCATCGGGGCGAGCCAGTCGTTCTTGGAGTAGAACGGGACCTCGTAGTTCGAGATCGACGCGACGTCGTACTGACCGGCCTGGCTGGAGAACTCCTGGCTGATCTTGTCGCGGACGTCGTTCTCGGGCAGGACCGTGTACTTCACGGTGATGCCGGTGTCCTTGGTGAAGTTGTCCGCGGTGAGCTTCTGCAGGTCCACCATCTGCGGGTTGTTGACCATGATGACGTTGATCGTCTTGCTGTCGCCGCCACCACCGCCGCCGCCCGTGGTCCCGCCGCCGGCGCCCGAGCAGGCGCTCAGCGCGGCGGCGGTACCGACACCGGCCGCGCCACCCAGAGCTGCCCGGCGGCTCAGCGTGGTGGCTACGCGGCGGCTCAGCGGCGAGTTCGCCGCCGACGTGAACACGCCCGGTGCGGCGTCCTTCTTCGACAGGCCCTGACGTCCAGCCATCGTGTCCCCTCCAGTGTCTTCGTCGACAAGGTGCTCCGGCTCGCGGCCGTTGCAACCGCTCAAATGAGCGGGCTACTCTCAGCTGTGCTGATCGTGACCCGCGTCGCACGCAGCTGTCAACTCGCAGTGCCCGTTCTCCACCCGACGTCAGCCCGGCCGGACACCACGGTCGGCGAAGGAGGTGCCATGGCGAAGACGCCGGCCCGCGGTACCGCCTCGCGACGGATGTCCACGAGTGCGCTCGCACTCGCGGCGGCCGCCGCCCGGCGCTTCTACGTCGAGGGCCTGACCAAGGTCGAGATCGCCAAGCAGCTCGGGGTGAGCCGGTTCAAGGTCGCCCGCCTGCTGGCGGACGCCCAGGAGGCCGGCCTCGTGCAGATCGAGGTCGTCGTCCCGAGTTCCCTGGACGGAGAGCTCGCCGACGCGCTGCGCGAGCGCTTCGGCGTGCGGGCGGTCTACGTCGTGAGACCCGACGAGGACAGCGTGGTGGGTCAGCGCCGGGCCGTCGCGAACTTCACCGCGGGCCTGCTGGAGGAGAGCGTCACGGCCGAGGACGTCGTCGGACTCGCCTGGGGTCGCACGATCTCCCTGCTGGCCGCCTCCGTCGGGGCGAACATCGGCTGCCGCTTCGTCCAGCTCTCCGGTGCCCTGCCGCGCCCGGACGTGGAGGAGAGCGCCGTCGAGCTCGTCCGGCGGATGGCCGAGGCGACGGGATCATCCTCGACGACCTTCTACGCGCCCCTCGCCGTCCCCGACGCCGCCACCGCCGACGGGCTGCGCTCGCAGTCCGGCATCAGCGAGGCGCTGGCCGAACTCGACCGGCTGACGAAGGCCGTCGTGTCCGTGGGGGCCTGGCGCCCGGGTGAGTCCACGGCGCTGGACTCCCTCGGGGACGCCGACCGCGACGCGCTCTCCCAGGCCGGGGTCGTCGCCGAGATCACCGGGGTCCTGCTGGGGCTCGACGGCAAGGAGGTGGACGCCCTCGCCGACCGCGTCATCGGGGTGACCGGCCCGCAGCTGCGGGCGACCCCGGACGTCATCGCGATGGCCTGCGGCGATCAGCGCGGCGAGGCCACCGCGACCGCGCTGCGCAGCGGCATCGTCTCGACCCTGATCACCCACACCTCCCTGGCGCGCGCCGTCCTCGCCCAGCCCTGACCCCGCCCCGCGCGCGGACGGACCCTCCGCTCGCCTCTCCTACGATGGGGGCATGGCAGCGAAGGTCGTCCCCGCGCGGGGCATGCGTGACATCCTCCCCGTCGACAAGGCCCGCCGGGAGCACGCGCTGCACGTGATCCGCGAGGTCTACCGCTCCTTCGGCTTCGACGAGGTCGAGACGCCGGCGCTGGAGGAACTGTCCCGGCTGGAGTCGGGGCAGGGCGGCGAGAACGAGAAGATGCTGTTCAAGGTCATGCGCCGGGGGCTCGCGGCCGACGAGGCCCTGCTGCCCGGCGACGCCGCGGACCTGGGTCTGCGCTTCGACCTCACCGTGCCCCTCACCCGCTACGTCGCCTCGAACGCGGCGGCGCTGCGGATGCCGTTCAAGGCGCTGCAGATCGGGCCGGTCTGGCGAGCGGAGCGTCCGCAGAAGGGTCGCTACCGCCAGTTCGTGCAGTGCGACATCGACATCGTCGGCGAACCTGGCAGCCTCGCCGAGGTCGAGCTCGTGACCGCGACGCACACCGCGCTGACGCGCCTCGGGCTCACGGGCACGACGCTGCGCCTCAACGACCGGGGTGTCCTGACGGGGCTGCTCACCGGGTGCGGTTTCGCCGAGGACGCCCACGGCAGTGTGCTCATCACCGTCGACAAGGCCGACAAGGTCGGGCTCGACGGGGTCCTCGCGGAACTGCGGTCCAAGGGGTTCGACGAGGGGTCGGTCTCCGCGCTGGAGAAGTCGCTGACCGAACTGCTGCCGCTGCGCGACGTCCGCACCCCGGGCGTCCTCGAGTCCGCGCTGCCCGAGGCCGTCCCCACCGAGGTCGTCGTCCGGCTCCGCGAGATCGCCGACGCCCTCGCCCGCTCCGCCCCCGACCTCGACGTCCAGTTCGACGTCACCCTGGTGCGCGGGATGGGGTACTACACGGGCCCGATCTTCGAGATGTCGATGCCGGGCAGCTCGTCCTCCATCGCCGGTGGTGGCCGCTACGACAACATGGTCGGCCGGTTCTCCGGCCGCGACCTGCCGGCCGCGGGGTTCTCGATCGGTTTCGAGCGCATCGTGGACGAACTGTCCTCCGGTGACGAGGAGACCCCTGCGATCGCCCTCGTCCACCCGGCCGGAGCGAACCCCGGGGAACTGCTGCGCAAGCAGCAGGAACTCATCGCCGGCGGCGCCCGGGTCGCCCTGGTGAAGCAGGCCAAGCGGATGCAGCCCCTCTTCGACGCGCTCGTCGCCGAGGGGTACTCCCGGGTCGTGCGGGCCCGGGTGGCCGAGGACGGGACCCTGGAGTTCGGCGACCCCAGCGACCTCACGACCTCCTGAGGCGGGTCCGGGGAGCCGTCAGGCCGAGGTGAGGCGGCGGGCGGCGTGACCCTGCCGGGTCGCGGCGACGGTCAGCTCCTGCCGCTCCTCCGTCGCGCTGTCCTGGACGAGGCGCACCTCGCGGGCGTCGACGAAACCGCGGAGGCGGCCGGGGTCGTTGGTGATGATGCCGTCGACGCGGTGGTGCAGCAGATCGCTCCACAACCGGGGTTCGTCGACGGTGTAGGGGTAGGTCGCGACGCCTGCCGCGTGGTACTCGGCGACGATGTGGGGGCTGGCGACGATGCTGGCGACGTAGGGGTTGACCGCCACCACCCCCAGTTCCGCGACCGCCCGCCTGGCCTGTTCGAAGGCCACCCCGGTGGGGGTGGACAACGCGGTGAACGGGTTCTGGGCGATGTCGCGGAGGGACTGTTCCAGCTCGGCCCAACCCATCGGCGGACCGGGCTGCAGCACGAGCAGGGCCCGCCGCACGTCCGGGGCCACGTCGCGCAACGCGGCGACGCTCGACCGGTCGAAGCTCTGGACGATGCTGCGCCCGGCCACCCCGGCGAGGCGCAACGACTCCACGGCACCGGACGCCGCTGCCGGGCCCCAGGCCCCCTTGAACTCCACGAGGAGACCGGCCTGCGGGTAGCGGGCGACCACGTCGACGACCTCCCGCAGGGTCGGCACCCACTGGCCGGCGAACGCCGGGGCGAACCACGCCCCGGCGTCGGCCGCCCGCACGCGCGCGCTGCCGAGTTCCTCCACGGAACCGCGGGTGTCCGTGGTGCGGTCCAGGGTGCCGTCGTGCACGACCACCGGCACCCCGTCGGCGTCGAGGTGGACGTCGAGCTCCAGCAGGTCGGCGCCGGCCCGCAGTGCCGCCTCGAAGGCGGCGAGCGTGTTCTCCGGTGCCACCGCGGAGTACCCGCGGTGCGCGATCACGAGCGGGCGGGCCATCGGGTCAGGCCTTCACGAGGGGCTTGACGTCGGACTCGTAGGAGCGCTCGATCTCGTCCTGGGCGGTGCCCCAGGCGTCCTTCGACGCCGTGCCCTGCAGCATGACCTTCTCCCACGCGGTGACCGTGGACTGGTCGCCGCCGGGGACGAAGACCCGGGCGTTGTCCTGCTTGCGCACGTTCTCGAGCTGGTCGACGGCAGTCTTGAACAGCGGGGTCTGCGCGTAGACCTCCTGCATGGTGGAGGAGTTCACGGCGCCCGTGGTGACGGGCATGTACCCGGTGTTCTGGGAGAAGTAGGCGGTGTTGTCGTCCTCGGCGAGGAACTTCAGCAACGTGGCCGCGGCGAGCTGCTGCTCGGGGGACCGCTTGGCCGGGATGGCGAAGCCGGCGCCACCCGTGGGGGTGAACCGGCCTGCGGCGCCGCCGGGCAGGAAGGCGTTGCCGACCTCGAAGTTCGCGGCCTTGAGGATGCCGGAGAGCGAACCCGTGGAACCGATGACGGAGGAGTACAGCCCCGCACCGAAGTCGGAGGCCTGGTCGGAGGAGGAGACGGCCGCCCAGCCCTGCGTGACGTAGTTGCGCAGGTAGTCGCTGGCCTTGAGGACCGGGTCGCTGTCGACGGTCATCTTCCAGTCGTCGCTGAGCGCGCCACCCATGCCCCAGATCATGCTCTGGTGGATCCAGCTCGCGTTCCCGGTGCCCTTGCCGAGACCGTAGGGCGCCTGCGCGCCGGTACCGGCGGCGGCCAGCTTCGGCAACCACTGCTGGAACTCGTCCCAGGTGTCGGGGCCGCGGTCGGGCAGGCCGGCGGCGCTCCAGTGCGCCTTGTTGTAGTAGAAGACCGGCGTCGAACGGCAGTAGGGGACCGCCCACTGCGCGTCGGCGTACTGGTAGTCCCCGAGGAGGCCCGGGTTGTAGTTCGCGACGTCCACCCCGGCGCCGGACAGGACGTCGCCGAGCGGGGTGAGCTGGCCGTTGAGGGCGTAGCGGAACCACCAGACGTCGCTGAGGAGGACGAGGTCGGGGAGGTCGTCACCGGTGAGGGCGGCCTGGAACTTCTGGGAGATCTCGTCGTAGTTCGCGCCCGCGGTCACGAAGTTCACCGTGATGTCGGGGTTCGAGGTGGCGAAGCGCTTGAGGAACTCCGCCTCGACGGCCTGCGAGGAACCGGGGTGGTTCGTCCACACCGTCACGGTGTCGGCCGGGGTCACCTTGGTCCAGTCGGTCTTCGCCGCGGCGGACGCGGTGGAGTCGCCGGTGGAGGCGGTCGAGGGACCGGAGCAGGCGGCGAGGCCGAGAGCGGCCGCACCGGCTCCGGCCAGGGCGAGGACGCCGCGTCGGGGCAGCACGTGGGACGAGGGGTTCACGGGGGTCTCCTGAGTTCTACGGGGTGGTCAGTTCGCGAGCGCGCCCGTGGCCAGACCGGCCACGAGTCGACGCTGGAAGAAGACGAAGACGAGCAGGATGGGGAGCATCACGAGCACCGTGCCCGCCATCAGCACGCCCCAGTTGGTGATGCCGTCGTTGTTCTGCAGCAGGGTCAGACCCACGGGGAGGGTCATCATGCTCCCGCTGTCGGTCACCAGCAGCGGCCAGAGGTACTGGTTCCACTCGCTGACGACGGAGACGAGCGCGACCGCCGAGACGGTCGGCGCGGACAGCGGTACGACGAACCCCCACAGCCGGCGCCAGTGGCCCGCGCCGTCCAGGGTCGCGGCCTCCAGGACGGAGATCGGGAAGGTCTGGAAGTGCTGGCGGAAGAGGAAGGTCCCCAGCGAACTGGCCAGTCCCGGCAGGATGATCCCCTGGTAGGTGTTCAACCAGCCGAGCTGGGCGGTGAGGGTGTAGTTCGGGATGAGCGTGACCTGCGGCGGCACCATCAGGGCCGCGAGGACCAGCAGGAAGACGAGACGCTTCCCGGGGAACTCCACGAACACCAGGGCGTAGGCGCACATCAGCCCGAGGACGACCTTGAGCCCGGCGCCGAGGACGGTGGTGATGACGCTGTTCAGCAGGAAGTGCCCGAAGGGCACGGTCGCGAAGACGTCCAGGTAGTTCGCGAGGTCCAGGGACTCCGGCAGCCACCGGGTCGGGATCGTGTAGATCTCGTTGCGCTGCTTGAAGGACGCGAACACCATCCACAGCAACGGCACGACCATGATGAGCGCCGCCACCACGAGGCAGGCGTAGCCGACGACGTCGACCCGGCGCCGGGGTTCACCGGCGGCCGGCCGGGCGCCGCGCTGGGCGGGGATCCGCGGTGCGCCCGCGGAGGTCTTGCGGGGGACGTCGACGCTCACCGGTAGTGCACCTTCCGCTCGACGAAGACCATCTGGACCAAGGTGACGAGCAGCAACCCGACGAACAGCAGGGTCGCGATCGCGGAGGCGTACCCGGCGGAACCGTCGACGAACGCCTCCTGGTAGACCTGGTAGACCATGGTGGTCGTCCCCTCCAGGGGCCCGCCCTTGGTCATCGCCCGGATGATGTCGAACGAGCCACCGGAGTTCGACTCGATGAACACCGTGACGGTGAGGAACAACGTGGTGGGCGAGAGCAGCGGGAAGATGATCGACCAGAACGTCCGCAGCGGGGAGGCCCCGTCGATCTGGGCGGCTTCCAGGATGTCGTCCGGGACCGACTGCAGGGCGGCCAGGTAGATGATGGCGACGTAGCCGACGTACTTCCACAGGTAGACGATGCAGACCATGGCCAGCGACCACTGCGGGTCGTTGTACCAGTTCGGCGAGGTGATCCCGAGCCCCCGCAGCAACCCCGAGACCAGGCCGTACTGGGGGTCGAACACGAACAGCCAGCACATGCCGACGGCGACACCCGACAGGACGTAGGGCGCGAACACCGCGGCGCGGACGAACGTCCGTCCGTGCAGCTTCCGGTCGAGGAGGCGGGCGAGCGCGAGACCGATGGACATGCACCCGCCGACGGTGACGACCGCGAAGATCGCCGTCGTCAGCAGGACCGCCGGCGTCTTCGGGTCGTGGAAGTAGTTCAGGTAGTTCTGCAGGCCGATGAACGTCGCCGTGTCCGAACCCAGGTTCCAGTGCAGCAGCGAGTACTGCACGTTCTGGATCAGCGGCTTGTAGACGAACAGGACCAGGAGCGCGACGTTGGGCCCAGCGAGGAGCAGGAAGGTTCCCCACGAGCGCCAGGGGATGGTGCGCTGGCGCTGGGCGGGAACCTGGTGGAGGGTCGTCAAGGCGACCTCCTCCCAGGAAGGAGTGAGCTGGACGTTGGGAACACTAGTTCGCGCCGGGGGCCCGTCCCACGATTCCGGAGGGCCTCCGGGCAACGGACATCGACTGTTCACCTGACCCCGTCCCGGGGTGCCCGCACGTCACCGGCGGTTCACCGGGGCGTCAGCGCTGGCAGCTGGGGCACCACCAGGTGCGGCGCTGCTCGGGGTCCCCCGGGACCTCGGCGCGGACCGCGATCGGGGTGCCGCAGCGGCGGCAGGGCGCTCCCGCCCGTCCCGAGACCCAGTGCTGGCGACCGGGTCGGGTGTCCCCCGTCGTGACCTGCATCGCGCCGGTCGGGCTGACGGAGAACGTCAGCAGCTTCACGGCGAGGCGGACGATGCGCTCGAGGTCGACGGTCCCGGCCGGGGTCCAGGGGTCGTGGCCGCGCAGGTAGCAGAGTTCGTCGGCCCAGAGGTTGCCGATCCCCGCAAGGTTGCGCTGGTCGAGCAGGGCCGCCTTGAGGCCGCGCTCCGGACGTCGGCGGAGGTTCTCGACCGCGACCCGGACCCGGTCCTCGACCGGGGTCGCGGCGTCGAGCAGGTCCGGTCCGAGGTGGCCGACGACGCTCGCCTCCTGGTCGGTGGGCAGGACCTCGACGACCGGCATCCGCAACGCCAGCGCGGTCGGACCGTCCGTGCTCAGCCGGACGCGGACGTCGGGCAGCAGCCGCTGCGGCAGTCGCTTCCCGGGGCCGAGCACCGACCACTCGCCGTCCATCCGGAGGTGGGTGTGCAACGTCGTCGGTCCGGTGAGCGAACTCCCGCCGACGTCGAAGCGGGTGAGCAGGTGCTTCCCCCGGGAGACGGTCCCGAGGACGACGGCCCCCGTCAGGTCCAGCGTCGCGAAGCGGGGGACGCGGAGGTCGGCCGAGGTCAGCCGGTGACCGGACAGTTGCGCGTCGAGGCGCCGGGCCAGCCGGTACACGGTGTCTCCTTCGGGCACCCGACCACGGTGGGGGTCCGGCGACGGATCCGCACGCCGACCGGATGGCCACGGCCGCCTCACGGGGAGAAGCTGGGGCATGACCTCGCGCCGGCTGCCCGTTCTCGTGGGGTTCCTGGTCCTCGTCCTCGGGATCGCGGTCGTGCTGGCGGTGGGTGCCGGTGCCGGCCGACGCAACGTCCCCGCCCGGGTCTCGGTCCCCCGGGTCTTCCCCGGTTCCAGCCACCTCACCGCCGACTCCACCCGGTCCCCGCTCGGACGGGCGGTCGCCCTCTACCGGCAGGGCGCGGGCGTCGGGATCGCCGGGACCCCGCAGGTCCTGGCCCAGGGCAGTGACGGCCACGGCACCCGCACGGTGGACGTGGCCCTCGACCGCGGACGGGGAGACGCCCTCGGCGACCCGGCGCCGGCGACGCTGTCCCCCGACGGGTCGCTCGTCGTCGTCGGCGAGCGGCGCGCCACCCCCGCCGCGACGGACCTCGTGGAGATCACCACCGCCACCGGGGCCGAGCGCGTGGTCCGGCTGCCGGCGGCGCGGGGCGTCGTGCCCGTGGCGTGGAGCCAGGACAGCCGCTACCTCGCCTACGTCGGGGCGGACGCCACGAACGTCGTCGAGTCCGCCGTCGCGGGTCCGCTCTTCGTCCTGGACACCCGCAGCGGACGCTCGGAACTGCTCACCGGGGACGTCGGCGCGGCCGCGTTCTCCCCCGACGGGTCACGGGTCGCCGTGCAGTCCCCCGGGTCGCCGCGGATCCGGGTGCTGGACCGCTCGGGGCGGACGGTGGACCAGCTCCTCGCCCCGGACCGCGCCCGGATCGCCGGGGGCGCCGCCTGGTCCCCCGACGGGTCCCTGCTCGCCGTCCTCGACGACGTGCGCGACCACGTCGGGTTCGTCCCGGTCGCGGCGACGGCCGTGGTTCCCGCACCGGTGCCCTCCGGCGGCCGGGTCCTGGGCTGGTTGTCCCGGACCGAACTGCTCGTCCCGGCTCCCCTGACGTCCGTCGGCGACGGCGACCAGCGGCTGCTGCGCGCGGACCTCGTCGAGGGGGACACGTCGGTGTGGGCGTCGGTGCCCACGGCGGGTGCGCGCTACGCGGTGCGGGACGTGACGTTGGCGACGGCCCTGCTGCCGCGGGCGCAGCTCGTCGCGGGTGGCGACGTCGACCGCGGGCCGTGGCCGCTGGGACTGCGGATCGGGTTCGTCGTCGCCGGGGCCGTGCTGTCGTCGTTCTCGGTGGTCGGTCTGCAGCGGCGGGCGGCGGCGGTGGGTTCGCTCGTCGCCACCGCCGCCTGGTTCAGCGACTCCTCGATCGACTGAGCGTCGGCGAGGTTTCGCCCGACGTTCCCCGGGAGGTCGCCGAGGACCCCGCCCCGGAGCTCCTAGCGTGCTCGCCCGTGAAGAGAACCCTCGCGTCCGTCGTCGTCCTCGCCACCGTCTGCACCCTCGCCGCGTCCGGGGCCGCGAACGCGGGCACCACCGGGAAGGCCGCCGCCACCACCGCCCGGTGCAGCACCGCCGTCGCAGTGACGGGTTTCGACGACCACCTCGACGAGACCACGTTCGCCGGGACGCCGGTCGCGAACCTGTCGGCCCTCGCCCCGAGGCCGGACGGCTCGCTGCTGGCCCTCTCGGACCGCTCGGAACTGTTCACCCTCGACGGTGACCGCAACCCCACCGGTGTCGTGGCGCTCCGCGACGAGGAGGGCGCCGAACTGGACAGCGAGGGCCTGGTCACCGACCGGGACGGAACCCTCTGGGTGTCCTCGGAGTCCGGTCCCTCGGTCCGGCACTACAGCACCGACGGGACGCTCCTGGGTGCCTTGCCGCTCCCCCCGGAACTGCAGGTCGCCCCCGCCGGGAGGGCCCAGGAGAACCTGTCCCTCGAAGGACTGACGCTGTCGGCCGACGGGCTCACCCTCTTCGCCGACGACGAGCAGGACCTGCTGGGTGACGCCGACGGTGTGCTGCGGATCCAGACCTGGCACCGCGCCGACCTGACCGCTCCGTTCGCCCTCGCTGCGCAGTACGCCTACCAGACCGACCCCGGCCTCGGCGTTCCCGAGCTGACCGCGACCCCCGACGGCCGGCTGGTCCTGGTCGAACGCGAGTTCATCGCCCAGGTCGGGAACACGGTCCGCCTCTACGTCGCGGACCCGGCGACCGGGACCGACGTGAGCTCGGTGCAGGACCTGACCCCGGACAGCCCCGTGCTGGCCAAGACCCTGCTGGCCGACCTCGTGACCTGCCCGACGCTCGGGGCGGTCGCGGAACAGCCGCAGCTGAACCCGCTGCTGGACAACGTCGAGGGCATGGCCCTGGTGTCGAACCAGGGCGACCGCCGCCTGAACCTGCTGCTGGTCAGCGACGACAACCAGCGCCCCACCCAGACCACCCGGTTCTACGACCTCGACGTCACCCTCCCCGTCCGGCCGTCCTGAACCGCCGTCACCCCGCCGTGTCGCGGAAGAAGGCGAGCACGTCCTCGGCGAGCAGTCCGGGTTCCTCGCGGGCCGCGAAGTGACCGCCGCGGGGCATCTGCGTGTACCGCGTGAGGCGGTACCGGTGTTCCACCCAGCTCCGCGGTGGTGGGGCTCCGAGGTCGGCGGGGAACAGGGCGAGCGCGGTCGGGACGGTGACCCGTTCCAGCGGGGGCAGGAATCCGTTGCCGCTCTCGTAGTACGGCCGGAACGAGGTGGAGATCGAGTTCGTGAACCAGTAGAGCGAGGCCTGGGTGAGCAGGAAGTCGTCACCGAACTTCGCCGCGGGATCACCGTCGCAGTCGCTCCAGGCGCGGTACTTCTCGAGGATCCAGGCCAGCAGCCCGGACGGGGAATCGCTCAACCCCTGGGCCAGGGTGAGCGGACGGGTGCTGTGCTGGTGGCCGTAGGCCCCCTCCGCCTCCCGCCACGCGGCGAGACCGTCGAGGTAGGCCCGCTCGTCCTCGTCGAGTTCCCCGTCGGCTTCGTCGTGGCGGGAGTCCACGTCGAGGAGGTGGATGCCGACGACGGCCTCGGGGTGCGCCTGACCGAGCCGGCCGGTGACGCCGGCCCCCAGGTCGCTGCCGTGGGCGCCGTAGCGCTCGAAGCCGAGTTCGTCGTGCATCAGCCGGTGCCAGAGTTCGTGCGTGGGCAGCGAGTTCTCGAGGTCCGGACGCTGTCCGGAGAACGCGAACCCCGGCAGGGACGGGACGACCACGGTGAGGGCGTCACGGGCGTCCCCGCCGAACTCCGACGGGTGCGTCAGGCGCCGGGCGAACTCCGTGTGCTCGAGGAAGGAGCTCGGCCAGCCGTTGGTGAGGACGACGGGCAACGCGTCGGCGCGCTCGCCCTCGAAGAGCAGGTGGTGCACGAGCGTCCCGTCGATCTCCACGAACCGGGACGGGAGGGCGTTCAGCGCCGCCTCCTGGGCGCGCCAGTCGTACCCGTCGGCCCAGTGGGCGACGAGGCGGCGCAGTTCGCCGCCGTCGGTGCCGGCCTGCCAGGCGGGGAGCGGCCAGGCCGTGGCCCAGCGCGTCGCGCGCAGGCGCGATCGGAGGTCCTCCAGCTCGGCGTCGGGGACGGCGAGCAGGGGACGGGCGTCCGGGGTCTTCCGCGAAGTCGACACCAGTGGAGACTAGAACCGGTGTCGCTCTGTGGCAACACCCCTGAAGTCGTAAGCTGGTGTCGTGAACGCAGCGGTCGTGGACCTCGAGGTCGTGGAGCAGTTCCTCAACACCCTCGACGAACGGACGTTCAGCCGGCACGGCGAGCAGCACGTCCGCCGGGACGCACTCACCTCGCCCGGAGACCTGTCGACCTGGCTGGACGAGCACGACCTCGCCGGCGACCCGGTCCGCCCGGCCGACGTGACCACGGCCAGGGCGCTGCGCTCAGCGTTGCGCGAGGCCCTGCTGGGCGGCGAACCCGCGTTGGACCGCTTCCCGCTGCGCCTCGTCGCGGACCCGTCGGGGGGTCTGCGGGTGGCTGCGCGGACCGGCGTCGTGGGTATCGACACCCTCGTCGAGACGGTGGCCGTCAGTGTCGCCTCGGGCCGCTGGAGCCGGCTGAAGCTGTGCGCGTCCGAGGACTGCCGCTGGGCGTTCTACGACACCTCCCGCAACGGTGGCGGACGGTGGTGCTCGATGGAGGTCTGCGGCAACCGCCACAAGACGCGGACCTACCGCCGGACCCGGGGTTGACCGCCGGGGTCCGGGAGCGCTCAGGCCAGGCCGAAGCGGAACTCGGTGACCGTGCGGAACTCCTCGCCGGGCTGCAGGACGGTCGTCGGGAACTCGGGGTGGTTCGGGGCGTCGGGGAAACCCTGGGCCTCCAGGGCGAACCCGGCCCGCGGCCCGTAGGTCTGCCCCGCCTTGCCCACGAGCGTCCCGGCCAGTGAGCCCCCGGTGAAGAACTGCACCCCGGGCTGGTCGGTCCACACCTCGAGGGTCCGCCCGGAGACGGGTTCCTCGACCTTGGCCGCGAACGTCACGTCCCGGCGCCCGCCGGGGACGTCGGCCAGGACGAAGCAGTGGTCGAAACCCTTCCCGCGGGCCAGCTGCTCGTCCTCGAGGTCGACGCGGTAGCCGACCGGAACGGGTTCGCGGAGGTCGAACGGGGTGCCCTCGACGGGGCGGAACTCACCCGTCGGCAGTCCGCCGTCGTCGACGGGGAGGAATCGCTCGGCGGCGACCTGCACGAGCTGAGCGTCGACCGTCCCCGCTCCGTCGCCCGCGAGGTTCCAGTAGGCGTGGTTCGTGAGGTTCACGACGGTCGTCGAATCGGTGGTCGCGCTCGCGAGGACGGTGAGGACACCACCGCGCAGGACGTAGCTGACGTGCACCGACAGGTTGCCGGGGAACCCGTTGTCGCCGTCGGGGCTGAGCAGCGAGAACCGGACCCCGCAGGCCCCCTCGACGGGGTGGGCGCTCCAGCGCCGTTCCGAGAACGGGTGCGGTCCGCCGTGGATCGCGTTGCCGCGGTCGGTCGGCGGGACGGCGAAGGTGATCCCGTCGAGGGTGAACGTCCCGCCCCGGATGCGGTTGGCGAACCGCCCGATCGTCGCTCCGAAGGAGCGTCCCTTGGCGGTGTAGGGCGCCAGGTCGGAGAACCCGAGGACGACGTCGACGAGGTTCCCGTCCCGGTCGGGGACGAGCACCGACTGGATCCTCGCGCCGTGCTCGACGAGACCGACCCGCACCCTCCCGTCGTCCAGGACCCAGCGCGCGATCGGGGTTCCGTCCTCGAACGTTCCCCAGGCCTGCTCGACGGTCACGGTTCCCACCGGGTTCTCCACGCGCCCGAGGTTACCGGGGCCGGTCGTCCTCGGCCCGGGGAGCCGCCCGCGCGGCACCCAGGGCCCCCACCGCCGCGGTCGTGACGACCGCGACGCCGGTGAGCAGGAGAACTCCGGCGGCGTACCACTTCCAGTCCCAGCTGCGGTCGAGGACCTCGTGCGCCGCGACGGCCACCGCGAGGGCCACCAGGACGAGACCACCGAGGACGGCCCCGACGTCGGGACCCCGCGGGTTCACCGGTCCTCCAGGAGGGTCGAACCGGCGGCGGCGAGGCGGACCTCACCGGTCCAGGCCACGGCCTGCAGTTCCGGGGTGCCCGCGGGGACGGTCCAGCCGGCGGGATCGTCACCGCGGACGACGAGGGTGTCGGCGAGGGCGGCCGCGTCGGGACCGACGGCGAAGACCTGCCTGAGGTCGGCGCCGTCGACGGAGTGCTGCGTGGCCGTGCCGTCCAGCGCCACGACGTCGGCGTCGTCCTGCCACCGGACCGAACCGACGAGGACGCGCACCTCGACGAGCACCGTCGCGTCGTCGGGGACGAGGACGTCGAGGCGCCCCGCGGCGATGGTGGCCCGGGCCGGTCCCCCGTCGAGGCGGGACGGGTCGACGCTGAGCTGCCCGACCGCGGAACTCAGCGCGGTCGCGCCGGTGGGGCTCCAGGTCTTCTGCACCTGCCAGGTCCAGCCCGTCGCGGGCGGGAGGAGGGAGGTGGCGACGGCGCAGAACGCCGCGGGCCAGGCGAGCCCGACCAGGGCCGTGCGCCGGCCCCGGACCCCGGCGAGGACGGCCCCGAACCCCATCACGGCGACGGCGGCGCAGCAGGCCAGCGGCACGGTCCGGCCGGGGAGGTCGACCAGCAGGCCGAGGACGACCACGGCCCCGGCGGCGAGCAGCGCGAGACCGAGGACGGCGGTGGTGAGCAGGGGCGATCCGGGGCGACGGCGGGCCTTGGCCGCGGCCGCCCGCTCCTGCGCGCGCTCCTGGGCGAGGCGGTGCTTCTCCGCCCGGGCGGCGGCGCTGCGTTCGGTCGCGGACCCGAACCCGGCGACGGGTTCACGGACGGGTCCTGGTTCGACGGCGGGCGGGGGCTCGGGCTGGTCCCGGTGGGCCGACGACGGCGGGGCCTTCGGGGTCTTCACCAGCGAGAGGCGGGGTCGCGGTGGCGCGAACTGCGTGAAGCGCTGGTCGCGCAGCACCCACCAGCCGAGCAGCGCGACGAGGGTGGTGATGAGGAAGCCCCAGCCGGGCCCGGCCCGGCCGGTGGTGAGGATCCCCACCAGGGCCCGCGGCACGAACAGGTCGAGGACGACGAGGGCACCGGCCAGCCAGGCCGCCCCCGAGACGTCGCCCCGGGTCACCGCCTCGGCCTCGATGCGCCCGGCCTTCCGTGCGTCGGGCAGCAGCAACCAGGCGAGTCCGTAGCAGGCCAGACCGAGACCGCCGACGGCGGTGAGGGCGGCGACGGTCCCCCGCACCAGCAGGGGGTCGTACCCGGTGCGGGCCGCGACGGCGCCGCAGACCCCGGCGAACCAGCGGTCCTCGCCACGGACGACCCCGAGCCCGCGCACGGAGCGGAAGAACGTCGCCCGGCAGTCCCGGACCGGCCCGGTGGGGGCGGGTCCTTCCGGCGGGGCGGTGGTGCTGGTCACGGGTCGACTCTCCCGGTAGGCGGCGGGACGGGGGAAGGGGGGTCTCAGAAGATCCAGCCGAGGCCGAGCAGGCCCTGGCCGAGGATCAGGTCGAGCACGACGAGCCCGACCGCGAGGGCCAGGGCGCCGGAGACGTCGCCGCGCTGGGCCGCCTGCGCCTCGATGCGCCCGGCCGCTGCCGAGGCGTCGGGCAGCAGGGCCCAGGCGAGGCCGTAGAGGCCGAACCCGAGTCCCCCGAAGAGGCTCAGCACGATGAAGGCGATCCGCACGACGAGGGGGTCGATGCCGAGGCGTCCGGCGATGCCGCCGGCGACCCCGGCGACCCAGCGGTCCTGGCTGCGGACGAGGCCGGAGCGGCGGATCGCCGCGAAGAAGCGGTCGGCGGAGTTCTGCGCGGCCGGGACCTGCAGGGTCTCGGGGCGGGGGTCGGTCTGCTGGGTGTTCTCGCTCGTGGTCATGGTTCGAGACTGCTCGCCGGGACACCCCCGGCACATCCGGGGTTTCCCTGAGTCGACCCTGGTTCCGGCGCTCGGGGGATCCCCGGGGTGGGGGTCGCGTGCCACGATCGGCGGGTGAGCACGCAGACGACGGCACCCCCCGCGACGGGGCCCGCACCGCGACCGGTCCTGGTCCGCGCGGTCGAGCACCGCCGGGTCGCCGGCGTGGCCGCGGGCGTCGCCGCCCACACCGGGATCCCGTCGTCGCGGGTGCGGACGGTGTTCGTCGCGGGGGCGTTCCTCGGGGGTTTCGGCGTCGCGCTCTACGCGGCGCTGTGGTTGCTGCTGCCCGACGAGAACCAGCTCGCGCTGCCCCCGGAGCAGCGTTCCGACGCCGCCGCGTGGGTCGTGGCGCACCGCAACGCCCTGGCCGGGATCGCCCTGGTCGTCTGCTTCGGGTTGCTGCCGGCGATGAACCTGCTCAAGGGGTCCTCGCGGTTCGCGGCCCCGCTGCTCGTGGCCGGCGCGGGCGTGGTGCTGGCGTGGGGCCAGCTCGACACGACCCGTCGACGTCGGCTGGTGGCGGACTCCACGGACGGGCGGCGGGCCGCGCTGCGGGTGGCGGTGGGCGTCGCGCTCGTCGTCCTCGCCCTGATGTTCCTGTTCGTCGTGGGTGACCCGACCCAGTTCTGGCGCTCCACGGTCGCCGGGTTGGGGATCCTCGTGGGGGTGACCGTCGTGCTGGCGCCCTGGGTGGTGCGGCTGTGGCAGGACCTCGGGGAGGAACGGGCGGCCCTGGCGCGTGAGCAGGAACGGGCCGAGCTGGCCGCCCACGTGCACGACTCGGTGCTGCAGACCCTCACCCTCATCCAGAAGCGGTCGTCGGACGCCGGCGAGGTCGCCCGGCTGGCGCGACGGCAGGAACGTGAACTGCGGCAGTGGTTGTACGGCGACCACGGGCAGAGCGCCGGCACGCTCGGGGCTGCGCTGCGGGCCGCGGCGACGGAGGTCGAGGACGTGTCGGGGGCCGTCGTCGAGGTCGTCGTCGTGGGCGACCTGGACAACCGGGTCCTCGACAAGCCGCTGACGTCGCTGGCCCAGGCGGCCCGGGAGGCACTGCTGAACGCCGGCCGGCACGCGGGTGGGACCGTGTCGGTGTACGCGGAAGCCGTGGGTGCGGGTGTGGAGGTGTTCGTGCGCGACCGGGGTCCCGGTTTCGAGGTGGACGACGTCCCCGACGACCGGCTGGGGGTGCGCGAGTCCATCATCGGCCGGATGCGCCGGGCCGGCGGTCGGGCGACCGTGCGGCGGCCCGCCGACGGCGGCACCGAGGTGGCGCTCGTACTGCCGGGAGGCACGTCGTGATCCGGGTCCTCGTCGTCGACGACCACCGCATGGTCCGCTCGGGCGTCCGCGCGGAGCTCTCCTCCGCCGACGACCTCGAGGTCGTCGGCGAGGCGGCCGACGTGAGCGGGGCGGTGGCGGCGGTGCAGCGCCTGCGGCCCGACGTCGTGCTGCTCGACGTGCACCTGCCGTCGGGGCCGGACGAGAACCCCGCGCCCGGGGCGGGATCCGGTGGGGCGCAGGTGCTCGCGCAGTGCGCGTCGCTGCTCACGGCCGACCCTCCGGTGCGGTTCCTGGCCCTGTCGGTCTCCGACGCCGCCGACGACGTCATCGCCGTGATCCGCCGCGGCGCACGGGGTTACGTCACCAAGGCCATCAGCGGCGAGGAACTCGCCGCGGCGGTCCGCCGGGTCGCCGACGGGGACGCCGTGTTCTCGCCGCGACTGGCGGGTTTCGTCCTCGACGCGTTCGGTTCCGGCGCCGGTGAGGTCGCCGCGGCCGACGACGAGCTCGACCGGTTGTCGGCCCGCGAGCGTGAGGTGATGCGGCTCATCGCCCGCGGCTACGCCTACAAGGAGGTCGCGAAGGAGCTCTTCATCTCGGTGAAGACGGTCGAGACCCACGTGTCCGCGGTGCTGCGCAAGCTGCAGCTGTCCAACCGCAACGAGCTGACCCGCTGGGCCGCCGCCCGCCGTCTCCTCTGACCCTTCCCCTCCTCGACCGACAGACCGCCGCGTTGACCCGCTGCCGGGGCTTCCCTAGCATTGGACCGGTCCACCAACGGACTCACGCCCTCTCGGAAGGACACCGATGTCCCAGCCCCTGCGCTTCGCGCTGATCGGCACCGGCCGCATCGGCCAGGTCCACGCCGCGAGCATCCACCGCAGCGGGGACGCCGTGCTGCAGGTCGCCTGCGACGCCCTCATCGCGGGGGCCGAACGGACCGCGGCGGCGTTCGGCGGCCGGGCGACGTCGGACCCGCTGGCGGCGATCCGCGCCGACGACGTCGACGCCGTGATCATCGCCTCCCCCACCCCGACCCACGTCGACCTGCTCGAGGCCTGCCTCGACGCGGGGCTGCCCGCCCTGTGCGAGAAGCCCATCGACCTCGACCTCGCGCGCGTCGACGCGATCCGCTCGCGCGCCCGCGCGGCGAAGGCCCCCGTGGTCCTCGGGTTCAACCGCCGTTTCGACCCGCACTTCGCGGAACTGCGCCGTCGCGTCCAGGCCGGCGAGATCGGTCGCCTCGAACACCTGGCCATCACCAGCCGCGACCCGGAACCGCCGCCCGCCGACTACGTGCCCCTGTCCGGCGGGATCTTCCGCGACATGGCCATCCACGACCTGGACATGGCCCGTTCCTTCGTGCCGGACATCGTCTCGGTGACCGCGGTCGGGTTGCGGCAGTTCGACACCGGGATCGCCGGTCACGACGACTTCGACGCGGCCGTGACGACCCTCGTGGGTTCCGGGGGCGAGTCGATCGTCATCACGAACTCCCGGCACAGCGCCTACGGCTACGACCAGCGCCTCGAGGCGTTCGGTCCGGACGGGCTGCTCGAGGTCGGGAACGTGACGCCGACGATCGTGCGTTCCTCGACCGGCGCCTCCAGTTCGACGGGCGAGCCGTACCGCCGGTTCTTCCTGGAACGCTACCGGGAGGCCTACGAACGGGAACTCGCCGCGTTCATCGCCACGGTCCGCGGCGAGACCGTCGCGGGTTCCCCCGGGTTCGAGGACGGTCGCGCGGCGCTCGTGCTGGCCGACGCCTGCGAGGTGTCGGCCCGCGAGGGCCGGACGGTCTCCGTCGACCTGTCCTGACGCGCGTTCCCGGTGGGATCGTTGCCTCCCCGGTGTCGTCCAGCGACATCGGGGAGGCAACGATCCCACCCGCGGCGGCTACTCCTTGAGCACGGAGGGGGTCGAGCCGGTGCCCTGGGCGGGAACCTCGGCGCGCTCCCCGGCGGCCGCCTCGGCCTCACCCTCGCTCATCGGAGCGGTGCTGGACAGCGGCACCTCGGGGAGGAAGAACGCGATGACGGTGCCGAGGAGGAACATCGGGACCAGCCAGAGGAAGATCGGGACGAGGGAGTCCGCGTAGGCGGTGACGATCCCGTCGGCCACGTCGGCCGGCAACGACCGGACCACTGCCGGGGTGAGGCTCGAGGCGCTGTCCGCGGAACCGCTCAGCACACCACCGAGACGCTCGGTGAGCCGACTGGAGAACACCGTGCCCAGGACGGCGGTGCCGACGGTGACCCCGAGTTCGCGGAACAGGTTGTTGGAACTGGTGGCGGTGCCGATCTCCTTCGGGCTGACGGCGTTCTGCACGGCCAGGACGATGATCTGCATGAACAACCCGAGACCCGCGCCGAGGATCCCGACGTAGACGCAGACCTGCCAGAGCGGGGTGGCGACGGACATCGTCGACATGAGGAACATCGCGACGGCGGCGATGAACGTCCCGGCGATCGGGAGCACCTTGTAGCGACCCGTCTTCGTCACCACCGCACCGGAACCGATGCTCGTCACCAGCAGCGCGCCGACCATGGGCAGCAGCAGCAGACCCGATTCGGTGGCGTTCACGCCGTAGGCCATCTGCAGGTAGGTGGGCAGGTAGGCCAGGGCGCCCATCATCCCGGCACCGACGACGAGGCCGAGGAGCGTGGTGACGACGAACGTCCGGTTCCTGAAGAACCGCATCGGGATGACGGGCTCGGGGACCTTGTTCTCGACGACCACGAACGCGACCGCCGCGAGGACGGTGGCGAGCGCCAGAGCGACGATGGTGGCCGAGCTCCACGCGTACTGCGTCCCACCCCAGCTCATCGTGAGCACGAGGCCGGTGGTGGCGAGCGCCAGCAACGTCATCCCGACGTAGTCGATCGGGGCGGAGTTGTGCCGTTTCGGCAGCTTGATGGTGAGGGCCGCGACGACGAGCGCGACGATCCCCAGCGGCAGGTTGATCCAGAAAACCCAGCGCCAGTCGGCGGCGTCGGTGAGCCACCCGCCCAGCAACGGGCCGGCGACGGCGGAGACCCCGAACACCGCGCCGATGGGGGCCATGAACTTCGCGCGGTCCTTGGCGGGGACGACGTCGGCGATGATCGTCTGGGACATGATCATCAGCCCGGAGCCGCCGAGGCCCTGGAGGAAGCGGAACGCGATGAACTCCGTCATGCTCTGCGAGAACCCGGCGAGCGCCGAACCGAGCAGGAACACCGCGATGGCCACGATGAACAGGCGCTTGCGCCCGACGAGGTCGCCGACCTTGCCGTAGATCGGCATCGCGATCGTGATGGCGAGCGTGTAGGCGGTGATGGCCCAGCTCATGTGCTGGAGACCGTCGAGTTCACCGACGATCGTGGGCAGCGCCGTGCCGACGATGGTCTGGTCGAGGGAGGCGAGCAGCATGACGAGCACGAGGCTGGTGAAGATCCAGCCGATGCGGGGTTTCGCCCGGTCGGCGGCCGGGGGCGCGCTCGAGGGCACGGTGGTGGACACGGGGTTTCTCCTGCGGGTGCGGGGTGGGATCAGGACGTGAGGGAGCGCAGCGCGGACCAGGCCGCGCGCGTGGCGGTGACGGGGTCGGGTTGCAACCCGGCGAGCCAGCCCATGCCGCTGACCCGGGCCATCGCGCCGGCGATCGCGGCGATGGCCTGGGCGGTGAACTCGTCGACCCCGTCCCGGGCGACGACGGCTTCGGCGAGCGCCTTCTCGCCCTGCGCGACCCGGCCGAGGAGACCGGGCAGGAGTTCGGGCGAGCTCTCGACGAGGCGCATGACCTGGAGGCTGCGTTCGCGGTCGTGCTTCTCCGCGCTGGTCCGGGCGACGAACAGGAGTTCCAGCGCGTCGACGACGGGACCGTCGGAGGACGTGAACGTCGCGAGGTTCTGCTCGCTCCAGGGAACGGCGTTGCTGAACAGCGCCTCGTCCTTGGTGGCGAAGTAGTTGAAGAAGGTGCGCCGGGAGATCCCCGCGCGCGCGGCGATCTCGTCGACGGTGACCGCGTCCCAGCCGTTGGCGATCGCGAGGTCGAGCGCGGCTTCCGCGATCGACGTGGTGGTCTCGGTGCGTCGGCGTTCGCGGAGGGAGGGCTGGCCTGCGGTCACGTCCTTATCTTGCACTCAGTGCAAGGAGTGCGTCAAGTGCAGAAAGTTTACTCTGCGCAGACTTCGGCGAACCACTCCGCGTAACCCGTGTTCTTCGCCAGGTGCCGTGTCAGGTCGGGGGCGTCGTCGTCCCACCAGACGGGGCCACGCTCGCCCAGTCCCCGCTTCGCCGCCTCCACGCGCTCACGGGCCGCCGTCCGGGCCGCCTCGTCCCCGGACCGCATCGCCGCCCCCTTGGCCCGGCGCGCCGACATCAACTCCTCGACGAGCTCCTGGCGACGTTCCGGCGCCAGCGACGGGTCGGAGCAGCGCCACAGCCGGCCCCGGACGACGACGTAGCGACCGTCGGGGGTCGTGAGGGGATCAGTCACCCCCACCACCGCCACCGCCGTCTCCCCCACCACCGTCGGAGGAACCCCCGTCGGAGTGGCCACCGTCGGAGTGACCGCCGTGGTGGCCGTGGCCGTGGTGGCCACCGTCACCGGAGTACCCGCCGCCACCGTCCGTCCCGGAGTCGCCCCCGCCGGCGGACTGCAGGAGCACGGGGACGGCCGTCTCGATGTCCGCCAGGGCCTGCAGCACGTCGGCCGGCAACGTCCGGGCGGTGGCCAGGACCGCGGCCGCCTCGCCGGGGTCCACGCCGTCCGGCAGTCCGGGGACGACGCCGAGGCCACCCACGCCCGCGAGCAGCGCCACCAGGCTGACCGTCGCCGGGTCGACGGCGGCGGCTGCGCGTCGGACCCCGGCCGCCGTCAACGCGGCCGCGACGGACTCCTGCTGCGGTCCGAGGACCGCCGGCTCGGGCCACCAGCGCACCACCGGGAAGACCAGGAGCCGATGACGACGTTCGGTCACCAGCGCGCCGGCCTTCTCCAGCTCGGCCACCGACTCCGCCCACAGCGGGCGCTCGACGAGCCTGCGGAGGGTGGCGCGGACCGCGCCCGAGGTGAGCGTGACCGCCCCCAGCGCGGCGGCCAGGCGGGGTACCGGGTCCCGGCCGGGGAGGACCCGCAGCGCCGTGACGTCGAGGTCGGCCACCACGCGACCGGCGAGGACGAGGTCGGCGAGCAGCGCCCCGGCCAGCACGGCGGCCGCCGAGCGGGCGCTCACCCGGCGGCGACCGTCGGGGTCCAGCAGGAGCAGGGCGGCCCGGTCGGCGATCAGCACGTCACGAGCCTAGGGCGCGACGACGAACGGCCGACCTCCCGAGGGGAGGTCGGCCGTTGGCGACGGGAACTGCGGTAGGGACTCAGTGCACCGGCACGCGGGGGCCGGGGACGACCGGCGGGCGCCGGATCAGCAGTGCCAGCACGAGCGCGACGAGGGAGATGATCCCGCCCCAGAGGAACGCCCCCCGGACGCCGTCGGCCGTGGCGTTCAGCACCGAGGAACCGTCCGCCAGGCTGGCGGCCGACCTCGTCGAGAGGACCGTGACGAACAACGCGGTCCCGGCGGCGCCGGCCAGCTGCTGGACGGTCCCGACGATCGCGCTGCCGTGGCCGTAGAGCTCCGCGCGCAGCGAACCCAGCGCCGAGGTGAACAGCGGCGTGAACATGAACGCCAGCCCGGCGCTCAGCACCGTGTGGACCACGACGACCATGCCCGCCGGGGTCCCCGGGTGCAGCGTCGTGAGCAGCCACAGGGCCCCGCTGACCAGGACCGCCCCCGGGATGACCAGCGGCCGCGGACCGAAGCGGTCGAACAACCGCCCGACGACGGTCGAGAGGACGGCCATCACGGCGCCACCGGGCAGCAGCAGCAGACCGGTCTCCAGCGATCCCAGCTGCAGGACGGACTGCAGGAAGATCGGCAGCACGATGAGGGTGCCGAACAGGGCCATGAAGCTCGTCGCGAGAACGACGGTCGAGACGGTGAACGACCGGTTCCCGAACACCCGCAGGTCCATCAGCGCGTTCGAGGTGCGCTGCAGGCGGAACTGCCGCGCGACGAACGTCGCCAGCGCGAGGACCCCGACCACGACCGGGATCCAGGGCGCGACCGGGACGTGGCCGGTGGCGGACTCCCCGATGCTGGCGAGGCCGTAGATGAGGCCACCGAACCCGATCGCGGACAGCACCAGCGACAGCACGTCGAGGCGGGCGTCGCGCGGAGCGGTGACGTTGCGGACCTTCCAGGCGCCGAGCCCGAGGGCGATCAACGCGATGGGCAGCACGATGATGAACATCCACCGCCAAGACAGCGCGGAGAGGATGACGCCGGAGATCGTCGGCCCGATGGCCGGGGCGACGGAGATGACGACCGAGACCATGCCCATCGTCTTGCCGCGGCTGGCCGCGGGCACGAGGGTCATCACCGTCGTCATGAGCAGCGGCATCATGACCGCCGTCCCGCTGGCCTGGACGATGCGGCCCAGCAGCAGCACCTCGAAACCGGGCGCGACCGCCGCGATCGCCGTGCCGAGGCTGAACAGGCTCATCGCGGCGATGAAGACCTGGCGCAACCGGAAGCGATCCATGATGAAGCCGGTGGCCGGGATGACCACGGCCATGGTCAGCATGAACCCGGTGGTGAGCCACTGACCGGTGGCGGCGGTGATGCCGAGGTCGGCCATGAGCCGCGGCAGCGCCACACCCATGATCGTCTCGTTGAGGATCACGACGAAGGCGGAGACCAGCAGCAGGGCGATGACGGTGGCGTCGCCCGGCGCGAGCCGGTCCTTCTCGGTGGGCGGGGCGGACGCGTCGGTCGCGACCCCGGGCAGGGTCACGTCCTCGTTCGTGGACATGGGTGGGGACTCCTCGTGGTGGTGACAGTCACAACCCTAATGGCAGTGTCTGCCAACTCGACAGTCGTTATCCTCATTCCCGTGACCGACCTGGGGACCGTCGTCCCGGACCTGCGCGAACGCCGTCGACTGGCCACCCAGGCGGAGATCGAGCACGTCGCCCTCGACCTCTTCGCCCGCAACGGCTCCGAGGGCACCACCGTCGACGACATCGCCGCCGCCGCGGGGGTCTCACCGCGCACCTTCTTCCGCTACTTCCCCACCAAGGAGGACGCGGCCCTCGGTGCCAACCGCGCCTTCGACGACGCCCTGGCCGAACGCCTCGAGGCCCGGATCGACGGGCAGTCCTCCCTCGCTGACTTCGAGCGGGCCATCGCCGCCGTCCTCGCCGAGATGGTCGCCGAGACCGGGTCCGTCGAGCGGATGCTGCGGGTGCGCTGCCTGGTGATGGAGGACGCCGGGCTGCGCGGTGCCCTGCTGCGCCTGGACGCCGAGCAGTCACGGGCCTTCTTCCGGCGGATCGCGGACGCGACCGGCTCGGCCACCGTGGACCTGCGGACCCGGATCATCTCCGAGACCCTCGGCGCCGGGCTGCGCGCCGCCCTGGACGACTGGGCCGCGCGGCGCGAGAACGGCGAGGACGCCGACCTGGTGGAGATCTACCGCGCGAGCTGCGCCGCGCTGCGGGAGATCACCGCCGCCTGACCCTCACCCGACCCGACCCGACCCGCGATCGGGCAGGGGGTCCCCGCAAGGTCACGGGCGGGAGAGGTCAGGCGGTGAGGCCGCTGAGGTCGAACGCCCGCGGCGGACCGGCGAGGAGATTCTTGGCCTGGACCCCGTACCGGTCGAGGATCTCGAGCTCTCCCGCCTCCAGGCCGTCGAGCGCGAGGTTCACCAGGTCGGCGGGTTCGTTCATCGCGCCGGCCGGCAGGTCCGGCGCGAACTCCGCTGCGAATGCCTTCATCGGCTCGGTGGCGGTCATCCCGGGGACCAGCGCCGAGACCTGGGTGCCCTGTCCGGCGAGTTCCACCCGGATCGCGTTGGTCAGGCCCCACTGCGCGGACTTCGCTGCGGCGTAGGCGGAGTTGCCGTCGACGGTGGCCCACGCGGCGACCGAGAGCACGTTGAGGATCGCGCCGCCCCCGTTGCGGGCGAGGACCGGCGCGAACGCGCGGACCACCGCGAGCGTGCCGTAGTAGTTCGAGTCCATGACCGCGCGGATGGCGTCCATGTCGCCGTCCACGAGGTTCCCACCGGCGGTGAACGCGGCGTTGTTGACGAGGACGTCGACGTCTCGGGCCGCTGCGGCGGCCGCGTCGACGGTGCTCTGGTCGAGGGTGTCGAGGCGCAGGACCTCGACGCCCGGGATGTCGACGAGCTCGGGGCGGCGGGCGGTGGCGTAGACCTTCGCGCCACGACGCAGCAGTTCGGTCGCGAAGGCGTGGCCGATGCCGCGGTTCGAGCCGGTGACGAGGGCGGTGCTGCCGTGGAGTTCCATGCTTCGACCGTAGGGGCGTCGGATGCGCCGATCGATGCCTGATCGCCTCGGATCCTTGCCCGTCTGCCTCATCCGGACGGCTACCCTTCCCGGGTGGACCCTCTCAGCGACGTGCTCTCGATCTCCGGCGTCCGCGGCACCCTCGGGGCGCGCGTCGAGGCCGGCGGGAACTGGGCGACGGCCTTCGCCGACGTCCCCGACGGCGCCGCCCTGCACGTCGTCACCGCCGGCACCGCGTGGCTGACCGCGCTGGGACGCGACCCCCTGGAACTGTCCACCGGTGACGTCGTCCTGGTCGGTGCCGGGATCCCGCACACCCTCGGCGACGCGCCGGGAACGCGGGGGACCCGGTGCGACCGCACGGCGACCGCCCGCGCCAGCCTGGCGGGCGAGGTCATCGCCCTGGGCTCGGGCCCGGTCACCACGCGGATCGTCTCCCTCGCCTACGTCTGCGACCGGACGGTCCTCACCCAGGTCCTCACCGGCCTCCCCGACGTCGTGCACGTCGCGGCCACGGCGGGGACCTGTCTGGACGACACCGTCCGCATGCTCGGCAACGAGCTGGCCACCCCGCAGGTCGCGACGACGGCCGTGCTCAACAGCCTGGTCGACATCGTGCTGGTCCAGTTGTTCCGGGCCTGGACGGCGGACCGGCCCGCCGCCTGCGCCGGGACCTGGCTCGCGATGGCGGGCGACCCGGTCGTCGGGCCGGCGGTGGAGGAGCTGCACGCCGACCCGGCCCGGGCGTGGACGACGTCGTCGCTGGCCGCGGCGATCTCCGTGTCCCGGGCGACGCTGGCCCGACGGTTCCCGGCGGTCATCGGCACGACTCCCGCCGCCTACCTGACGACGTGGCGGATGGACCTCGCCGCGGCCCGGCTGCGTCAGACGCTCGACCCGATCGAGGTCATCGCGCCCGCCGTCGGCTACCTCTCGGTGCCCGCGTTCACCCGGGCGTTCACCCGGGCCCACGGCCGGACCCCCGGGCGCTACCGCACGGAGTTCCGGGCGGGCGTGCAACCTCAGGAGCGGGCCGGCGCGTAGGTGCTGGTGAGGGGGTGGTGCTCGCGTGAGCTCCGACAGGACGTTCGACGTGTTCGCCGTCGACGCCATGCCCCGGTTGCGTCGGCTGGCCTACGCCTGGTGCCACGACTGGCACCACAGCGACGACGTCGTGCAGGACACGATGGAACGCGTCTACGCGGCCTGGCCACGGGTCCGACGCGACGGCGAGGAGTACGCCTACGCACGGACCACGTTGATCCACCGGTTGGTCTCGGAGAACCGTCGCGCGTGGCGCCGGCGCGAGTCCTCGGTCCCCGACGAGTCCCTCCCGGTTCCCGTGCTCGCGGACGAGACCGACGGCAGCGCGAGCCGGCTCGACGCCCTCGACCTGCTGGGACGTCTACCCGTCCGGCAACGCGCCGTCGCCGTCCTCCGGTTCCTGGAGGACCTGCCGGTCGCCGAGGTGGCCCACCTCCTCGAGTGCAGCGAGGGCACGGTGAAGAGCCAGGCGCACCACGCGCGGCGGTTCCTCGAACAGCACCTCGTCCCCCCGACGGATGGAGCCCGACGATGAGCAGCGACCCGTTGGTCACCAGTCTGCGCACCGCCCTGGAAACCCGTCCCGCCCCACCCAGCACGCTCGACCTGGCGACCGTCAAGCTCCGCGGTCGGCGGCGCCGGCAGCGCAGGCGTGTCCTCACCGTCACGGCCGGACTCGCCGTCGTCCTGGGGTTGGCCGTCCCGGCGGCGACCGTCGACGTCGACTGGCCGTGGACCCGCACCCGGGACAGCACCGCGATCGGCACCTCGGCGGCGGCCGCTCCCGGTCCCGACGAGATCGTGCGCAGGTTCCTGTCCGCCCAGCTGGTGGGAGACGGCGCCCGCGCCTACGACGACTACTGGGTGCCCGGGTACGGCGCCCGGATCGACGTCACGGCCGAGGAACTGCAGGCCACGAACATCGCCGTCGACGTCCCGGAACCCACGACCAGGCTCGACGGGTGGCAGGAGACGGTGACCGTCGGAGTCTCCTGGACCACCGGCACCGGCCCCTGGGCCGGGTCGTTCGTCGTCGTCCGCGACGACCGCGGCCGGTGGCGGATCGACTCGCTCAGCGGGAACTTCGCCGCGCCCGTCATCACCGTCGCCGCCGAGCCGGAGGAGGACCGGGACGCCTGGGGGCGCACGGGAGTCGTCGGCCTGGACGCCGGGTGCCTCGTGCTGGACGAGGCGTTGCTGGTCTGGCCGGCGGGTTCGACCTGGGACGTCACCGCGCAGCAGGTGGTGCTGGCCGACGGGACCCGGATCGGGGTCGGTGACCGGGTCGAGGTCTGGGGTCGGCCCCTGCAGGACGTCCGGCACGTGCTGGGGGCGGACGGGGCGGCTGCCGCGGCCCGCTGCGCGGGCGTCGACGTTCCCGCGGGTTCGGCGGCGGCTCCCGGCACCCGTCCCGTGCTCGAGGTCTCCCGGTGAGGAAGCTCCTCGCGGTGGTCGCGCTGGTGGGCTGCCTCACCGGCTGCTCGACGTCAGAAGGCCGCGCCTGCACCCTGATGGGCGGTTCCTCCGGGGTGGCCTTCGACCTGAACGGGCTGCCCCTCACCGACCCGACGTCGGTACGCGCGTGCGTCGGCGAGGTCTGCACCGAAGCGCAGGTCGGGGTGGGGAGCGGCTTCGTCGGCGTCGACGACGAGACGCTGACCAAGGAGGGGACGGTCGACGTCAGCCTCCGGGTCGCGGACGCCGTCGGTTCCGTCGTGTTCGACGCCACCGGCACGGCGACGTTGCACCGCGTCGACGTCAACGGGAACGGGTGCGGCCCGATCGTGTACCGGGCGGACGTGGTGGCCGGGACCGACGGCACCCTCACCGCCGGGTGACGCTGCCGCCGAGGGCGAGGCGGTCCACCTCCCGGCGGGAGGCGGTCCAGAACGCGGGACCCGGCCGGAGGTCGTCGAAGGCGATCGCCGTTCCGCCCCCGGCGATCCTGGCGGCCTCGCCCGCACCGACCCGTGCGCCCAGCAGTTGCAGGGCCCGGTGGTCATCGACCGCCTGCCGCAGCGCGCGGTGCCGCAACGACTCCACGGGGCGGCCGTCCGCTCCGGGGTAGACGACGAAGGCGTCGCCCGCGGGGAACGCCCCGCCGGAACTCGGATCCTGCCACGGGTCGACGGTCCGCGTCGACAACTGGCTGTTCCAGAAGTTGAAACCCCAGTGCAGGAAACCCGTCGCACCGGAGGCGAAGAGCTGCTGCCCGATGGCGCGGGTGCGCCAGCTCGGCTGGGCGATGAAGCGGTTCGAGACGCCCCGGTCCTGGGCGTTGCAGTGGTAGACCCAGAACTCGTCCCCGGCGGCCGCGAACGGCCCGACGGCGTCGGTCGCCACGACGGGGACGTCGACCGCGCCCGCGGTCAGGAACCGCCGGTCGCTGAGGGCGTCGACGACGCGGGCGCCGTCGAGCAGGTTCCCCACCACGGCCCGGGCCGCGGTGTAGTCCGGCAGGGAGTCCGCGCCGGGTTCGTCGCTCACGTGCCAGACCGTCCGCAGCTCCGGCCACCGGGTTCCCAGGTGCGCGCGCAGGCGCGGGACCAGCTGACCGAGGAACTCCCGGTAGCTCGGGTCGGTCGCGGGGACGTGCCAGCCGAAGACCTCCCGGGTTCCCGCGTCGGTCCCGGCGGTCACCGACGGGGTCGCCTTCGCACCCCACTGGGTGAACAGGTGCGGCATCTCCAGCGTCGTGAAACCCCGCCGGAGCGCCGTCGCCGCCCAGCGGTCGAGGTCCTCGAACCCGAAGGACCAGCTCCCGTCCCGGAGGGTGACTCGCACCAGTTGCGTCGACGTGCGCCGCCCGCCGGGGGCGGTGTCCAGCGGCGGCGTCCACAGCGGCGTGAGCAGCGTGTTCCCGCCCATCGCCCGCAGGGACACGAGGTGGTGGTCCAGGAGTTCCCAGTGCCGTTCCCCGAAGGGCACCACGGCGTAGCGGTCGACCAGGGCGTCGGCGTGCAGCCAGTGGGCGATCGTGATGTCGACGTCCGGCAGCACCGCGGCGTGGACCCGGAGCCCGACCTCGGCGGCGAACAGCTCGACGCCGTCCTCGGTCGAGACCACCACCCCGACCGTGCGTGGGCCGGCCCGTTCGGGGTCCTCGACGACGACGTCGACCCACCAGGCCGACCAGGTGTCGACGGCGGAGGCCACGGGTTCTCCGGGACCCAGCGGGTGCAAGGGGTCCGGGTAGAGCCCCGGGGTCGTGCGCAGGTAGTGCTCGTCCGCCCCCTCGTAGGCCGCGAGCAGCACCGGGACGAGACCGACCCGGTGCAGGGCCACCCGGGAACCCGGCCCGGCGTCGACCCGGAGGACGAGCCGCGGCAGGTCGCTGAGGTCCCGGGTGGACGGTGCCCGCCAGGCGACCTGGAACGACGCCGTCTCCCCCGCGTACACCGTCAGGGGTTCGGACGACAGGAGTTCCCGTGGTCTCTCGTCGGGGAACACCTTCGCGAGGGCGTCGACGAGCAGGAACTCGTGCGCCGCCCGGGTCACCGGTCGTCCTGCGACACCATCGCCGTCAGCGTGTCGAGGTTGTGCTGCTGGTCGTCGCAGAACTCCTCGAGCTGCGGCCCGCCGTGCGGGGCGACGTCCTGCTCCACCACGAGCCACCCCGCGTAGTTCCTGCGCTGCAGGGCCGTCACGACGCCGGGCAGGTCCACGTCGCCCTGCCCGAACACCACGTTCGCCTCCGACCACCACGACCGCAACGGGGCGGGCCCCGCGACGCGTGCCCGGCGCAGGGGCTCGAGGCGGACGTCCTTGAGGTGGACGTGGTCGACGCGGGAACCCCACGCCGTCACCGCCGCCACCGGGTCGGTGCCGGCCAGCAGGGCGTGACCGGTGTCGAGGACGACGGTGAGGTCCGTCGTCGCGAGCAGGCGCTCGACCTCCCACCCCGATTCCACGAAGGTCCCCAGGTGCGGGTGGAACGTCGTCGGCAGGCCGTGGTCGGCGCAGATCGCGGCGGCCTCGGCGAGGACGCGGACCGCTGCCGCCCAGGCGGTGTCGTCCAGTCCGGAGGACCGGTCGGCGGGGTTCCGCGGCGCGTCGAGACCGGGCGCGCCGTCGTCGGCGAGGACGATCGGCGCCGGGGGCGCGCCGGGGGCGGAACTCCGGTCCACCGTCGCCCGCAGGGTGGCGCAGGCGAGGTGGAAACCCTTCCGCGCCTCCTCGTTCCACCGTCCCGCGGCGAGTTCCAGGCCGACGTAGACGCCGGCCGGGACGAGCCCGTGCGCGGCGAAGAGGTCGGCGGTCCGGTCGGGGTCGCCGAGGTAGCCCGTCGGGCCGAGTTCACTCCCCCGGTACCCGGCCGCGGCCATGGCGGCCAGCAGGTCGTTCCCGTCCCCGTCGGCCGGGCCGACGTGCGGCCCCCAGACCCCGAAGCTCACCGGGGCACTGGCGATCCACGGGGTCACGGGAGGACCGCCAGGAGCTGCTGCATCGACCGCAGGTCGGCGAGCGCGCCCTCCACCCCCGCGTGGGGGTGCGGGGTTCCACCCCCGACAGCGTCGGCGAAGGATTCGAGCTGGCGCTGGAACGCCCCGTCGGCCGCCAGCACCGGGCGACGTTCACCGTGCGGGGAGACCACGGTGACGGTGGACGTCGCGTCGAGGCGGTACGGCGGCGCCACCCCAATCTCCACGTCGCCGGCGGAACCGGTGATGCGGACGGTCTCGCGGTAGTCCGGGCGGTCGGGGGTCCACGCCCAGTCCAGGACGAACCGGGCGCCGTTCTCCAACCTGCCGGTCGCGAACACCGTGGGCGGGGCACCGCCCTCCCAGGCCAGCAGGTCGGCGTGGTCGAACGTCGGCAGACCGAAACCCAGGGAGCGCAGCAGCGAGAACTCGTGGACCACGGAACCGCACAGCACCGAGCGGAACAACCGACGCACGGCGGGCGAGGCGTCCGCCCCGACGGAGACGTCCAGCGCACGGTTCTCGGCGACGTCGTCGGCCGCGATGAGTTCCGCGGCACCCGCGGGCAGCGGGCCGGGTGCGCTGAGTCGGAGGTGGTCCACCTGAGGGCCGTCGACGGGGTGGCGCACGCTGATCTGGACGAGGCGCACGTCCCCGATCTCCGGCAGGGCCTCCACCGCCGTCGTCACGGCGCGGTCGTGCACCTTCATGTACCCGACCTGCAGCACCAACCCCGTCGCCGCCGCGACCTCGGCGGCCTCCTCGGCCTCGTCGGCGGAGAGGGCGAAGGGTTTCTCGGCGAGCACGTGCTTCCCGGCGCGCAGCGCCGTCACCGCGTGCGCGGCGTGCCGCCCGGGGGTGGCGACGAGGACCGCGTCGACGTCGTCGGCCGCGAACAACCCGGCGGCGTCCAGCGCACGGGCTCCGTACCGGGCGGCGAGTTCCGCGCTGCGGTCCGGGTCGAGGTCGGCGAGCGCGACGAGTTCGTGCCCGGGCAGGCGGGCGATGAGCGGCAGGTGGACCGCCCGGGCGATGGTGCCGAGTCCGAGGACTCCCCAGCGCAGTGTCACGGGTCTCTCCAGCGGTTCAGAAGGGTCGGGCGAGGACGGCCGGCGGACCGGCGAACAGCGTGCGCAACGACTCCACGGCGGCCTCGTCCCCCTCGAGGAGACCTGCGTGGTGGGCGCTCAGCGGGTCGAGGTGGCCGGCGTAGACGGAGGCGAGGTCGGCGAGGCCGAGACGGACCCGGGGGCCCGCCTGCGCGCCCGCCGCCACCCGGGCGGAACTGTCGGCGACGTCGAGGCTCCAGACGTCGGAACCGACGTCCAGGGTCAGCCGGGTCCGCACCCCGCGCGGGTAGCCGCGACCCGCCAGCGCGGCGGGGACGTCGAGCAGACCCAGCATCCAGGTCGCGTCCTCGACGGGTTCGGTCTGGCGGGGCAGGTGGTTCTCCAGCAGGCTGCCCGCCGGGAGCAGGGCGTGGACCTGGCGGGCACTGGGTTCGTCGGCGACCAGGTCGCGCCAGAGGGCGAGTTCGGTGGCGGGGTCCGCGCCGACCAGGTCGAGCACGGTGACGGTGTAGTTCCCGCGTTCGGAGGCTCGCCGCCCGAGCGCGCACCAGCCGACCACCACGTCGTCGCGGACGGCGACGTACTGCACGGCGGACCCGGTGGACGCGTCGTGGTCGAGCACGCCGTTGGTGCGGGCCGCGTGCGCCGCCACGAGCGCGGCGACGGCCGGAACGTCGTCGGACGTCGCCCGGCGGTAGACCGGTGTGTCGGCCGGGCGGGGCAGGGTGCGCAGTTCGTGGGTGTCGATGGCGTAGACCGACCGGCGACCGGCGATCCCGCAGCCGGCCTTCCGGTAGAACTCGTGGGTGGAGGGGATGAGCGCGACCAGCGACGCCCCCGCCGCCTGGGCCGCGTCGAAGGTGTCGGTCAGCAGGGCGCGACCGACACCCCGGCCCCGTGCGGTGAGGTCCACCGCGACCCCGCCCAGGGCGACGGCGGGAACCCGGCGCCCTCCCCACCACTGCCCGCAGAGCCGGGCCGTCGAGGTGGCGAGCAACCGGCCGTCGGCCGGGTCCTCGGCGACGCGACGGAGCACCTCCGAGGTTCCCGCCACCTCGGGCCCGGGTCGGGGTGGGTCGGCGGAGAACGCCGCGCCCGCCAGGGCCTCGGCCTCGTCCCGGTCCTCGGGCCGGGCGGCCCGCAGGACGGCTGCCGCCATCAGCGCACCGCACCCTTGACGGAGTCGGCGACGAACTGCTTGGAGAAGGCGAGGAACACGACGACGAGCGGGATGATCGCCAGCACCGCCCCGGCCATGACGACCGCGTAGTCCGTGCTGCGGGTCGCGTTGAGCTGCGACAGCGCCACCTGCAGCGTCAGCATGTCCGGGTTGATGAGGACGATGAGCGGCCACACGTAGTCGTTCCACGCCTGGACGAACGTGTAGATGCCGAGGAAGGCCAGGCCCGGTCGGATGACCGGCAGGACCACGAAGAGGTACTGGCGGAAGAACCCGCACCCGTCCACGACGGCGGCGTCCAGGATCTCGTCCGGGATCGAGGTCGAGATGTACTGGCGCATCCAGAAGATGCCGAAGGCGTTGGCCGCGGCCGGGATGATGAGCGCCTGCAGCGTGCCCACCCAGCCCAGTTGGATCATGGTGATGAACTGCGGAACGGTCGACAGCTGGGCCGGGACCATGAAGAACGCGAGCATGAGCCCGAAGAGGAACTTCTTCGCCGGGAAGTCGTACTTGGCGAAGGCGAAGGCCGCGAGGGAGTCGAAGAAGAGCACGAGCAGCGTGACCGAGACGGCGACGATGGCGGTGTTGGCCATCGACCCGAAGAAGTTGATGCTCGTCAGCACCGAGCCGATGTTCTCCAGCAGGTGCGTGCCGGGGACCACCTTGGGCGGAGTGGCGTAGTAGTCGGCGTTCGTGTTCGTGGCCATGACCACGGTCCAGTAGAACGGGAAGAGCAGCAGCAGCGTGGCGAGGACCAGTGGCAGGTGCGCCCACTTGCCGGCGCTGCGGACGCCCTTGTTCTTCGGGACCGTGGTGCGGCGGGACGGGCTCTTCCGGTCCAGCGTCGCCGTGTCGTGAGCAGCCATCTCCGTCACTTCTCCGCACGGGCGGTGATCCGCCAGTTGATGAGGGCGAACACGGCGACGACGGCGAACACCGCGTAGGCGATGGCTGCGCCGTAGCCGTAGTTGTTGTTGTTGAAGGCCTGTTGGTAGAAGTACAGGACCATCGTGAGACCGGCCTGACCAGGTCCGCCGCTGTTGGGGTTGATCGAGGCGTTGGACCCGAAGAGGACCTGGGGTTCGGCGAAGGTCTGCATCCCGCCGATCGTCGAGACGACGACGGTGAAGATGATGACCGGCCGCAGCAGCGGGACGGTGATGGACCAGAAGGTGCGCAGCACCCCGGCGCCGTCGAGCTTGGCCGCCTCGTACACCTCACCCGAGATGGCCTGCAGACCGGCGTAGTAGATGATCGCGTTGTACCCGACCCACTGCCAGGTCATGATGACGGCCAGGACGATCTTGATCGTCCAGTACCCGTTGAGCCACTCGACCGCCGGCAGACCGATCGCGCCGAGCACCTGGTTCACGACGCCGACCTGGTTGTCGAAGATCGCCTTGAAGAAGATCACGACCGCGACGATGGAGGTGACGCTCGGCAGGAAGAGGACGACCTGGTAGAGGGTCTTGAACCGCTTGACCGAGTTCAGCATCGACGCCAGCCCGAGCGCCATGAAGAGCATGGGTACCGTGGCCATGATCCAGATGATGATCGTGTTGACGACGGCCTTGCGGAACGTCGCGTCCGCCAGCAGGAACCGGAACTGGTCGAACCCGGCGAACGTGACCGGGTTGATCCCGTCCCACCGGTGGAAGGCCAGCCACGCCGAGAACGCCAGGGGGAACAGACCGAACGCCGTGAAGAGCAGGAAGAACGGACTGACGGCCACGTACTGCGGCCAGAACCGCAGGGGGTTCCTCTTGGCGCCGGTCACGGCCGGCTTCTGACCCGGGGGTCGCGACCGACTGCGCCGGAAGCCTCGGTCGAGGCTGGCCGAGCTCACTTCACGCCCTGGCGCGACGCGATGTCCTTCGCGGCCGCGACGGCGTCGGTCCAGGCCTGGTCCGCGTTCTTGCCGTTGGCCTCGACGTTCGTCAGCTCGTTGTAGTACGCGGCCGAGACGGCGGAGTCGGACGCCGCGACGTACTGCGCGGGGACCTTCTCGCCGGCGGGGCCGAAGATGTCGATGGTCTTCTGGCCGCCGAAGAACTCGTCACCGCCGGTGAGCGCGGGCAGCTTCCACGCCGCGGGGTCGGCGGGGAAGATGGTGGCGTCGGTGAAGGCCTGGCCCTGGTTGTCGGTGCCGAGGATCCACTTGATGACGTCGAAGGCGGCCTGCTTGTCCTTCGTCGCCGCCGGGATCGTCAGGAACGAGCCACCGAAGTTCGTCGGCTTGACGGGGTTGTTGGCCACCCGCCAGTTGCCCTTGGTCTCGGGGGCGGCGTCGGAGATGTCGAGCGCGTGCCAGGCGGCGCCGAGGTCCATGGCGATGAGGCCGGAGGCCAGGCCGGGGCCGAGGTTCTGCGCGGCGTTGGCGTTGATGCCCAGCGCCTGCGCCTTGACCGTGGTGTCCCAGGCCTGCTTCATCTCGTCGCTGCCGCCGGTGAAGGCGTTGTCCTTGCTGACGAATCGGTCGGACAGCTGGCCGACGATGATCTGGAAGACCGTCGCGAGGGAGGGGACCGGGAAGCTGGCCGGGACCTTGCCGTGCAGCTCCTGGCCGAAGGCGTAGAAGTCGTCCCAGGTGGAGGTGGCGGCGGCGACGGCCGTGGGGTCGGACGTCAGGCCGGCCTGTTCGAGGATGTCAGCGCGGTAGAACGTCGCGGTCGGCCCGATGTCGATCGGGAAGCCGAGCTGCTTGCCGTCGCTGGTCTGCGCCTCGGCCCACTTCCACGCGAGCTGCGTCGACGCGATGTCCTTGGCGCCGAACTGGTTGAGGTCGGTGAACTTGTCGGCCACGGAGCGGAAGAAGGGCATGTCCTCGCCCTTGACCCCGGTGACCTGCGGGATGAAGGAGCCACCGGTCAGAGTGGTCTGCAGCTTCTGCTTGAAGTCGCCGCCGACCTTGTTGGGCTTGATGTCGTCCTTGGGGAACTGGGTCTTGGCCGCCTCGACGACCTTGTCGCTCAGGCCACCGTTCCAGTACCAGATGCCGAGGCCGCTCGAGGAGCCTCCACCGCCGGAGCTGCCGGCGCTGGTGGAGCAGGCGGACAGTGACCCGGCCCCCAGGGCCGCCAGCCCCGAACCGAGGAGGAGGTTGCGACGGGAAAGCAGCATGGCGAGACCCTTCTCGACGTCTGATCATCGTGAGCGATCGCGCAACTGCCGCGACTCTCATCGACGAGATTGCGCGAACGGTACTTGCCAGATGCGCGAACGCGCAAGGTATTCTGTCGAACGTGCAAGCGAAGGAGCGACGCGAAGCGATCGTCGAGGTCGTCCGCAACCAGGGACCGGCCACGGTGTCGGAACTGGTGGACCGCCTCGGCCTGTCGGAGGCCACCATCCGCCGGGACCTGGTGAAGCTCGACGACGCCGGCCTGCTGAAGCGCGTCCACGGCGGGGCACGACCCGTCGACCTGCGCGACGACGTCTACGCCGACCTCGTCGACCGGCAGGCCGACCACAAGGAGTCCATCGCCCGCGCCGCGGCCGCACGCATCGAGGACGGCCAGTCCGTCCTGCTCGACATCGGGACGACGGTGGGCCGGGTGGCCCGCTACCTGCACGGCCGTCCCCTCACCGTCATCACCCGGAACCTGGCCGTCTTCACCGAACTCGTCGACGACCCCACCGTCGACCTCGTGCTGCTCGGCGGCGCGGTGCGCCCGGCCCACCGCTCCCTGGTGGGCTACCTCACGGAGGAGAGCCTGCGCCAGGTGCGCGCCGACGTCCTGCTCCTGGGGACGAGCGGCATCCGCCGCAGCGGCCACTCGGTGGACACCGTCACCGACGAGGTCCCCGTGAAACGCGCGATGATCGCCGCCGCGGACGAGGTGGTCATGCTCGCCGACTCCTCGAAGTTCCCCGGCAGCGGCACGGCGACCGTCTGCGACGTCGGCGCCTACCACCACCTCATCACGGACGTGGCCCCGGAAACCCGGACGAACGAGGCGCTCGGTCTCGGCGGGGTCACCGTCGAGGTCGCGCGCGAGGTCACGCGCGAGGTCGTTCACCACTCGTAGCGCAGGTCGCGCGTCGGCCCGGTCGACGCGACGTCGCGCACCTGCCCGACCGGGTGCCCGGCCCGGAACTCCCCGGGCACCACCCCGACCGCCGCCAGCAGCAGCGGCGCCACCTCGTGGCTGCCCAACGTCGTGGCGTCGGCCACCACCGCGGGCACCGCGCCGCCGAGGCGGTGGACGAGCAGGAACGAACGGCGGACGACCGTCTCGTCCTCACCGTGACCGCCCTCGGGTTTGTGCCCGTGGTCGGTCGTCACGGCGACGAGCCAGTCCTCACCCAGCTGCTCCACCCGTTCCGCGACGGCCTTCACGAGGAACCGGACGTGCTCGTCCACGGCGCGCAACGCCTCGAGGTACTCCGCCCCGGCCGAGCCGTACCGGTGACCGGCCTCGTCCACGCCCTCGAAGTACACGAACGCGGCGTCGGGTCCCTCGTGGTTCAGGACCCACGCCGCGCGGCTGCTCACCTGCCGGTCCGCGGAACGGCACCCGTCACCGAAGTCGGTGGCCGCGAACAGCTGGTGCTGGCCCCCGACGTGCTGGTCGGGCCGGGTGTGGACCACCGGCCCCGGGCCGCTCGGGTCGACCAGCCCGGCCCACGTGGACGCGGCGAGGGTGCGGGCCCGCGGATCGGCGAAGAACACCCGGGAGAGCAGGTCGGGACAGCGGGCGAGCCGATGACCGACGAACTCGTTCCACCAGACGTTGTTCTCCTCGTGGGTCGTGCCCGTCAGCAACGACGCCCACCCGGGACCGGAGTCCGTCGGCGGGGTCATCCACACCGGGACCACCCGGCCCCCGGCGGCGAGGCGCTCCAGCGTCGGCGCGACCGGTGCGCCGGGGTTCCCGGGGGCGAGCTCCGGTGGCGGACCGGACGCCGCGAACCGGGGGTCGCCCGGGTGGTCGGGTTCGGCGAACCCCGGGTCCGCGGCGACGACGTCCGGCAGGGCGAGGTCGACCCGGATCCCGTCGAGGCCGATGAGCAGCAGTTTCACCGCGCCCGCACGCTCCAGGACCACGAGTGCGTCCCCGCACCGATCCGGAACTGCGGCAGCGCGTTCGGACCGCACGACGCCGATCCGAGACCGCGGTGACGCACGTCGAGGGTGACGCCGGAGGCCGTCACCGTGGCGTGCACCGGCTGGTCGAAGGAGAACCGCACCCCACCCAGGTGGAGTTCGCGGACGCCGGTGCGGCCACCGTTCTCCTGCGGGCGCACGTAGGGCACGCCGAGCCCGGCCACCGGCAGCTCGTGCCAGCCGGTCGGGGCGGTGCAGCGGTCGGGGTAGGTCTCCCACGGACCGGTCCCGAACCAGCGGGCCACGTCGGCGACGGGGAGGGCGAGCCGGACCCCGATGCGAGGCAGGTCGTCGAGGCCCTCGGGGACCTCGACGGTGTCCTCGCAGCCCAGGACGTCGCCGGCCACCCGGAACCGCTGGGTGTGCACGACGTCGCCCACGGCGGTCTTGAGCCGGGAGACGACGACGGTCGCGTCACCGTCCGCCCGGACGCTCTCCACGACGGCCCCGGTCTGCTCGAGGCCGGCGGCGATCCACCGTTCGGCGTCGCCGGCGATGACGTCGTTGTCGGTCGGGTCGCGCCACAGCGTGAGTTCCGGACGGGTGGGCAGACCGGGGAAGGAGACCCGTCCCTCGTCGTCCACGGACGCCGGGGACCAGACGGCCTCCTGCGCCACCACGACGTCGGCCAACCGCACGGCCGGACGGCTCACCTCGGCCCCGGCCGGGTTCCACGGGGTGTCCGCGGCCTGGCTGAGCAGCAGCTGCAACCACCGCTCGCCGCTCCCGGCCGCGACGACCTCGGCGGGGAGGGCGACGACCGCGCTGCACCCGGGGGCGAGGTCGGGCAGGACGGCGGGAACCGTCAGCGAAGTCCCGTCCGTCGCGTCGAGGCGCCACTGCGCCCGCAGGTGACCCAGACCCGAGAAGTCGAGGGCGTTGCGGATCCGCACGTCACCGTCCACGACGGACAACCGGACGGGGGAACTCAGCTCACGGTGCTCGAACATCGCGGGTTTCGCGGTGCCGTCCGGGAACGTCATCCCGTCCAGGCAGAAGGCCCCGTCGTTCGGGGTGTCGCCGAAGTCGCCGCCGGAGGCCCAGCGGAAACCCTCGGCGGGGACGCCGTCGGCGAACGCCCCCGCTCCGGCCCGGCCGGCCGGGAGGCCGTCGGCGCTGCGCTGCAGGATGCCGTGGTCGGCGAACTCCCAGACGAACCCGCCCTGCAGGCCGGGCAGCGACTCGATGGCCTGCCAGTACTCCGCCAGCGACCCGTTGGAGTTTCCCATCGCGTGGGAGTACTCGCACTGGATCACGGGACGGATCGGCGGGTTCTGGGTGACGTGGTCGACCATCTGCCCGATGTGGGCGTACATGGGGCAGACGATGTCGCTCGCGGCGAACCCCGCGTTCCAGTCGTCCTTGATCGCCCCTTCGTACTGGACGGGCCGGGTCGGGTCGTCGCGACGGATCCAGGCCGCGACGGCGTCGTGGTTGGCGCCGTAGTCGCTTTCGTTGCCCAGCGACCAGATGACGACGCTGGGGTGGTTCCGGTCGCGGCGCACCATGCGCGCCACCCGCTGGGTGAACGCCGGCAGGTAGGCGGGGTCGTCGCAGATCTCGTGGGCCCAGGCGTGGGACTCGACGTTCGCCTCGTCGACGACGTAGAACCCCAGCTCGTCGGTGAGGTCGTAGAACACCGGGTCGTTCGGGTAGTGCGAGGTCCGGACCGCGTTGAACCCGAACCGCTTCAGCGTCAGCAGCTCCTCGCGCACCTGCTCGCGCGTGACGACCCGGCCGGTGAGCGGATCGCGGTCGTGGCGGTTCATCCCGCGCACGAAGATCCGGCGGCCGTTCACCAGCAGGTCCGCCCCGATGACCTCGACGGTCCGGAAACCCACCCGCTGCACCACGGAGTCCACGAGGGCCCCCGCGGCGTCGCGCAGTTCGACGGTCAGCTCGTGCAGGACGGGCGTCTCCGCGGTCCACGTCGCGATCCCGGGGAAGAGTCCCGCGAAGCGGGCCCGGCCCCGGTACAGGGAGATCCGCTCGTCGTCGAGGTCGCGGGCGTGCGCCGCGGCGTCGAAGGCGAGCTCGGAGCCCGCCAGCCGGGCGGCGGCCCGCCACCCGTCGGGGAGTCGTCCCTCGTCGCAACCGACCCGGACGTCGACGTCGAGGCGACCGTCGGCCCGGGCCACGGTGCGGACGTCGGACAGGTGCAGCAGGGGGCGGGTGACCAGCCGCACCGAGCGGGTGAGGCCGCCGTGCCACCACTGGTCCTGGTCCTCGACGAACGTCGCGGCCGACCACTTCACCACGGTGAGTTCGACCTGCACGCTCGCACCGGGCGCGGCCCACGCGGTGACGTCGAACTCCGCGGCCAGGTGGGAGTCGGTGCTGCTGCCGACGTCGTGGCCGTCGACCCGGACGAGCAGGACGCTCTCCGCCGCGCCGACGTGCAGCAGCACCCGCTGCCCGGCCCACGCGGCGGGAACCTCGACGGAACGCCGGTAGACCCCCGTCGGGTTGTGCTCCGTCGGCGGGGTCGGCGGCAGGTCCGGCCACGGCATCCGGTCGTTGGTGTACCAGGGCGGGTCGGGGACCTCACCCCACAGCGAGGGTTCGGTGGTCCAGCAGCCGGGGACCTGCGCCGTCAGCCACCGCTCCCCCGCAGCGGCGTCGGGGCGCGGGCGCAGCTGGAACTCCCAGTCGCCGTCGAGGTCGACGCAGGTCGCACCGTCGTCGGGAACGGCGCGACGCAGCGTCGACAGCGGTTCCCGGCGGCGGCCGACGTGCTCGGGGTCGAGCCACACCGGGGGCTGACCGTCGCTCACGCGCGGGCCAACCGCAGGCTGAGGACCTCGAACGGGCGCAGCGCGAAACCGACGCTCCCGTCCTCGAGCAGCGAGGCGATCCCCCGCGCGGCCGCGGTCCCGTCCTGCGCGGGGTCCTCGAGGAGGTCGACGACGGTGACCTCGCCGAGGTCGAACGAGGTCCGCAGTTCCCCCTTGGCGCGGGCGCCCCACGCCTCGTAGATCCGGACGATCACGTCGCCGGAACCGTCCTCGGCGAGCTTCACGGCCTCCAGCGTGGCGCCGGACCCGGTGACGGTGACCGGTGCGGCGGGCAGTTCCGCCGGGCCGTCGACGACGCGCAGCGGCAGGTTGAGGTCGTAGCCGCTGCGCACGGCGTCGGCGATCCGCGCCCCCGGGACGAGGGAGTACGACAGGACGTGCGTGCCCTGGTCGGCCTGCGGGTCAGGCATCCGGGGGCCGCGGACGAGGGAGAGCCGCACGGTCGTGGTGGACCCGCCGTCCTCGCGAGCGGCGCGGGTCGTGTCGTGGCCGTAGGTGGCGTCGTTGGCGACCGCGACCCCGTAGCCGGGTTCGGCGACGTGGACCCAGCGGTGCATGGCCGTCTCGAACCGGGCGTAGTCCCAGCTGGTGTTGGTGTGCGTGGAGCGCTGCACGTGGCCGAACTGGATCTCGGAGGAGCTGACCGCCGCGTGCAGGTCGAGCGGGAACGCGGCCTTGAGGAACTTCTCCTGCTCGTGCCAGTCGATCTCGGTGCGCACGTCGAGGCGGTCGGACCCGGCGCTCAGCACGTACTCCTGCACGATGCGCGAGTTCCGCACGGTGCGCACGACGCGGACGCGGGCCCGCAGCGGGGAGTCCTCGACCACGCTCACCTCGTCGGCCGCGACGAGGTCGACGACCCGGTTGCGGTAGTGCTGGTCGACGTCCCACGCGTCCCAGTTGTTCGGGAAGTCGCTGTGCAGCTGCAGCAGGTTCCCGCGGGTCCCGGGGGCCAGGACCTCGCGGTCGTTGACCTCGTCGACGACGGAGGACAGCAACCCGTCGGCGTCGACGACGACCGTGAGGGTGCCGTTGGCCAGGGTCGTGACCCCGTCCTGCGCCTGCACGGTGACGGGAACCACGACGTCCGTGCCCGCGTCGGCGAGGACCACGGCGGCGGAGGCCGGCACCCGGACGAGGGCGCCGTCGACGACGTCGGTCCGCTCGTGCGGGGCGGTGTTCAGCAGGACCCGCGAGCCGGTGCCGAGCGCGGTCACGGCCTCGGTGACGAGCCGTTCGAGGTCGGTGCGGACCTGCCCGTAGGTCGCCTCGGCCTCGCGGTGCACCCAGGCGATGGAGGAACCCGGGAGGATGTCGTGGAACTGGTGCAGCAGGACGATCTTCCACAGCCGGTCGAGCTCGGCGTGGGGGTAGGCGTAGCCGGGGACGTTCAGCGCGGCCGTCGTCGCCCAGAGTTCCGCCTCGCGCAGCAGGTGCTCGCTGCGGCGGTTCCCCGCCTTGGTGCGGGCCTGGCTGGTGTAGGTCGCCCGGTGCAGCTCCAGGTAGAGCTCCCCCGCCCAGACGGGGGCGTCGGGGTACTCCGCACGGGCGTCGGCGAAGAACCGGTTCGGGTCCTCGACCTTCACCTTGGGCGAACCCTCGAGGTCGGCGAAGCGCCGGGCCCGTTCCAGCATCTCGCGGGTGGGACCGCCACCGCCGTCACCGTGGCCGAACGGCGCGAGGGAGCGGGTGCCGCGGCCCTTCTCGGAGTAGTTCGCGACGGCGTGCGTCAGCTCCTCGGCGGAGAAGATCGCGTTGTAGGTGTCGACGGGCGGGAAGTGGGTGAAGATCTGCGACCCGTCGATGCCCTCCCAGCGGAAGGTGTGGTGCGGGAACTTGTTCGTCTGGTTCCAGGAGATCTTCTGGGTGAGGAACCACTCCATCCCGGCGAGGCGGGCGATCTGCGGGTAGGCGCCGGAGTAGCCGAAGGAGTCGGGCAGCCACACGCCCTTGCAGTCGACGCCGAACTCCTCGCGGAAGAAGGACTTGCCGGTGACGAACTGGCGGACGAGGGCCTCGCCCCCGGGCAGGTTCCCGTCGGCCTCGACCCACATGCCCCCCACGGGGACCCACTGCCCGGCGCGGGCCGCGGCCTGCATGCGGGCGTAGACCTCGGGCGAGCGTTCCTTCACCCACGCGTACTGCTGGGCCTGGGAGCAGGCGAAGACGAACTCCGGGTACTCCTGCGCCAGGGCGGTGACGTTGGCGAACGTGCGCGACGTCTTGCGCTTCGTCTCGCGCAGCGGCCACAGCCAGGCCGAGTCGATGTGGGCGTGGCCGACCGAGGAGAGCGTGTGGGCGCTGCGCACGGCCGGGGAGGACAGCACGTCCGCGAGCTGCGCCCGGGCCGCCGTCGCGGTGCCCGAGACGTCGTCGAGGTCGAGGGCGTCCAGCGCGCGGTCGAGGGCGCGGGCGATCTCGTAGCGGCGGGGTTCGTTCCCGGGGAGGTGGCGCATGAGGTCGTCGAGGACCTCGACGTCCACGGCCAGCATCCACACCTCCTCGTCGAGGACGACGAGGTCGGCGACCTTCATCGTGTAGAGGTGCTTCTCGCCCGCGGTCGCCTTGTCCCCCAGCGGGGTCGGCTTCATGTCGTCGGCCATGACGTCGGGGTTGGCGGCCATCTCGAGCAGCCAGTCGACGGTCTCCCCGCCCTGCGCGTCGCGGACGACGGGCACGACCTGGTTGTCGGGGGCGACCCCCTTGATCGGGATACCGTCGAGGGTGTGGACCAGCGCCTCGGCCTGGTTGCCCGGCCAGTCGCCGACGAAACCCAGGTCGAAGTGGGCCTCGACCCGGCGACCGGCCCACTCCGCGGGGACCTCGGCCTGCGCGCGCACCCACGTCGTCGACCACGGCCGGCCCCACGTCGTCCCGATCGCGAACCCGCCGAACTCCCCGGCCGCCAGTGCGGCGACGGCCTCGGTGGCCGGGACCGGCTCGTCCGGCACCAGCCAGGCCGACAGGGTCATCGGCACCCGGTGGGAGTGGACGGCGGGACGGATGCGGTGGGTCAGGACGCGGTGGACGCGCCCCTCGACCAGGGTCAGGTCGTCGTGCACGGGGTTTCTCCTCGATGAGTTTCTGGGCGCGGCGGGGGGGCTGGTTCAGGGCCGGATCAGGGCCGGTTCAGACCGACTCAGGGACGGTCGAACACGGCCGCGACCTCGGGGATCCGCTCGACGTAGCCGGCGAGCAGCTTCTCGGCGACGTCGGTGGAACGGACCAGCGGGTGGGTCGCGAAGGCCAGCAATGCCTCGGAGCGGTCACCGTGGACGGCGGCCGCGATGACGTGGCGTTCGACGGCCTTCACCTGCTGCATCAACCCGAGCTGGTGCAGGTCCGGGGCCGGCGTCGCGAACGGGCGGACCCCGCTGCCGTCGACGGCCACGGGGACCTCGACGACCGCGTCGGCCGGCAGTCCGGCGATGGTCGAGCCGTTGCGCACGTTGAGGATCGCGGTCGAGGGTTCGTCGCGGCTGATGGCGGCCATGACGGCCAGCGCCACCCCGGCGTAGCCCTGCTGGGACGGATCGGTCTCCGGCGGCTCGGGGTTCTCGGGAGCGCCCTGCTCACCGCCCTTGGCCTCGGCCATGTAGCTCGCGCTGCGGTCGAGGACGGTGTCGCGCCACAACTTCGCGGCGCCGGAACCCGCGTGCGGCAGGGCGTCGAAGAACTCGCCCTGGGTCTTGAGCAGGAACTCCCCCCGGGTCATGGCGGACTCCCGGATGCGCGCGACGGCTTCGGCGTTGCGGTACCAGTAGTAGAGGTACTCGTTGGGGACGGCGCCGAAGGCCTTGAGCCACGGGGCGCCGAAGACGTGCTGCTCCTCGAGCTGGGCCAGCAGTCCGTCGTCGCCGAGCAGGTCCGGGAGCACGTCCCGGCCGCCGACCTCGACCCGTCGCAGCCAGCCGAGGTGGTTCAGGCCGACGTAGTCGAGGCGGGCGTGGTCGGGGTCGTGGCCGAGGAGCAGGGCGACCCGGCGGCCGAGGCCGGACGGGGTGTCGCAGATGCCGAGCGCCTTGTCCCCGAGGACGCCCTGGAGGGCCTCGGTGATGATGCCGGCGGGGTTGGTGAAGTTCAGGAAGTAGGCGTCCGGGGCGAGGCGCTTCACCCGCTCCGCGACGTCGAGCATGAACGGGACGGTGCGCAGCGCGTAGGCGAGCCCGCCCGGACCCGTCGTCTCCTGGCCGAGCACCCCGAGGTCGAGGGCGACCCGTTCGTCGGCGCAGCGCCCTTCGAGCCCCCCGACGCGGACGGCCGCGAAGACGAAGTCGCTGCCCTCGACGGCACGGTCGAGGTCGGTCGTGGTCTGCAGACGCGGCGGATCGGGGAAGCCCTCGGACAGCTGCTCCAGCACGGCGCGCATGCCCGCGAGGCGCGCCTCGCTGGTGTCCTGCAGCGTCACGGTCGTGATGCGCGGGAACCCCCGGTCGCGCAGCAGCGCCTGCCAGACGAACGGGGTCCGGAAGCCGCCCCCGCCCAGGATCGCCAGCTTCACTCGACAGCCCCTCGTTGCTCGTTCACGCAGGGAGGATATGACCGAACGCGCATCCTTGACTAGTCTCTGGCGAACCGACCTGCACGAACGATCAGTGAATCGAGGGGTGTCCCGTGACCGAGCTCGACCTCGTCTTCGGTGGCCGGGTGTTCTGCGACCTCGTGATGTCCGGGGTGGAGGCGCCCCTGCCCGGCGCGGAGGTGTTCGCCGACGGTTTCACCGTGACCGCCGGCGGGACGGCCACCCGCGCCGTCGCCGGCGCCCGCCTCGGGTTCGGGACCGCCCTCGTGGGGGCCGTCGGGCCGGACGTCTTCGGCGGCGCGGTGCGGGCCCAGCTCGGCGCCGAACCCGGGCTCCGCCTCGACTGGCTCGCGGAACTCCCCGACGCCCACACCGCCGTCACGGTCGCGCTGACGAACGCGGCGGAACGCAGTTTCATCACCTACGAGGAACGCGCCACCTGGCTGCCGGAGTCGCTGCCCCGGGCGTTGCCGCGGGTGGCGGCCTGCCACGTCGGGATCGCCGAGGGCATCCCGGCGTGGGTCCGCGACCTGCGCTCACAGGGCACGTTCGTCGTCGGTGGCGTGGGCTGGGACGACACGGGCCGGTGGGACCCCGCGACCCTCGACCGCCTCGCCGAGGTCGACGCGTTCGTCCCCAACGAGGACGAGGCGAGGCTCTACACCCGCACGGGGAACGCCGACGACGCCCTGGAGGCCCTGGCGGCCAGGACCGGGGTCGTCGTGGTGACCCGCGGGGCCCGCGGGGCCGTCGCGCTCGACGCGGGCACCGGGGAACGGTGCGAGGTCCTCGCCCCACCCGTCGCCGCGATCGACCCCACCGGCGCCGGCGACTGCTTCGTCGCCGCCTTCTGCGGAGCACGCACGGCGGGCTGGGACCTGCGCACCGCCGTCGCCTTCGCCGTCCTCGCCGGGTCGGTCTCGGTGCAGCGGCTCGGCGGGGCGACCAGCGCCCCGACCGCCGCCGAACTCGCGGGACTCGTGCGTGCCGGCCTCGACCGCGACGACCTGCCGAGCGGTGCGTGGGCCGAGGTCCTCGACCACCTCGACCGTGCGGCGCTCAGCTGAGTCCCTGCAGCGCAGGCGCTCCCGCGGGGTAGTAGGCCCGCATCCAGGCCGGGAACTCCTGCAGGATCCGGTCGTAGAGTTCCGCGTCGTCGACGGCGTCGAGGTCGTCGAGGGCGAAGAACCCCGTGTTGTCGTGCGCCCGGCCCTCGAGGGTGTCCAGCTTCTCGAGGATCCCGTAGTCGCTGCGTCCGATGCCGATGAACTGCCAGAAGACGGGTTCGCGGTCGACGGCGCGGATCGCCTTCTCGGTGCCGCGGTTGTCGGTCACGCCCCCGTCGTGGAAGAACAGGACGAGAGTCGGGATGTCGAGGCGGTTCTTCGCGACGTAGCGGGCGACGTCCTCGATCGCGGCCTTCTCGTTGTTCCAGCCCTCGGCCTCGGTGTAGCGCTTGCCGGTGTACCGCTCGATCCACTGCGGCAGGGTCGCGATGGTGATGTCCTCGAGCTGCTTCGCCCGGCCCCCCATCGCCCAGGCCTGCATCTCGGCGCCGTCGTCGACCTGCGCCGCGACGGGGGCGACCCGTTCGACCGCCCGCGAGAACACGCCCTTGCGGTACAGCGAACTCGTGCTGCCGGAGACGTCGAGCACGACGATCACCCGGCACCGCAACCCCGTCATCCGGTGCTTGGTCAGGACGAGGGCGACCTTCTCCTTGCGCAGGTTGAGGTTCTTGCGCATCTCGACCGGGAGCTGGTCCTCGCCCTTGGTGAAGGAGACCTTCGGGACCACCGGTTCCGGCGCGGGTGTCCCGGGGTCGTCGACGTCCACCCCGAAGTCGCCCGCCAACCCGGCGAGGCCGTTGTCGTAGCCCTGGCCCACCGCGCGGACCTTCCAGGCACCGCCGCGCTGGTAGAACTCCGCGAGGACGACGACGGTCTCCGACCCCAGCCGCGCGGGCGTGAACTCCACTGCCTCCCCGGCCCCCTCGATCCGCAGGCTCACGCTCGTCCCGGCGAAGGTGGCGCCCTCGGTGGCGGGGCTGGCGACCACGACGACCTTGTCCGCCCCGGGGCGCAGCGCGGTGAGGTCGAGCGCGAGCGCCGTCCCGTCGAGGCGGACGCCGGGGGCGGTGGGCTGGTTGAAGAAGACCATGTCGGCGTCGCCGGCGACCTTGCCGTCGGCGCTGACGACGAGGGCGGTGACGTCGACCGGGCCGGTGACGTGCGCGCGGACGGAGGTCGCGGTCAGCGGAGCGTTGCCGCCTTCGGTGAGCGTGGGCACCTCCTCTTCCTACCGCACGGGAGGGGGGCCCTGCCGCGGTCTGGCAGGAGGAGCGAACCCCTGGGAAGGTCGGGGCATGTCCACGTGGTTCATCACCGGTTGCTCCACCGGCCTGGGGCGTTCGCTCGCCCAGGCCGTCCTCGAACGCGGCGACAACGTCGTCGTCACGGCCCGCGACGCGTCGCGGGTCGCCGACATCGCCGACGCGAGACCCGACAACGCCCTCGCCCTGGCGCTCGACGTCACCTCCCCCGACCAGGTCGCCGCGGCCGTTCGCGCGGCCGAGGAGCGGTTCGGCGCGATCGACGTCCTCGTCAACAACGCGGGCTACGGCTACCGCGCGGCCGTCGAGGAGGGTGACGACGACGACGTGCAGCGCCTCTTCGCGACGCACGTCTTCGGGGCCGCGTCGATGCTGAAGGCCGTCCTGCCGGGCATGCGGGCCCGCCGCAGCGGGACGGTGCTGAACATCTCCTCGATCGGTGCGCACGTCGCGCCGCCCGGCTCGGGGTACTACGCGGCGGCGAAGGCGGCGCTGGAGGCGTTGTCGCGGTCGTTGCGCCAGGAGCTCGCCCCGCTGGGGATCTCGGTGACGATCGTCGCGCCGGGCGGGTTCCGCACCGACTTCGCGGGGCGTTCGCTGACGCAGTCCGCCGAGGCGATCGGCGACTACGCGGAGACGGCCGGCAAGCGCCGCAAGGAGAACGACACCGCGCACGGGACGCAGCCGGGCGACCCGGCGAAGGCGGCGGCGGCGATGATCGCGATCGCCGAGGCGGAGAACGCCCCGGCCTCGATCTTCCTGGGCACCGACGCCGTCACCGCGATCGACGGCGTGCTCAAGGCGCGGGCGGCCGAGGTGGACGTCTGGCGCGACCTCAGCACCAGCACCGACTTCTGAGGTCCGGGGGTGCCGACGCGCGTCGGCACCCCCGGGGTGGTTGCCTGGGCACCATGACGCGCATCGGAACCTCTGAACTCGACGTGAGACCGCTCAGCCTCGGCGGGAACGTCTTCGGCTGGACCGCCGACGAGGCGGAGTCGCACCGGGTGCTCGACGCCTTCGTCGAGGGAGGCGGCGACTTCGTCGACACCGCCGACGTCTACTCGGCCTGGTCGGCGGGCGGGGCCGGGATCTCCGAGACGATCATCGGCAGCTGGTTCGCGAAGTCCGGCAAGCGCGACCAGGTCGTGCTGGCCACCAAGGTCGGCAAGAAGCCCGACCGCGAGGGCCTCGCCGCGGACACGATCCGGGCGGCCGTCGACGAGTCGCTGCAGCGGCTGCAGACCGACCGGATCGACCTGTACTGGGCGCACGCCGACGACCCGGACACCGCGCTCGAGGAGACCCTCGGCGCGTTCGACGAACTCGTCCGGGCGGGCAAGGTCCGCGCGATCGGGGCCTCGAACTACACCGGCCCGCGCCTGGAGCAGGCGCTGGAGACCTCGCGCCGGGAGGGTTTCGCGAGCTACGTCGCGCTGCAGAACAACTACTCCCTCGTGGAGCGCGCGGAGTACGAGGGCGACGCGGCGAAGGTCGTGGCGGACAACGGTCTCGCCGCCATCCCCTACTACGCGCTGGCCTCCGGCTTCCTCACCGGCAAGTACCGCCCCGGCCGGCTGGCCGAGTCCCAGCGCCAGGCGGGGGCGGCGAAGTACCTCGACGAACCCAGGGGCGAGAAGGTCCTCGCGGCGCTGGACGCGGCGGCCGCCGCCCACGGTGTCGAGGTCGCGAGCGTCGCGCTGGCCTGGTTGCGTCAGCAGCCGACGGTGCTCGCACCGATCGCGAGCGCCCGCACGCTCGAGCAGCTGCCGGCGTTGCTGGCCGCCCTCGACCTCGTCCTGGACGCCGAGGAACTCTCGGCGCTGGACCGCGCGTCCCGCTGACCCGGCAGGACACAGGAAGCTCACCTTCCCTGCACGTCACGGGTGCGCAGCGCCGTGCCTGGTGCCGCACAGTGGAGGGGTGGTCACCTCCGCGCCTTCGCAGCAGCACAGCCCGTCCCGCACGCCCGGGGCGCGACGGACGTGGTCGTTCGTCGCGCTCGCCGGGGCGTGGGGCCAGGTCGTGGCCCTCGGAGTCCTCTACTACGTCTGCGTGCGGACGGCGACGGGTCAGCTGCACGAGAACCACCTGCACACCGACGCCCTCGCGACCCGGGGCGACGCGGCCGGCTGGCTCGGCCGGGCGTTCCACCTCGCGGAACGTCTGCAGCCGCAGCACCTGGTGTTCGGGTTCGTCGCCATCGGTGTCCTGGCCCTGGTCCGGGGACGTCCCGGGCGCGCCGTGCAGGGCCTGGTCGTCGCGGCGGGGACGTTGGGGCTGACCGAGCTGCTGAAGCTCGTGCTGCTGGAACGTCCGCACCTCGCGGAGAGCTACGCGGCGTCCTCGAACAGCCTGCCCAGCGGTCACACGTCGGCGGTGCTCGGGCTGGCGCTGGGGCTGCTGGTGGCGGCGCCGCGCTGGCTGCGGTTGCCCGTCGCGGTGGTGGGGGCGGCGGCCGCGGGCGCGATGGGGGCCTTCGTCATCGCCGACGGCTGGCACCGGGTCAGCGACGTGCTCGCCTCGGCGCTGGTCGGCTCGATCGTGCTCTGCCTGGTGCAGGTGCTGCCGAGCCGCGACCACCGTCGGCGCGGCCGGCTGGTGGCCCTGTCGCTGGTCGTCCCGGCGGCCTGCGCCGCGGCGCTCGTCGTGGTCTACGCCGGTGACGCCTCGTTGCGCACGTCCTACGTCGTGGCCGGGGCGGTCGTGGCGCTGACGGTGCTGAGCGCGGCCCGCAGCCTCCCGCGAGAGGTGCACCGCCGGGGCTGAGGGCAGGATGGGGTCATGTCCGACTCCACCTCCGGATTCCCCGGTTCGACCGACTCCACCTCCTTCCCGGGCGACCCGACCCCGCCCGACGCCCCCCGTGAGACCACCGACGGCCCCGAACCGCGCGTCGTGGTGGTGACCCCGCAGGGCATGGGCATCGCCGAACCGCTCGAGGACGGCGAGCCCGGACCGGCCGACATGGTGTCCCAGCCGGCGAAGGTCATGCGCATCGGCAGCATGATCAAGCAGCTCCTGGAGGAGGTGCGTTCGGCGCCGCTGGACGAGGCCGGCCGCAGCCGCCTGGCCCAGATCCACGAGCGCTCCATCAATGAGCTCGAGGACGGTCTCGCCCCGGAGCTCGTCGAGGAGCTGCGCCGGATCGCGTTGCCGTTCGCGGAGGGTGAGACGCCCTCGGAGAGCGAGCTGCGCATCGCCCAGGCCCAGCTCGTCGGGTGGCTGGAGGGTCTCTTCCACGGCATCCAGACCGCGCTCGTCGCCCAGCAGATGGCCGCGCAGGCGCAGCTGCAGGAGATGCGGCGGGCGTTGCCGGCTGGGGCCCCGCACCCCGCCGGCCCCCCGCGCGGCGACGGCATGCCCCGCATCCAGCCGCCCGGGACGGGGCAGTACCTCTGAAGCTCGCGTTCTGGCGCCGGACGCCGGACCCCCTGGGGGACGGCGTCTGGCAGCGCGCCCACCACGGGGTGGAGCGGGCGGTGCGACGGGTCGAGCAGGTCGTCGACGGCACCCCGCCCGGTCCCGCCCGGGACGCGCTGGAGCAGTTCCTCCCCCGGGTGGACCTCGTGGCCCGGGCCGCGCGGGCCCGGTGCCTGCAGGCGCAGCTCGACTCCCCCAGCTCGCAGCTGCTCGTCCCCGGCGGGGCGGCCGGGGAGGTCCACCGTTCCGTCACCCGGACCGCGACCGCGTGCGCGCAGGTCGCCGAGGCGGCCGCGATGGTGCGGGTCGCGGAGACGTTCGACCCGGCGTCGATCGCGTCGGTGGAGCGGGCCGTCGCCAAGGCCGAAACCCTCGCCGGCCTCCGCTGATCCGTGATCTTGCGGGGAGTCCCCGCAAGATCACGGGTGAGGGGGTTGTGTCGGAGGCCGGTGGCACGGTGTGCTCGTCCCGGTTCGCCGGGTGATCAGGTACCGACAACAGGGGGACGTCTCGTGCACATCGACAACGCTCGTGAACTCAAGGCCCAGCTGCTCGCCGGGTCGATCCGGTCGGCTGCGGTCGCCCAGCCCCAGGGCGTGGCCAGCGTCGGGATCAGCGTCCTCGGCCGGGGGGCCGACGGACCGCGCTACGGGCTCGCCGTCCGCTACTCCGGCAGCCGCGGGGAGGCCCTGGCCGGCAGCGCGCGGGAGCTCACCACGAGTGCGGCGCAGGCCGAGCTCGACATCCGCGAGATCGGCCTCGTGCAGGCCCTCACCGCCCCGACGGAACCCGGTACGTGGGCGCCGGAGGCGTTGCAGCGCAAGGTGCGCCCGCTGCACCCGGGGCTGTCGATCGCACAGCGGGACGTCACGGCGGGAACCCTCGGCGGGTTCGTGACCATCGAGGGTTCGGACGGGTTGTACGTCCTGTCCAACAACCACGTCCTCGCGAACTCCGACCAGGCCGCCCTCGAGGACCCGGTCCTGCAGCCCGGCCCGTTCGACGGCGGGAAGGCCGGTGACCGGGTCGCGCGCCTCGCTCGCGCGGTGCACCTCGACGCGGGCGGCGGGAACACCGTCGACGCCGCGATCGCCCTGCTCGAGGACGTGACCGACGCCTCGGGCGTCGACCTCACCTACCCCGTGGGTCGCCTCACCGGCTGGGCCGACCCCGACGACGAGGTCGACGTCGAGAAGGTGGGCCGCACGACGGGGTGGACGAAGGGCCGGATCAGCGCCATCGAACTCGACGACGTGGCGGTCCAGTACCCCGTCGGCGTCGTCAGCTTCGACGGCCAGATCGAGGTCACCGGGGCGAGCGGGGCGTTCTCGGCGGGGGGTGACTCCGGGTCGCTGGTCTACCGGCCGGACACCCGCGAGGCCGTCGGGCTGCTCTTCGCGGGCAGCGAGCGTGGCGGGGACAACGGCGCCGGGCTCACGTTCTGCAACCCGATCGGCCTTGTGCTGAACGCGCTCGGTGCGACACTGGTGGTGTGAGCCAGTCCACTTCCCCGGACGCGAACGTGGCCCGTGCGGCCAAGGCGCAGGTCAGGAGCCTCGTCGCCGGTGACCCACGGGTCAACGGCATCGGCCTGACCCGCGCCGGCGGCGACTGGGCCGTCAAGGTCAACGTGGTCGACGAGACCGACCACCCGGACCTGCCCGACACCGTCGACGGGGTTCCCGTCGTGGTCCGCGGTGTCGGCGGGATCAGCGCTCGCGCGAGCTGAGCAGGCGCTCCAGGACCTGGGCGACGCCGTCGTCCCCGCACGCCGGGGCGACGGCGTCCGCCGCGTCCAGCGCCTCGGGGTGCCCGTCGGCCATCGCGTAGGAACGGCCGGCCCAGCGCAGCATCTCCAGGTCGTTGGGCATGTCCCCGAACGCGACGACCCCCTCGGCGGTGATCCCGCGGTCGGCCGCGACCTCGGCCAGCGTCGAGGCCTTGCTGACCCCGGCGGCCATGATCTCGATGAGGGAGTCGGCCGCGTTGGAGTGCGTGACGTTCACCAGGTCGCCCAGTTCCCGGGAGGCGATCGCGACCATCTCGTCGCTGAGCGTCCCCGGGCACTTGGCCAGGATCTTGACGATCGGCGGGGCGTCGCGCAGCAGTTCCCCGAACGGGGCGACGCGCTCCTCGAGACCGCTGTCGAAGCGGGTCGTGTAGGCGTCCTCGCGGCGGAACCCCTCGATGGACTCCAGGGCGAACCCGATCCCCGGCAGCGCCGGACGCAACCGGGCCGCGACCTCACGGACGACGTCGACCGGGATCGGGTGCTGACGCACGAACTCCTCGGAGTCGAGGTCGAAGACGATCGCACCGTTGGCGCAGACGACCTGGCCGCGCAGCCCCGCCTCCGCCGCCAGCGGCGTGACCCAGCGCGGCGGGCGGCCCGTCACCGGCACGACGGGGATGCCGGCGCGCTCGCAGGCGGCGAAGGCGGCCAGGGTGCGGGCGCTGACGGGCCGGTCGCGCGGGATGACCGTGCCGTCGAGGTCGGTGGCGACGAGCTTCCAGCCGCGGGCGAACTCCCGCTCCGCGTCGGTGAGGGGCGCGGCCAGGGGTTCGGAGGTCACCCGTCCATCCTGTCACCCGGCGACGGGAGTCCGGTGCGTCAACCCCGTCGGCCGGGCACCACGGCCTCGCGGGGGCGCGTCGGCGTGAACGCGTAGCGGTCGACCCCCAGCCCGCGCAGCACGGCCTGCTCCACCGGGGACGACGTCGAGGGGTCGTCGCGGTCCAGGTCCATCGGTTCGCGCAGGCTCAGCGGCGGGTTGGTGATGAGCCGTTGCGCCCGCAGGACGTTCTGCGACGTCGCGTGCAGCAGGAACGGGTGCATGAGGACCACGTCCCCGAGCCGGCCCGTGAGCTCGACGAACTCCCGGCACTCGCGGATCAGCGGGGTCTGCTGCAACTCCTCCGGCAGGACGCCCTCGGGGTGCTCGGCCAGGAACCGCGCCACTACCCCCACCGAGTCCGTGGCCACGAACGTGCCACCTCCGCGGGAGTGGACGTCGGTCCACAGCACGATCGTGAGCAGCCCCTGTTCCGGGGAGTCCAGGAAGTGCCGGAAGAAGTCACCGTCCTTGTGCCAGCCGCCGACCTCGGCCGAGGGCGGGTCGAAGGGCCGGTCCGCCCCGACGCCGAGGTTGGCGATGATCCCGTCCGACCAGTGCCACGGGGTCCGGACGCGGTCCTCGCCCCCGAGGAGCTGACACGCGGCCGCGAACGCCGTCGGGGCGAACTCGGCCGCGTCGACGTGCTCGAGCGAGGGCAGGTGCACCCGGGGGCGGTCCCACGTGGCGGGGTCGTCGCGGTCGACGCCGAGCCGGTCCCAGGCCCGGTCGACGATCGGGGCCGCGCTCGCGGCGTCGAAGCAGTTCTCCAGGACGACGTAGCCCGTGTCCAGGAACTGCTGGACCTGCCGGTCGTCGAGGGGGGTGGTGCTCACGGTGTTCTCCTAGCCCTTGAAGGCGCCGTCCATGATCCCGGAGACCATCTGCTTGCCGAAGAAGGCGAACAGCACCAGGAGCGGGACGGTGACGAGGAAGGAACCGGCCATGGCCAGTCCCAGGTCGATGGACATGTTGGACTGCAACGCCTTGATCGCGATCTGGGCGGTGTAGTGCTCGGGGGACTTCAGCACGATGAACGGCCAGAGGAAGTCGTTCCAGGAGTTCACGAACCCCAGCAGCCCCAGGACGGCGGCCGCGGGGCGCACCACCGGGAACGCGATGCGGGTGAAGATCTGCCAGGAACCGCAACCGTCCATCCGCGCGGCCTGCAGGAGTTCGTCGTTGATCGTCGCGCTGATGTGCTGGCGCATCCAGAAGATGCCGAAGGCGCTGACCAGGCCCGGGACGATGAGGGCCTGCAGGGTGTCGACCCAGCCGAGCTTGGAGATGATGAGGTACTGCGGGATCACCCCGAGCTGGGCCGGGACCGTCATCGTCAGCACCAGCAGCAGGAACAGGGCGTCGCGCCCCTTGAAGGTCATCTTCGCGAAGGCGAACCCGGCCAGGGAGCACAGGAACGCCTGCCCGATCCCGATGCACGCCGCCACGACGAAGCTGTTCAGCAGGGAGCGCAGGAACGGGATGGTGTCGAAGACGAGTTTCAGGAGGTTGAGGAAGTTGCCCCCGGGGATCACCCGGGGCGGCATCTGCGAGGCGGCCTGCGAACCGACCGAGGACACCACGAACATCCAGTAGATCGGGAACACGCAGGCCAGCGTGGCGAGGGCGAGGACGAGGTAGGTCGACCAGCCGACCCGTCCGACCTGACGGGAGCGGGCGACCCGCGACGAGGGTTTGCGCGGGGTCAGCGTCTGGCTCATCGGGTGGCCTTCACGTCTCGGTTCCCCAGGCGGCTGGAGAGCAGGTAGTTGATGATCGCGACCACGACGATGATGATGAACAGGGCCACCCCGATCGCCGAGCCGTACCCGAACTTGAACGACCCGAACCCCTGCTCGAAGAGGAACAGCGAGAGGGTCTGGCACTGGCGCGCGGAACCGCAGGTGAGCAGACCGCCGCCCAGCAGGAGAGGCTCGGTGAAGACCTGCAGACCACCGATGGTCGAGGTGATGACCGTGAAGACGATGACGGGTCGCAGCGCGGGCAGCGTGATGTGGCGGAACTGCTTCACCGGGCCGGCGCCGTCCACGGCCGCCGCTTCGTAGAGGTCGCGGGGAACGGCCTGCAGGGACGCCAGGTAGAGCAGGGTGTTGTAGCCGAACCAGCGCCAGATGACCATGACCGAGATGAGGATGTGGCTGCTCAGCGCGGTCGACATGAAGTCGACGTGGTCGAAGCCGAGCAGGCCGATGAACCAGTTCAGCAGGCCGTAGTCGCGGTCGAAGAGCTGGGAGAACACGATCGTCGTCGCCGCCACCGAGGTGATGTAGGGCAGCAGCATCGACATGCGGAAGAGGTTCGCGAACCGCAGCCGGGCCGAGTTGAGGACCTGGGCCAGGATCAGCGCCACGAGCAGCTGCGGCACGGTGGACATCAGCCAGATGCTGAACGTGTTGCGGAAGGCGTTCCAGAACCGCGGGTCCCCGGCGAGCTGGCGGAAGTTGTCCAGCCCGACGAAGGTGTGCGCCCCGATGGGGTTCCAGTCGAAGAGCGAGACGTAGAACGTGAACAGCAGCGGCATGAGGCCGAACACGGCGAACAGCAGGTAGAACGGCGCGACGTAGCCGTAGGGCGCGATCCGTTCCCACCGGGTCTCCACGGGCCGGGTCGAGGTGGTGGGGGCGGTCGCCCCCACCTGCCCCGGCGTCAGGGTGGCGCTCATCAGGCGCCGATCGCCGTGTTGGCGTTCTTGATCGCGGTGTCCCAGGCCGCGTCGGCCGGAGCCCCGTCCTGCTCGACGCCGGTGAGGGCGTCCAGGAACGCGGTACCGATCTCAGCGGTGTTGGGACCGACCTTGAACGCCTTCAGCCCGAGCACGGACTGGGTGAAGATCTGCCCGGTCGGGGCGTTGCCGAAGAACGGGTCGGTGTAGGTCGTGAGCTCGGGCTTGTCGTAGTTCGACGGTGTCGTCGGCAGCGAACCGCTGGTGAGGAAGTGCTGCAGCTGCTGGTCCGGGGCCTGCATCGTGGAGATGTACTTCCACGCCGCCTTCGGGTTCGCCGCGCGGGCGGGGATGACCAGGTAGCTGCCGCCCCAGTTCCCGCTGCCACCGGGGATGGTGGCGACGTCCCACTTGCCCTTGGAGTCCGGCGCGGCGCTGCGGATGGAGCCCAGCATCCACGACGGGGCGCCCATCGCGGCGAAGTCCCCCTTGCCCAGGGCCGCCGTCCAGCCGTCGGTGAACGTGCCCAGGCGGGCGGTCACCTTGGCGGCGATGGCGGACAGGGCGAGGTCGAAGGAGTCCTTGACCTGCGGGTTGGTCTCGAAGACCGGCTTGCCGGAGGCGTCGTAGTACTGCTCCTCGCCCTGGGAGACGGCCTGCAGGAACACCGAGGTGTTCGCGTTGTCCATGAAGGGCTTGCCGGTGGCGGCGGTGTACTTCTGACCGGTGGCGATGAAGTCCTCCCAGGTCGGCCAGAGCTTGCCGACCTCGACCCGGTCGGTGGGCAGGCCGGCCGCGGCGAAGAAGTCCGTGCGGTAGGCGACGCCCATGCCGCCCACGTCGGTGGGGATCCCGATGAGGACGTCGTCCTTCGCCTTGGCCTGGGAGATGACCCAGTCCAGGTACTCGCCCTCGAGGTCGTCGGCCCCGAGCGTCCCGAGGTCGACGAAGTTGCCCGCGTTCTCGATGAACTTCGGCAGTTCGGTGGCCTGGATGAGGCAGAGGTCGGGGACCTTGCCGCCGGCCAGGGCCGTGGTCAGGGCCTGGGCGGTCTCGGCGCTGCTGCCGACCTCGGTGAGCTTGACGGTCACGTCGGGGGCGAGCTTCTTGTACGCCGCGACGTCGTCCTTCTGGCCGATGCCGGTGAAGGACCAGAAGTCGAAGGTGTTGGGGTCGCTGGACCCCCCGGAACCCGAGGAGCAGGCCGCGGAGGTGAGGGCGGTACCGCCGAGGACGGCGGACATCGCCAGGGCACGGCGACGGGTCATGGACAGCGGGGGCAGCGTGTTCACGGAGGTCCCCTCCTTCGGGGAGTCGTGCGGGTCTCGCAGTGACGGGTGCCGCTGCGGTGGAACGGGAGTGCGTCGGTGCGGTGGTGTTCAGGCCTGGGTGGCGAAGGAGACGGTGGCGAAGCTGTGCGGGGGCAGCTGGGCGCGCAGGACGCCGTCGCGCAGGGTGACGCCCTCCAGCGGGCGCACCTGGACCGGGGTCTGCTCCGCCGTGTTGTGCGCGGAGATCTCCGGCGCGGTGAGGACCCTGGCGACCGGGGTCCCGTTCGCGCCGCCGCGGACGTCGACCTCGACGTCCAGCGGGCGCTCGGCGTCGAGGTTGGTGAGCGAGACGAGGACCTGGCCGTCCTTGGTGCTGGCGGACGCCGAGAAGGTCGGGAGTTCCGTCCCGTCGACGGTCGCGGTGGGGGTGGTCCCCCGGACGGTGAACGGCAGGGACGCCGCGTCGTGGTGGCCCTTGTTCATCGCGAACACGTGGTAGCTCGGGGTCAGGACGAGCGAGTTCCCGTCGGTCAGCAGCATGGCCTGCAGGACGTTCACCGTCTGGGCGATGTTGGCCATCACCAGCCGGTCGGCGTGGCGGTGGAAGGCGTCGAAGTGCACGCTCGCGACGAGGGCGTCGCGCAGGGTGTTCTGCTGGAACAGGAACCCCGGGTTCGTCCCCGGTTCGACGTCGAACCACGTGCCCCACTCGTCGAGGACGAGGCCGACGCGCTTGTCCGGGTCGTAGGCGTCCATGACGTTCGCGTGACCGGCGATGATCCGCTCGATCTCGGTGGCCTTCACCATCGTGCGGTAGTACTCGGCGTCGTCGAACTCCGTCGCGGAACCCTTCGCGTCCCAGGTCGGCCCGACGATCGTGTAGTGGTGGAAGGAGATCGCCTGGTAGGTGTTCTTGCCGTGACCGCTGACCTCACCGTCGCCCAGGTAGCGGCCGAGGTTCTGCATGAGGACCTCGGTCCAGCGGTAGTCCGCGTCGGCGGCACCGGCGGCGATGCGGTACAGGTGGTTGTCGCCGTGGTCGAGACTGTAGGTCCCGTACTGGCGGGCGAGTTCGGCGTAGGCGCCGGAACCCATCCCACCGCCGCAACCCCAGGGTTCGTTGCCCAGACCCCAGAACGGGACCGACCAGGGAGCGTCCCGACCGTTGGCCCGGCGCAACCGGGCCATGGGCGAGTCGTCGGCGCGGGTCAGGTACTCGATCCACTCGGCGGCCTCGCGGACCGTGCCGCTGCCGACGTTGGCCGAGACGTAGGGGTCGGCCCCGAGGAGTTCGCACAGCGCCATGAACTCGTGGGTCCCGAAGGAGTTGTCCTCCACGACGTCGCCCCAGTGCGAGTTGACCATCGCGGGACGTTCCTCGCGGGGACCGATCCCGTCGCGCCAGTGGTAGGTGTCCGCGAAGCAGCCGCCCGGCCAGCGGAGGTTGGGGATGTCCAGCGCCCGCAGCGCCTCGACGACGTCCAGACGCAGACCCCCCTCGTGCGGGAGGTCGGAGTCCTCGCCCACCCAGAACCCGCCGTAGATGCAGCGCCCGAGGTGCTCGGCGAAGTGGCCGTAGAGGTGGCGGGAGATCGACGCGCCGGGCAGGTCGACGTCCAGCACGGCGCGGACCTGCGGGACGGTGGAGGTCGGGGTGGGGTCGGGGGCCAGTCGCTCGTCGTCGAGAAGCACGGGTTCCTCGCAGGTGTCGTCGGGTGTGACCGTGCGGCGACAGCGCCGCGGTCGTCCTCGTGTCGGGAGAACCGGGGGGGCACCTCCATCGGTGTCCACCTCGTTGTGTGTATCGATATAGTGGGTGGCGGTCGCCGACCTGTCAAGCACCTCTCGGAGACGGTCGCTGTAGTTTCTGCGGGAGACCGCGGCGGTGCGGTCACGAGGCGGTGCGGAGGGGAGAGCGACGTGGTCACCATGCGCGACGTCGCGGCCGAGGCCGGGGTCTCGGCGATGACCGTCTCCAACGCCCTCACCGGACGGCGACCGGTCAGCGACTCCACCCGCCGGCTCGTGATGGAGACCGTCGAACGCCTCGGGTACCAGGTGAACGTCGCGGCCCGCAGCCTCCGGCAGGGCAGGACGGGAGTCGTCGGCATCGCCGTCCCCACCCTGGACAGCCACTACTACAGCCGCCTCGCCCACCACCTCGTGCTCGCCTTCGCCCAGTCCGGGATGGCGACGGTGGTCGAGGAGACGCACGCCAGCCGCGAGGGCGAGATCGCCGCGTTCCGCGACTCCCGGCTCAACGCCTACGACGGTCTGGTCATCGCCGCGCTCGGGCTCACCGAACGCGAGATCAACGCCCTCAGCCGGGAGGTGCCCGTCGTCGTCCTCGGCGAGCAGGAACTGCACCAGAGCGTCGACCACGTGAGCATGCCCAACGTCGAGGGCGCCGAGGCGGCGACGCGACTGCTGCTGGACCGGGGGTGCCGCCACCTGGCCCTGGTCGGGTTCCCGACCCTGGAGGACCTGGACGACGTCACCCTCCCCGAGGGGGCCGCGTTCGTCCTGCGCGCGCAGGGGTTCGCGCGCGTGGTGCGCGAAGCCGGGATCCCGGCGAGCGCCGCCTACGCCGGGGTGACCCAGGCCGCCGGCGTGGAGTGCGCCCACGAGCTCCTGAGCCGCGGTGAGGTGCCTGACGGCATCGTCTGCGTGACCGACACCCTCGCCTTCGGCGTCGTCCGCGGGCTCGCCGACCACGGGGTGCGCGTGCCCGACGACGTGCTGGTCGTCGGCTTCGACGACGTCGAGGACGCCCGCTTCCACATCCCCTCGCTCACCTCCGTGGCGCCCGACCTGCAGGGTCTGGTCGACGAGACGGTGCGGTTGCTGGCGCGGCGCATCGCCGACCCCTCGGCGGTCCCGCAGGACGTGACGGTGTCCTACGGGATCGTCGAGCGGGAGTCGACGACGCGGGCCGGTGCAGGTCGTCCCGGTGCAGATCGTCCCGGTGCAGGTCGCCTCAGTGCAGGTCGTCGTTCCGCGGGACGACGGCCTCCTCGGGCAACCGGGCGCTGACGACCACGGCGAGGTCGCCGGGGAGGTCGTGCGGGAGGTCGACCTCGAAGGCCGCGTCGGTCTGGCGGACGACGACGTCGGCACGGCTGCCGAGGACCCGGACGTCGGTCAGCTCGCGCGGGACCAGCCCGGCGGCCCGACCCCAGGACCGGATGCGCACGACGCCGTCGCCCGGACGGGCCAGCACCGTGGCGTAGAGCCGGGTGCCGCTCTCCCCCGGGGCGTCGCGGACGGTGAACCGGACGTCCTGCGCGGTGTAGGCGCGGGCCGTGGTGTCGACGAACGACCCCGCCGGGAGGTGGGTGGGGCCCTCCCCCGGGATCGTCCAGGGCCGGGTCCCGTAGATCGCCTCCCCGTTGCGCGCGAGCCACTCCCCCAGCGACTCCAGGAGTTCCACCTCCGCCGGGTCGATCGTGCCGTCGGCCTTCGGCCCGACGTTCAGCAGCAGCACGCCGTTCTTGGCGACGACGTCGACGAGTTCCCCGACGAGTTCCGCGACGGACTTGTAGGAGTGCCCCTCGACCCAGCTCCACGCGGTGCGACCGACGGAGGTGTCGTTCTGCCAGACCCGCGGGTGGATGCCGGACAGCGCCCCGCGTTCCACGTCGTAGACGGCGCTGCCGTCGGCGAACGCCTTCCACTTGTAGTTGATGACCACCTCACGCCCCCACCGCGCGGCGGAGTTGTAGTAGTAAGCGGCCAGCAGGCGCAGCGAGGGTTCGAAGGCGGGCTGCTCGATCCACCAGTCGAACCAGAGGACCTGGGGACGGTAGGTGTCGATGAGTTCGACGGTGCGCAGCAGCCAGTCCTCGAGGAACTGCTCGTTGGGCGCGGTCTCCTCGCGCATCGCCGGCCCGTAGAAGTCGGCGAAGGCGGGGTCGCGGACGTCGGAGGGGAACTCGTGGCCGCCGTTCATGAACCACCAGTGCTCGGCCCGGTGCGAGGAGGCCCCCAGCACCATCCCGGACTCGCGGACCGCGGCGCCCAGCTCCCCGAGCACGTCGCGCTGCGGGCCCATCTCGGCCGCGTTCCAGCGCGAGCGCTGGGTGGCGTACATGGCGAACCCGTCGTGGTGCTCGGCGACGGGCACGACGAACTGCGCTCCCGCCCGGCGGAACGTGGCCGCCCAGGCCTGCGGGTCGAACCGCTCGGCCCGGAACCGCTCGACGAAGTCCTTGTAGCCGAACTCGTCCTGCGGTCCGTAGGTGGCCCGGTGGTGCTCGTACTCCGGGGTTCCCTGGCGGTACATCGTGCGGGCGTACCACTCGTTGCCGAAGGCCGGGACGGAGTAGACGCCCCAGTGGATGAAGATGCCGAACTTGGCGTCCTCGTACCAGCGCGGGGCCCGGTACCCCTGCAGCGACTCCCACTCGGGCTGGTACGGCCCCGCCGTCGCCACCGAGCGGACCCGGGCGAGTTCCTCGTCGTCCCTGCCGACCACGTTCTCCACCACGATCTCCTCGTTCCGTCCGGTTCCTGACTCGTTCACGCGGTGCGCACGCCGACGGTGAGCACGACGTTGGCGCACAGCCGCTGGTCGCCGGTCACGACGACGACCGCGACACCCGCGGCCCGGGTCCAGTCGTAGAAGGCCCAGCGGTCCACGACGTCGATCGCGACGTCCGGCCCGAGGGCCCGCCGGTAGTCGTGGTGCGCCTCGACCTCGGCCCCGTCGGGGGAGGCCATGAACGTGGCCGCCTCGACGGGGACGGCGCGCAGCACGGGTTCCAGCACGTCGAGGACCCCCACGAGCCCGGGACGCAGGTTCAGGTGGACGACGTCGACCGAGCGGTCGGTCGCCGTCCGCAGCGGGAAGTTCGCGTCGGCGATCACGATGTGGTCGCCGTGGCCGGCGGCGGCCAGGGCGGCCAGCAGCGGTGGGTGCAGCAGTTCCGTCTCCAGCACGGTTCCTCCGGTTCAGTCGGTGATCGGTGCGACGGCGATGCGGCCGTCGAGGTCCCAGAGTTCCTCCCAGGACTCCGCCCCCGGCCAGAGGAACACCTGGCCCTTGATGAGGCGGTTCCCGCGGTCGGCGGCGCGCAGCTCCTCGGCCTCCGCGGCGGTGAGGGGGTCCTCGACCACGGCGCGCAGGTTGGCGGTGTACTGCTCCGGCTTCACCGCGAACGGGATGGGGACCTGGCCCCGCGCGACCGCCCACTTGAGGCAGACCAGGGCGGGGTGGACGCCGTGCGCCGCCGCGATGCGCACCACCACGGGGTCCTCGACGTCGACGACGTCGTCGGGGGTCCGGTCCCGCTCCGGCCGCGAGGGCGAACCCAGCGGCGAGTACCCCACCGGCTGGACGCCGTGCGCCACGCAGAAGTCGAACAGCTCCGGCTGCTGGAAGCAGGGGTGCAGTTCCATCTCGTTCAGCGCCGGGGCGATCCGGGCGTCGCGCAGCAGCAGTTCGAGCTTCGGGATCGTCGTGTTGGAGGTCCCCAGGTGGCGCACGAGCCCGGCGTCGACGAGGCCCTCCAGGGCCCGCCACAACGCCAGGTAGGCGTCGTGGTCGTAGGGGCGGGCGTGCGGGTCGCGCGCCGAGGTGTCGGCCATCGGGGGGTGGTGGTTGGGGAAGGGCCAGTGCACGAAGACCGCGTCGAGGTGGTCCAGGCGCAGGTCGCGCAACGACCGGTGGACCGAGGCGACCGCGGCCTCCGGGGCGTGCGCGTCGTTCCAGACCTTGGACACGACGAACAGCTCCTCCCGCGGGATCCCCTCGGAGATCGCCTCGGTGAGCACCTCGCCGATGCGGTCCTCGTTGCCGTACACGGCGGCGCAGTCGACGAGGCGGTACCCGGCGCGCAGCGCACCGGCGACGGCGTTCGACACCTCCGCCGGGCCGTAGCGGTCGGAACCGAAGGTGCCCAGCCCGATGGCGGGCATGCGGGCACCGCCGCTCAGGGTGCGGAAGGGCACGTCGGCGGGGTGGACGGGGGCGTTCGGACGGCTCACGGTTCTCCTTCGATCCTGGCCTGCGGAACGATAGACGAAACGATTCGCTCCAACAAGGGGGAGACCGCGGACGCAGGCCCGGTTCAGCGCGGCGGCGGACCCACCGAGGGGCCGGGGCGGTGTTCCCCCGACAGCACGACCCGCCGCGGGGGCGCCTGCCCACCCGCGGTCTCGCGCAGCCGGTCGCGCACCATCTCCGCTGCGGCGCGCGCGATCTCGCGCACGGGCTGGACGACCACCGCCGTCCGCGGCCGGGTGAGGGCCGCGACGTCCCGGGCGTCGAACCCGACGAACGACACGTCGTCCGGGACGGTGAGCCCGGACTCGGCGAGGACGGTGAGGGCGCCGACCGTGAGTTCCTGGTTGAGGGCGAACACCGCGGTCGGCCGGGGTTCCAGCGCGAGCAGCCGCGCCATCCCCTCCCGGCCCGCCGCCACGGTCAGCGGCCCGCCGACGACGACGCCCCGCGGGACGGGCAGCCCGGCACGGCGCATCGCCCGGCGGAAACCGGCCAGCCGCTCGCGCAGGCTCCAGACCTCGTCCGGGCCGGCGAGCACGGCGATCCGGCGGTGCCCCCGGGCGACGAGGTCGGCCACGACCCCCGCACTGACCTCCGCGTTGTCCAGGACCACCGCGTCGCACACCAGCCCGTCGACGAGGCGGTCGATCAGCACCAGCGGTACGCCGCGCGCCGCGGCCGCCGCCAGCGCGGTGGTGTCCCGCGGCGAGGGGACCGCGACGATGCCGTCGACCTGGCGGTCCAGCAGGTCCGCGACCGCGTCGTCGGCCGCGCCGCCGCTCCGCGAACGGCTCGAGCGGACCAGGACCCCGACCCCGTCCGCGGCCAGCACCTCCTCCACCCCCGCGATGACGGAGAGGTGGAAGTCGTTGTCGAGTTCCGGCAGCAGCACGCCCACCGTCTGCGAGCGGCGGGTGCGCAGGCTGCGGGCCACGGCGTTCACCCGGAAGCCCAGGTCGCGCGCCGCGACGTCCAGCGCCGCGCGGTTCTCCTCGCGGACCGTGCCGCCGTTGAAGTACTTGGAGATGGTGGCGAGCGAGAGGCCCGTGGCCCGCTGGAGGTCCTTGTAGGTCGCGCGCACGCCACTCCCCCACCGTCGGACCGTTGCCGCTCCGACAGTACAGGGGGTCTCAGCCGGCGCTGGCGGCCTCCATGGCGGTGGCGAACTCCTGCGGGGTCTGGGTGAGACCGAACAACTTCTCGATGTTCTCCAGCAGGGCGTCCGCGGCCGTCGGTGAGAGCGCCTGGTCCCAGGACTGCTGGAACGTCGCCGCCTTCGACGCCAGGTCGTAGACGAACTGCAGCCAGTCGGCGTCCTCGGAGCCCGAGAACCCGCTGTCGGAGCCCACGACGATCGGCACCCCGCCGGAGTCGATCCAGGCCTTCGTCGTCGCGTCGGTGACGAGACCTTCGGCGAGGAACTTCTTGGCCGCGGTCTTGGCCTCCTCCGAGGCCTTCGCCGACATCGCGTAGTAGCCCGAGGGGTTCCCGACGGTGGACGTGGGGTCACCCTTCCCGCCGGTCACGGTGGGGAACGTCGACCACCCCAGGTGGCCGCCGGTCACGAAGTCCCCGCCGTCGGTCTTCATCGAGCCGAAGACCCAGGAGCCGTGCAGCATCATGGCCGCGCGGCCGGTGTAGAGGAGGGCCTGGTCGGCGTTGGAGTCGGCGGTGATGGAGGCGAAGCCCTTGACGAACCCGCCGGCCTTGACGAGGTCCTGCACCTTGGTCAGGGCGTCGATCGAGTCGGGTTTCGACCAGGCCCCGGGTTCGCCGTCGTAGATCGAGGTGAACAGCTCCGCGCCGCCGATGCGGTCGTAGAGGTACTCCAGCCACATCATGTTCGTCCACCGCGACTGCCCGCCCAGCGACAGCGGCGCGACGCCCGCGTCGACGAAGACCGGGACCAGGGCCATCAGCTCGTCCCAGGTCGTGGGGGGCTGAGCCCCCACCTGCTCGAACAGGGTCTTGTTGTAGAAGAACACGATCGGGGACACGACCTCGCACGGGACGGCGTAGATCCTGTCGTCGACCGTGGCCGCGGCGAACGCGCTGCTGAACAGCTTGTCCTTGAGCTCCGCGTTCTCGGTGAAGAAGTCGGTGAGGTCCTCGACCTGCTTGTTGCCGACGTAGTCCCGCAGGCCCCCGCCACCCCAGGTCGGGATGATCGTGGGGGCCTGGGCGGCGCCGATGGCGGTGCGGATCTTGGCCTTGTACGCGTCGTTCTGGAAGGAGGAGAGGGTGAGTTCGCCGTCCGGGTTCGCCTCGTTGAAGGCGTCGACCGCGTCGGTGCGGATGCCCTCCGCCGGTTGCCCGGTGAGGATCCACATCGTGGCGCCGCCCCCGGCGGCCTGGCCGGGGCCCGACGAGCCGCCGCACGAGGCCAGACCGGCGGCCAACGGGGCGGCCAGGGCGAGGGTGAGGACTGCGCGTCGGGTGGTGAACTGCTCGTTCATGGTGTCTCCGTCGACGAGCCGCGACCGTGCGGCGTCCGGGCGAGCTGGGGTCGTGCGCGCCGGACGCTGCTCTGCACCCGGTTGGCGGGAACGCTACGTCGCGGAGCCGGTGCGGGGAACGAGTTCGGGCGAACCCCGTCCCCATCGTTAATTTATCGTTATACGGCCCGGATCACCGCGGACTCCCGCGCCGAGAGGTCCCCGGACGGTTGCGTCAGAGTTATCACAAACGTAACAATTGCTGTCCAGATGGGGACTACTGTAATCATCAGTACAGCGGCACCGACGCCCTGGCACGGTCCCCCGATCCACCCCACGGCAGGCGCACCCCCGGGTGCAGAGACGAGCGAGGCTCTCCATGAGAAGAAGGACTGGAGTCGTCGGAGCCCTGGCGCTCACGATGGCACTCGCCCTCGGCGGGTGCGGTGCCGCCGACGACAGCGGTGACGGCGGCTCCGCCACGGGCGGCGCACCCACCAAGGGCGGCGACCTCACGATCGCGCGGTCGGCCGACATCATCTCGATGGACAAGACGACGACCTTCGACAACAACTCCATCCGCGTGATGGAGCAGATCATGGAGCCGCTGTTCCACTCCAGCGCGGACGGCAGCGAACTCCAACCCTGGCTCGCCAGCGGCTACACGATCTCCGACGACGGTCTGACGTACACGATCAAGCTCCGCACCGACGTCACGTTCTCCGACGGCACCCCGATGACCGCCAAGGACGTGAAGTTCTCCCTCGACGAGGACACCAAGACCGGCGAGTCCGGCTGGGGCTACATCAACGCGGCCATCGACTCCGTCGAGGCGACCGACGACGCGACGGTCACCATCAAGCTCAAGTACGCCTGGGCACCCCTCATCGCCGACCTGTCGCTCTTCGCCAACGGGATCATCCCCGACGGCTACGGCGGCAAGACCTCCGAGCAGTTCTACGAGGCCCCCGTCGGCACCGGACCCTTCGTCTGGGACAGCTGGAAGCAGGGGCAGTCGCTCAAGCTGACCGCCAACACCAAGTACTGGCAGAAGGACAAGCCCTACCTCTCCAGCGTGCAGTGGAACGTCGTCCCCGACGCCAACACCCGCAAGCTGCAGGTCCAGGGCGGTCAGATCGACATCGACGACACCCCGGACTGGTCCAGCCTGGCGTCGCTGAAGTCGGCGAGCGGGGTGAAGGCCGAGACGTTCCCCTCCACCCAGATCGACTACGTCGCGTTCAACCAGGCGCGGGCGCCCTTCCAGGACGTCCACGTGCGCCGGGCGATCTCCTACGCCATCGACCGCAAGGCCATGGTCAAGGCCGTCCTGTTCGGCAACGGCACCGAGGCGAACTCGCTGCTCTCGCCCGGAACCCCGTACTACGACGAGAACGCCGGCGGGGCGTCGCTCGACGTCGCGAAGGCGAAGGCGGAACTCGCCCAGTCCTCCCAGCCGAACGGCTTCACCACGACCCTGCTGATCTCCTCGGGGAACCCGAACCAGGCCTCCGTCGCGCAGATCATGCAGTCGGAGCTCAAGGACATCGGCATCACGATGGAGATCAAGCAGCTCGACCCGACGGCGAACAAGCAGGCGCGCCTCGCCTCCGACTTCGACATGGCCATCTCGGCCTGGACGATGGACATCCCCGACCCCGACCAGTGGACGTCGTTCGCGGTCGTCCCGACCGGTGGGGCGAAGTCGGCGTTCACCTCCTACGACAACCCCGAGGTCATCGACCTGAACAACCGGGCGCAGAAGGAGACCGACAGCGCCAAGCGTCAGGAGCTCTACACCGAGCTGCAGCAGAAGACGAGCGAGGACGCGTTCCTCGCGTACCTGTACTACTCGCCCTACGTGTACGCCTCGACCGACAAGGTCCAGGGTTTCCACGTGACCCCGCTGGGCGGGTACCTGCTGCAGGACGTCTCCAAGACGAAGTAGCCGTCGTACCGGGGGCGTCCGCCGACGCGGCGGGCGCCCCTCCCCCCGCGAAACTCCGGCGAAACCCGGCCAACCCCGCGCGAACAAGGAGGTGAGACGGTGCTGCACCGTCTGCGATTCATCCCCGGCCGCCTCGTGCAGTCGATCCCCGTCGCCTTCGGCGTCACCCTCATCGTCTTCCTCCTGGCCCACCTGCTGCCCGGCAACGCCGCCGTCGCCCTGCTCGGCGAGCGCGCCACGGCGGAGAGCGTCGCGGCCCTGACCGCCCAGCTCGGCCTCGACGAGCCGTTGTGGCGGCAGTACCTGACGTTCCTGGGACAACTCGCCCACGGGAACCTCGGCACCAGCCTCACCTACCAGACCCCCGTCGCCCAGCTGGTGCTGCAGGCGATCCCGGTGACGCTGTCGCTGCTGCTCTACGCCCTCCTCATCGCCCTGCTCATCAGCATCCCGCTGGCCGCCCTCGCCGCCTTCCGCCCGGGCGGGGTGCGCGACCTCGGGGTCCGGGGTTTCACCCTCCTGGGCCAGGGGATGCCGCAGTTCTGGGTCGGCATCATGCTCATCCTGCTGCTCGGGGTCGGGATGCGGGCCTTCCCCGTCGGCGGGTACGGCGAGGACGCCGCCGGCCACGTCTACTACCTGTTCCTGCCCGCGCTCACCCTGGCGATCGCGATGTCGCCCACCATCATCCGCAGCCTCCGCTCGTCGATGATCTCGGTGCTGGGTTCGGAGTACGTGGGCACCGCGAAGTCCAAGGGTTCCTACGGGGTGCAGTTGTTCCGGGGGCACGTGCTGCGCAACGCCGCCATCCCCACCGTCTCCATCGTCGGCGTCAACCTCGGGTACCTGGTGGGTGGCTCACTCGTCATCGAACGCGTCTTCGCGCTGCCCGGCCTGGGCTCGCTGATGATCAACTCGATCTTCACCCGGGACTTCCCGACCATCCAGGGCGTCACCCTCTTCGTGGCGCTGTTCGTCGTCGTCGTCGGCATCCTCACCGACGTCGTCTACACGGCCCTCGACCCCCGCGTCGACCTCGGCAGGACGGCCCGCGCATGAGCACCCCCACCGCCCTCCTCGTCGAACGCGGCCAGCGACGTCGCGCCGCCCGCTCCCGGACGCTGCGGCCCTGGTACCGCAGCGGCACGCTGGTGGCCGGCATCGTCATCGTCGGGTTCCTCGTCCTGGTCGCGCTGCTGGCCCCCGTCCTCGCCCCGTACGACCCCGTGAAGCAGGACTTGCTCAACGCACTGCAGTCGCCGTCGAGCGCACACCCGCTGGGGACCGACAAGTACGGGCGCGACGTGCTGTCGCGGTTGATCTGGGGCGCCCGCGTCGACCTGCGGGTCGGGTTCCTCGCGGTGCTGATCCCCTTCGTCGTCGGGACCGTCGTCGGCGGCATCGCCGGGTACGCCGGCGGGTGGCTGGACACGGTGCTGATGCGCATCGTCGACGTGTTCTTCGCGTTCCCGTTCTACGTCATGGTGATCGTGCTGGTCTTCGTCCTCGGTTCCGGCGAGTTCAGCATCTACCTCGCCATCGCCGCGGTGTCGTGGGTCTCCTACGCCAAGATCGTGCGCGGGGAGGTGCTGGTCGCCAAGGAGCAGGACTACGTCGTCGCGGCCCGCCTGGGCGGGATGTCGCACGCCCGCATCCTGGTCCGCCACATCGGTCCGAACGTCCTGTCGCAGGCGATCATCTACGGGATGAGCGACATCGTCATGGACATCATGGCGATCGTCACCCTCGGCTACCTCGGGCTCGGCATCGCCCCGCCCACCGCGGAGTGGGGCTCCATGATCAGCGACGGCCAGGAGTTCATCACCACCCAGTGGCAGCAGGCCACCATCCCCGGTCTCGTCGTCGTCCTCACCAGCCTCGGCCTCTCGTGGCTCGGGGACGGGGTCTCCGACCTGCTCAGCCCCGAGAGGAGGAAGTGACCGTGACCGTTCCCCCGCTCAGTCCCCCGCTCAGCCCCCTGCTCAGCGTCTCCTCGCTCAGCCTCGGCATCCGGCACCGCAACCGGCCGGACACCGTCATCGTCGACGACCTGTCGCTCGAGATCGCCCCGGGAGAACGCTTCGGCGTCGTCGGTGAGTCCGGGTCGGGGAAGTCCCTGACCCTGCGGGCGATCGCCGACCTGCTCCCGCGCGGCGTCGAGGTGCTCTCCGGCAGCATCGTCTACGACGGGCGTGAACTCGTCGGGATGCCCAGCGCCGCGCGGCGCCGCCTCATGGGACCCGAGATCGCGATGATCTTCCAGGAACCCATGACCGCGCTGAACCCCGTCGTCCGCGTCGGGGACCAGATCGCCGAGGGGCCCCGTCGCCACCTCGGTCTGTCCGCGAAGGACGCGGGCCGCCTCGCCGTGGAACTCATGGCGAAGACGGGGATCCCCGACCCGGCGCGGCGGGCCCGCGCCTACCCGCACGAACTCTCGGGCGGTCTGCGCCAGCGCATCATGATCGCGATGGCGGTCTCCTGCGGGCCCCGGCTCCTGCTCTGCGACGAACCGACCACCGCGCTCGACGTGACCGTGCAGCACCAGGTGCTGAAGGTGCTCGAGGGGCTCTGCGCCGACACCGGCACGGCCCTGGCCTTCGTGACGCACGACCTGGCCGTGGTCAACCAGACGTGCACGGACATGGCGGTGATGTACTCCGGGCACATCGTGGAGTCCGGCACCGTCCGCGACGTCCTGGGCGACCCCCGCCACCCCTACACGAAGGGGTTGCTGGACTCCGCGCCGGACTTCGACCAGCCCGACCGACGGCTCGTCCCCATCCCGGGTTTCCCGCCGAACCTGGCCGCCCGGCCCCCGGGGTGTCCCTTCGCCCCCCGGTGCACGTTCGTCGTGGACGCCTGCACCGCCGCCGTCCCCCCGCGCGAGGTCGTCGCCCCGGGACACGACGCCGCCTGCATCGAGACCCACCGCATCTTCGAGGGAGCACCCGCGTGAGCAGTCCGACCGCGCTGCCGTTCCCGGTGCTGCGGGCCACCGGCGTCACCAAGACGTACCGGCTCCGGCCCTCGCTGGCGACCAGGTTGTCCCGCACCGAGGACGGCCGCACGAGCCTCAAGGCCCTCGACGGGATCGACCTCGAACTGCGCCAGGGGGAGATCCTGGCCCTCGTCGGGGAATCGGGATCGGGCAAGTCGACCCTCGCGAAGGTCCTCGTGGGCGGGACGACCGCGACCTCCGGCACCCTGGAGCACCAGGGCGAACCCGTGCCCCCGCGACGGGACAAGGAGGCGAGCCGGCGCATCCAGATGGTGTTCCAGGACCCGTACTCCTCGCTCAACCCCCGCATCTCCGTCGGGTCGATGCTCCGCGAGCTCCTGCTGCTGCACCGCGTGGTGGCGCGTTCGGAGGTCCGGGCCGAGAGCGTCCGGTTGCTGAACCTCGTCGGCCTGGAGGAGGACGCCCTCGACGCCTACCCCAGCCAGTTCTCGGGGGGGCAGCGCCAGCGCCTGGCCATCGCGCGGGCCATCGCGGTGCGCCCGGACGTGCTCATCGCCGACGAACCCGTCTCCGCCCTCGACGTCTCGGTGCAGGCCACGATCCTCGAACTGTTCGCGCGACTGCAGCGCGAACTCGGCCTCAGCATCCTCTTCGTCGCCCACAACCTCGCCGTCGTGCAGCACCTCAGCCAGCGCGTCGCCGTGATGTACCTGGGGCGCATCGTGGAGGTCGCCGAGACGGCGGAACTCTTCGCCAACCCCCGCCACCCCTACACCCGGGCGCTGATCGACTCCATCCCGCGCATGACGGCCGGCAGCGTCAACGAGGAGTTCGTGCTCGAGGGCGAACCGCCCAGCCCCTTCGACGTCCCCGCGGGCTGCCGGTTCAACCCGCGCTGCCCCTACGCGGTCGACGCCTGCCGCACCGTGGACCCCGCGCTGGAACCGGTGGGCACGGTGGGCACGGCGGGGGCCGGTCACGTGTCGGCCTGCCTGCGGGCCGCGGAACTCCCCGACTTCCAGGCCCCGCCCGACCCCGCGTCGAGCATCGACCGCGTCGACGTCCGTCCTGAACTGCTCGACGAAACACCCGTCCGCGAACCGAGGAGCACCACCCGATGAAGGTCTGGATGTCACTGGACATGGAGGGGGTGGCCGGGATCGTCGACTGGGACCAGTGCCGCCCCGGCAGCCCCTCGTACGCCCTGGGCTGCGAACTCCTGCAGGCCGAGGTCAACGCCGCCATCGAGGGGGCGATCGCCGGCGGGGCGACCGAGGTCGTCCTCAACGACTCGCACAGCCGGATGGCGAACCTCGACCCCCGCGCGATCGCCGGGGAGGCCCGCTACATCTCGGGCCGGCACAAACCCCTGTACATGATGCAGGGGCTCGACGAGACCGTCGACGCGATCTTCTTCGTGGGCTACCACGGGTCGATCTCCGGTGCGGCGTCGACGATGTCGCACACCTACAACCCCGAGGTGTTCTCCGGTGCCCGCCTCAACGGCCGCTACGTCGGCGAGTCCGGCATCAACGCCCTCGTGGCGGAGCACCACGGCGTGCCGATCGCCTTCGTCTCCGGCGACGAGGTGACCTGGGAGGAGACCGAACCGTTCGCCCGTGGCGCCGTGAACGTGGTCACCAAGCACTCGATCACCCGGGCCAGCGCGGAGAACCTGCACCCCACGGAGTCGTGCCGCCGCATCCGCGCCGGGGCCGAGGAGGCCGTCCGCCGGGTCGCCGCCGGGAAGGTGTCGACCCCGGGCATCGAACGACCCGTCGCGCTCGACCTGGAGATGCAGACCGCGGACATGGCCGACGTCGCGACCTGGGCCCGCCGGGCCGAGCGCACCGGCGTGCGCGAGGTGCGCATCACCGGCGACGACCTGCTCGACGTCTTCCGCTCGTTCGTCGCCGTCAACTACATCACCCGACAGGCAGGTGGCCGCTGATGGCCGACGAGGAATCCATCGCCCGGCCGCGGGAGACCCGGCTCTGGGCCACGCCGCCGTTGCGCGAGTACTCCCTCGCCCTGCACGGCGGCGCGGGCGGGCGCATCGAGGAACTCTCCACCGAGCGCCGCGAGTCCTTCGAGGCCGGGCTGCGGCGCGCCTACCTCGCCGGTCGCGTGGTGCTCGAGGACGGCGGGTCGGCGCTCGACGCCGTCTGCGCCACGGTGGAGCAGCTCGAGGACGACCCGCTGTTCAACGCCGGCCGCGGTGCCGCGCTGGCGGCGGACGGATCGGTCGAGCACGACGCCGCGGTCATGGACGACGACGGCCGCGCCGGGGCGATCGCCGTCTCGCGCCACGCCAAGAACCCCGTCCGCCTCGCCCGCGCGGTGCTGGAGAACAGCTCGCACGTGCTGCTCGTCGACCCCGCCCGCGACCTGGCGACCGGGTGGGACCTCGAGGTGCGCGAGCAGGAGTACTTCATCACCGAGGCGCGGAAGGTCCAGCTGGAACGCATCCACGCCCTGCGCCTCGCCGCCCCCCGCCACGGCACCGTGGGCGCCGTCGCCCGCGACCGTGACGGCAGGATCGCCGTGGCCACCTCGACCGGGGGGATGGCCGCCCAGAGCACCGGCCGGGTCGGGGACAGCCCCGTCATCGGCGCCGGCACCTACGCCCGCGGGGACTCCCTCGCGGTGTCCTGCACGGGCGAGGGGGAGGCGTTCATCCGCGGGGTGGTGTCCTACGACATCGCGGCCCGGATGCGCTACCTCGGAGCCCCGCTGGCCGACGCCGTGCGCGACACCGTCCTCGCCGAGCTGACCGCGAAGGACGCCAGCGGCGGGCTGGTGGCCGTCGCCCCGGACGGCACCGTCGTCGTGGCGCACAACTCCCCGACCATGTTCGCCGCCTTCGAGGGTCAGGACGGGGTCGTCCTGCTGACCTGAGGGTCCGCGGCGCGCTCAGACGAGAGAGTGGACGGCATGAAGATCGACGACGAGATCTTCGCCCGCATGGGCGAGCTGACCCCGGCCGAGAAGAAGGTGGCCCGCACGTTGCTGGCCTCCTACCCCAGCGCCGGGCTGGAGAGCGCGGCCACGGTCGCGAAGGCCGCCGGCACCAGCACCCCCACGGTGCTGCGGCTGGTGACCCGGCTCGGCATGAGCGGCTACCCCGAGTTCCAGCGGCGCCTGCGCGACGAGGTCACCCACCACATGAACAGCCCGGTGCGACGCACCGAGCAGGGAGCCCGGGAACTCGCCGAGCAGCCCGTCTTCCAGACGGCCGTCAGCGAACGGGTCGGGCTGCTCGAGCAGCTCGCCACCTCGGTGCCCCCCAGCGAGTTCGACCTCGCCGTGGAGGCCCTGGCCCGGCGACCGAAGCAGGTCGCCGTCATGGGCGGCTACTTCAGCCGGTTCCCGGCCCAGCTCTTCGCGGCCGAGCTCGACCAGGCGATCCCCTGCGTCGACTTCGTCCCCGAACCCCTGGGGCACGACATCGGACGGCTCCTGCGGTTGTGCCCCGGTGCCGTCGCGGTGATCTTCGACTTCCGGCGCTACGAGCTGAGTTCGAAGCAGGCCGCGGGCATCGCCAAGAGCCGCGGCGCGACGGTCGTCGTCATCACCGACCAGGGGTTGTCCCCCGCCACCGAGAGCGCCGACATCGTGCTCCCGGTGGCCGTGGACGGGATCCCCTTCGACTCCATGGTCGGCACCGTCGCCCTGGTCGAGGCGCTCGTCGAGGCGGTCCTCCTCGCCAGCGGCAGCCGGGGCATCGACCGCATGAAGGAGTGGGAGAACACCGTCCAGATCGCCCGCGCCCACCGGGTGAGCGCGATCGCCGGACCGGAGGGAACGGAATGAGCGGAGTGAGCGTGGGAACGCAGACCGGCCGGGTGGCCGTCGTCACCGGCACCGCCCAGGGGATCGGGCGCACCATCGCCGACCGGCTGCGGGAGGCGGGCGCGACCGTGCACGGCGTCGACCGGGACGAGGTCGACCTCGCCGACACCGCAGCGGTCGAGGAGTTCTTCACCGCCGTCGGTGACGTCGACGTGCTCGTGAACTGCGCCGGCGGGGTCGTGGGGCAGACCCACACCCCCCTCGACGAGCTCGACGACGCGGCCTGGGACGCCGTCGTCCGGGCGAACCTCACGACGATGCGCAACTGCAGCCGCGCCGCCGTCCGCGCCATGAAGCGCGCGGGGTACGGGCGCATCGTCACCATCTCCTCCGGGGCCGGCCGCAGCGTGAGCCTCACCGGCGTCCAGGCCTACACGACCGCGAAGGCGGCCCAGATCGGTCTCACCCGGCAACTGGCGCACGAACTCGGGCCGTTCGGCATCACCGCCAACTGCATCGCCCCGGGGTTCGTGCTGTCCAACCCCACCACCCAGGCCCAGTGGGACTCCTACGGCGCCGCCGGTCAGCAGGCCCTCCTGGAACGGATCGCCGTGCGGCGCACCGGGACCCCGGACGACATCGCGCGCGGCGTGCTGTTCTTCGCCGACCCCGACGCCTCCTGGGTCAGCGGCCAGACGATCTCCATCGACGGCGGGCACTCCCTCTTCTGAGGGACCCGCAGCAAGGACGGCACCACGTGAGAACGACCACCGACCCGGCCCCCGGGACGGGGCTGGCCGCGCTGCGCGAGCGGTACTTCCACCTCCAGCACACCTACGACCCCTACAACGCGACCCTGCTCGGACTCAGCGAGTTCGACCACCTCCCCGGCGACCCGTCCCGCGCCGCGAGCGAACGCGCCGCCGCGCAGCTGCACGAGGTGGCCCGTGAGGCCGAGGCGATCGACCCCGCCGGACTCGACCGGGACGACGTGGTCGACCGCGGCGTCCTCATCGCCCTCGCCCGGGGCGCCGCGGACGACGCCGCCCACTCGCTGTGGGCGGCGAACGCCTCGGCGAAGGGGTACGTCAGCCGGCAGGGTCTCGTCTTCCAGGCGGTACCGGCCATGACGGCGACCGAACCGCAGGCCGCGCAGCGCTACCTGCGCCGCCTCGCCGGACTCCCCGACTTCTTCACGGCCCTCGGGGAGCGCTACGCCGAGGAGGCCACCGCCGGCCGGGTCCCGACCCGCCTCGGGGTCCAGCACGCGATCGAGCAGCTGGACGGGCACCTCGCGGTCGCCCTCGACGACGACGCGCTGCTCGCCCCGGCCCGCGGGTCCGGCGACCCGGACACCCTGCGCGAGGCGACGCGCCTCGTGGGCGAGGAAGTCCGGCCGGCGCTGCGCGCGCTCACCGCCCGGCTGCGCACGGAACTGCTCCCCCTCGGCCGCACCGGGAGCGACATCGGGATCCACGCCGTGCCGGGAGGATCGCAGGGCTACGCCGCGGCGATCCGCCGGCACACGACGACGGAGCTCACCGCCCCCGAGATCCACCGGATCGGCCTCGACGTGCTCGAGGAGATGCGCACCGAGTGGGCCGTCGTCGGCGGCCGCGCCCTCGGGGAGACCGAGTTCCCGCGGATCGCCGACCGCCTGCGCAGCGACCCCGCGCTGCGCTTCGAGACCAGCGCGGAGATCGTCGCGGTGGCCCGGGGGGCCCTGCAGCGGGCCGAGGCCGTCCGCGACGCCTGGTTCCCGGCGCTCGCGATCCCGGACTGCGCGATCGAGGAGATCAACCCGATCGACGCGGCCGGCAGCGCCCTGGGTTACTACCGCCCGCCGGCCCTCGACGGGAGCCGACCCGGGGCGTACTGCGTGCTCGCGGCCGACGCGCCGAGCCACTTCCGCTACGAGTACGAGTCGCTGTCCTTCCACGAGGCCGTCCCGGGTCACCACCTGCAACTCGCGACGGCGCAACTGCTCGACATCCCCCGCTACCGGCGCTCGCTCGACGTCGAGGCCTGCAGCTTCAACGAGGGCTGGGGGCTCTACTCCGAGCAGCTGGCCGAGGAGATGGGGCTCTACAGCGACGACCTGTCCCGCCTCGGCATGCTGTCGTTCCGGGCGCTGCGCGCCTGCCGGCTCGTCGTCGACACCGGCATCCACCACTTCGGCTGGACCCGGGAACGGGCGGTGGAGTTCATGTACGACAACACCGCGACGACCCGCGGGCACGTCGAGAGCGAGGTCGACCGCTACACCGCCTGGCCCGGCCAGGCGCTGGCCTACATGATCGGCTGCCGGGAGATCCTGCGGTTGCGAGCCGTTGCGGAACAGCGTCTCGGGGACCGGTTCTCCGTCGTGGAGTTCCACCGCGCGGTCCTGTCCTCGGGGGCCGTTCCGCTCACCGTGCTCGGCGACGTCGTCGAGCGCCACATCGAGTCCGTGCTCGCGGACGGGCACACCAGCACCGGAGGAGAACCGTGGACGTCCTGATCAACGGGGCACGCCTGAACGTCGAGGTGCTCGGCCCGGAGGACGGGCCCGTGCTCATCGCCCACCACGGCGGCGGCGGGATCGGTTCCCTCGCCGAACCGCGCTCGACGTTCGGGCCGCTCGCCGACCGGTTCCGCGTCGTCGTGTTCGACGCCCGCGGGTGCGGGCGCAGCGAAGGCGTCGGGCCGTACTCCCACGAGCAGTGGGCCGCCGACGTCGACGGGTTGCGGCAGTGGGCCGGGGCCGAGCGGGTGACGGTGGCCGGGGGTTCCTACGGCGGGTTCATCGCGCTGGAGTACGCCGTGCGCTACCCCCGGCACGTGCAGGCCGTGGTCCTGCGCGACACCTCCGCCGACGGGTCCAACCTGGAACTCGCGTTCCGGAACGCCCGGGAGCAGACCCGCGTCGAGATCGACTGGGAGCACTTCGACCGCTACTGGGGCGGCACCGTCCGCAGCGACGAGGAGCTGAAGGAACTGTGGCGGGAACTCATCCCGCTCTACGACGCCGACTACGACGAGGCGCGGTCCACGGCCGCGGTCGAGGCCGGGATCTACCGGCACGAGGCGCACAACGCGTGCTTCCAGGAGAACTTCCCGACCTACGACCTCAAGGCCGACCTGCCGCAGGTGGCGGTCCCGGTGCTGGTCACCGTCGGCCGCCACGACTGGGTGACCCCGGTCAGCGCGTCCGAGACCATCGCCCGCCTCGTCCCCGGGGCGGAACTCGTGGTCTTCGAGAACTCGGGCCACTCGCCCCAGAACGAGGAACGGGAGGAGTTCCAGCGCGTGCTGCGGGACTTCGTCGACCGCGCCGTGCCGGGGCAGGTGCGCGCGTGAAGCTGTTCGTCATCGGCGCCGGCGCCATCGGCGGGACCCTCGGGGCCCGCGCGTTCCGCGACGGCCACGACGTGACCCTGGTGGACGCCGACGCGGCGCACGTCGCGGCGATCCGGCGCGACGGGCTGCGCATCGAAGGGCCCGTCGAGGAGTTCGTCGTCCGGGTCCCGGCGATCCTGCCCGAAGAACTACCCGACACCGTCGAGCACGCCGTCGTCGCCGTGAAGAGCCTGCACACCGCCGCCGTCGCCGACCTGCTGCGCGACCGCCTCGCCCCGGACGGCTACGTCCTGACCGTCCAGAACGGGCTGACCGCCGACGTCCTCATCGAGGCCGTCGGCCGCGAACGGGTGCTCGCGAGCTTCGTCAACATCGGGGCCGACCTGATGGCGCCGGGGGTCGTCCTCCAGGGCAACGTCGCCACCTTCCGGATCGGGGAACTGGCCGGCGGCCCGGTCACGCCGCGCGTCGCCCGGCTCGCCGAGGTCCTCCCCTACGCCGAGGCCACCGACAACGTGCTCGGCTACCTCTGGGGGAAGGAGGTCTACGGCGCCATGATGTGGGCGGGAGCCGTGTCCGACCTCTCGATCGCGGAGACCCTCGAACGTCCCGAGTACCGCGGGGTCATGACCGCGATCTCCGAGGAGGTGCTGGCCCAGGCGCCCGTCGCCGTCGAGGGGTTCGACGGTTTCGAGCCGGACGACCTCCCCGGGTCCTTCGACCGCCTCGCCGCCTTCAACCGCCGCAGCGCCAAGACGCACTCCGGCATCTACCGCGACCTCATGGTCCGCAAGCGCAAGACCGAGGTCGACGAGGTCCACAAGGACATCCAGGGCCCCGTCTTCGACAGGGTGGTGGAGATGATCCACGACATCGAGGAGGGCCGACGGACGTGCGAGGTGGCCAACCTCGACGAGCTGGCCCGCTTCGTCGCGGCCCGCACGAGCTGAGCCCGCGACCGGGCCCGCGGGGTCAGACCGCCGACGACCCCGCGGTGACGAGGTCCTCGAGCACCATCGCGAGCCCGTCGTCGTCGACGTGTCCGGTGACGGCGTCGGCGGCGGCCTGGACCTCGGCCGGGGCGTTGCCCATGGCGATGCCGCGGCCGGCCCAGCGCAGCATCTCGACGTCGTTGCGGCCGTCGCCGACGGCGAGGGTCGCGGCGCGTTCGACGTCCAGACGCACCCGGACCTCCTCCAGCGCACTGGCCTTGGTCACGCCGTCGGGGGCGAGGTCGAGCCAGGCCGTCCAGCCGACGGAGTAGGCCACGCCGTGCAGACCGACCGCCTCGACCAGCGAGGAGAACTCCGCGGAGGTGTGCTCGGGGCTGCGGACGACGACCCGCATGACCGGTTCGGTGAAGAGGTCGTCGAAGGGCACGACCTCCATCTCCCCCGTGAGTTCCCCGTCCGGGAACGGCGCGGTGAGCTTGAAACCGCGCCCCAGGACCTCGACGGCGAACAACCCGGCGGGCAGGTGCTCGCGCAGGGCCTCGGCCACCCCGGACGGGTCGAACGTGTGCAGCGAGACGACGCGGTAGCCCTGCGGTTCGGTGGCGTCGAGCTGGACCGTGACGGCACCGTTGGAGCACACCGCGAAACCGTCGTGCAGACCCAGGCGCTGCAGCACCGGCAGCGTCCCGTGCAGCGAGCGTCCGGTCGCGACGACGACGTGCGCACCGGCCTCCGCCACCCGGCGCACGGCCGACCGGACCCGGTCGGACATCGCCTCGTCCAGGTCGACGACGGTTCCATCGACGTCGAGCGCCACCAGCACGCCCTCCAGGCCACCACTCACGTCCTCCAGCCTAAGGTCACTTCAGCCCGGAGCTCGCCAACCCGTCGATCACGCGTCGCTGCAGCACCACGAACACCACCAGCACCGGCGCCATCGCCAGCAGGCTGGCGGCCATGACCACCGGGTAGTCCGTCGTGCGGTCGCTGATGAGCGTGGCCAGCCCCGCGGACAGCGGCATCCGCTCGCTGTAGGTGGAGACGACCAGGGGCCAGAGCAGCTCGTTCCACGACCACAGCGTCGAGGTGATCGCCAGGACGCTGATCGTGGGCCGGGCCAGCGGCAGCATGACCCGCCAGAAGACCTGGAACGGGTTCGCCCCGTCGAGGCGGGCGGCCTCCTCCAGCTCGTCGGGCATGCCCAGGAACGCCGTGCGCACGAGGAACGTGCCGAACGCGCTGAACAGACCCGGCAGCACCAGCCCACCGAGGCTGTCGAGCAGGCCGAGGTCGGCGACGATCTGGTACTGCGAGAGCAGGTACACCTGCGAGGGCACCATGAGGATCGAGAGGACCGCCGCGAGCAGCACGTTCCGGCCGCGGAAGCGCATCCGGGCGAACGCGTACCCCGCGAGCGTGCAGAACAGGATCTGGGCCGAGACCCGGACGAGCGTGATCACGACCGACGTGCGGAACTGCTCGAGGAACGGCAGCCGGTCGAAGACGGCGGCGTAGTTGCCCCACTGCAGGTGCTCCGGCCAGAACGTCGGGGTGACGCTCTGGACCTCGGCGTTGCTGGAGAGCGACATCACGATCTGCCAGAGGAACGGGAACGCCATGACGAACGCGCCCACCCCGAGCACGACGTGGGCGAAGGCGTGCGAGCCCTGGCGGCTGCGTCGGGCCCGGGCCTGGGCCCGACGGTGCGCCGTGGGGGTGCGGGCGGGTCGCACCAGCTGCTCAACCACCGTGGACCCACCGCTTCTGGAGCCGGAACTGCACGAGGGTGGCCAGCGCCACCAGCACGAGGATCCCCATGGCCGTGGCCGCCGCGAGTCCCTTGTCGTTGTCCACGAAACCCGCCCGGTAGAAGTAGTAGACCAGCGACATGCTGCGCGGCAGAGCCGGGTTCGTCGTGCCCAGGATCGCGTAGAGGAGGTCGAAGAGCTGGAACCCGGCGATGACGGTCACGACGGCGAGGAAGGAGATGCTGGGCGTGAGCAGCGGGACGGTCACCGAGCGGAACTGGCGCCGGCGGCTCGCCCCGTCCAGCTGGGCCGCCTCGTACAACTCCGGCGGGACGTTCTTCATCCCGGCGAAGAGGACGATGAGCGAGAAGCCCAGCGAGGACCAGACCCCGACGACGGCGACCGCGACGATCGCCGCCCCGGGGGTGCTGATCCAGTACGGGCCGTCGATGCCGACGAGGCCGAGGACCCAGTTCAGGATGCCGAAGTCGCCGTTGAAGATGATGCGCCACACCATCGCCACCGCCGTCGGCATCGCGACGTAGGGCAGGAAGTACAGGACCCGGTAGAACGCGGCGAACCGCAGGCCGGGGAGGTTCAGCAGGCTCGCCAGGTACACCGCGATCGGGATGTTCAGCAGCACGATCGCCGTGTAGAGCAGGGTGTTGCCCAGCGACCGGTACAGCGTCGGGTCGGTCAGGAGCTCCCGGTAGTTGTCCGTCCCCGAGAACGTCGTCCCGCCGAAGACCCCGAACGTCGTGAACGAGTACCACGCCGTCTGGAGGATGGGCCACAGGTAGAACACCGTGACCCCGAGCATGAGCGGCGCGACGAACAACCACGGCCACCAGCCGTCCCGGCGCAGTCGCCGGGACGGGCGAGCGGCGACGCGGACCGCGTCACTCACCCGCGAGCACCTGGTCCATCTGCGTGGCCAGGTCGCTCGCCACCTCGCCGACGGGTTTCGCGCCGGAGAACGCGTCGGGCAGCAGTTCCGTCTCCAGCGCGTTCCACGCCGAGGTGTTCGCGCTGACGGGCAGCGGCTTGGAGTGGTCGACGGCGTCGAGGAACAGCTGCAGGTCGGTGCCCGGCATGGATCCGGCGAACGCGTCCTGGGTCCCGGTGAACGCGGGGATGACGGCGCCGGCGGCGCCGAGCTGGCGCTGGGCCTCCTGGCTCGCGAGGAACACCTGCAGGGCCTGTGCGGCCTGCTGGTTCTTCGAGGAGGCGGCGACCACGTTCGCGACACCGTGGATGACCGTGACCTGCTGGGCGCCCTTGGGCAGCGGCAGCACCTGCACGCTCGCGGCGAGGGCGGTGTCGGTCAGGGCCGAGCGGAACCAGCTGCCACCCCAGTACATCGCGAGCTTGCCGGAGGTGAACCACTGGTCCGCCGTCGTGTCGGTCAGCTGCTGCATCGTCGGCGAACCACCCCCGGCGATGAGGTCGGCCCAGAACGTCAGGCCCTGCACGCTCTCGGTGCTGGCGTACCCGGACTTCCCGTCGGCGACGACCTCGCCACCGGCCTCGAAGATGGTGTTGTAGTACGTCGTCTGCCCGTCCATGCCACCAGCCGCGCCGAAGATCCCCTGGGCGCCGAGCGCCTGCGAGATGCGGACGGCGGTGTCCTGGAACTCGTCCCAGGTCCACTCCGCGGTCGGGAGCGGCACACCGGCCTGCTGGAACAGCGCGGTGTTGACCCAGACACCGATGGTGTCGAAGTCCTTGGGGACGCCGTAGCGGACGTCGTCGAGGCTGTAGAGGTCGGTGAGGGCCTTCGGGTAGTTCGCGGGGTCGATGTCCCCCGCGCTCACGGCCCCGGTGATCGGGGCGATCTTCCCGTTCGTCGCGTAGAGCTGGAAGTTCGGGCCGTTCATCCAGAACAGGTCGGGCAGGGTGCCGCTGGTGGCCTGGGTCTGCAGCTTGGTCCAGTACTCCGAGAACGGGGTGACGTTGACCGCCACGTCGATGTTGGGGAACTTCTGGTTGAACGCGTCGATGTTCTGCTGCAGCCCGGCGACCTGGTTCTGGTCCCACAGGCCGTAGGTGATCTTCGCGCTGAGGTCGGCCGCGGGGGCGGAGTACTCCGCGCTGCCGGGGGCGTCCTCCGAGCCACCACCGCAGGCGGCGGCGGTGACGAGGACGCCGAGACCCGCGGCGGCACCGGCCAGCGTGGTGCGTCGCGTCGGACGGGTCGGGGTGAGGGTGGAGGTGCTCATCGTGGGTCCCTTTCGGCGAGGTTCTGCTGCTGGAAGTGGCGACGGACGTCGTCGGGGAGGTCGGGGACGGTCTGCGGGAGCGAGCCGGAACGGAGCGACTCCGCGGCCAGCGAACCCGCGGCCACCGCCTCCCGCGCCGCGACCGGGGAGACCACCGTCGGCGAACCGTCGGCGACGTGGGCCAGGAACTCCGCCATCGTCAGGACGTCGGCGTCCTCGTGGCCGCTCTCGACGCCGGCGATGGGGTGCTCCCGGTCCCCGGCCGCGGAGAACTCGTGACGGCGGTTCCAGACCCGGACCACTCCGCCCGCGGTGTCCCCGAAGTTCTCCAACCGGCCCTCGGTGCCGATCACCGTGTAGTTGCGCCAGTAGTCCGGGGTGAAGTGGCACTGCTGGTAACTGGCCTGGACCCCGTTGTCCAACGTCATGAGGACCATGGAGAGGTCCTCGACGTCCACCACCGGGTTCAGCCCCGTCGCGGCCGCCGGCGGCCAGTTGTCCATCGAGAACCAGTCCGGCATCGTCTCCCCCGGCCGCTCCCGCCGGTCCTGGATCGCGCCGTAGACCATCAGGTCACCCATGCCCACGACCCGGCGCGTGTACCCGCCGGCCAGGTGGTGGATGACGTCGATGTCGTGGCTGGCCTTCTGGAGCAGCAGCGTGCCCGTGCGACGACGGTCGGCGTGCCAGTCCTTGAAGTAGTAGTCGCCGCCGTGCCCGACGAAGTGGCGCACCCAGACGGCCTTCACCTCGCCGATCTCCCCGCGGGCGATGACGTCCCGCATGGTCCGCACCACCTCGGCGTGCCGGAAGTTGTGCCCCACGTAGAGCGGGGTCCCCGTCTCCGTGGCCGCGAGGAGCACCCGGTCGGCGTCGGCGAGCGTCGTCGCGAGCGGTTTCTCCAGGTACACCGCGATCCCGGCGCGCAGCAGGTCCACCGCGATCGCGGCGTGGGTGTCGTCGGGGGTGGTGACGATGGCCGCGTCGACGCCACCCGCCGCGACGAGCGCCCGGTGGTCGGGGTGCAGGACGGCGCCGGGGAAGCTCGTCGCGGCGCGCTCCCGGCCGGCGGGGGTGGTGTCGGCGACCGCGACGATGCGCGCGCCGGGACGGACGACCGGCACGTGCTGACCGATCTCGGAGCGGGCCCCGGCACCGATGAGGGCGACCCTGAGGTCCGAGGTGATCACCACGCCGCCCTCGTGAGCGAACTTGTCGCAAAACGGGTCCAAATGAGCATGAAGTGACACTAGCTCGCAGAACGCGGCAGGACCAGGGAGTGCGGAAGACGAAACACACTCGCAACCTGGGCGGCCCCGGGACGGCGGGGCGGGGGCGCTCAGGCCCCGGCGACGACGACCTCGACGCCGGCCGCGGCCAGCTCCGCCGCGAGGTCCCCCGCGACCGGGGCGTCGGTCACCAGGACGTCGAGGCGCTCCAGCGGGCAGATCCGGGCGAAGGTCGTGCGGCCCAGCTTCGTCGCGTCGGCCGCGACGACCACCCGGCCGGCCACGGCCGCGATCTGCCGGCTCGCCTCCGCCTCCCCCTCGTGCACCGTCGTCGCCCCGAACCGACCGGTGAGGCCGTCGACCCCGAGGACGGCGAGGTCGAGGCTGAAGTCGCGCAACGAGGACCCCACCAGCGGACCCACCAGCTCGTAGCTCTGCCGCCGCGGCACCCCGCCTGTGACCACGATCTTCACGTGCTCGCGCACCGACATCTCGTAGGCGATGTTCAGCGCGTTCGTCACGATCGTGACCCCGGGCGCTCCCCCGCCGGGACGCAGCCGCTCGCTCGCACCCAGCGCCCGGGCCACCTCGGTGGTCGTCGTGCCGCCGTTCAGGCCCACGGAGTCCCCCGGCTGCACCAGCTCGACCACGGCCCGGGCGATGGCCAGCTTCGCGTCCGCCTGGCGGGCGATCTTGTACTGCAGCGGGAGCTCGTACCCCGTGCCGAGCACGGCCGCGCCACCGTGGGTGCGGGTGACCAGGCGCTGCTCGGCGAGGAGGTTCAGGTCCCGGCGAACGGTGGCGGTCGAGACGCCCAGCGTCTGCGCGACCTCGGCGATGGAGACGTTCCCGCGCTCGGTCACGTACTCGAGCACCTGGTTGAGGCGCTGCTGGGCGGTCATGTGCGGCTCCTCCACTGGGGCTCCCAGGATGGCACGTCGGGGATTGACGCCGGTGCACGATCCTGCTCAAGATGACCCCGCAGAGATCAACAACGATCAGCAGCGGTCTTGGACGTTGACGGCGACGAGCCGGAGCCGGGCCTCGCGGGAAGAAGCCGATGCCCCCCACCCCACCACCCACCCGCACCGCTCCCGCACCGCCGATCGGCATCGACGTCGGGGGCACCACCGTCAAGGGCCTGCGGCCGGGCGCCGACGGGACCGTCCTCGACGACCAGCGGGTCCCGACGCCGCGCCCCGACCCCACCGGCCGGGGAGTCGTCTCCGCCGTCGCCGACCTCGCCGCCCGGCTGGGCCACCGCCCCGGCGACCCCGTGGGCGTCGCCCTGCCGGGGGTGGTCGACGAGACGAGCGGGATCGGCGTCCTGTCCACCAACCTGGGCTGGACCGACGTGCCGTTCGCCGCCCTGCTCACCGCGGCGCTCGGGACGGGGGTCGTCCTCAGCCACGACGTGCGGGCCGGGGCCGTCGCCGAGGCCCGGACCGGAGCGGCCCGCGGAGCCGACGGCGTCGTCGCCTTCGTGCCGGTCGGCACCGGGATCGCCGCCGCGGTCCTCGTCGACGGGGTACCGCTGGTGGCCGGCGGGTGGGCCGGCGAGATCGGCCAGCTCGTCCTCACCGAAGGACCCTTCCGCGGGCTCTGGGTGGAGGAGGTGGCGTCGGCGGCCGCCACCGCCCGACGCGCCGGCCACGCCGGTGCCCGCGAGGTCGCCGCCGCGGTGCGGGGCGGAGACGCTGCGGCGCAGCAGGTCTGGCGGGAGACGGTCGACGTCCTGGCGCACGCGCTGGCCGGGCTGGTCGCCACCGTCGCCCCGTCGGTCCTCGTCGTGGGCGGAGGGCTGGCACTGGCCGGTGACCTGCTGCTGGACCCCCTGCGCGCCGCGCTGGCGGACCGCCTCCCGGGGGTGCGTCAGCCCCGGATCGTCGCCGCCCTGCACGGCGACACCGCTGCGGCCCGCGGTGCGGCGATGCTCGCGGAGGTGTCGCGGTGAACGACGTGGTGGGCGACGTGGACAACGACGTGGAGCTGGTCCGCTCCGCCCTGCTCGCCCCGCAGGCACCGGCCCTCGACCTGCCCGTCCCCCGCTTCACGCGCGCCCTGGACCAGCTCCACGAGGAGGTGCTGGCGCGGTTCCGGCACGTCGGGTTGGACGCCGGCACCGCGGAGGCGACGCTGGCCGACGTCCCGCGCAAGGTCGCCGCCTACGGCGACGGGATCGACGTGCCGTGGTTGCTGGGGCTGGCCCGGGCGGACGTCGTCGCCCTGGGGCGGTTGCAGTTCGAACGCGTGGCCGGGACCGACGGGCACGCCGTGCACCTCCCCGAAGCCGGTCCGCTGAGCGACGAGGCCGTCGAGGACTCCCTCGCCCGCGCCGTGGAGGTCCTCGGCGCCCGCGCGTTCCACTGCACCTCGTGGTTGCTGGACCCGCTGCTGCCGCCGGCCCTCGGGCCGGACAGCGGGATCGTGCGCTTCGCGGCGAGGTTCGCCCTCGGGCCCGTCGAGCGCGGGGAGGAGGGCGACCGCGCGGTCGCGAAGTTCGTGTTCCGCCGGCCGCTGCGCGAGGTGCTCGACCTCGTCGAACCGCGGACGCGGTTGGAACGCCTGGTGGTCGGGCACCTGCGCGCAGGCGGGCACTGGTCGGAGCCGAGGGGGTTGCTCAGCGCACGGGGGTGAGGACCTCCAGGCCCAGGTACGGCTGCAGCGCAGCGGGGACCCGCACGGAACCGTCGGCCTGCTGGTGGTTCTCGAGGATCGCGACGATCCAGCGGGTCGTGGCCAGCGTGCCGTTCAGCGTCGCCACGGGACGGGTCCCGGAACCCTCCTCCAGGCGTTCGCGCACTCCGAGGCGGCGGGCCTGGAAGGTCGTGCAGTTCGAGGTGGAGCTGAGTTCGCGGTACGCGCCCTGCGACGGCACCCACGCCTCGCAGTCGAACTTCCGGGCCGCCGAGGAGCCGAGGTCCCCTGCGGCCGTGTCGATCACGCGGTAGGGGACCTCGATGGCGGCCAGCATGTCCTTCTCGAAACCGAGCAGCCGCTGGTGCTCCGCGCTCGCGTCCTCCGGCCGGCAGTAGGAGAACATCTCCACCTTGTGGAACTGGTGGACGCGGATGATCCCGCGGGTGTCCTTGCCGTAGGAACCGGCCTCGCGGCGGTAGCAGGCCGACCAGCCGGCGTAGCGCTTCGGGCCCGCCGACAGGTCGAGGATCTCGTCACCGTGGTAGCCCGCCAGGGCGACCTCGGAGGTCCCCGTGAGGTAGAGGTCGTCCTCCTCGAGGTGGTAGACCTCGGCCGCGTGCGCACCGAGGAACCCGGTGCCCGCCATCACCTCGGGCTTCACCAGGGTCGGGGTGATCATCGGGGTGAAACCGTTGCCGACGGCCTTCGCCACGGCCAGGTTCAGCAGCGCGAGTTCCAGCAGCGCACCGACACCGGTGAGGAAGTAGAACCGCGAACCCGCCACCTTGGCGCCGCGTTCCATGTCGATGGCACCGAGCTTCTCGCCCAGTTCGAGGTGGTCGCGCCAGGCGTCGAGCCCCTCGGGCAGTTCAGGCGGGGACCCGATCTCCTCGAGCACGACGTAGTCGTCCTCACCACCGGCGGGGACACCGTCCTCGACGACGTTGGGGATCGAGCGCAGCAGCGTCTCGAACTCCTCGCCGGCCGCGCCGGACGCGGCGTCGGCCGCCTTCACGCGCTCGGAGAGCTGCTTCACCGCGGCGGCGAGCTTCTGCTTCTCCTCGCCCTTCGCGGCGGCGATCTCCTTGCCGCGCGACTTCTGCTCGGAGCGCAGCTGCTCGAACTCGGCGATGGCGGCGCGGCGACGCGCGTCGGCGTCGAGCACCCGGTCGACGACACCCTCGTCCTCGCCACGGGCACGCTGGCTCGCGCGGACGAGGTCCGGTTCGTCCCTCAGCAGTCGCAGGTCGATCACGTCTCGACACTAACGGGTCACCCCCCTGACCCCCGACCCCGTTCCGCGAGCGCCGGGACACCACCACCCGGGCACCACCACCCGGGCGGGGAGGGACCGGCGAGCAGGTAGCTTGACCGGATGACGGTGGCGGACCTCTTCGGCACCGGCGCCCTCGCCGTCCTGCTCGCCGTCGCGTTCGTCGTGACGTTCACGCTGCTGGCCCGCGAGCGCCGGTCGACGCGGGCTCTGCGCGCCCAGGTGGTCCCAGCGGTCGAGCCGCACGCCGAGCCGCCCCGGCAGCGGCGGGCCGCGATCGTGGTGAACCCGACGAAGTTCAGCGTCCTGGACCAGCACGCGTTGCGGCGCCGGCAGGCCTACGTCGCGGCGGTGTTCCGGTCCCACGGCTGGGCGGACCCGTTGTGGTTGCCGACCACGATCGACGAACCCGGTGGTCCGCAGGCGCGGCGGGCGGTGGCCGAGGGGGTCGACATCGTGCTCGCGGCGGGGGGCGACGGGACGGTCCGCGCGGTGGCGGAGTCGTTGACGGGGACGTCGACGCCGATGGCGTTGCTGCCGGCGGGCACCGGGAACCTGTTGGCGCGCAACCTGGACGTCCCGCACACCGACCTCGCGGCGGCGCTGGACCTGGTGTTCTCCGAGGAGGACCAGCGGATCGACGTCGGCTGGCTGGAGGTCGACCGGTCGGGTCACGACGACGAGCCCGAGCGGTACCTGTTCCTGGTGATGGCCGGGCTGGGTTTCGACGCGGCGATGATGGCCGGGGTCGAGGACCGGCTGAAGCAGCGGCTGGGCTACGGCGCCTACGTCGTCTCGGGGGCGCGGGCGTTGTGGGGTCCGCAGGCGAAGGTGCAGGTCCGCGTCGACGACGAGGAACCCCTGGCCGTCCGCACCCGCGCGGTCATCGTCGGCAACTGCGGGAAGCTCACGAAGCAGCTGGTGCTGATGCCGGACGCCGAGATCGACGACGGCCACCTGGACGCCGTGGTGATCTCCCCCCGGGGCGGGATCGGCTGGGGCGAGGTGGCGTGGGCCATCGCGACGCGGGACCGGCGCGGTCAGCGTCGGGTGCGCCACCTGCGCGGACGTCGCTTCGAGGTCACCACGGGTGAGGCGCAGGAGGTCGAGCTCGACGGCGACCCCATCGGCGAGGCGCTCCGCATCACGCTGACCGTGGAGCCCGGGGCGCTGCTGGTGCGCTGTCCCCCGCTGCCGTCGCAGCGCTGAGGGTGCGCGGCGTCCGTCGTCCCACCGCTCCGTGATCCCGGTGGGAAACCCTGCGAGATCACGGGTGGTCGGGGCGGTGGACTCGGGGATCAGCTCGCCAGGGGGGACGCGGCGGCGTCGTGGTCCCCGGCGACGACCGTCCGGTCGCGCCCGGTCCGCTTCGCCCAGTACAGCGCGGCGTCGGCGCGGGCCAGGACGGCGGGCGGGACCTCGGAGCGGTCCCAGGTCGCGACGCCGATCGAGCAGGTCTGCCCGTGCGGGACGGCCTCGTGCACGGCGCGCAGCACGGCGACGGCGGTGGTGGCGTCCAGCCCGGGCAGCAGCAGCGTGAACTCCTCCCCGCCCCAGCGGGCCAGGAACACCCCCGGCAGGGTGCGCTGCCAGGCGCGGGCGACCGCGACGAGGAAGTCGTCGCCGCCCTCGTGGCCGTGGGCGTCGTTGTAGGCCTTGAAGTGGTCGAGGTCGACGATGGCCACGGTGAGGGGCAGGCGCGGGTCGCCGCCGGCGCGGGTGAAGACGTGGTCGACCTCGGCGTTCCAGGCGCGGCGGTTGGGCAGCCCGGTCAGCGGGTCGGTGCCCGCCTGGCGCGCCACGACGACGGCCTGACCCCGCAGGACCCGCAGCAGGTCCGCGATGCGGACCAGGACCAGGGCGACGACGACGAGGGTGGCCAGGCCCAGCGTGAGCCCGTGGTCCTGGTCCTTCGGCAGCAGGTGCTCGACGACGAGGGCCGCGGGCGGCAGCAGCGCGGCGACGGCCAGCAGCGGCAGCCGCACCAGCTCCGGTTCGGTGCGGCGCTCGAGCGGCGGGTGGCCGAGGACGGCCGCGGAGGGGTCGCGCCCGGCGGCGGTGACGCAGCCGTAGAACACCAGCCACAGCACCCGCACCCACCGCGGGGCGCCGTCCTCGCCCACCGCGGTGAGGACGGCGAAGGTGACGTCGGCGGCGACGCTGGCGCTCAGACCCGCGGCCAGCAGCCAGAAGGCGCGGGACCGGCTGCTGCGCCAGCCGGTGACGCGCAGCAGCAGGAACACCACGGCGACGTCGCACAGCGGGTAGGCGGCGGCGACCAGGCGGGCGGCCAGGTGCCCCTCGCCGGCGAAGGCGGGCAGCACGGTGTAGACGACGAAGAGCAGGGCGGTGCTGGTGGTCGCGATGACGGTGTCCAGCAGCGCCCCGCGCCGCACACCCCCGCGCGGGGCGGGCAGCAGACCCAGCACCGAGACGAACAGCAGGACCTGGGCGAGGAGGAACAGCGCGTCGGCGCTGGTGGGGAACGCCGCCCGACCGTCCCAGCGCTGGGCCACGGAGACGCTCTCCCCCAGGGCGAAGAGCAGCTGCGTCGCGACCAGCGGCCGCCACGCACGCAGCGCGGGGGAGGTCGCGACGGCGTGGAGGAGCACCAGCGCGGAGCACCAGACCAGGACGGCGTAGCCGACCAGCTCCGCCCGCCCGCCCGGCAGCAGCACGTACCCGACGACGAGGACGCCGGCGCCGGCGAGGACGGGCCCGCCGCGACGGGGGCTCACGCGGGCACCGGCGGGACGGGGACCGCCGTCCGGAGCAGCTGGCGCGCGGTGCGGGTGGCGGCCGCGACGGCGGCGTCGCGCAGGACCGGGCTGAGCTCCTGCTGCGGTTCGCGCCACACGCAGGACAGCACGTGGCTCACCCCGTCGGCGGCGACGACGGGGACGGTCAGCACCGACCCCACCCCGACCCGGCGGGCCAGCTCGGCGGCGATGACGGTGCTCGTCGCCGCGTCCGGCACCCACACCGGGCGCCCGGTGGCGACCGAGCGGGCCACGGCGCTGCGCCCGTCGGCGTCGAAGCCGATCTGACCGACCAGGGCCGGGTCGACGTCACCGCGGTGGCCCAGCAGCTCCCAGCGCCCGCCCGGGCAGGCGAGGCGCACGACGAAGCTGAAGTCGGGGGCGAGCAGGTCGTGCACGGCCGCCCCGAAGCCCAGCACGAGGCGCTGCTCGTCGGCCGTGCCGTCCAGCTCGGCCATCGTCTGCAGCAGCCCGTGGACGCGGTCGAGCTGACCCGCGGCGTCGACCCCGGCGAGGTGGTCGGCGACGAGGCGCGCGAGGGCCTGCACCTGGGTGCGCTGGAGGCCGGTGAGGGGCAGCGGCCGGTCGTCGTAGGCGCAGAGGACGCCGAGCACCCGCCCGGCGGCGTCGGTGACGGGGGCTCCGACGTAGTTCCGGACCCCGGCGAGGTCGGCGGCCCCGCCCGCGGTGCGCGGGTCGGTCGAGGGGTCGAACTGGAGGACGTCGCGCTGCTGGGCCGTCCACGCGCAGGGTGTCCCGTCGCGGGGGACGACGTCCCGCTCGTGGCCGTGGGAGGCCAGCAGGTGCACGTGCTCCTCGGTGACGACGTTGAAGCTGGCGAACCGCGTTCCGCAGACGGAGGCGGCCAGCGCGGTCACGCTGCGCAGCAGACCCTGGGAACGGACCGTGGCGGCCAGGACGGCGTGCGCGAGACGGACCCGCTCCCCCTCGTCGACCCCCCGGGGGGCCGGCACCGGCTCCCCGTCGGTCGCACCCTCCAGCGCGGTGGACGGCGCGGGGAGCGCGGCGAAGACCTCCTCCGCCGGGACGGGGCGGGCGAAGTGGAAGCCCTGGAGGACGTCGGCGCCGAGGCCGCGGACGAGGTCGGCGGTGCGGGCGTCCTCGACGCCCTCGGCGACGACCTCCATCGAGAGCCGGTGGGCGAGGTCGACCAGGGTGCGGACGATGGCGGCGTCGGCGGGGGCCTGCGGGGCGGCGGCGACGAAGGAGCGGTCGACCTTGAGCTCGTCGGCCTCGAGCTGGCGCAGCATCGTCAGCGACGTGTAGCCGGTGCCGAAGTCGTCCAGGGAGATGCGGGCGCCGGCCTCGCGCAGGGTGGCCAGCACGGTGGCGGCACCCGCGGGGTCGGCCAGCAGCGCGCTCTCGGTGACCTCCAGGGTCAGGACGCCGCGCTCCAACCCGTGCTCGGCGATCAGCCGGCGCACGTCCTCGACCAGGCTGGGATCGGCGAGCACGACCGGGGAGACGTTGACCGACACCCCGACGTCACGACCGGCGGCGCGCCAGACGGCGCACTGGGCGACGGCGGTGCGCAGCACCCAGCGGGTGAGGCCGACGATGGCCTGGCTGCGTTCGGCGAGGGGGATGAACGCGCCCGGGCCGAGCAGCCCGCGTTCGGGGTGCTGCCAGCGCACGAGGGCCTCCACGCCGACGGTGCGGCCGGTGCCGGCGGTGACCAGGCGCTGGTAGTGCACCCGCAGCTGGCCCGCCTCGACGGCGGCGGGCAGCTCGGCGTGCAGGCGCAGGGCGTCGGCGTCGAAGACGGCCTCGCCGCCGCTGACCGCGACGCGCTGCTGGTCGGCCGCGGCGCGCACGGCGGCCACGTCGGCCAGGGCGAGCAGGTCCTCGATGGCGCGGCCGTGCTCGGGGGCGCAGGCCACGCCGATCGAGACGTCGGGGCGCACCTGCAGGCCCCGACCCGGACCGGCTCCGACCAGGACGACGGGGGCGAGCAGCACCTCGCTCAGGTCGCGACCCGCTTCGGCGCCCGTCGTGGCGGCAGCGCCGGGGAGGGCGGGACGCACGACGGCCAGGGAGTCCAGGTCGATGCGGGCGACGACCGCCCCGGGCAGGGTGGCGGCGCGGCGCGCGCACTCGGCCAGGACCTCCTCGGCGGCGGCGGGCCCCAGGGCCAGGCGCAGGTCGCGCAGGTCGTCGACGTGGACGACGCTCACCGTCGCCCGCCCGTCGAGGCCGTCGTCCTCCTGCAGCCGCCGGGCGCAGCTCTCGAGCAGCCCGGTGCGGTTGAGCAGGTCGGAACCGGCGTCGTGGCGGGCGCGCCGGGCGGCCAGCCGCAGCAGCGAGCGCACGCCGAGGACGGGGACGACGGTCGTGACGGGCAGCACCAGCAGCCAGCCGAGCACCTGGCCGGGGTGCCCGGAGGCGATGAGCGCGGTGGGCAGCAGCGCGAACGGCAGCGCGGTGGCGGCGACGAGGGCCCGTCCCGAGCGCAGGAAGGGGATGTGCGAGGCGGTGGCGCAGTAGAGGGCGACGAGGACGCCGACCCCGGGCGAGCCGTCGGCGGCGTAGACGCTGGCGGAGGTGCACAGGGCCGCGCCGACGATGGCGGTGCGGGGACCGGCCATCGGCCAGGCGGGCACCAGCAGCAGGCCGAGCCCGCTGAGCACCCCGAGCGCAGCGACGGCGAGGACCGGGCCGTCGTGCACGCCGGACCAGACGGGCAGCAGCGCGACGGAGGCGCTGACGAAGCTGGTCAGCAGGTACCCGACGGCGACCACGCGCCGCTCGGGCCCGTCGGCGCCGAGGTCGAGGGCGCGCGCGGGCGGCTGGCTGATCACCTTCTAGACATCGGGGCGGCCCGTCGCGGACTCCATGCGCCGACCGGGTGAGCAGTGGTCCCGGACCCCGCCCCCGACCGGGGTGGTGCGAGGGGCCTCAGGCTCCGGCGCCGGCCCGCAGCCGCTCCAGCCAGCCCTGGGCGGTGGTGAAGTCCTCCTCGCTCGGGCCGTCGCCGACGACGGTGCGACCGCCGTCGGAGCGCGGGTAGCTGCCGAGGAAGCGGACCTGCTCGCAGACGCGGTGCAACCCCATGAGGGCCTCCCCGACGCGGGCGTCGGTGACGTGGCCGTCGCAGTCGATGGAGAAGCAGTACCGACCGAGCGCGTCGCCGGAGGGGCGCGACTCGATCCGGGTGAGGTTGATCCCGCGGGTGACGAACTGCTCGAGGGCCTCGACGAGCGCACCCGGGCGTTCCTCGCGCAGGAAGACCACGAGGGACGTCTTGTCCTGGCCCGTCGGGGCGGGCAGCTCGCCCACGCCCGGGCGGGAGAGCAGGACGAAGCGGGTCTGGGCGCCGTCGCGGTCCTCGATCCGCTCGGCGAGCACGTCCAGCCCGAGGCTCTCCGCGGCGAAGGGCGCGCAGATGGCGCCCTCGAACCCGGCGGGCTCCCCGCCCGCGAGCTCGTCGGCCAGCGCCTGCGCGGACGCCGCCGTCGACGTCGCGGGGACGTAGAGGGCGTCGGGCAGGTGGGTGTGCAGCCACCTGCGCACCTGGGCGTGGGCGTGGGAGTGCGTGCTCACCCGCTTGACGTCCTCGAGACGCACCCCCGGCTTGACCGCCAGCACGAAGGAGACGGCGAGGACGACCTCCGCGACGACGACCAGCGGTTCACCGACGGCGAGGCCGTCGAGGGTGGCGGGTACGCCACCCTCGACGGAGTTCTCGATCGGCACGCAACCGACGTCGGCGGCCCCGCTGCGGACCGCCTCGATCGTCGCGTCGACGCTGGGCATCGCGACCGCGGGGACGTCGGCGACGACGGTCCGCAGGGCCGCTTCGGAGAAGGTCCCGACGGGACCGAAGAACGCGTAGCGCAGCACGGTGCTGCACAGTAGCGTCTCGCCCCCCGGCGCTGGAGGGCTCGACGCCGCGGGGTCAGCCCGCCTTGCGCAGCTTGCGGCGCTCGGTGCGTTCGCTCCAGATCGTGTCCCGCTGGTCCTCGGTCAGACCGCCCCAGACCCCGTAGTTCTCACGGTGGGTGAGGACGTGCTGCCGGCACTGGCGCAGGACCGGACATTCGGCGCAGACGGCGAGCGCCGCTGCGTCGCGGTGCTGGCGGGCGGCTCCCCGCTCCAGCTCCGGGTGGAAGAAGAGCTCTGGATCAGCCTCTCGGCAGGAACCCAGGAGCTGCCACTCCCAAGCGTCGATCGTCGGCCGCAGGCCTCGACTCGTCTCGCTCACGGAATCCCCCCTAGGTGTGTGGTGCTCGACGTGGTGCTCCCCGTGCTCATCACGTGGACCCGTCTTGCCCCAAGGGTGAGAAATCTAAACGCTATGCGACCGATCCGTCACTACCTGTGATTGACGTTCGGCGTGTCGCGCCACCAACAGCCACATCACCGGCAGTGACAGACAGGCCCACCAGAGGTCCCCGTTCTGCACGAGACGGGCCACCGGCGTCGGCACGCTGCGCGAGGCCAGCAGGTTCGCGCCCCACCACGGCCACGCGATCCACAGCAGCAGCAGACCGACCGCAGCGGCCACCGCCCGCCGCCGGACCCGGCCGTCGCCGACGACCGCCCCGAGCACGACGACCCCCCACAGCAGGTGGTGCAGCCACGACACCGGCGAGACGAGGATCGCGACCATCCCGCAGGCCGCGACCTCCCCGACCAGCGAACCGCGCCGGTGCATCGCCCGGGCCAGCGAGTACCCCGCGACGGCGGCCACCAGCGCCAGGACCCCCCACACCGCCGTCGTCGCGCCGTCGGAGAGGTAGAGGCGCAGCACGAACCCCCGCAGCGACTGGTTCGACGACCCCGCGTTCGGCCCGAGCCGGTCGGAGTTCAGCAACGCCGACGTCCAGAACTCCAGCGACCCCTCGGGGGCCACGAAGAACGTCGCGACCGTCACCCCGACCGCGGCCAGCACCGCGTTGCGCAGCTCCCGCCACTGCCTCGTCACGACGAAGTGGACGAGGAAGACCCCCGGGGTCAGCTTGATCGCGACCGCGATCCCCACCAGCGCCCCGCGCGGCCAGCGGATCGTGAACCGGCCCACCCGCAGCCCGTCGGTCCCCTTCAGGAGGTCGAGCAGGCACAGCGTCACCAGGATCGCGTTGACCTGACCGAAGCGGATGTTCTCCCCCACCGGTGAGATCCACACGCACAGCGCTGCGACGACTCCGTGCGCGAGCCCCGTGAAGCGACCGGCCCGCACCAGCAGCGGCCGGAACGCCATCCCCACGATCGCGTAGAGCAGCCCGAGCTGGACGCCCGTCCACACCCACCCCGCCACGGCCCAGGGCAGCAGCGCCAACGGGATCGACAGCACCGCCGAGAACGTCGGGTAGGTGAACGGCAGCAGCTGCGGGACCTCGGTCTCGAAGGTGTAGACCGGACGCCCCAGCAGCAGCGACCGCCCGGCCTCCCGGTACACCTCGAGGTCGACCTGCCACTGGTCGTCGGGGTAGGCGATCAGGTAGCGGTGGACGATCGGCGCGGCCGCGACGAGCAGGACGAGCACCCCGACCCACCGCCACAGCGCGCTACGCACGGCGTCACCGGTCCACGGGGTCCCCTCGCTCAGCACGCCCCGATCCTCCCCCAGCGACGCACAGGTCCCGACCACCGACGCCCCTAGCCTGTGACGGTGCCGTCCCTGATCACCCGCCGACCACCCGCCGCCACCGCCCTGATCGGGATCCTGGTGATCCTGGCCGGACTGGTCGTCGGCGCGCTCCCCGCGCAGGCCGCCGACCAGCGTGCGCCGCTCGTGGTCGTCGGGTTCTCCGGGGTCCGCTGGTCCGACGTCTCCACCACGGCCACGCCCGCGCTGGCCTCGATGAGCTCCGGCGCGATCGGGACCGTCGCCGTGCGCAGCATCTTCACCGCCGCCTGCCCCGTCGACGGCTGGCTCGGACTCTCGGCCGGGCGGCGCGCGACGGGCTTCGACGGGACGTCGCAGCAGCACGCGAGCGCCGCGTGCGAGCCCGTCGCCGAACCCACCGCGACGGGCACCACGACGGTGCAGCCCGACTTCGCCGACTACCGCCGCACCGCCGACGCCGGCACCTTCAGCGCCGTCCCCGGGACGCTCGGGCAGGCGCTCGCGGACGCCGGGACGCGGACCCTCGCGATCGGTCCGGGCGCCGGGGTCGCGCTCGCGCAGGAGGACGGCACGATCGCGAACTACGCCTCCCTCGACTCCGGCAAGTACGTCCCCGGCGGCATGGAGGCCACCCTCGTCGGCGGCTACGTCCAGAGCGCCCTCGAGGACGGCACCCAGGTCGTCGTCGTCGACGCCGGCACGGTCCGCGACGCCGCCGACCTGCCCGCCCGGGAGAGCGCCCCCACCCTGTCCCGCGCCGACCAGGTGAAGGCCGTCGACGACGTCGTCGCCGCGGTCCAGCAGGCGGTCGCCGCCGCCACCGGCGCCGACGCCACGACCGTCCTCGCCGTCTCCCTCGGCGACGCGGGCCGGACCGCGCACCTGCAGTTCGGCGCCGCGACGGGCCCGCAGCCCGGGTCGGGGACCTACGAGGGCCTCCTCGGCTCCCGCTCGACCCGCCAGACCGCGATCGTGCAGACCACCGACCTCACCCCGACCGTCCTCTCGCTGGCCCTCGGCAGCGACCACGGCACGCCCGGGCTCGTCGGCGCCCCGGTCACCAGCACCGACGCGCAGAGGTCGGTGGCCGACCGCGAGGAGAAGGTCCGCGACCTCGACCAGGCCGCGCAGGCCGTGCAGCCGCTCGTCGGACCGTTCTTCACCGTCTGGGGCGCCGCCCAGATCGTCCTCTACGCCGTCGCCACGCTCGCCCTGCGCAAGGCCTGGGGCGGGCACCGGGGCCGGCGCCGGGTGCTCGCCTGGCTGCGGGTGCTCACCGTGGTGTTCGGCGCGGTCTGCGCCTCGACGTTCCTGGCCAACACGATCCCGTGGTGGCGCGCCGGGGACTCCACCGGCAGCCACCTGCTCGCGGTCAGCGGGGCCGTCGCCCTCTACGTCGCGGTCATCACGGCGGTGGCGCTGCTCGGGCCGTGGCGCACGCACGCCCTCGGGCCGCTCGGCGTCGTCGGGCTGGTGACGGCGGGGGTGCTCGCGGTCGACTGCGCGACCGGTTCGCGGCTCATCACCTCCAGCCTCAACGGCCTGCAGCCCGTCGTCGCGGGCCGCTTCTACGGCCTGGGGAACCAGCAGTTCGCGTTGTTCGCGACGGGTTCGCTGCTGTTCACCGTCGCCCTCGCCGACTTCCTCGTCCGCACCGGTCGGCGTCGCTGGGCGGTCGTGGCCGTGGCGGTGCTGGGGCTGCTCACGACGTTCGTGGACGGCGTCCTCGGCAGCGACTTCGGGGGCCCGCCGGCGATCCTGCCCGCGTTCGGCTTCCTCGCCCTCGTCGTCGCCGGGGTGCGGATCACCTGGCAGCGCGTCGTGGTCATCCTGGGGGCGACCGTCGTCGTCCTCGCGGGGATCTCGGTCGCGGACTGGCTGCGGCCCACCGACGACCAGACCCACCTGGGCCGCTTCGTCCAGACCCTCGTCGACGGCGGCGCGTGGCAGGTGGTGGAGCGCAAGGGCGCGCAGAACCTGCGGATCCTGTACTCCAACTGGCTGCTGAGCCTCGTCCTGGCCCTCGCGGCGGTGTTCATCGCCTTCGTCCTGGTCCGGCCGAAGGTGCTGGGCGTCTCGGTCCTGCAGCGGGCCTACGACCGCCACCCGGTCCTCAAGCCCGGCCTGACCTGCCTGCTGGTGCTGCTGGTCATCGGGTTCGCGGTGAACGACTCCGGCGCCGCGGTCCCCGCGGTGGGCGCGATGCTGGCCGTGCCGCTGATCATCGCCTGCTGCACCCGGGTGCTGGCGGACGACCCGGGCGAGCCGGCCGGGCCCCTAGGACCTGAGCGTGCTCACTCGACGCCGTAGGCGGTGACGAAGTCCTCCGCGGCGCGGACCAGGGCGAGGGCGGTGGGCTCGGGGAGCCCGTCCGCGGTCAGGGCCCGCACCCGGGCGTCCTCGTCGCCGCCCTCGGCACGGCGGGTCCAGTCGGCCTGCGCCGCGACGGCGAGGGCGGGGCGGGACACGGCCGCGGCGGCCCCCAGCCGGTCCAGGACCAGGCCCGCGACCCAGTCCGGGTCGAAGCTCCCCGCGGGCGGGGCGAACACCCGTTCACCCTCGACGTAGTCCCCGGAACCGCCCCAGTGCCTCACCCGCGCACCGTACCCGCGCGAGGGACTCACCCCTCCACGGACGTCACACCTCGACGGACGTCACACCTCGACGGTCGTCGGCCGCGAGAAGCGCCGGGTGACCAGGTGCAGGACGACACCGACGACGAGGAGCAGCCCCGCGCGCAGCCACACCCCCGCCTCCTGCTGGGTGAGCAGCACGACGCAGGACACGATGCCCAGGACGGGCAGGACGGTCGGGGTGCGGAAGTGCCGGTGCCCCGGCTCGTCCTTGCGCAGCACCAGGACGGCGAGGTTGGTCGAGATGAACACGATCAGCAGCAGCAGGACGACCGTGGAGGCGAGGGTCTCGAGGTCGCCGCTGAGGACCAGCAGCATCGAGACGATCGTGGTGACGACGATCGCGACCCACGGCGTGCGACGCCCGGGCAGGACCCGGCCCAGCCCCGCGGGCAGCAGCCCGTCCTGGGCCATGCCGTAGGTGAGGCGGCTGGACATGATCGAGGTGAGGAGCGCCCCGTTGGCGACCGCGACGAGGGCGATGAGGGAGAACAGCCAGCCGGGGAGCCCGACGTCGGCGACGCGCACGACCTCGAGCAGCGGTCCGCTGGAGGCGGCGAGGGTGTCGGTGTCGACGGCCACGGAGACCGCGAGCGCGACCCCGACGTAGACGACGCCGGCCACGGCGAGACCGCCGAAGAGGGCGCGGGGGTAGGTGCGGCTGGGGTTCACCGCCTCCTCGGCGACGTTGGCGGAGGTCTCGAAGCCGACGTAGGAGTAGAAGGCGATGACCGAGGCGGCGAGGATCCCGGCGACGGGGGTGGACCCGCCGTCGAACTCCAGGACGTGTCCGGGGTGGCCGTCCCCGCGCCCGAGCACCAGGGCGGCGAGGGCGATGATCAGCAGCAGACCACCCACCTCGATCACGGTCATGACGAGGTTGGCGCGCAGCGACTCCTTGATGCCGCGGGCGTTGAGCAGCGCGACCAGCACCAGGAACACCAGCGCGGCGGGCGTCGCGGGCACGTCGACGAGCTCGGAGAGGTAGCTGCCGGAGAAGGCGAGGGCGAGCCCCGCGACGCTGGTGACGCCGGCGGCGAGCATCGAGAAGCCCACCAGGAACGAGACGACGGGCCGGCCGAAGGCGCGCTGGGCGAAGACCGCGGAACCGCCGGCCTTGGGGTACTTGGTGACGAGCTCGGCGTAGGAGGCCGCGGTCAGCGTGGCGAGGACCAGCGCGATCAGCAGCGGGACCCACACCGCCCCGCCGACCTTCCCGGCCAGGGTCCCCACCAGGGCGTAGATCCCGGCCCCGAGGACGTCGCCGAGGATGAAGAGGAAGAGGAGCTTGCCGCTGATGGCGCGGGCAAGACCCGTGGCGGGCGCGTCCGCGCGCACGAGGTCGGGCGATGGTCGGTTCACAGCTGTCTCCTACCCGCTGGGGGCCGGACCATGCGCGCCGAAGGATCCCCTACAGTTACTGCGAACCGTTCCCATCGTCAGGAAGCTGTCGGATGCCCTCGCGCCGCTCGTCCCTCGTCCTCGCCGCCACCCTCACCGCCTCGCTCGCCCTCGCCGCCTGCGGTGGCAGCGACAGCACCTCCGCCGCGAGCGACGACACCGGTCTGAGCGTCGTCGCCTCCACCAACGTCTACGGCTCCATCGCCGAGTCGATCCTGGGCGGCAAGGGCACCGTCACCTCGATCATCGACGACCCCAGCGCCGACCCGCACAGCTACGAGGCCAACACCCGCACCCAGCTGGAGCTGTCCAAGGCCGACGTCGTGATCGAGAACGGCGGCGGCTACGACGACTTCGTCGACACCATGCTCAAGGCCTCCGACACCAAGGCCGTCGTCCTGAACGCCGTCGACATCTCGGGCAGGACCGCCCCCGCGGGCGGGGAGCTCAACGAGCACGTCTGGTACGACGTCGAGACCGTGCGCAAGGTCGCGCAGGCCCTGGAGACCGAGCTCGCCAAGGCCGCCCCGGACGACGCGAGCACCTTCACGGCCAACCTGAAGACCTTCGAGGGCGGCCTCGACACCCTCGAGCAGAAGGTCCAGGCCGACAAGGCCGGCACGGACGGCCGGCCCGTCGCGATCACCGAACCCGTCCCCGGCTACCTGCTGGAGGCGCTCGGCGCGAAGAACGTCACGCCCGTGGAGTTCTCCGAGGCCATCGAGGAGGAGACCGACGTCCCGGTCGACGTGCTGCAGGAGACACTGTCCCTGTTCACGCAGCACCAGGTGCGGGCGCTGGTCTACAACGAGCAGACCACCGGCCCGCAGACCGAGCAGGTCCTGAAGGCTGCGAAGGACAACGGCATCGCTGTGGTGCCGGTCACCGAGACGCTCCCCGAGGGCAAGGACTACACGACGTGGATGACCGCGAACGTCGACGCGATCGCGACAGCCCTGACGCAGTGATCCCCCCTGCGCTGCGGCTCGCGGGCGCGTCCCTGCAGTACGGCTCGCGCCGGCTGTGGTCGGGGCTGGACCTGGAGATCGCGCCCGGCGAGTTCGTCGCCGTCCTCGGCGCCAACGGCGCCGGGAAGTCGAGCCTGCTGAAGGTCGTCCTCGGTCAGCAGGCGCTCGCGGCCGGGACCGTCGAGGTCGCCGGGCGCCCCGTCCGGCGCGGTGACCGCCGCATCGGCTACGTCCCGCAGCAGAAGGGACTCGACCCGAGCACCCCGCTGCGCGCCCGCGACTTCGTCCGCCTCGGCCTCGACGGCCACCGCTGGGGACCCCTGCTCCCCTCCCGCCGCGCGAACGCCCGGGTCGACCGGGTCCTCGAGGCCGTCGGCGCGACCGGCTACGCCGACTCCCCCGTCGGTCGGCTCTCCGGTGGGGAGCAGCAGCGGCTGCGGGTCGCGCAGAGCATCGTCGGCGACCCGGCCCTGCTGCTCGCCGACGAACCGCTGCTCTCCCTCGACCTGCACCACGCCGGCGCCGTCAGCGCGCTGGTCGACGAGTGCCGCACCCGCACCGGCGCGGCCGTCCTCTTCGTCACCCACGACGTGAACCCCGTCCTGCCCTACGCCGACCGGGTGCTCTACCTGGCCAACGGCCGGTTCCGGATCGGGACGCCGGAGCAGGTCATGACCTCGGCGACGCTCTCCGAGCTCTACGGCTCCCCGGTGGAGGTGCTGCGCTCCAACGGACGGCTCCTCGTCGCCGGCGGCGCCGCCCCCAGCGAGCACCCGCACTCGCACGACCACCAGGAAGCATCGTGAGCACCGCCGTCAGCAGCACCGTCAGCAGCACCGCCAGCGCCATCGCCTGGGACAAGGTCATCGACTTCTCCGACTACGGGGAGCTGCTGGCCCTGGTCCACAACTCCCTGTGGGCGGGCGCGCTGCTCGGCCTGGTCGGCGGGCTGATCGGGATGTTCATCGTCGCGCGCGACCTGCCGTTCGCCGTGCACGGCATCGCGGAACTGAGCTTCGCCGGGGGGGCCGCCGCGCTGCTGCTCGGCGCGAACGTCGTCGCCGGCTCGCTCGTGGGGTCGGTGCTCGCGGCCGTCCTGTTCGGGGTCCTGGGGGCCCGGGCGCGGGAGCACAACTCCGCCATCGGCGTCCTCATGCCCTTCGGCCTCGGGCTCGGGGTGCTGTTCCTGGCCCTCTACCAGGGACGGGCCGCGAACAAGTTCGGCCTGCTGACGGGCCAGATCGTCGCCGTCGACGACCCGCAGCTGTTCTCGCTCGCGGTCATCGCCGCGGTCGTCGTGGTGGCCCTCGCGCTGCTGTGGCGTCCACTGCTCTTCGCCAGCCTCGACCCGGACGTGGCGGCGGCGCGAGGGGTCCCGGTGCGGGCGCTGTCCCCGGTCTTCATGCTCGTCCTCGGCCTGTCCGTGGCGATGAGCGTGCAGATCGTCGGCGCCCTGCTGGTCCTGGCGCTGCTGGTGACGCCGGCCGCCGCGGCGATGCGGGTGAGCGCGTCCCCCTTCGTCGTGCCGGTCCTCTCGACCGCGTTCGCGCTCGTCGCCATGGTCGGCGGTCTGCTGCTGGCCGTCGGGTCGTCGATCCCGATCAGCCCCTACGTGACGACGGTGTCGTTCGTCATCTACCTCGTGTGCCGGCTGATCGCGCGCCTGCGCCGCCCGGCCGACCGGCCCGAGACCCCGCGTCCGGTGGTCGCCGAGATCGTCTGAGGTCGGACGCGGCGGCTTCGTCTGAGGTCAGACGCGGCGACGACCCGAGAACGCGGCGACGACCGCGACCGTAGCCGCGGTGAAGGCCAGGACCCAGGGCAGGACACCGCCTTCGAGGACCGCACCGGCCCAGCAGACGAGCGCCACCACGGCGCAGAGGACGACCGAGCCGATCGCGGGGCGTCGACCGGGGCGGGGGCGTCGGGGCACGACCCCATCCTCCGGCACGATCCGTCCCGCCCGGAACGCCCACCGGTCCCCTCCCCCCACGACGAACGTCGTACCCCGGCCCGTGATCCCGCCGGGGAACCCAGCGGGATCGCGGTCGGGGTGGGCGGGGTTTCCGGGGCGGCGCTGAGTAGCCTCGCGTCCATGCCGCACCTGTTGCACCTCGACTCCTCCGCCGACCTCGCGACGTCGCGATCGCGGGCCATCACGGCGGCGTTCGCCGACGCGTGGACGGCACGGGGCGCCGGGTACACCGTCACCCACCGTGACCTGCACCGCGACCAGCTGCCGCACTTCGCGACCAACGAGCAGCACTGGCCGGCCGCGGACCGCCTCCCCGGCGCCGACGTCCCCGCCGAGCAGGACGCGCTCACCGCGACGCTGCAGGCCGAGATCCTCGCCGCGGACGTCGTGGTGGTCGGGGCGCCGCTCTACAACTACACGGTGCCCTCGACGTTGAAGGTGTGGCTGGACCACATGCACGTCCCCGGCGCCCTGGCCGGCGAGGGCTCGCAGCCGCTCGCCGGTCGCCACGCCGTCGTCGTCAGCAGCCGCGGCGGGACCTACGACGCGGGCAGCCCGACCGAGGACTGGGACCACGGCGTCCCCGTCCTGCAGATCATCCTCGGCAACTCCCTGGGGATGAACGTGCACGTCGTCCAGACCAGCGCGACGCTGGCCGACCGGCTGCCCGACCTCGCCGGGCTCAAGGACCGCAGCGTCGCCGAGCTCGAGGCCGCGACGGCCGCGGCGCAGGAGCTGGCGCGGACGCTGTAGGCCCGGCGGCGGGGCGTCAGTCGAGGGGGCCGGGCCAGGGCCGGGGTTCCCCGCCGGTGACCTGGCGCTCGAACTCCACCAGCATCCAGTCCGCCAGTTCCCGCAGCTCCGCCGGGGCCGCCAGCACCGCGACGCCGGTGGCGGCGATGAGGCGGTCGAGCTCCTGCTCGTTGCGCCGCCAGCGCTCGAGGATCCCTGGGTGGTCGGACAGGCGGGGGTAGTCGAGGTCGGCGCTGTCCTCGCCCGCGGCCAGGGCCTGCAGGACCCGGGCCTGCGCCGGGCGCAGGTGCCCCGCGTACTGCTCGGCGAGCTGGTCGCCGACCGCGTCGGCGCGGGCGGCGGTGCCGGGGTCGGTGATGGCGTGGGTGAGGCTGAGCAGCCGCAGCTCGCGCAGCACCGCCTCGCGGTGCTCGCGCAGGCGCACCCCGCGGCCCAGCGGGTAGCGCAGCAGCCGGATGCCGCCCGGAGCACTGAGGACGGGGTCGGGGTCGGGGTCGGGCAACGACTCCCAGTCCGCCGCGAGCAGGGCGTCGATCTCGTCCTGCAGGGCGAGGTCGACCTCCAGCCCCACCTCGCCGTGGTCGACGCCGGTGAGGAGCAGCTCGCACCAGACCGTCTTCCCCCGGCCGTCGGGGTGGACCTCGCCGCCGCGCGCGGTGCTGAGCGCGGTGATGAGCGGGAGCCCGCGGCCGGTGGAGGCGGTGAGGCTGCGGGGCACCCACTGCGGGACGACCGGCGACCCGTCGCCGACCTCCAGGCGCAGGACGGAGGGGGTGAGCCGGACGCGGACGGAGACGCCCGTGCCCGCGTGCAGCAGCGCGTTGGTCACCAGTTCGCTCAGGCACACCTCGGCGTCGGCGGCGACGGCCTCGGGGACCCCGGCGGCGGACGGGCCGGTGAGGGTGCGACGGAGGTGCCGGCGGGCCCGGCCGGCGCTGCCGGCCTCCGCCGGGAGCTCGACCCGTGCGTCCTCGTCCACCGATCCCCACCTTCCCGTCCCTGCGAAAACTACCCTGTGTCAGCACACCAGATCGAGCAGTGACCACAACGGTCACCCTCCCGGGGCGATCCTGTGCTTCAGTGCTGGCATGGGGGTCGCACCGTGGTGGTCCGCACGCGAGAGCGCGGGCCGGGTCTCCCTCACGCGACGTCTCAGCGGGGCGAGCCTGCTGGCCCTCCTCGTCCTCGTCCTGGGGGGCGGCCTCGTCGTCGTCACCGCCCAGCAGCTCGGCACCGCGCAGCAGCAGCTCACCCGGGAGACACGGGCCCGGCAGGCGACCTCCGACCTGCTGCGGCAGTACGTCGACCAGGAGACCGGCCTGCGCGGCTACCTCCTCACCGGTGAGGTGGAGCTCCTCGCCCCCTACGAGCTGGCCCAGCGGCAGCTGCCCGGGGTGCGGCGCGACCTGCGGGAGGGTCTGCGGGCGGTCGGCGGTGACGTGGCGCAGCTGGAGACCCTGGAGCAGGCCCACGCCGAGTGGTACGCCTACGCCCAGGAGCAGGTCGCGGCGGTGGGGAGGGGTGAACGCGCCGGCCCCAGCAGCATTGGCACGACCATGCTCGGCAAGACCCTGTTCGACGACGTCCGCAGCGCCGAGGAGACGCTGGACGCCCAGCTGGAGGGGCTCCAGGAGGCGAGCCAGCGCGAGACCCACCGGCTGCAGACCCGCCTGGTCGTGAGCACCGCGGGCGGACTGGCCGCGCTCGCCCTGCTGCTGGGCCTGGGCTCCTTGGTCACGGTGCGCCAGGTGACGCAGCCCCTGCGGCGCCTGGCGGGGGCCACCCGCCGGGTCGCCGACGGTGACCTGTCGGCGCAGCTGCGGGCGGAGGGCGCGTCGGAGGTGCGGGAACTGGCCGGTGACGTGGCCGCCATGCGCGACCGCCTCCTCGCCGACCTGGACCGGACCCGGCAGGCCCTCGGCGCCCTCGACCAGGAGGACCGTGCGGTGCGGGCCGTGCGGCAGGCGCTGCTGCCCTCCCCCGGCCGGGTGGAGGGCGTGCGGATCACGGCCCGCCTCGACGCGGCCGAGGGCGTCCTGGCCGGCGACTGGTACGACACCGTCCAGGTCGCGACGGGGCGCCTGGGCGTCGTCGTCGGTGACGTCGCGGGCCACGGCCCCTACAGCGCCGTCTTCGCGCTGCGCCTCAAGCACTCCCTGGCCACCGCCCTGCGCACCCACGCCCACCCGGGCGCGGCGCTGACCGCGGTCTGCGCCGAACTGCGCGACGTCCCGGCGGAGCTGTTCGCCACGGTCTTCGTGTGCGTCGTCGACACCGGGACCGGCACCCTGGTCCACGCCAACGCCGGGCACCCCCCGGCATTGCTGCTCCCCGCCGGGGACGAGGCGGGCACCGGGGTGCGCTTCGAGGAACTGCCCCCCACCGGACCCCTGCTGTCCTCGATCGTCGCCGGGGAGGTGTGGGAGGAGGTGGAGCACCCGTTCGGGACGGGCGACAGCCTCCTGACCTTCACCGACGGGGTCCTGGAGAGCCGCTCGCCCGACGGCGTGGAGTTCGGTCTGGACGGCCTGCTGGCGGCGATCGGGCGGACCCCGCGCCAGGACCCGGCCCGGCTCATCGACGCGGTGGCCGCGGACGCCCTGCGCCACGCCCGGACCCCGGGCCGGCGCGACGACCACACTCTCGTCCACGTCCTGCGCGAGATCGTCGGGGGACGGGACCCCGCCGCGCTCCCGGTGCCCGTCCTGCCCGTCGCGACCGCGGGCGGGACCCCCAGGGGGTGACCCCCAGGGGGTGACCCGGCGCGTCCGCCGCCGTTCAGCGGGCGGAGCCGAACCGTTCGGTGCGGATCCGCGCCTCGTCGTGGCCGAGTTCCACGAGGAGTTCCGCGACGTGCTCGACGAACGGTGTCGGCCCGCACACCAGGCACATCGGCGACGACGCGGCGGGGACGGTGGTGGCGGCCAGGAGTTCCGCGTCGAGGCGCCCCGGTGGGCGCGTCGACCCGGGCGGGGCCTCCCGGGTCCACACGACGTCGAACGCGGCGAGTTCCGCGGCGTACATCGCGACGGCCGGTGAACGCACCGAGGCCAGCATCCGGAGTTCCGGGGCGTCGGGGACCCCGGCGTGCGTGCGCACGACCGAGACCAGCGGGACGACACCGGAACCGCCGCCGATGAGCTGCACCGGGGCGGGGTCGCCGGGACGCCAGACGAACCAGCCCCCCAGCGGCCCGGTGACCTCGAGGACGTCACCGGCGCGCACCTCGCCGGTGAGGAACGAGGAGACCTCCCCGTCGACCGCCAGCTCCACGCCGATCTCGACCTCGGCCGGCCCGGGGCGCAGCGCCGCCGACGCGATCGAGTACGACCGGACCGCCTGGTACCCGTCCGGCGCCGTGAGCCGCACGTCGAGGTGCTGACCGGCGAGGTGCCCCGGCCAGGACGGGACCTGCAGCACGAGGGTCCGCGCGCTCGCGCTCTCCGGGCGGACCGCGAGGACCCGCGCGGGACGCCAGCCGTTCACAGCGAGTACCGCTGCTCGCGCCACGGGTCGCCGTAGGCGTGGTAGCCGACGCGTTCCCAGAAACCCAGGTCCTCGGTGTCCGACAACGTGATCGAGCGGACCCACTTCGCGGACTTCCACAGGTACAGGTGCGGGACGAGGAGTCGCGCCGGGCCGCCGTGGACGGGTTCCAGGGGTTTCCCGCCGTACCCGGTGACGATCCAGGCGCGTCCCCCGAGCAGGTCGGCGACGGGGAGGTTCGTGGTGTACCCGCCGTAGCTGGTCACGAACGCGAACCGCGCGGACGTGGTGACGTTGGCGAAGAACGCGTCGAGGGAGTACCCCGTCCAGTCCGTGCCGAACTTCGACCACCGGGTGACGCAGTGCAGGTCGGTCCGGACCGTCTCGCGCGGCAGCCGGCGCAGCCCGTTCCAGTCCCAGTGGTGGGAACTGCCGGACTCCTCGGTGAGGGTGAACCGCCAGTCCTCGGGGTCGAGGCGCGGTGTCGGCCCGGCCGAGAGGACCGGGAAGTCGTCGGTCCGGTACTGGCCGGGCGGCAGGACTTCTGCGCGTTCGCGGGGGCGGCCGGTGAAACCCCGGGTGACGCGGGGGACCTCGAACCCGTCGTCGGGGTTCACGGCAGGATCGCGTCGACGTAGCCGCCGTCGACCCGGAGCGCCGCCCCCGTCGTGGCGGAGGCGAGCGGTGAGGCCAGGTAGCAGACCATGTTCGCGATCTCCTCGGGTTCGATGAGCCGCTGCAGCAGCGACTGGGGCCGGAACTCCGTCATGAACCGCCGTTGCGCCTCCTCCCACGGCAGGTCCCCGGGGACGAGTTCGCGGACGAAGTCCTCGACGCCGCCGGTGTGGGTCGGGCCGGCGAGGACGCTGTTCACGGTCACCCCCGTGCCCGCGGCGGCCTTGGCGAAACCGCGGTGCACCGCGAGGAGAGCGGTCTTCGTCATCCCGTAGTGGATCATCTCGGCCGGGACGGCGACGGCGGAGTCGCTGGAGACGTACAGGACACGACCCCAGCCGTTCGCGATCATCCCGGGCAGGTGGTGCCGGGTCAGGCGGACACCCGTGAGGACGTTGGTCTCGAAGTAGCGCCGCCACTCGTCGTCGTCGATCTGCAGCGGGTCGGCCGAGCCGAAGATGCCGAGGTTGTTGACCAGGACGTCCACCGTCGGGACGGCCTCGACGAGGGCGGCGTGGCCGGCGTCGGTGGTGATGTCACCGGCCACCCAGCGGACCTCGCCGTCGATCCCGGCCGCGGCCGCCTCGAGGCGCCCGGCGCTGCGGCCGGTGAGGACGACGGAGGCCCCGCAGCCGGCCAGCCCGGTGGCGATCGCCAGGCCGATGCCCTGGCTCGATCCGGTGACCAACGCCGACTTCCCCGTGAGATCGATGCGCACGGGGACTTCCTAGCACCCGCAGGCCGCACCCCGCCCGAGCGGCGCGGTGAGCGGGTCGGGAGCGCCGGCGGTGACGACCCCGTCGACCTCGACCCCGAAGCCCTCGCGGGTCCAGTACTCGATCCCGCCCCACATCTCCCGGACGGCGAACCCGAGCCGCGCGAACGCCAGCGCGGCCCGGGTCGCACCGTTGCAGCCGGGCCCCCAGCAGTAGGTGACGACGACCGTTCCCGTCGGGACCAGGTCCGTTGCCCGCGAGGCGATCAGGGCGGTGGGCAGGTGCAGCGCGCCGGGGACGTGCCCCTGGGCCCAGGCCTGCTCCGAGCGGCTGTCGACGACGACGAGACCCGCGGCTCCGGCCTCCAGCGCGGCGTGCACGTCGGAGGGGTCGGTGCCCAGCGCGAGGCGCCGTTCGAGTTCGACGACGGCGAGGGCGGGGTCGAGGGTCGCGGTGGTGAGGTCCATGGCTGCGACGCTAGGTCGCTCCCGACCCCGCGCACAGGGACGATCCACGGCGTCGGGGGTTCACGGCCGGGGGATCCCCGGTCAGGCGTCGCGGACGACGAAGTTCTCGCTGACGGCGTGCCACCCGGAGGGCACGTCGTACCCGTCGGCCACGAGCGCGACCTCCTCGGGTCCGGGGCCCCTGGCCTCGAGCACGATCCCCCGCGTGCCGGAGGTGAGCGAGGCGCAGCCCGCGTCGGCGGCCAGGCTGCCGTCGACCACCGCGGTGGTGATCAGGCACGCGTCCCCGGTGAGGCTCACGCCGAGGTAGTAGGTGCCGAGCGGTCCCACCCCGAGGTAGCGGGTCGTCGCCGGGTCGACGCTGTGGCGCAGCTCCTCGAAGGCCACGACGTCGCGGCTCGCCTGCGGGGCGTCGAGCACGGCGAAGGCCGCCCGCGGTTCCTCCGGGGCGGCCGGCGTCGCGCGGTCCGTGGCCGCCAGGAGCACCTGCGTGGTCAACCCGACCGCGACGACGGCGACCGACCCCAGGACGAGGAGGCGGGGGACGTGGCGACGGGTGCCCGGGCCGGTCAGGACGGCGTGGTCGATCAACGGGCGCTCCTCGGGGTCGTGCGGGTCCTGCGGGTCCTGGTGGACCTGTCGACCGGCGCGCGGCGATCCTGAAGAACGGGGGTCAGGCGAGGGTCAGGGCGTACCAGTGCTGGGCGTGCGGGTTGTCGTTGTACCGCTCGACCTCGACGAACCCGGCCGAGAGGTAGAGCGCCCGCGCCGCCGTCAGCGCACCGTGGGTGTCCAGCACCAGCCGGCTCGCCCCGCGCTCGCGGGCCCAGTCCGCGCACCAGCCCAGCAGACGGCGTCCCACTCCCAGCCCGCGGGGACGACGAAGAGGCGCTTCACCTCGACGTCCCCGCCGGCCAGTTCCCGCACGCCGACGCAGCCGAGGGGTTCGCCGTCGCGCACGGCGACGACGAACGCCCCGGACGGTGCGACGAGGTCGGTGAGGTCGCTCGCCGGTGGGCCGTCACCCAACGCGAGCCCCGTGACCGCCGCGGCCTCGGCCCAGAACCGCGCCCGCACCGCGTGCCCCACCGGTCCGCCCGGGGACTCGGCGCGGACCTGCAGCTCTCCAGCACCCATGCGGACATGGTGGGGCACGCTCACCCGACGTCAGCCCTGGCGGGCCTTCCAGTGCGGGTTCCGCTTGTTGAGGACGAACACCCGGCCGTGCCGGCGCACGACGATGGACCCGTCCTTCTCCTTCAACGACCTGAGCGACCTGACGACCTTCACGACGGACTCCTCATCGATTCGATTCCGACACCCTCGGGTCTTCCCCGGCGGTCAGCGTTCCTCGCGGAAGTCGACGTGCTCCCGCACCACGGGGTCGTACTTGCGCACGACCATCCGGTCGGGGTCGTTGCGGCGGTTCTTGCGGGTCACGTAGGTGAACCCGGTCCCCGCGGTCGACCTCAGCTTGATCACCGGACGGACGTCGGCGGACTTCGCCATCGGAGGCGCTCCCCTCGTGCTCGGACTGCACCGCCGCGGACTCGGTGCCGCAGCGGTTTCCCATGCTCTCCAGAACGTCATCGCTACCGAAAACCATTCCCGACAAGCAGCCGCGATCACGCAGGGATTCCCCGCGGGATCACGAGACGAGGGTCAGCGGGAGGCGGCGTCGACCGGGGGTCTCGACCGCCTCGACGTCGTCGTCCTCCCGCACCCGCGCGAGCACCGTCCCGCCCCTCCGCGTCCGGGTCCCACGTCCCCGACCGCTCCACTGCACCTACCCTGCCACCGTGGACTCCCCGGCTCGTGGCGCGTGGCGACCGGCCCGTGCGCTCGCGCTGACGGCGGTCACCGTCGTCCTCGCCGCGAGCGCGCACGCCGCCGCGGGCGGGATGCTGCCGTCGCTGTGGGCGTTGTCCGCCCTCACCGTCCCGACGGCCTGCGCGGCGGTCCTGCTGACCCGGCGACGCCTCTCCACCCCACTCGTCCTCGGCGTCCTGGGCGCCGGCCAGTTCCTGCTGCACCAGGGTTTCCAGGTGCTCGCCACGGACGCGCACTGTTCGACGTCGGGCACCGGGCACCACCAGAGCATCGACGCCTGTTCGACCGCGGTGCACCACGACCCGACCTCGGGGATGCTCCTCGCGCACCTCCTGGCGACGCTGGTCACCGGCCTGCTGCTGGCCCGCGGCGAACAGGTCCTGTGGGCGCTCGCGGACCGGCTGAACCCCGTCCTGCCCGTCGTGGTCCGGCTGAACCTCCCCGTGACCCCCCGGCTGCCGCGGCCCCCGGAACCGCTGCCCACGCGGCCCCGGATCGTCGACGTCGCCGTCCCCGTCCGGCGGGGACCTCCGGCCCGGGTACGCGCGGCCACCTGAGAACTCCCGGTGGTCCGCGCCTGCCCGCGCCGCGACCACCCCACCGGAGACCCCGTGCCCCGAAGACTGCTCGTCCTGTCCGTTCCCGCTGCCCTCCTCGCCGTCCTCGGCGGCCTCACCCTGACCGGCTCGCTCGCCGCGACCGACCTGCTCGACCCCGGACCGCTCGTCCGCTACGCCCTCCCCCTGGCCCGCACCGTGCACGACCTCGCGGCCGCCCTCACGGTCGGGTTGCTCGTCCTCACCGCGACCGCGCTGCCCGGCGGGAAGGACGTCACCGGCCCGGCCCGGACGGTCCGCACGACGGCCCTGCGCCACGCCGCGATCGCCGCGACGACGTGGTGCGCGGCGGCCGTCGCGACCCTGGTGCTCACCTACGCCGACGTGGCCGGGATCCCCCTGGGCAGCCCCGGGTTCGGCGCCCAGTTCTGGTTCTTCCTCACCGAGCTCGACCTCGGGCGCTCGCTGGCCGTCTCGGCGCTCGCGGTGGTCCTCCTCGCGATCGGGTGCTGGCTGGCCCGCAGCCTCACCACCGTCGGGATCCTCGCCGCCCTCTCCCTCGCGGCCCTGCTGCCGCTCGGCCTGGCGGGCCACGCGTCGGGGACCAACGACCACTCCCTGGCCGTCGACGGTCTCGTCCTGCACCTGCTCGGGGTGTGCGTCTGGGCGGGCGGGCTGGCCGCGCTGCTCCTGGTGCACCGCGGCCTCGGGGAGCACCTGCGGACCGTCGCCGGACGGTTCTCCACCCTGGCGGGCGCGTGCTTCGTCGTCGTCGCCGCCTCCGGGGTCGTGAACGCGTGGTTGCGGGTCGGCAGCTGGGACGCGATCGCGACCCGCTACGGACTCCTCGTCGTCGTGAAGTCGGTCGCCCTCGAGCTGCTGGGGATCGCGGGGTGGCGCCAGCGGGCCCGGGTCCTGCCGCGCCTGGGCGACGGGTCGCGCGCCTTCGCCCGGCTGGCGGCGACGGAGGTCGTGCTGATGGCGGTGACGTTCGGCGCGTCGGTGGCCCTGTCCCGCAGCGCACCGCCCGTCCCGCAGACCGCGACCGGTCCCGGTGCGCAGCTCGAGGCCCTGCTGGGTTTCCCCGCCCCGCCGGCGTTCTCCCCGGTCCGGTTGTTCACCGAGTGGCACCTGAGCCTGTTCTGGGCCCTCGTCGCGGCCTGCCTGGCGGGGTTCTACCTCGCGGGGGTCGCGCGGTTGCGCCGACGCGGCGACCGCTGGCCGGTGGGGTCCACGATCCCCTGGGTGCTGGGCTGCGCGCTGCTCGTGTACCTGACCAGCGGTGCGCCCGCGCTGTACGGGAAGCTCACCTTCTCCGCGCACATGGCCCAGCACATGGGACTGACGATGGTCGTCCCGCCGTTGCTCGTCCTCGGGGCGCCGGTGACGTTGACGTTGCGGGCCGCGACCCCGCGCCGTGACGGTTCCCGCGGTCTGCGGGAGTGGGCCCTCGTCCTCACCAGGTCCCCCCTGCTGCGCCTGCTGGGGAACCCGGTCGTGACCGGGGTCCTGTTCGCCGGGAGCCTCTACGCGTTCTACTACACCGGGTTGTTCCAGCAGGCCCTGCTGACCCACACCGGCCACATGGTGATGACGGCGCACTTCCTGCTGACGGGGTACCTGTTCTGCTGGGTCCTCATCGGTCGCGACCCGGGCCCGCACCGCCCGCCGTACCCGTTGCGGCTGGTGCTGCTGCTCGTCACGCTCTCGTTCCACGCGTTCTTCGGGGTGGCCCTGATGTCGGGTTCGGAGGTCCTCGCCCCGGCCTGGTGGCACGCGCTGGGGAACACCGACGACGCGGCGCTGCTGGCGGACCAGCACACCGGCGGCGGGGTCGCGTGGGGTGCGGGCGACATCCCCACGGCCGTGCTGGCGGTCGGGCTGGCCATCGCGTGGGCCCGTTCGGACGAGCGGGAGGCGCGCCGCACCGACCGCAAGGGCGACCGGGACGGCGGCGTCGAACTCGCCGCGTACAACGCCCACCTGGCCGAACTGGCCCGCCGGGAGGAGTGAGCGGAGGGGCACCTGCCGGGGTCAGGCCGGTTCCAGCGCCACCTGCGCGGTCGTGACGTCGCCGCAGGTGGTGCCGTGGGCGGCCTGGACCCGCGGGTCGTCCTGCGCCAGACCGGTGGCGACCGTGGTCTTCGCCCCGTTCTCGGCGATCGAGTGCTCTGCGCTCACGGTGACCTCGGTGCGTTCCACCGTCCACGTGCCACCGGTTCCCGACGTGGCGTTCTCCCCGAACAGGTGCAACCCGTCGGCCTGCTGCTCGCAGGTCAGCCCGGTCCCGTAGTCGGTGAACCCGAGGCTGAACGAGTACTGCCCACCCGCGACCCCGTTCACCGGGACGAGGGCGGGACCCTCGACGCGGTAGTCGAACAACTGCACCGACCGCCCGGTGTCGAGGAACACCACCGGTGCGCCCGAGGCGAGCACGGCGGCCGAGGCGGTGGCGGACTGCGGTGCGGCGCTGGTGAACTCCACCGACGTCGCGCCGTGCGAGGTCGTCACCACCCCGAGTTCACGCTTCCCGTCGACCTGGGCCAACCAGAGGGTGTCGGGGGCGCCGTCACCGTCGAGGTCGACCGTCGTCGCCGCCCCGGCACCCGCGGGGACGCCCGAGGATGCGGCCGGGGCTGCGTCCACCGGGGTCTCGGGGCTCATCGGGGTCATCGTCATGGGCGTCGGGGCCGTGGACGTCGGGGCCGTGGCGGTCGGCGACGCCGCCGCGGTGCTGCTGCTGCTGCTGGGAGTGGTGGGGGTGGTGGCCGCGCCACCCCCCGTCGAGCAGGCGGCGAGCAGGGCGAGGGCCGCCCCGCCCACCACCACGATCGCGGGGTTCCGGGCGGTCGTTGCGGAGTTCATGGTCTTCCTCTCCTGTGTCCTGTTCCGGACAACCTCTCGGACGCGCAGGAGCTTCCGGAGGTTGCGTCCCCACCTGCGCCCCCTGCGCCACGTGCGACGCTGTCCGACGTGACCCCAGACCCTCGCGAGACCCCGGAGAACCTGGAACGGGTGCGCACCGACCGGTTGACGCTGAGCCGGCCCACCGCGGACGACGTCGAGGACGTGTTCCGGTTGTACTCCGACCCGGCCGTGTGGGAGCACTTCCCCAGCCGCCGGCACACCCACCCGGGCACGACCGCGGAACTCCTCGACCACGTCGGCGAGAGCTGGGAGGTCATCGGGTTGGGCAGCTGGGTCGCCCGTGACGACGGGGGCCGTCTCGTCGGCACCGGCGGGTGCGACCTGCGGCTCGGGTTGGCCTGGAACCTCGGGTACCGACTGGCCCGCGACGTCTGGGGACGGGGTTTCGCCCAGGAGATCATCCGCGCGGCCGTTGCTGCGGCGCACCGGGTCCGACCCGACATGGCCGTCACGGCCTACCTGCTGGAGCACAACGGGAAGTCGAGGGCCGCCGCCGAGCGCGCGGGGCTGGACCTGGCGTGGACCGGACCGGACGCGGGGAACCCCGACCGCGACGCCGTCCGCCTGCTCTACGCCGACCGGCCGCTGAGCCCGATCGTGCTGCGCGAGCTCACCGCGACCTGACCTTCGGCTTCGCCCGGACGTGCATGCGCTCGCCCTGCACCCCGAACACGGTGAGGACCTCGGTCGGGCGGGTTCCGGGGTTGCTGATGCGGTGCGGCAGGCGGGTGTCGAACTCCGCCGCTTCCCCCGAGGTGATCTCGAAGTCGTCGCTGCCCAACCGCATCCGCAACCGTCCGGACATCACGTAGACCCACTCGTACCCCTCGTGCACCCCCTGGTCCTCGCTCTCCTCGCCCGCCCCGGGGTCGAGGACGACCTTGTAGGCGCGCAACCCGCCGGGCGCGGTGGACAGCGGCAGGTACGTCACCCCCTGCCGCACGACCGCCTTCCTGCTCGCCTTCCGGGCGGGCCGGACGAGTTCGTCGAGGGTGACGTCGTGGTGGGCGGCCAACGGCAGCAGGAGTTCCAGCGTGGCCTTGCGCCCCCCGGACTCCAGCCGGGACAACGTGCTGACCGAGATCCCCGTCGCCGCGCTCACCGCCGCCAGGGTCTCGTCCCGGTCGGTGCGCAACCGGCGCAACCGGGGCCCGACCCCGTCGATGAGCTCCTGGACGTCCACACCCCACGAGAACACGCGAGTTGCCGTTCCGGCAACACCGCTGGAGTTCCCCCCGGCCCGGGCCGACGCTGGGCCCATGACCCAGAGCGTGACCCGGAACTCCTACGACGTCGTCGTGGTCGGCGGTGGGGCCGCCGGTCTCAGCGCCGCCACCGCCCTCGGCCGCGCCCGCCGCCGCGTCCTCCTCGTCGACGCCGGCGAACCCCGCAACGCCCCGGCCCACGGCGTGCACAACTTCCTGACCCGGGACGGGATCGGCCCCCTGGAACTGCAACGCCTGGGCCGGGAGGAGGTCCGGCGCTACGGCGGGGAGTTCCTCGCGGCCCGCGCCACCGGGGCGAGCAGGCGGGACGGGCGCTTCCGGGTGGAGACCACCGCGGGCGGCGTCGACGCCGCCCGGCTCGTCGTCGCGTCGGGTCTGACCGACGAGCTCCCACCCGTGCCGGGGTTGCGGGAGCGGTGGGGTCGCGACGTGGTGCACTGCCCCTACTGCCACGGGTTCGAGGTCGCCGACCAGGCCCTCGGGGTCATCGCCACCAACCCCCTCTCCAGCCACGGGGCGTGGTTGTTCCGGCAGTGGAGCAGCGACGTCGTGTTCTTCCAGCACACCGCTCCCGAGCTCCCCGCGGAGCGTCGCGAGGAACTCCTGGCCCGCGGGGTGCGGATCGTCGAGGGCGAGGTCGTCGAGGTCGTCACCACCGACGACGCGATCTCCGGGGTCCGCCTCGCGGACGGGACGCTCGTGCCGCGCCGGGTCCTCGTGGTCGCCGCCCCGGTCCGGGCCGACTCCCCCGTCCTCGACGCCCTCGGCCTGGCCCGGGAACCCGTCGTGGTGGGCGACGTCGAGATCGGGGAGCACTACCCCTCCGGCCCGGGGGGCGCGACGTCGGTCCCCGGTCTGCACCTGGCGGGCAACGTCACCGACCCGATGGCCCAGGTCGTCACGGCCGCGGGGGCCGGGCTGATGGCGGGGGCCGCCGTGAACGCGGGGCTCGTCGCCGAGGAGACCGCCGCCGCGGTCGCCCGCTTCCGAACCACCTCCTGACCCGGCGCCGACGCGTTACGGTCGGGGGACCGGGTCCGGGCGGAGGGGGTGGGTGTGCGTCGACGGTGGTTGCTGGCCGCGGGCGGGACGACGCTCGTCCTCACCGCCGGCGTCGGGTCGATGGTCGTGCCGGAACGGACCGAGGCCGCCCCCCCGCCCCGGTTGCTGACCGAGGCGTCCTGGCACACCCCGGACCCGGAGGCCGACGCGGCCTGGCTGGCCGAGGGGGTCGTGCCGGGTGCCGACGGTCCCTACGCCGAGATGGTGCGACAGGGTCTGCTGGACCTGCGCGCCCTCACCGCCGGCAGCGGAGCCGTCGCGGCCGGGCCGGCCCGGAGCTGGAACTACGCGTGGCCGCGGGACTCGGCGTTCGCGGCCGTGGCCTTCGCCCGCACGGGCCACACCGACGACGCGACCCGCGTCCTGCACTTCCTCGCCGACGTGCAACTGGACGACGGCGGGTTCGAGGCCCGCTACCTGCTGGACGGGGAGGGAACCCCCGACGGTCGGCGACGCCAGGACGACGGCGCGGGATGGACGCTGTGGGCCCTGCGCGAGGCCCTCGACGCCGACCCGTCGCCCGGTTCGGCGCTGGAGCGGGCGCAGGAGTTGCGGCCCGTCCTCGACGCGGCGACGGAGTTCGTCCTGGGCCGGACCGACGACGGGGAACGGTTGCCGGACCCCTCCTCCGACTACTGGGAACGTCGCGAGACCCTGCTCACCCTCGGAACAGCCGCCCCGCTGGTGGCGGGTCTGCACGCCGCGGCGGCGGTGTACTCCCGACTCGGGGAACGAACCCGCGCCCTGTCGGTCGACCGGTGCGCGAACCGGCTGGACACCGTCGTCCGCGCGCACTTCGCCCCGGCCGGCTTCGCCCGCTACGCCGAACCCGACGAACCCTCCGGCGGGGTCGACGCGGCGGTGACGTTCCTGCTGCCGCCGTTCACGGCGCGGGCCGAACCCGCTGTGCTGGCGGCGTTCGACGCCTACCAGGTGGCGGCGCTGCGTCCGGCCGGCGGGTTGGCCCCGGGGTCGGGGTGGAAGCGGGACGGGATCTCCTGGACGCCCGAGACCGCCCTCGTCGCCCACGCCGCGGCGAGCAGCGGCCGGCCGGCCCAGGCCCGCGCCTGGCTCGACTGGTTGAACTCGCACCGGACCGGCTGGGGCGCGATCCCCGAGAAGGTCCTCGCCGACGGTTCACCGGCCGGCCCCGCCCCGCTCGGCTGGTCGGCGGCGTCCGTCGTGCTGGCCGTCGACGCGCTCTGACCCACGGCAGGGGGCCAGGACCGCGCCGGCGCGGGTCGCGGGTCGCGACCGGCCGCGATCGGGTGGCGTGGAGGTCTTGCGCAGACTCGCACCTTGCGTGTTAGCTTCCCCACGGCTGCAGGTCACCGCAGCTCCTCGATCGTTTCGTACGCCCGCGGAGTGCCTGCGGGCGTCGCCCGGACCACAGGTCCGGTGTGACGTTCCCCCTCAGCCCGAGTCCCGCGGTCGTCGCGGGGCTTGATCGACCGGAACGTGTTGGAGAACAAATGGCCCAGGGCACCGTCAAGTGGTTCAACGCTGAGAAGGGCTTCGGCTTCATCGAACAGGACGGCGGCGGCCCCGACGTCTTCGTGCACTACTCCGCCATCGGTGGCAACGGCTACCGCTCGCTGGAGGAGAACGCCCGCGTGGAGTTCGAGGTGACGCAGGGCCAGAAGGGTCCGCAGGCCGAGGACGTGCGGGTTCTCTGAGACCCTCTCGACCACCAGTTCAGGGCCCTTCCACGCACGCCGTGGGAGGGCCCTGCTCTGTTCCCGGGTGGTTCGTGGAGCGCCTCACGCACGTTCCGGCCGGAACTCCAGCCGGCGCCCCAGACCGGTCGTGACGACCACCACGGCGATCGTCTCCGCGGCGATCAGCCCCACCAGCACCAGCAACTGCACACGGGCCGCCTCCAGCGGGCCGGCCCCGCCCAGCAGCAGCCCGACGAACGCCCCGGGCAGCGTCACCAGACCGACCGTCCGCGTCTGGTCCAGCGCGGGGGCGAGCGCCCGCGCCGCGGCCGTCCGGCCCAGCGGCGCGACGGCCTGCGCCGGGGTGGCCCCGATCGCCAGCCACCCCTCGACGCTCGCCCAGTCCGCGTCGACGTCGTCGAGCATCCGGCGTCCCGCCAGCGTCGTCGCGCTCATGGCCCCGCCGATGAGCTGCGCAGTGAAGGGCAGGACCTGCAGGACGTGCCACTGCAGGGCCCCGGTGCCCACGACGACCGCCGCCGAGACCACCGCCCCCGACCCGATCGCGAGCGCCGTCACGGGCCAGACCCGGTTGAAGGCCAGCCGCCGCGCGGACGTCCAGGACGCGACGCCGAGGGCGAGCGCCAGGTAGAGCGGGGCGAGGAACGGGGTCCGCAGGACCAGTCCGAGGACGAGTCCGACGAGGACGATCTGCACGACGGCGCGGGCCACGACCACGACGACGTCGCGCCCCTGCCGGAGGCCGCCGAGGTGCCCGACCCCGACGGCGATCCCGGCCAGCAGGACGAGCGCGGCCGCGACCGGGAGGACCTCACCCCAGGCGATCACGAGCCGCTGACGCGGGCCAGGACCTCCGGGGCCCGGCGGTCCAGCACGGCCCCGCCCTGGGTGATGCCCAGCCACGTCCACAGCCCGCAGAGGACGATCCCGACGGGCAGCGCGATCCAGCCGGCCCAGGCCGGGCCGACGAGGGCGAGGACGGCCGGGACCAGCGCGGGCAGCGCGAGGGCGGTGGTGAGACCGGACGTCGCGAGCTGGGCGAGCACGGCGGCGGCCCCGGCGCCGCGGGGTTGCTGGAAGGGGTTCGCCCCGGGCGGCGGCGCGGGGTAGGGGGCGAGGGCGCTCGCGACGCTGGAGACGCCGAGACCGGCTCCGAGCAGCCCGAGGGTCGCGCCGAGGACGGCGGGCACGAGGTCGGCGTGGTCGCTGAGCACCGCACCGGCCACGGCGACGACGAGGGCCACCGGGACCTGCCACAGCGCCGCGGCGAGGACGCGACCGGCCCGGTCGTCGCGGCCGCGGACCCCGGCGGCGACGTGCAGGGCGAAGGCGGAGTGGTCGTAGGCGACGTCGTTGTGCAGCGACCAGCCCATCACGAAGGCGAGCGCGGGACCGGCGGCGAGCAGCCAGGCGCCGAAGCCGCGGCCCTGGGAGGCGGGCAGCACGACGACGAGGAGCGGGATCACCAGCAGCGACGCGGCGCTGAGCAGGTAGCGGGGGTCGCGGCGCCAGTAGCGGCTGCAGCGCACGGCGACGGCGACGGCGGGACTGGCGGGCAGCCGGTCCAGGACGGGGTGGGTGCGGGTGTCGACGCGTGCGCCCCCGGTGTCGCCCCGACCGGTCGGCCCGGTGCCGGCGGGTCCGAGGGCGGCGGTCCAGGCCCAGAGCAGCCCGGCGAGGACGAGGAGGGCCAGCAGGAACCGCAGCAGCGCGGTGCCCCAGCGGCCGTCGGCGGCGTCGGCCGCGGCGGCGAAGGCGAAACCGGGTGGGGTCCACCCGGCGACCCCCGCGATGTCGCGTCCCAGCTGCACGACGTCGCCGGCGCGTTGCAGGGCGACGTTGAACCCCGGTCCGATGCCGACGGCGAGGACCCCGCCGAGCACCGCGAGCGCGTCGCGGGTGCGGCGCCCGCGCAGGACGGCGGCGGCGACGGTCGTCGTGGTGCGCGAGGCCGCGACGGCGGTGAGGACGCCCACGGCGAGGGCCACCAGGCAGAACGGGACCGCGGGGACGGACCGGGAGAAGGACACGACGACGGCCACCGCGAGCAGGGCCGTCGCCACCCCGGGGATCCCGACGAGCCCGCCGAGGAGCAACCCGGGGACGAGGGCACGGCGCGGGACCCCGAAGGTCGCGAACCGGCCGGGGTCGAGGGTCTCGTCGACGCCGAACGCGACCAGCGGCAGGAACGCCCACCCGAGGACGGCCAGGGTTCCGCCACCCACGACGACGGGCCCCGCGAGGTCCATCGGGCCGAACCGCAGCGCGACCAGTCCCCCGCCCAGCGTCAGGACGAGCACGAGCGCCCAGACCGCCCCGAGGACGAACGCCACGAGTTGCCAGCTGCTGCGGCGGAACCCGTTGCGCAGCAGCAGGAGCTTGAGACCGACGAGGGTCCGCAGCGGCGGCGCGGTCACCGCAGCCAGTCCAGGGTCCCGGACACGTCGCGCCCGCCGCCGACGAGGTCGACGAAACGTTCCTCGAGGGTGCCTCCGCCGCGGACGGTGGACAGTTCCCCCGCGGCCAGGACCTGGCCCGCGGCGATGACGGCGACGTGGTCGCACAGCCGTTCGACGAGGTCCATGACGTGGCTGGAGAGCACGACGGTCCCGCCGCCCCCGACGTAGGCGGAGAGGATCGAGCGGATCGTCGACCCGCTCACCGGGTCGACCGCCTCGAAGGGTTCGTCGAGGACGAGCAGGCGGGGGGCGTGGACGAGCGCGCAGGCCAGGGCGACCTTCTTCGTCATCCCGGCGGAGTAGTCGACGACGAGGGTGTTCCCCGCCTCGGACAACCCCAGCGCGTCGAGGAGTTCACGCGCCCGCGACTCGACGACGTCGCGCGGCATGGCCCGCAGCAACCCGGCGTAGCGGACGAGTTCCAGGCCGGTGAGGCGGTCGAACAACCGGACGCCGTCGGGCAGGACGCCGAGGAGGCGCTTGCCGCCGACGGGGTCGGCCCAGAGGTCCTGGCCGAGGACGAACGCCCGCCCGGCGTCGGGTCGCAGCAACCCGGTCGCCATCGACAGCGTCGTCGTCTTGCCGGCACCGTTGGGGCCGACGACCCCGTAGAAGGAACCCGCGGGCACGTCGAGGTCGATCCCGGCGACGGCCACCTTGGCGCCGAACCGCTTCGTGAGCCCGCGCAGGGAGAGCGCCGGCGCCCCGTGCTCCAGTGGGGTCATCGCTGCAACCGGTACCGCAGGTCGGTGCGGGCGGCCGGCCACTCCTGGTCGAGGATCGAGAACACCACGGTGTCGCGGTAGGAACCGTCGTGCCAGATGTCGTTGTTGCGCAGCACACCGTCCTGCTTCGCGCCGAGGCGGGCGATCGCGGCGCGGGACTGGTGGTTGTGCCAGTGCGTGCGGAACTCGACGGCGATGCAGCGCAGTTCCTCGAAGGCCCGGGTGAGCAGCAGCAACTTGGTCTCGGTGTTGATGCCGGTGCGTTGCGCGCTCTTCGCGTAGAACGTGGACCCGATCTCGAGCTTGCGCGCCGCGGGCCGCACGGCCATGAACGTCGTGGCCCCGCACACCTCGCCGGTGTCGAGACGGCGGACGGCCCACGGCGCCATCTCGCCCCGGGCCTGCAACCCGAGCCGCCGGTCGATCTCGGCCTCGACGGCGTCGGGCGCGGGGATGTGGGTGTACCAGGTCCGGTGCAGGTCGCCCTCGGCGACGACGGCGCGCAGCCCGTCCGCGTGCTCGTGGCTCAGCGGTTCGAGCACCACCCGTGACCCGGTCAGCGTCACGGGGGTGGAGAACTCGGCGGACGGGGTCGTGGGGGACTCGCTCACCCCCCGACCCTAGCCACCCGCCCGGCCCCGGACCCCCGTCGTGGAGGGGGACCGGGGTGAACGCGTCACTTCATGAAGCGGCGGAGCTTCTTGCGGTTGGCGGCGTCCCAGGCGCTCTCGACGTCGTGGAACGCGACGGCGGAGCGGACCTCGTCGAGGGCGTGGAGGCGTCCGAGGACGAACGCGCCGGAGCCGAAGTCGTCGACGAGACCGGCGAGGAACTCGCGGGCGACGACGGTCTCGGCGTGCTCGTCGAGGACGTCGAGGAGTTCCTTGACGACGTCGACGTACTCCTCGGCCGGTTCCCCGACGTGGGGCGCGACGACGGCGGCCGCGTCGCGCGCGGCGGCGGCGGCGACCCGCAGGCGGGTGAGCGCCGCGGCGTCGTCGGCGGTGGCGTGGTCGACGTCGTGGTCGATCTCGCTGTGGTCGTCGAGGTCGACGTCGCGGTACGCGTCGCGCACCGCGCGGTGGGCCTCGGAGACCAGCGGCAGCAGGACCTTCCGGGCGTCGCGGCGGGCGGGCTTCACCGTCGGCGGGTCGGCGACGAACGCCTCGAGGGCGGCGACGAGGTCGCGGTAGCGCTGGGAGTCCAGCGCCTCGAGCACCGCGGCGTGGGCGGCGTCGGCCCGTTCGGTGAGGATCGCCCGGACGCGGTCGGCGACGACGGCGGGGTCACCGGTGCCGGTCCCGGCGACGTGGCCCGCGGCCTCCTCGTCGAGGTCCTCGAGCAGCTGCTCGGCGAGGACCTCGAGGTCGCGGGAGGGGCGGGTGACCTCGGTGATCCAGGCGAGGTCGGCGCGCAGCGCGTCGGTGGCGTCCTCGGCGAAGAGCGGGGCGAAGGTGCCGAGCACGTTGTGCAGGCGGCGGGCGGCCACCCGCAGCGAGCGGACGGCGTCGGGGGCGTCGATGCGGGCCAGGGGGTCCTGCGACAGCAGCCAGCCGACGTCCTGCGCGAGCCGGGCGAGGACGGCCGCGCCGGCGCTGTCGTCGACCGAGACGGCGTCGTCGCCCTCGTCGTCGTCCGGGCCGTCGAGGACGGTGCGCAGCTGCGCGGTGCGGTCGGACTCCTCGGCGCCGAGGGCCTCCCAGGCGTCGGTGATGGCGTCGAGCAGGTCGCGGCGACCGTCGACGACCTCGACCTGCCACTCCGACCAGGTCTGCGCGACGGCGTCCTCGGGCGCGAGCGCCCGGGCGGAGACGGCGCGCGTGGTGAGGCGGGCGACGACGAGGCCGTCGGCGTCGAGCAGGTCGCGCTGGTTCGCGCTGGTGGTCAGCGCCAGGACGGGACCGAGGGCGCGTCCACGGGCCGCGGCCCAGGTGAGGCGTTGCAGCGCAGCGGGTGCGGTGCGCACGGCCCGACCCAGGGCGTGGCGGACCTCGTGGGTGCGGGGTCCCCGGCCGGGCACCTCCAGGACCCAGCCGCGGGGCGCGGGGCTGGTGCGCTCGGCCGTCTGGCGCCGCACCGAGACGCCGGCCGCGGCCAGCGCGAGGTCGGCCGTGTCGTAGTGCGTCTCCTCGCTGACGACGTCGACGACGGGGCCGACGTCGGCGACGCCGGGCAGCTCACCGCCGCCGGGAGCCCGCTCGGAGCTCGGCGCGAGGTAGGTGCGGGTGAGGGCCAGGCGCGGGGACGGCATGGGCCAAGAATTACCACGCCAGGGTGAACGGACCCGCATTCCCGCAGGTCAGCTGCGGTCCAGGCGCAGGACACCGTCCGCTCCGACGAAGGTGCTGCCGTCCTCGAACGTGATCGTCCGTTCGGTCATGAGGTCGCGTCCGAGGCGCCACTCCCCCGGCAGCGCGAGCCGTTCGCGCAGTTCCGCGGGCGAGGGCAGGTCGATGACGACGCCGTCGTCGCGCCAGCGCTCGAGCTGGGCCGGCGGGACGGTGTGGTGACCGAGGACGAGCAGCGAACCCCCGGGGGCGACGGCCTGCGCCGCGCGGCGCAGCACGTCGATCCGGTCGAGGAAGGCGAAGGAGTGCAGGAAGGACGCCGTCACCAGGTCGAACTCCCCCGCGGGGAAGGTCCGACCGAGGTCGTGGCGTTCGAAGTGGGCCTCGACCCCGGCCTGCGCGGCGTGCGCGCGGGCCCGCTCGACCGCGGTGTCGGAGACGTCGACGCCGGTGACCCGCCAGCCGAGGCGGGCCAGGTGCAGGACGTCACCGCCCTCCCCGCAGCCGAGGTCCAGGGCGCTGCCCGGGGTGAGGTCGGCGACGGCGTCGACCAGCGCGGCGTTGGGTTCTCCGCTCCAGACGTGCCCGTGGCCGGAGGAGTACATGCCCTCCCAGAGTTCACGGGCGTCGCGGGCGGTGAGGTCGAAGTGCGGCATGGACCGATCGTCCGCGACCGGGCTCCCGCGGTCGAGCCTCCTTGCCGTTCCGGCAAGGACCCGCCCGGTGACCGTGTCGTGGGCGAGGGCGTGGCGAGCGTCACCTCGACGAGGTCGCCGATCACGCGTACACTAACGATTCATGCACGAAGCATCGTCGTCGGACCCGGTGCGGACCCCGCGTTCCCTGCAGCGCCCCCGGTCCCGGAACCGCCTCTTCGACCTCTTCCTCGACGCGGTCTTCAACTTCACCGGCCCAGCACAGGTGTCGCAGGAGGAGGGGCCGCAGCGCGGGCCGCGGACCCCGGAGGAGGCCAGCGCCGGCTTCGACGGCTGGGAACGCGTGACCCGCGGCGGCCACACCTACCTGGTCGAGCGCAACAACTCCACCAGCTGAACGAACCGCCCACCGATCGACGCCCCGTCGATCGCCCCGGGCAGGATCCGCACCTCGAGGACGTCGGGTCCCGGACGCACACCCAGCACCCGCGTCAGGTTCACGTCGCTGAACTTGCTCACGCCCGTGGCGGCCGCGGCGGTGCGCAGCGAACCCCAGTCCGGCCAGTCCCGTCGGACGAGTTCCACGAGTTCCGCGGGCAGCGGCGCGAGCCGGGTGCAGCGCGGGTTCGTCGCGAACAGCCCCCGGAGTTCCTCGCGACGTTCCCCGAACGTCGACACGACGTGGCGGAACCGCCCGACGTCCCGGAACGGTCCGGCGTCGAGGTTCACGTGGACGGCCGCCTCGGCCGGAACGGTGAAACCCAGGTCGCGGGCGGGTTCCAGCAGTTCCTCCAGACGCCGGACGTGGTCGTCCACCCACGGCGGGGTCACGACCTCGCAGGGACGCTCGCGCTCCCCCGGCAGCGGCGCCGCCAGCGCGATCGTCGCCCCCGCGGAGTCGTCGAGCCTGCGCACACCCCCGGCGTCCCGGACCCGCACGCCGAACAGTTCCGCGACGGGGTCCAGCACCGACCCGATCCCCTCCGCCGGGTCGGCGTGACGTTCCACGAGGCGCAGCAGCCGCGGGTCGTCGCTGAGGATCCGGTACCACCCGGGTTTCGAGGGCGCCCGGGCGTCGAGGTCGGCGACGATCGTCGTGTCGTCGACGAGGGAGCACACCGCCCCGCCCCCGGCGTCGAGGACGTCGAAGGCGGGGGTCAGGTGCCAGAACGTCGAAACCCCCGGCGCCGACGACGCCTCGGTGTCGACGTGGAACCTGCGACGCACCGATCCCCCTGCGCGGGAAGCGATCTCCTGCGCGAGGTCGAGCCTGCTCACCCCCGCGGGAGCGAGCAGCTCGACCTCGAAACCGGCGCGCGGCAGGCTCGTGCTCACGTCAGGGCGCGACCGGCAGGGTCTCGCCCGCGAGCAGCTTCCCGCCGCCCGTGACCTTCGCCTCCCACGGGTCCACGTTCCAGACGGTACCGAGGGCGACGGCGTCGGCGTAGGTGTACCCCGCCGCGAAGAACGCGTCGACGGCCGCCGACTCGTCGTCGCCGACCCCGACCCCGGTCCCCGGGTCGCTGGGAGCCGTCGGGGAACTGCCGGGGGCGATCGGCAGGGTCTCACCCGCGGTGAGCTTCTCGCCGCCGGTGACCTTCGCCTCCCACGGGTCCTGCGACCACTGCGCACCGAGGACGACGGCGTCGTCGTAGGTGTAGCCCGCCGCGAAGAACACCTCGCGCGAGGCCTGGTCCGCGTCGGTGCTCAGGTCGATGCTCTCGTCGGTGTTGGTGCCGGTCGCGGGAACCGCCGCCGGGGTGGAGGCGGGCGGCGGCGCGTCGGTGTCCGCGTCGGCGTAGGCCGTCCCGCCGGCGAGGGCGATGCCGCCCGCGACGATGGTCGCCGTGACGATCCGCGCCGCGCGCCGGTTCGCCGGGGTCCGGGTGATCCGGGTGTCGTTGTCGCTCATGCCCTGGAAGACGCCTCGCGGACCCGTCGCGTTGCCCCGGATCAGCGGGAGATCGGGAGGGCCTCGCCGTTCTCCAGGGCCTGCCCGCCGCGGATCTTGGCCTCGTAGGGGTCGGTGCCCCACAACCCCCCGAGTTCCACGGCGTCGTCGTAGGTGTACCCGGCGCCGAAGAACACGTCACGGGCGGCGCCCTCCTCCATCGTCAGGACGGGCGGATCCGTCGCCACCCCGAGCGGCGTCGAGGCGGCCGTGACCGGGCTGCCCGCCGGGGTCACCGGCTGCGGCGCCACCTGGCGCCCCGCCCACACCGCACCCCCCGCCACGACGACGGCCGCGGGCAACGTCACCAGCGCGCGCCGACGACGCAGCCGGCGGCGACCCCCCTCGCGCGTCCGCACGACGAGGTCGTCGCCCGCCCGGACGTCGCGGACCGACGCGTCGAGCTCGTGTCGCAGCCGGTCCTCCCAGCCGCTCAGCCCTTCGTCCACCGTGCGCCCACCCCCTCGTTCGACTCGTCCATCCGCTGCCGCAGTGCAGCCAGTCCCTTGGAGGCCTGGCTCTTGACCGTCCCGCGCGAGACGTCGAGCTGGTCCGCGATCTGCTCCTCCGACCAGTCCTCGAAGTAGCGCAGGACGATGACGGCGCGCTGCCGCGGCGGCAGGTTCCGCAGCGCCTCGACGACCCGGGACCGTTCGGCCCGTTCCGCGGCACCGTCGGCCACGGGGTCGTCGTGGTGGTCCTCGAAGACGACCTCGCGCGGTCGACGGGCGCGCGCCCGCCACCGGTCGGTGACCTTGCGGGCCAGCGCTGTGCGGGCGTAGGCGTGCGGGTCGTCGATCCGGCGCCAGCGCACGTACATCCGCTCCAGCACGTCCTGCAGCAGGTCCTCCGCGTGGCCGCGGTCGCCGGTCAGGAGCAGCGCGAAGCCGAGCAGCCGGTCGCTGCCGGTGCTCACGAACTCCTCGAACGAACCCCCCACACCTCTCCAGACGACGCAGCGCCCCGCGAGGTTGCCTCCGGCGGGCCCCGGTCCGGTCAGACGCGCGCGGCGGCGTCGCTGGGTCCGAGCGGGGGCGCCCCCTCGCGCGGGACGGGGGCGGGTTCCTTGAGCTCCACGAAGAGGCAGTGCGTCTCGGTGTCACCGGTGTTCTCGCCGGAGTGGCCCTGGGCGCCCAGCCACCGGACGGCCCCGCCGGGGAGCTCGACGTCGACCTGGCGGTCCCCGGCGCTCAAGCGGCGCCGGAACGAGCTGAGGGTGACCATGACGCTGTCGGGGTGCTCGTGGGGCACGGAGCGGTGACCCGGGACGTCGCGGTACTCCAGGACGCGGACGCGGTCGTTCTCGAAGACGACGGCGTAGGAATCGGGGTTGGTGTCGACCGGGTCCGTGCTGCCCACGGCGCGACGCTACGCCGACGGACCGGGCGGGACCAGGCCCGACGACGGTTCGCACGACCCCGGCCCCGGGGGTGGTCGCCTCCCCCGGGGTGCGCTTCGACGGCGGACGCGGGACGCTCGACGGATGCGCCTGGGAACCAGCATCTTCCTCCTCGCGGTCGGAGCGATCCTCGCCTTCGCCGTGCACGTCTCCTTCAGCGGAGTCGACCTCAAGACGGTCGGGGTGATCCTCATGGTCGTCGGGGTCCTCGGGATCGTCCTCGAGTTCGCGCTGTTCCGGCCCCGGACCCAGCGGACGACGAGCGTGACGAGCACCGACCCCACCCGCAACGCCACGACGCGCCGCACCGAGACCCGCGACCTCTGAGCGGGACGACCGACCCTGTCGGGGCGCCCGTGAGCACCTACGCCGTCCTGGACGTCACACCGGACGGAACGCTGGCCCCCTCGACCCGGCCCCTGGTCGACCCGGCCCCCGGGCAGGTCCGCCTGAGGGTCCAGGCGTGCGGCATCTGCCACACCGACGTGTTCACCGTGCAGCCGCACGCACCGCACGAACCCTCGCGCGTTCCGGGCCACGAGGTGGTCGGCGTCGTCGACGCCCTGGGCGACGGAGTCTCCGGCTGGTCCCTGGGCCAGCGGGTCGGCGTGGGGTACCTCGGTGGGCACTGCGGGGTGTGCGACGCCTGCCGCCGCGGGAACTTCGTCGCCTGCGCCGACCAGCCCCTCACCGGCTCGAGCGTCGACGGCGGCTACGCCGAGGTGGCCTACGCGCGGGCCAGCGGCCTGGTGGCGGTTCCCGACGAGCTGACCTCCGCCGAGGCCGCGCCCCTGCTGTGCGCCGGGTTCACCGTCTACAACGCGCTGCTCAAGGCCGGAGCGCGGGCCGGGGACCTCGTGGCGGTCCAGGGGATCGGCGGGCTCGGGCACCTCGGCCTCCAGTACGCCGCGCGCACGGGGTTGCGGGTCGTCGCGATCGCCAGGGGCCGGGCCAAGGAGGAGCAGGCGCGGTCCTTCGGGGCCCGGTACTACCTCGACGCGGTCGCCGACGACGTGGCGGCCGAACTCCAGCGGCTGGGCGGGGCCCGGGTCATCGTCGCCACCGCCGCGGCCGGTGATTCCACCTCGGCCCTGCTGGGAGGCCTGGCCCACGGCGGCCACCTGATGGTCGTCGGCGCCGGCGCCCAGCCCATCGCGGTCCCGGCGCTGAGCCTGATCTTCGGTGACGCCGTCCTCGAGGGTTCCCTCACCGGCCGCGCGATCGAGAACGAGGACAACCTCCGCTTCGCCGTCGACCAGGGGATCCGCGGGCTGATCGAGGAACGCCCGCTCGCCGGGGCGGCCGAGGCCTTCGAGCGGATGCGCTCCGGTCAGGCCCGCTTCCGGATGGTCCTCACCACCGGTTGATCCCCACCGGGCGGCGGCTCACGCGGTGAAACCCTCGGCCCGGACCCGGTTCTGCACCAGGAACTCCCGGTCCACCTCGACGCCCAGCCCGGGGAGGGTGGAGACCACCACCACCCCGTCGGCGGCGGTGACGGGCGTCGTCACGTCACGGGCGTAGTACTTCTCCGACGCCGACACGTCGGAGGGCATCGTGAAACCCGGGAGGCTGGAGAGCGCGACGTTCGCGGCGCGCCCCACCCCGAACTCGTGCATCCCCCCGACCCAGGCCGGCCAGCCGAACTCGACGGCGAGGTCGTGCGCCGCCAGCGCGGTGCTCAGACCGCCCATCCGCGACACCTTGACGTTCAGCACCCGCCCCGACCCCAGGGCCTGCGCGGTCCGCAGGTCGTCGACGGTGTCGATCGACTCGTCCAGGCAGACGGGCGTCTGGACCGAACGCTGGAACTCCGCCGACGTCGTGAACGCCCGCGGCGCGAACGGCTGCTCGATCATCGTCAGCCCGAACCCGTCCAGGGCCCGCAACGCCGCCAGGTGTTCCGGGGAGTCGGAGTAGGCGCCGTTGGCGTCGACGTGCAGCAGCAGGTCGTCGCCGAACGCGGCGCGCACGGCGCGGACCGGTTCGACGTCCCACCCGGGCTGGACCTTCAGCTTGACCCGCGGGTACCCGGACTCGACGTGGTGGTGGTGCACCTGCTCCAGCAGGTCGTCGATGGTCTTCTCGATGCCCAGCGAAACCCCCGCGACGACCGAGGACCGCGTTCCCCCGAGCGCCGCGGACAGCGGGACCCCCTGGCGGGCCGACCACAACGACCACGCCGCGACGTCCACCCCGGCCTTCGCGAACTGGTGTCCGCGCACCTTGGCGTAGGCGCTCGAGACCTCCGGGGCGGAGGAGACGGAACGTCCGACGACGGCGGGCAGCAGGTAGGTCGTCGCCACCAGCCAGCTCGTCGCGACGGTGTCGGGGGCGAAGAACGGGTCGCTGGGGCAGGCGATCTCACCCCACCCCGTGCGGCCGTCCTCGTCGGTGAGTTCCACCAGCAGGTGCTCGAGGAAGCTCTTGCGGTGCGAGCTGGTCTGGAACTCGTGGACCAGCGGCAGGCGCACCTGGTGCAGGTCGGCACGGACGATCTTCACGCTCGCTCCTCGGTGGTTCTCGTCAGGCAGGTGGTTCTCATGAGGGACGCCCGAAACCGTAGACCGACCCGCCGTGCTCGGCCCGGCCGCAGCTGACGGCCACGTACCCGGCGTCCAGCAGGGCGCGGAAACCCCTCCGCAGGTCGGCCCGGACCTCGGCCGTCACGGGACCGGAGGGGAGGTGGAGTTCCTCGACGACGGGCGCGGGAGGGGGCGGGCCGCGCAGGTCCCACTCGACGACCACCCGGTCCGTGCCGGGGCGGAAGTAGAAGTCGTCGACGAACCAGCGCGCCCGCGCGCCGAGGACGTCGAGGTTGAAGTGGGCGTTGCGGCCCAGCACCGGGTCGTAGGCCCAGCGCATCGTCGTCACCCCGCCCGTCCGGACGACGTCGGCCTGGGCCTGCTTGAGGCGCCGGCCGAGCCCCAGACCCTGGTGGTCGGGGGCGACGGCGGCGCTCTGGGAGTAGTGGTAGTCGCCGTCCGCGTCGTGGGCGTGCACGCCGTAGGCGAACGCGACCAGGCGCTCCCCCTCGACCAGGCCCACGGCGGAACCCCCGTTGCGCACCAGCGCCGAGAGCAGCCGCGGGTTGAGTTCCATCCCGGGTTCGCCGTGGCCCAGCACGTCGCGGTAGAGCGCGCACGCCTGGTCCTGCAGGTCCGCGGTGTCGAGCACCGCACTCCTCAGCACGGCCGGGATCCGTGGCGCATCCCTGCACGATCGCGGCGGCCGCGGGCGGACGTCAAGACGGGGCGGGTGTGATCCCGTCCACCCGCTCCCGGCGGTCAGCGTTCGTAGACGTCCGGGATGCCGTTCCCGTCGGCGTCGACACCCTCCTCGATCTCGATCCGGCGGTACACGCGGTTGCGGGTGGAGAGCACGACGGCCGCGAGGACCGCCGAGGCGGCCGACCCGACGAGCACCCCGAGCGTCACGTGCTCACCGGCTGCGGTGCCCTCCCCGAAGGCGAGCGACCCGATGAGCAGCGAGACCGTGAACCCCATCCCGGCCAGCATCGCCATGCCCAGGACGTCGATCCAGCGCAGGTTCTCGTCGAGCTCGGCCTTCGTCACCTTCGAGACGATCCAGGTGGTGGCGACGATGCCGATCGGTTTGCCCAGCACGAGGCCGGCGATCACGCCGAGGGCCACGGAGTCCTCCATCGCGGCGGCGAAACCCGAGGCGCCGCCGATGGCGACCCCGGCGGAGAACAGGGCGAAGACGGGGACGGCGAACCCCGTCGAGAGCGGTCGCCAGCGGTGCTCGAAGTGCTCGGAGAGGCCCGGCCCGGCGTCCGGGCCACCGTTCTTCTCGCTGCGCAGCACCGGGACCACGAGCCCCAGCAGGACCCCCGCGACCGTGGCGTGGATCCCCGAGGCGTGGACCAGGCCCCACGTCGCGAGGGCGAGGGGGACGAGCAGCCACCACGCCCGGACCCGGAGCTGCACCGCGACGGTGAAGGCCGCGAGCGTCACGAGGGCCAGCAGCAGCGGCAGCCAGTTCACCTGCTCGGTGTAGAAGACCGCGATGACGGTGATGCCCAGCAGGTCGTCCACGACCGCGAGGGTCAGCAGGAACGTCCGCAACCCCGACGGCAGGTGCGAGCCGACGACGGCCAGGATCCCGAGCGCGAACGCGATGTCGGTGGCGGTGGGGGTGGCCCAGCCGACCAGCGCCCCCTCGGGGGCGTCGGGGTGCAGCACGTTGACCAGCACGAACAGCAGGGCGGGCACGGCCATCCCGCCGAGCGCCGCCGCGATCGGCAGGGCCGCCGCGCGGGGGCTGCGCAGGTCGCCGGCGACGAACTCCTTCTTGAGTTCGAGGCCGGTGACGAAGAAGAAGATCGCCAGCAGGCCGTCGGCGGCCCAGTGCTCGATCGAGAGGTTCAGGTGCAGGGTCGCGGGCCCGAGGTGGAACTGCCGCACGTCCTCGTAGCTGCCGCCGGGGAGGTTCGCCCAGACCAGCGCGACGACGGTCAGCACCAGCAGCAGGACCCCGCCGGTGGTCTCCTTGCGCAGGACGTCGGTGAGACGGGTGCGTTCCTCCCAGGAACCGCGGGGGAAGAGGAGACGGCGAGCGGTGGAGGGCGGGGTGGGCACGGAGCGACCTGCTTCCGGGATCGATGAGGGGCGAGATCCCTGACGGGACCGCCGACCAGACTTCCCGGCACACCTGGGGTCGAGGTTACAGGAGGACGGCCAGTCCCCACCCGAAGGCGGCCGCGAGGACGGTGGTCGCCAGGGTCCCGAGGAGGTTCAGCGTCGCCGAGCGCACCGCCCCCCGCTGGGCGAGCCGGACGGTGTCGACCATCGCGGTGCTGAACGTCGTGAAGCCGCCGCAGAAGCCGACGCCGAGGACGAGGTGCCACCGCTCGTCCGCGCCGTCGAGGACGAGACCGGTGAGGAACCCGAGCAGGAACGAACCCAGGACGTTGACGAGCAGGATCGGCCACGGGAACTCCGAGGGACGCCGGGCGCGCAGTTCCCCGTCGAGGGCGAACCGCGCCGCGGCGCCGAGACCGCCGGCCAGGGCGAGGAGCAGGATCACCGGGTCCGCACCGCGCAGGCGAGGCCGAGCACGACGGCGACCAGGCCGCCGAGCAGGCTGACCGCGGCGTAGCCGAGGGCGGTCGCCGGGTGCCCCCCGCTGACCAGGCGGTCCAGTTCGACGGCGAAGCTCGAGAACGTCGTGAACCCGCCGCAGAACCCCGTCCCGAGCCCGAGGCGCCGGCGACGCAGCGCGGCGGTCTCCGGTCCCCGCCGCAGCAGGGACTCCAGCAGCAGGCCCAGCGCGAAGGACCCGAGGAGGTTCACCGTGAGCGTCGCGAGCGGCCACCCGGACACCACGGGGACGCCGGCCGAGACCGCCCAGCGGGCCAGGGTCCCCACCGCGCCGCCGGCGCCGACGAGCACGAGGAGCCGCGGATCACGGTGCGGCGGCGCCTCGGGCGTGCTCACGGACGGCAGCCTCGCACGTCGCGCAGGGCCGTCGTCCGCCGCCGCTGGAGGGGCAACGGGTGCTGGACCGCGCAGAGGTCGGCGGTCTCCCCGGCCAGCAGGTGCTCGCGCAGGAACGTCTGGACGCTGGCGCTCAGCGGATCGCCCGGGGCGGCGGTGTGCGGGTCGTCGAGCCCGTGCCGGGTGGCGGTGGCGGGGGCCAGCACCCGCCGCAGCGACGTCAGCAGCTTGCGGGAGTAGCTGCCCGTCCGGAGGCAGAAGAAGGCCTCCTCGGTGTCCTCGACGTCGAGCCCTTCGAACCAGTCGTTGAGCACGGTCCCGGTATCGCGCGTGGGGGTCACGGCGGGAGTGTGCCTGGGAGATCACGTCGGGGCAAACACCGGGTGCCCGCCCTGGGCCCGTCTGGGTGGGACCGTGCCGTGGGACGACGAACGCCGCACCCCCTCGAGGGGGTGCGGCGTCGGGGTGGAGTCGTTCAGTCGCGGGGGTGGTCCGCGAGCGGCCAGCCACCGGCGGCCAGGTGCGAGGACACCCGGGCGACGTCGGCGGTCGCCGGTTCGTCGAGGGTGGCCTCGTTGATGAGGCGTTCCACGTCGGAGACCGTGATGACCTCACCCTGACGGGCGAGACCGACGATCTCGGCGGCGATGGAGTGGACCTCCTCGTCGGTGAGCTTGCGGCGCAGCAGGCCGAGCAGGGCCACGTAGTCCTGGCGCGGGACGCCGCCCGGGTACCCGGCGCGCAGCCAGTCGACGACGCGGGTCGCGAGGTTCGTGGAGCTGGAGGTCATGGCTGTCCCCTCACTTGTCGACGATGGTCGGGACGACGTGCTCGAAGCTGAGCGCCTTGCCGAACCCGCTGGCCACGATGAACGTGATGCCGAGCGCGACGGCCAGGACGACGATCGCGAAGCAGACGACCGCGAGGACCTTCCCGACCGGGTGCCCCGGTGCGTGGCTGGTCTCGGCCGAGCCGCCGGCCCCGTAGGCCAGCGAGCGCACACCGGCGGAGAAGAGCACCGGCAGGCCGGCGCCCAGGACGAGGGCGACGAGGAGGATCTTCCACAGCGCGTCGCCGACGAGGGTCAGGTTCTGGACCATGTCGTTCTTCCCCTCAGACCGCGGCGGGGGTGCGGTCGGCACCCTCGCTCGCTTCCCACTCGTCGTTGACGTTGCCGGCGTGCACCGGGTTCTTGCGCGAGTGGCGCATCACGACGAGCGTGAAGGCGACCAGGATCGCGGTGATGACGATCGCGCCGACGGCGCCGCCGCCCAGCGCGTGGCCGATCCACCACATCAGGGCCCCGACGATCCCGGCGGCCGGGATGGTCGTCACCCAGGCGATGACCATGCGGCCGGCGACCCGCCAGCGCACGACGGCACCGGGCTTGCCGAGGCCGGCGCCGAGCACCGAACCGGTCGTCACGTGGGTGGTGGAGAGCGCGAAGCCCAGGTGGCTGGAGATCAGGATGACCGCGCCGGACGCGGTCTCGGCGGTCATGCCCTGCGGCGGGGTGATCTCGATGAGGCCCTTGCCGAGGGTGCGGATGATCCGCCAGCCGCCGAGGTAGGTCCCGGAGGCGATGGCGAGGGCGCAGGCGACCTTGACCCAGAACGGGATGGACTCGGTGCTGGACCAGTGCCCGGAGGCGATCAGCCCGAGGGTGATGACGCCCATGGTCTTCTGCGCGTCGTTCGTGCCGTGCGCCAGCGACACCAGCGAGGCGGAGCCGATCTGGCCCCAGCGGAACCCCTGGTCGGTGAAGCGCTGGGCGACGCCCGAGATGACCTTGTGGACGACGAAGGTGCCGACGGTCGCGACGATCGCGGCCAGGATCGGCGACGCGACCGCGGGGATGATGACCTTGCCCACGACGCCGTCGATCTTGGTGCCGTCGCCGTTCCAGTTCACGCCCGCCCAGCCGAGGCCGGCGACGGTCGCGCCGATCAGACCGCCGAAGAGGGCGTGCGAGGAGCTGGACGGCAGACCGATCAGCCAGGTCAGCAGGTTCCAGGCGATCGCGCCGACGAGGCCGGCGAGGACGATCAGCAGGAGCGCCGAGCCCCCGCCGTCGAGCAGTTCGGGTTTGGGGGCACCGCTCTTGTCCTGGATCTTGACGACCGCGTTCGAGACGGTGAGGGCGACCTCGACGGACAGGAACGCCCCGACGAGGTTGAGGATGCCGGAGAGGCCCACGGCCACCTTGGGTGGCAGAGCTCCGGTGGCGATGGACGTGGCCATCGCGTTGGCCGTGTCGTGGAAGCCGTTGGTGAAGTCGAAGGTGAGCGCCACCACGACGACCAGCACGAGGATGAGCGTTGCTGTCTCCACGGTGGAAAGGCTGCCCCTCCGCAGTACCCGCGAGAAGCCACTTCAGCCCTCCGGCGGGAGAGTTCACGCGGCGTTCATCCCGCGTCGGGAACCCGGCCTTCCGGCGGGACGGAGGGTCACGGCAACCGCACCCGTGGTGGTCGTGGTGACCCCGCGGGCGCGGCCCCGTGGACCGCTCCGGTGGCCTCAGGCGGCGGGGCGGCGGTCCGTCTCGAGGATCGTCCGCGCGTGCACGACGAGCAGCGGGTCCGGCCCGCCGACGACCTCGGCGTCCTTGTCGTCGTAGTCGAACATCGCCAGCACGTGGCGCATGGCGGCGAGGCGGGCACGCTTCTTGTCGTTGGTCTTCACCACCGTCCACGGGGCGAAGTCGGTGTCCGTGGTGGAGAACATCGCCTCCTTGGCCGCGGTGTAGTCGTCCCAGCGGTCCAGGCTCGCGAGGTCCATCGGCGACAGCTTCCACTGGCGGACCGGGTCGATCTGGCGGATGAGGAAGCGGGTGCGCTGCTCGGCCCGGGTCACCGAGAACCAGAACTTCACCAGGTGGATCCCGTCGTCGACGAGCATCCGCTCGAACAGCGGGGCCTGGGTCACGAACCGGTCGTACTCCGCGGCCGAGGCGAACCCCATGACCCGCTCGACCCCGGCGCGGTTGTACCAGGAGCGGTCGAACAGGACGAACTCCCCGGCGGCCGGCAGGTGCTGGACGTAGCGCTGGAAGTACCACTGGGTGGACTCGCGCTCGCTCGGCCTCTCGAGCGCCACGACGCGGGCCCCGCGCGGGTTGAGGTGCTCCATGAAGCGCTTGATGGTGCCGCCCTTGCCCGCGGCGTCACGTCCCTCGCAGAGCACCACGATGCGCTCGCCGGACTCCTTAAGCCAGCGCTGGAGCTTGAGCAGCTCGATCTGGAGCAACCGCTTCTCGGCGTCGTACTCGGGGCGGCCGAGGCGCTCGTCGTAGGGGTAGTCCTCGCGCCAGGTGTCCACGACGCTGCCGTCGGGCGTCAGCAGCTCCGGCTCGTCCTCGTCGTCACGAACGGTCATGCCGAGGTCAGGGGTCAGGTGCACGCCGGCATGCAACCCCGGGCCGCCCCGCGCCGGCCGACGGCCCGGTGATCGGGCGGTGAACTCACGGCGAACAGGTCGCGTCGGACGCCCCGGGTAGCCTCCCGGCGCTCCGTTGCAAGACGTCACCCGTTCGCCAGCACCCCACCGGCGCAGCCAGTGCTCTCAAGCCCGGCCCGATGTCCAAGGGGAACGACGAACCACCCCTCACCCCCCGGAGGATCCCCCGTGTCTCAGCCCGTCACCACCCCCACCCCTCGCCGCCCCCGCCGCTCCCGCGCCCTGCTGGCCACCGCCGCCGTCCTGGCCGCGCTGGCCGCGGGCGCCGGTGTCGCGCCGGCCGCCCAGGCCTCCGTCGCGCCCGTGATGAACTACGGCGGCACCACCGTCAACAACGCCCGCATCCCGGCCACGGACGTCGAGATCGAGCTCGTCACCCCCGTGGCCTTCGACCGCGGCACCTACTTCGTCGGCACCACCCCGGTCGGGACCCTCGGCGCCGGCACCGCGGCCGACGGCACCTACCGGGCCCGCACCACCGTGGACCTCGGCGGCCGCAGCGGCTCGATCACGCTCGTCGCGAAGCTCTACAAGGGCAAGTACCTCGCCCAGACCGTGTTCAAGGTCCTGCGCGTGGTGCCGGCGACGCGGACGGCCATCCCGGCCGGCTGGCCGAACGCCGCCTCCACCGGCGTCCCCGCCGGCACCACCCTCACCCGCACCGGTGACGTGGTGGTCACCGAGCCCGGCACGGTCCTCAGCGGCCTCGACATGGGCTGCCTCACCGTCCGCGCCGCCCACGTCGTGGTGCGCGGGTCCCGCGTCACCTGCACCGACGGCCGCCAGCTGGCGGTGGCGCTGACCGACGCCGAGGGCTTCGTCATGGAGGACTCCGAGATCGACGGCGGCGACGGCGGCACCGAGAACGCCATCGGCTGGAGCGACTACACCCTGCGCCGCGTCGAGGTGCGCGGCACCCAGGACGGCCCGCGCCTGGGCTACGACGTGACCGTGGTCGACAGCTGGATCCACGCCCTGGTGCGCCACGACGGCGTCCACACCGACGCCCTGCAGTCCACCAGCGGTGAGCGGATCCTCGTGCGTCACAACACCCTGGACCCGCGGACCGCGGGCGACGACGACTTCCTGAACTCCGCGGTGCAGCTGGGCACCGAGACGGGGACCAAGCGGCTGCGCGACGTCGTGTTCGAGAAGAACTACTTCGACGGCGGCACGTTCTCCGTCAACGTGAAGTGCAGCGCGAACATCGACTCCAGCGTCGTCTTCCGCGACAACCGCTTCGGCCACGGCAGCAAGTACGGCGGCGTCATCGCCCCCGGCCGGCTGCGCGTCAGCGGCAACACCTACGTCGACACCGGCGCCCGGGTGGCGGTCGAACCGGCCTGCTGACACCGGTGGCGGGGCCGTGCGCGGCCCCGCTACCGTGCCGTCATGTCAGGACAAATGGACACAGATCGGGTGAACTTCCGCACGCGGAAGTGGGTCCGCCCCGAGGACCTCAACGCCAACGGCACCCTCTTCGGGGGCAGCCTGCTGCGCTGGATCGACGAGGAGGCCGCGATCTACGCGATCCTCCAGCTCGGCAACGGCAAGGTCGTCACGAAGTACATCTCCGAGATCAACTTCGTCTCCTCCGCGCAGCAGGGTGATCTCGTGGAGATGGGCCTGCGCGCGACGGACTTCGGCCGGACGTCGCTCACGATGCGCGCGGAGGTCCGCAACATGATCACCCGGCAGAGCATCCTGACCATCGAGAAGATCGTGTTCGTGAACCTCGGCGCCGACGGACTGCCTGCGCCGCACGGCTACTCGACGATCACCTACGACCGGGACCGGATCCCCAGCAGCATGCGGCCCGACTGAGGACGCTCACCGCCGGTCACAGCGCGGGCGGCGCCGTCGAACTCTCGACGATCGAGAAACCCCGCCCGCGCAACCGGCGCCGCTCCTGCGCCAGGTGGGTGAGCAACCGCTCCGCCGTCCCCCGGCTGTGGGCGCGGAGGAGCTCCGCGGCCCGGTCGGCGTCGCGGGCCTCGACGGCGTCGAGGATCCCCCGGTGCTCGGTCCGGGCCTGTTCGCGCGACGCCGCGGTCCGCACCTCCAGCCAGCGGGTGCGGGCCAGCCGGGTCAGCGCGCCGGTGAGGGCATCGACCAGGAAGGGGTTGCGGGACAACCGCACCAGTGCGAGGTGGAAGTCACTGCCGCCCCGCAGGCCGCTCTCCTCGTCGTCGGCCACGGGTTCCGCCTCGAGGAGCGCCCGCACCGCGGCGAGTTCAGCGGGCGTGGCGCGTTCGACGGCGAGGGCCAGCGCTCCGGTCTCGACGACCTCGCGGTGCTCGGTGACGGCCCGGACCTCGGCGAGGTCGATGGGTGCGACCCGCCAGCCGCGGCCCACCCGCCCGGTCAGGCCCTCGTTCTCGAGCCGGACCAGGGCGGCGCGGATGGGCGTGCGGGACGCGCCGAGGAACTCCTCGAGACCGCGTTCGCTGAGCTTCTCGCCGGGCACGAACTCGAACCCCAGGACGGCGGCCCGCAGGGTCTCGTAGGGACCGTCCGACACGTCGCCTCCTCGTGGGATACCGTTTTGGTATGCCACCAACGTACACCGCAGCGCCCCGCGTTCCCGCGGCCGCGTGGCGGATGCTCACCCTCGGGATCGCGGCGCAGGCGGCCGGGACCCTCCTCGTGAGCACGCCGGTGTACCTCATCCCCCTGCTCCACCTGCAGCGCGGGTTGCCGCTGGCGCAGGCCGGGACCCTGGCCGCCGCGCCGACCCTGGGCATGGTCCTGACCCTGGTCGCGTGGGGCGCGCTGGCCGACCGGGTCGGGGAACGCTGGGTGATCGCCGGCGGCCTGGCCCTCACCGCGGTGTGCGCCGCGGTCGCCGCGAGCACGTCCGGTCTCCCCCTGGGCCTCGCCCTGGGGTTCGGCGGAGCCGCCGCGGCCAGCACGAACGCCGCCAGCGGACGCGTCGTCGTCGGCTGGTTCCCGCGCGAACGTCGCGGCCTCGCGATGGGTCTGCGGCAGATGTCCCAGCCCCTGGGGATGGCCGTGGCGGCGCTCGTCGTGCCGCCGCTGGCGGGTTCCGCGGGGATCGGCGCCCCGCTGCTGCTCGGTGCCGGGGTCCTGGCCGTGCTGGCGGTCGCGTGCGCGGCCGGGATCCGCAACCCGCCGCGCGCAGCGCTGACCGACGCCGCCTCGGAGAACCCCTACCGCCGCGACCACTTCCTGCTGCGGATCCACCTGGTGTCCGTCCTGCTCGTCCTGCCGCAGTTCACCCTGTCGACCTTCGGCCTGGTGTGGCTCACCGTCGGGCTGGGCTGGGACCAGACGCTCGCCGGGGTCGTGGTCGGAGGGGCGCAGTTCGTCGGCGCGCTGGGCCGCATCGTCGTCGGGGTCCTCAGCGACCGGGTGGGCAGCCGGGTCCGCGTCCTGCGCTGGGTCGCGGTGTCCGGCGTCCTCGTCCTGGCCCTGCTGGCCGCCGTCGGGTACGCGCACTGGCCGGTGGCGATCGCCGCGGTGCTCGTGGTGGCCTCGACGGTCAGCGTCGCGGACAACGGTCTCGCGTTCACCTCCGTCGCCGAGGCCGCCGGACCGCGCTGGTCCGGCAAGGCCCTCGGGCTGCAGAACACCGGGCAGTTCCTCGCCGCCTCCGCCGTCGGGCCGGGGGTCGGCGCGCTGGTCACCGCCGTCGGGTACCCCTCGACGATGGCGCTCGTCGCCCTCGCCCCGCTGGCGGCGTTGCCCCTCGTCCCGCGCCGCGACGAGCACCGGTAGCGGACCGCGGACGACGCCGTGCGCGAGGATGGTGGCGTGAGCATCGAACCGATCGGCGACGCGATCCTGCACGGCGGAGACCGCGCCACCCTGCGCCTGGCCCGCGACTACGACCACCCGGTCGCCGCGCTGTGGACCGCCCTGACCGTCCCGGCCCTGACCCGGCTGTGGTGGGCCGACCTGCGGACCGACCTGCAGGTCGGTGGCGAGTTCTCGCTGGAGTGGCTGACGGGCCCGCCCGGTGAGCTCGAGTGGTGGCCGGGCGAGATCGTCGACATGGACGCCCCGAACCTGCTGGAGCACACGAACTCCGAGCACGGCCGGCTGCGGTGGGAACTGGAACCCCTCGACGTCGGTGCCCTCCGGGCCCGCACCCGGTTGCGCCTGACGAACATCGTCGAGGGCGACGACGAGTGGGTGCCGATGTCGCTGGCCGCCTGGCACCTGCACCTCGACCAGCTCGCGATCGCGCTCGACGGCGGGAGCGTCGACTGGGCCGCCTGGGGCACCGCGAACAACCTGCGCCTGCGCGAACTGCGGGCCGCCTACGCCGCCCACCTCCCGCACCTCGACTGAACCCGCCTCGGCTGACGACCGGCGGGGGTCAGTGCAGGAGTTTCAGACCGATCACGCAGCCGACGATGCCCAGCAGCAGCGCCACCTTCACCAGCGACGCGGCCTCGGCCCCGGTCGCCATCGCGTAGCCGACGGTCAGCGCGGCGCCGATCCCGACCCAGACGGCGTAGGCCGTCCCGGTGGGGATGGAGCGCATCGCGAACGCCAGACCGGCCGTGCTGACGAGCAGCGCGACGGCGAACACGAGGGTCGGTGCGAGGCGGGAGAACCCGGCCGAGCGGCCCAGGGCGGTGGCCCAGACCGCTTCCAGCACACCGGAGACGACGAGCACGATCCAGGACACGAGAACCTCACGTCCGCCGTCTTGTCGCGTGACCGGGTACGGCGGGCTCGTCCGGGCGCCCGGGTGACGGGCGCTGCTCCGAGGTTCTCCCACCCGGTCTCCGGGGTCAAGCCGGGCACCTGCGGCAGCATGGCGGGGTGAGCGTCCTCCACCTGCGGCTGATCTGCCCGCCGGCCACCACATCCGCGGCCCTCGAGGTCCTGCGCGCCGACGCGGGGGTGACCAACGTCGTCCGGCACGTCGGCGCCTGCCTGCTCCCACCCGGTGACCTGCTGGAGGCCGACGTCGCCCGCGAGGCGGTGGACGCCGTGGTCGACGGGTTGCAGGCGCTGGGCCTGGAGGAGTCCGGGTCGATCGTGCTCGAGACCGTCGACACGGCCCTCGGCCGCCGCATCCAGGAGGCCGAGGAGGCGGCGCCCGGCGCGGGTGACGACGCCCTCATCTGGGAGCAGGTCGAGAACGCCGCCGACGGCGGGGCCACCGGCTCCGCCTCGTACTACGCGTTCCTGGTGCTCGCCACGCTGATCGCCGCGGTCGGCCTGCTGACCGATTCGCAGGTGCTCATCGTCGGGGCGATGGTCCTCGGTCCGGAGTTCGGCCCGCTCGCGGCCCTGGCCGTGGCGATCGTGCGGCGCCGTCGGGACCTCGTCGCGGGTCCGGTGCGGGCCCTCGCGCTGGGTTTCCCGCTGGCCGTGGTGGTCACGGCGGCCGCGGTGTTCGTGCTCGGACTCGTCGGGCTGGTGCCGCAGGAGTTCCTCGACGGGCGCCGGCCGCTCACGTCGTTCGTCGCCTCCCCGGACGCGTTCAGCGTCATCGTCGCCGTGCTGGCGGGGATCGCGGGGACCCTGTCCCTGACGTCGGCGAAGGCGGGACCGCTGGTGGGGGTGTTCATCAGCGTGACGACGGTTCCCGCCGCGGCCGACTTCGCCGCGGGCGTCGTGACCGGTCAGTACGGGACGGCGCTCGGCGCGCTGGGGCAACTCGTGCTGAACCTCGCCTGCATCCTGCTGGCCGCGGTGGTGACGCTGCGGGTGCAGCACCACCTGTGGCTGCGGGTCCGCCGGGGGGTCACCGGGCGAACTGCTGCGTCCCGATGACCTGCAGCAGGTCGAGCTTCTCCTGCGCCTCCGTGCCGGGGACGCCGGTGAACACCAGCAGGGCCTGCGCACGGTTCTCGGTCCACAGGCTCTGGCAGTCGACCTCGAGGACCCCCAGCTGCGGGTGGACGAGACGTTTCCGGGTTCCCGTCTTCTCCTCCACCTCGTGGCGTTCCCAGACCTCGCGGAACTCCGCGCTGCGCCGCAGGAGGTCCTCGAGGACCTCGCGCGCCCGGGCGTCCGACGACAGGGACAACGCCGCCCTCAACCCGGCGGCCTGCAGCCGGGTCTGCCGTTCGTGGTCGTCCTCCGGGTAGTGCGTGCGTTCCTCCGGATCCGTGAACCACCGGTGGAACTGGCTGCGCGCCGGTCCTGCGTGGTGGCGCTGGTCGCCGAGGAGGGCGATGGCGAGCCGGTTCTGCACCAGGGTCTCGGCCAGGTCGGAGACGATCATCGCCGGGGTGTCGTCGAGGCGGTCCAGCACCCGCATCAACCCGGGGGCGATGTGCTCCTCGCGGCGCAACCGCACGGGCGGCCGGTGCCCGGCGAGGCGGAACAGGTGGTCGCGCTCGTCGAGGTCGAAGCGCAGCGCCCGGGCGATCGCGGCCACCACCTGGTCCGAGGGCTGCGGGCCGCGCTGCTGCTCGATGCGGGCGTAGTAGTCGGTGGACATGCCGGCCAACGCGGCGACCTCCTCCCGCCGCAACCCCGGCGCGCGGCGCCGGACACCGGGCGGCAGTCCGACCTCGCCGGGTCGCAGCGCCTCGCGGCGGCGGCGCAGGAAGTCGGCGAGTCCGGGTCGGTCCACACCACCATCCTCGCTCCGCGGCCGCGGCTCAGCCAGGGACCGCCGATCCCTGGATGACCGGGTCTCTCCCGCCACGGGATCCGTGGACGCAGGGTGGGGACATGAAGATCACCGGACGCACCGTCCTCATCACCGGCGGCACCGCGGGCATCGGCCTGGGCCTCGCCCAGCGGCTGCAGGCCGAGGGCAACACCGTCGTCGTCGCGGGTCGCCGCACGGCCCTCCTCGACCAGATCGTCCAGGACCACCCGGGGCTGGCCGCCGTCGAGCTCGACGTGACCGACCCCGCCTCGGTCCGGGCCGCCTTCGACGACGTGACCACCCGCTTCCCCGACGTCGACGTCCTCGTCAACAACGCCGGCATCGCGCTCTACGAGGACCTCCGCACGGGCGAGAGCCTCGACGCGGCGATCGACGTCATCACCACGAACCTCATCGGTCCCCTGCGGATGTCGTCGCTGTTCGTGCCGTTCTTCGCGACCCGGGGCGGGGGCACGGTGGTCAACGTGGGCTCCGGGCTGGGTTTCGTCCCGCTCCCGGCCTCCCCCACCTACAGCGCCACCAAGGCCGCGATCCACTCCTACTCCGAGACGCAGCGCGTGCAGCTCGCGGGCAGCGGGATCGACGTCGTCGAGATCGTCCCGCCGGCCGTCCGGACGGAGTTCGGTGGCCAGCAGGACGACGACCGGGCGATGCCGTTGCCGGCCTTCCTCGACGGGGTCATGGCGATCCTGCGCGAGGAGCCCGACGTCGAGCAGGTCGTCGTGGAGGAGGCGAAGCCGTTCCGCTTCGCCGAGGCGCAGGGGACCTACGGGCAGTTCCTGCAGGTACTCGCCGGTTTCCCGGCGCACTGAGTCAGCGGATGCTCCGGGCCAGCTGGACGAGGGAGTCCGGGGCGTCGTCGCGCGGCAGGACCAGCTCGACGAACGCCGCGTGGTCGGGATCCGCGCGGACCTTCTCGAGCGTCTCCACCAGGTCGGCGGGGGTGGCGACCCGGTGGGTCGGGGTTCCCGGCGAGCCCAGCGCGGCGGGCAGCTTGGTCCAGTCCCACGCGACGACCTCCTGGTAGGCGGCCTCGGGGCTGCGGATCGCCCGTTCGACGGTGTACCCGGAGTTGTTGACGAGCAGGATCGTGGGGGTGAGCCCCTCGGCGAGGATCCGGCCGAGTTCCTGGATCGTCAGCTGCGCCGAACCGTCACCGATGACCAGGACGGTCTCGCGTCCCGGCTGGGCGAGCATCGCGCCGAGGGTGGCGGGCAGCGTGTACCCGATGGAGGACCAGACCGGCTGCCCCAGCAGGTCGCAGCTGTCGGGGGTCGTGAGCTCCAGCGCCCCGTAGAACGACGTCCCCGCCTCGGCGACGAGCAGCGTCCCCGGGTTCAGCCACTGCTGCAGCAGGGGCCACAGGTCGGCGTGGGTCAGCGGCCCGTCGGGTTCGGCGGGGACGTGCCGCTCGAGGGCCGGGACCTGCTGGCGGGGAAGGGGTTCGGGGCGCGGGGACCGCGCGTCGAGCACCTCCTCGAGGATGCGCAGCGACTCCTCGAGGTACACCCCGTAGAACGCCGTCCCGGCGATGCGGGCGTGGTCGAGCTGCAGGTCGATCGCCGCGTCGGGGTCGAAGCCGTGGCTGAAGGAGCCGGTGAGGAAGTCCGTCATCACCACCCCGGCGAGGACCAGCGGGTGCGCCGTGTCGACGAAGCGGCGGGTGTCGGCGGACCGGGTGAACTTCCCGGCGTAGACCCCGAGGTTCGCCGGGTGGGACTCGTCGAGCAGCGCCTTCGACGCCGACTGCGTCGCGACCCGGACCCCGTTCTGCGCGGCGATCCCCCGGACCAGCTCCTCGAGGCGACGGCGGTGCAACCGCGGCCCCGCCAGCACCGTCACCTCCGGGGAGTCCCCGAGGAACTCGCCGATCGCGGTGCGGAACTCCTCGACCGCCCCGGCGTCGCTGCGCAGGACCCGCAACGGCCGCGACAGCGGAGCGGCCGAGACCTGCTGCACGGCGACGTCGGCGGGGACCCCGAGGTAGACGGGTTTGGAGGTGCCGACCGCGGTGAGCAGCGCCTGGTCGATGGCGGTGGCCGCCCCCTGCGACCGCACGACGACGGCGGACGCCGTCACCTCCGCGGCGATGCGCACGAAGTGCCCGAAGTCGCCGTCCGCGAGGGAGTGGTGCAGCAGCGCACCGTCGCTCATCGCCCTCGTCGGGGGCAGGCCCACGACGTGCACGACGGGGACGTCCTCGGCGTAGCTCCCGGCGAGGGCGTTGACGGCGGACAGTTCCCCGACCCCGAACGTCGTGACCATCGCCGACGGCCCGCGTCGCAACCGTGCGTAACCGTCGGCGGTGTAGCCGGCGTTCAGCTCGTTGGCCGACCCGACCCAGCGCAACCCGCCCGCGGCAAGCAGTTCGTCGAGCAGGGCGAGGTTGAAGTCACCGGGCAGCCCGAAGAGGTGTCCGATGCCGAGCTGCTCGAGCCGGCGGGCGAGGTAGCCGCCCACGCTGATCGTCGTGGTCATGTCCGCATGACACGCCAACCGGGCGGATCGTGCAACCGACTCCCGCGCCACTGGTCGTTCCGACCAGTCCCGGGCGGCTACCTCCCCCTAGACTGGTCGACGTGACCACCCTGGACGACACGGACCGACGCATCCTCGTCGCCCTCGACACCGATCCCCGCGCCACCGTGGCCCAGCTCGCCATGACCCTCGGCCTCGCGCGGGGCACCGTGCACAGCCGGCTCGAGCGGCTCGCCTCCGACGGCAGCCTGCGACGGAACTCCACCCGGCTGGACCCCGCGCGGCTGGGGTTGCCGATGCGGGCGCTGGTCACAGCGGGTGTCGACCAGGACGAGTTCGAGGGGATGGTCGAGGACATGTCCGGCATCCCCGAGGTCGTCGAGTGCCTCGGCATCTCGGGCGACTCCGACCTCATGATCCAGATCGCCGCGCGCGACGCCGACCACGTCTACGACATCACCCAGCGCATCATGCGGTGCCGCGGGATCCGCCGGACCTCGACGTCGATCGTGCTGCGGGAACTGCTGGGTTTCCGGATGGACCACCTGCTGGCCTGAGGGCGCCCGGCGCGACGAGGACCAGGGTGACGGTGCTGTGCACCGCCTGTTCGTCTGGCGTTCTCGGCCAGTTCCACGGGCACTGCCACGTTGTGCCTGCCCGTGAGCCGGCGCCGATCGCGTCGGAGGTTCGAACGAGAGGTACCCGGTGTCCGACACCCAGTCCAGCACGAACGACGACGGTTCGCAGGACCGTCGCGGATTCTTCACCCGTCGAGGCCTGCTCGGCACGGGCGGCCTCGCCACCGCCGTCGTCTTCGGCAAGGGTCTCGTCGACGCGTCCGCCGCGTCCGCCGCCCCCGCCTACGTCCCCGCGCAGCTGAACGTCAAGGACGCGCACTACACGACCACGTTCCGCCGCATCGCGCTCAGCTCGGGCACCGGCAGCGCCGTCAAGGTCCTCCCGATCGACCGCGCGAAGTTCCAGGCGGGCGCGAAGTTCGACCTGCGCATCGAGGCCACCGGGGTCGACCCCGAGACCACGAAGATCGTCATCAAGGTCAGCGACGGCAGCGGCCCCGCGCCGCTGCTCGCCCCCGCACCGCTGCGCACGAGTTCCGCCCCGGACTCCGTCGAGGTCACGTTCAAGGACCTGGTCTACCCCGCCGCCGGCAGCTACACGATCGCCGCGGCCGTCACCTCCTCCGCCGGCTCCGCCTCGCAGGAGGTGAAGCACGAGGTCGTGCTGTCGAAGACCGACGCCAAGACCGCGAAGAACGTCATCTTCTTCCTCGGTGACGGCATGGGCCAGGCCGCCATCACCGGCGCCCGGATCCTGTCCAAGGGCATCACCGAGGGCAAGTACGACTCCCTCCTGGAGATGGACACCCTCGACTTCCGCGGGAACGTCACCACCTCCGGCTGCGACTCGATCGCGACCGACTCCGCGAACTCGATGTCCGCGTACATGACCGGCCACAAGTCGGCCGTCAACGCCATGGGCGTCTACCCGGGCAACTCCGAGGACCCGACCGCCAGCCCGCACGTCGAGACCATGGCCGAGGTCCTCAAGCGGTCGCGGGACATGTCGATCGGCATCGTCACCACCGCCGAGGTCCAGGACGCCACTCCCGCCGCGGTCTTCGCGCACACCCGTCGCCGTTCCGAGTACGCGAGCATCATGGACCAGGCCCTCGAGCCCGGTCAGATGCCCGACGTGTACATGGGTGGCGGCCGCGCGACGTTCCTGCCGATGTCGCAGCCGGGGTCCAAGCGCACCGACGAGCGCAACCTCATCGAGGAGTTCAAGGACAAGGGTTTCGCCTACGCGGCGACCCGCACCGAACTCTCCGCGGTGATGGCCGCCGGCACCCCGGACAAGCTGCTGGGTTCCTTCCACACCGGCAACCTGAACGTCTACATCGACCGCCAGGTCACCCCGAACCCCGCCGTCCTCGGCGAGTTCGACGACCAGCCCGGTCTGGTCGAGATGACCAAGGCCGCCCTGAAGGTCCTCGAGAAGAACGACAAGGGCTTCTTCCTGATGGTCGAGGGCGCCTCGATCGACAAGTCCGAGCACCCGCTCGACGGCCCCCGCGCCGTGTACGACGCGATCGAGCTCGACCAGGCCGTCGGCATCGCCAAGGAGTGGGCGAAGGACCGCGACGACACCCTGATCGTCGTGACCGCCGACCACAACCACGCCATGAGCATCGCCGGCACGCACACCCTCTCCAAGGAGGGGTCGCCCGCGCGCCAGCAGAACGGCGTCTACGCCGACGCCGGGTTCCCCACCTACGTCGACTCCAACGGTGACGGGTTCCCCGACGACCCGAACCCCGACGTGCAGTTGTTCTTCGGCTGGTCCAACCACCCCGACCACCCGGACGACTTCGCGCACAACGCCGTCCTGGCCCAGCCGGCGCTGGAGGACGCGGCCACCGGCCTCGCGTTCCCGAACCCGGCCCGCGACCCGGGCGCCGTCGTCCAGATCGGCAACCTGCCGATGGAGGACACGAACTGCGTCCACACCGTCGAGGACGTCTTCATCGGCGCCTCGGGCCCCGGTGCGCAGCGGTTCTCGAAGCTCCTCGACAACACCGAGGTCTTCCACAACGTCTGCGCGGCCCTGGGTCTGGAGATCCCGACCTACTCGCTGAAGTCCACCAGCGCCAAGGTCGCCGAGACCGAGGTCGCAGCCGCCGAGACCGCCCGCGTGAGCTGACACCTCCCTGACGAACGCCCCCTGCCGCACCCAGCGGCGGGGGGCGTTCGGCGTTCCGGCTCCGTCGTCCGGCGGGTGCGCGGACACCGCGGTCCAGGGCATGGTGGACCCCGAAGACCCCGCTGGGGACAGCCCGGACACCGACCGTCGACCGAGGAGAGCCATGACCGTCGAAGAACTCGTGCACGCCAACCTGATGCAGGTCTTCGGCGAGCGGGACCCCGAGCGGCGCTGGGCGAGCGTCGTCCGCGTCTACGCCCCGGACGTCGTCTTCGCCGACCCGGAGGAGTCGGTGGTGGGTCACCGGGCGCTGAACGACAAGGCGCAGCGACTGCTCGACGCATCGCCGTCCTTCGTCTTCAGTCCCGGCGGCGAGGTGCAGGTCGTGCAGGACCTGGGCCACCTCGCGTGGCAGTTCGGGCCCGAGGGCGAGGCCCCGGTGGTGCGCGGAGTGGACATCGTCCTCGTGGCGGACGGCGTGATCACCAAGGTCTGGACCATGCTCACGACATCCTGACCCGGACCGGTTCCCAGGCGGGGGGGCGAGCCCGACCAGGACGCAGGAGCACCGGTCGCCCAGGGAACCGATCGGCGTCGGCCCACCTCCAAGCGGCGTGAGCGACCCCGCTCCGCAGAGAGGTGGTGCAGCGTGACCGGTCTGGTGGTCCTGTTCGTCGTCTGCTTCGTCGTCCTGGGCGGCGTCTCCCTCTGGCGCTCGCTGACCGGTACCGGCCGGTCGGGCGGGTCCTCCCACCCCTCGTTCCCGGGCGGGAGCGACGGCGGTGGCTCGTCGGGTTCCTGGGACGGCGGTTCCTCGTCCGGGGACTGCGGCGGCTCCTTCGACGGCGGCTCCTCCGGCGGCGGCTCCTCCGGCGGCGGCTCCTCCGGCGGCGGGGACGGCGGTTCCTGCTGACACCGGGCGGGGACGGGGGTGTCGTGGCTGCCCGGGGAGTGACCGTCGTCCTCATGGTCGGGTTGCCCGGTAGCGGGAAGACGACCCGCGCCCGCCAGCTCGAGGCGGAGGGGGCACTGCGCTTCAGCCTCGACGAGTGGATGCTGCCGTTGTTCGCCGGCGAGAACGGGACCCGTCAACGCGACACCCTCGAAGGTCGGCTGATCTGGGCGGGACTGCGGGCCGCGGAACTCGGGGTCGACGTGGTCCTCGACTTCGGGTTCTGGTCCCGCGCGGAACGTGACGCCCTGCGCCACCTGTTCGCCGCCGTGGGCGCGGAGTGCGTGGTGGAGTTCCTGGACGTCGATCCCACGACTCAGTGGGAGCGGGTGAGCAGGCGCCAGGTCGAGGCCCCCGGTGACACGTTCGCGATGACCCGTGGGGAACTCGACCACTGGCGCACGCTGTTCGAGGTGCCGACGGCGGAGGAACTCGCCACGACCACGAACGGGCCGCCCGCCGGGTTCCTCACGTGGTCGGCGTGGGCGGCGGACCGGTGGCCGTCCCTGCCCGACCAGGGACGCTGACCGCGACCTCGTGGGGCCGCAACGGGATCACCGGCGTCCCCGCGACGACGACGTCGGCACGCTCCCACGGGCGGTCCGCCGCGAGGAACCGGAGTTCCTCGTCCATCCACTGGTGCCAGAACGCGATCGTCCCCGCCTCGTCCCCGTTGACCCCCGACGCGGTGTCGCGGGCGATCCCCCGACGTTCCGCCTGCGCGAAGTCCGACTGCACCCACACCACGACGTCGAGGAACTCCGACAGTTCCCGCCGACCGGCGCCCACCCCTTCGACGACGAGCAGGTCGGTCCCCTGGGGCACCTCGACGGCGCCGTCACGGCCGTGCACGGGCCAGGCCGGTGGGCGGTAGCGGACGCCCTCCCCGCGGCGGGCGGGGACCAGGACCCCGTCGCGCAGCAGGTCGGCCCAGTCGAAGAAGGAGTGGTTCCAGGCGACGTCGTCGGTGTGGACCGCACCCGCCCGCAACCCCTCGGCCACGGCCCGGGTGACGAGCCGGTCGGTCAGCGTCGACTTCCCCGACGCCCCACGACCGTCGACGGCCAGCACGACCGGCCCGTTCCGGGGGGCCACGGGGGCGAGGACCCGGCGGAGGAGGTCCCCCAGGTCCAGCGGGGCCCACGGTCCCGCCGCCGGCTCCACCGCGGGCACCGTCATCGTCGTGCCCACGTCCCGGCCCGGGGGCGGCGTCTCCCCGCTCACTCGGGGAGGTACAGGCAGAAGACGTGGCCGTGCGGGTCGCGCATCACCCGGACGGTGTCCTGCGGCTGGAACTCGAACAGTTCCGCACCTGCGGCGACGGCGTGCGCGACGCCCGCGACGAGGTCGTCGACGGCGATGTCGAGGTGGTCCTGCACCTGCTGGTCCCCGGGGCGCTGCGGCCATTGCGGCGGCACGTAGGCCGTCTCGCGCTGGAACGAGATCCCGACCCCGCCGTCGGGGGCGCGCAGCACGATCCAGTCCGGCGACCACTGCTCGGGTTCCATCCCCAGCAGGTGCTGGTAGAAGGTCGCGAGTTCCGGGGGTTCGGGGGAATCGAGCACGACCGCCGACAACCGCGGGCGACCGCTCTGCGTCGTGGAGGTGTTCACCCGCACAGCCTGCCGTCGGGGAACGGGTGTGTCACCCCCTCAGCGACGGACGCGGACCGTGCGCCAGATGTCGCGCAGCGCCCAGGGCACGGCCACGACGAGCCAGGCCGCGAGGCCGACGAGGCTGCCCGACCAGAGGAGGAGCGCGGTGATCGCGACGAGCACGAGCGTGAGGACGATCCGACCGATCGGGCCGAAGGTCACCGAGGACCCGGCCCAGCGCGACTTCCGGTAGGCGGGCCGCTCGAGCCGCGGTGGGTCATCGGTGCGGTGGGTCTGCAGGGAGGCCGCGAACCGGGCGTCGGGTGCGGGCGCGAAGCAGAGCCCGCACCACTGGTCCGTGGGGGCCAGGGCGCGGCCGCACTGACCGCACCCGGTTCCCGCCACGTCTGCCCGATCGGCAGGTTCGGCCCCGGTCTTGAACCGGCCGGGAGACGGGGTCGACGTGCTCACCGCGGAGGGAGACGTCGCGGGCAGGATGGTCCGGTGGACTCAGCCCTGGTCGACGTCGTGCGCCGCCACTGGGAACACCTCGCCGGTCCGGGGGCCCGCTTCGCCCCGGTCGAGGAGGCGCGCGCTCTGGTCGCACCGGGTTCGGTGGTCTTCCCCGCCGGCTGGTGCGGGATCGTGACGATCGCCGGCCGGGTCCTGGCCACCGCCCCCGACGCCGACGGAGCCCGGGTTCTCGACGACCACCTGCGCGGAGGCCGACCGTCCCCTCCTGCCGTGCTCGGACCGGCCCGGCTGGCGTACCTGGCCCGCGACGTACCTCTCCCGACCGTGCCCGGGGAACTCCACCCCACCGACCCGGGCGATGCCCTGCAGAACCTGCTGCGCGGCTGTTCCGCCGACGACGTGGGCGAGAGCGGGATGACCGGGATCGACTCTCCCGCGTTCCTGGTCGTCGAGGACGGCGAGACCCTCGCCGCGGCGGGGTACGAACTCTGGCCGAACGACGTCGCCCACCTCTGCGTCCTCGTCCGGGCCGGCGCGCGGGGGCGCCACCTGGCCCGCACCGTCGCCGCCCGCGCGAGCGCGCACGCGCAGTCCGCCGGGCTGCTGTGCCAGTGGCGCGCCCGCCCGGCGGACTCCCTCCGGGTCGCGCGGAGCCTGGGCTACGAGGTGCTGGGGAACCAGCTCGGGCTGCGCTGGTAGCGGCGGAGGTCTCCCGCGCGAGCGGGGCCGAGGAGTCGCGGCACCCGGACTCAGGCGCCGCTGCCGCCGAGCACCTGGGCGGAGATCCGGTCGATGAGGCTCTCCAGCGACTCCTCGAACTCCTGCAACGCCCGGTCCTCCCCCAGCCTCCGGGCCAGGCGCCGCACGATGGGCGCGTCGTCGAGGCCCCCGACGGGTTCCTCCTCGTCCACCAGGTCCAGGGGCCCGACCGCCCCGCCGCGCTGGGACACCTCCAGGAGCAGGTTCCCCAGCAGGAAACTGGTGAACGCCCGGTAGGCCGCCACGGCCTCCTCGTCGGAGAACCCCTGCTGCACCAGCCCGGAGAGGAACGTCTCGACCCAGCTGATGCTGCGCAGCGGCGGACGCAGCCACGGCGCCTCGGGGGGCGTCGAGGCGATGAGGGGGAAGGCCTTGGGGTGGGCGATGGCCATGCGCCGGACACCGTGCGCCATCCGCTGCAGGAAGTCCTGCCACCCGTGCTCGGGGGACCGCAGGACGTCCGCGTCGTGGTCGAGCTCGCCGACCAGCGCGTCGACGACCCCGTCGAGGAGGGCCTCGCGGCCCGGGACGTAGCGGTAGAGGGACATCGCCTCGACCCCGAGCCGCGCCCCGAGGCGTCGCATCGTCAGCGCGGCCAGGCCCTCCTCGTCGATGGAGTGCAGGGCCGTGGACAGGATGCGCTCACGACTGAGCGGGACCCGGTCGGAAGGCCGTTCCTGCCCGTCGACCACCAGCTCGTCCACGTCGGGGAGGTGGCCCGGATCGGGTTCGTCGCTCCGCTGCGCCCCGGTGGGCCCACCGTCGTCAGGGTCTGCCGCCACGCCCCGATCCTGGCACCGCTGCTCCCGTTGCGCCTTCCCCGGGGCCGGCAGCGGTCCGGACGGGTGTCGCACGGGCCTCACCCAGGCTGGCGCTCATTCAACTTACGGTGTAAGTCTCTTCCTGACCCGTCCGCCCAGGCCGGGTCGACGACGCCCGAGAGGACGGTCCCGTGCCGCAGGACACCGCCAGCAGTTGGGCCGCGACCCCCGAGGGGAGCACCACGATGGCCGACGACGTGGTTGCCACCATCGCCGGCATCGCCGCCCGCGAGGTGCCAGGGGTGTTCGCCCTGGGCGGCAGCGCGGACCGCGCCGCCGCCGCCGTGCGCGAGCGCACCCCCCGCAACCGGTCGGACCTGACGACGGGTGTCCACGCGACGGTCGGCGAGACGCAGGCCGTGGTCGACGTCGTCGTCGTCGTGGAGTACGGCAGCGACGTCGTCGACGTCGCCGCCGGGGTGCGGCGCGAGGTGGCCGCCGCCGTCCGGCGGATGACCGACCTGACGGTGACCGAGGTCAACGTCACCGTCCGCGACCTGCACCTGCCCGTCGGGGGCGAGGACCCCGCCGAGCGGATCCGCTGACGACCGCCCCGCCACCCCGGCGCTGCACCACCACACCGAGGAGAACTCCGTGCCCTTCCTGATCGACACCGTCCTGCGGCGGTGGCTGCTCACCGCCGTCGCCGTACCCCTCGTGGCCTCCGGGGCCCGCCGCCTCGCCCGCCGCCTCGAGGCGCGACGCGGCGGCGCCACGTCCGCGCGCCGTCGGAGTCTGCTGCGGGGCCGACGGTGAGCGCGTCGAGTCGTCGCGGCGCCTCCGCGCGCGCACCCCGGGCGGCTGACACCCCGGGCGCGGCCGAGAAACCGAGGCCGGCCGTGAAGCTGGCGGCGGAGGCGATCGGGACCTTCGTCCTCGTCCTGGGCGGGTGCGGGGCCGCCGTCCTCGCCGCCTCGACGACGACCACGGACGGCGCCGCCGTGGGCATCGGCTACCTGGGGATCGCCCTGGCCTTCGGGCTGACGGTGCTCGTCATGGCCGCCGCGTTCGGAGGGGTGTCCGGTGGGCACTTCAACCCCGCCGTCAGCCTCGGCCTCGCGGTGGCGGGACGCCTCCCGTGGCGGGACCTCCCGGGGTACGCGCTGGCGCAGGTCGTCGGCGCCGTCACCGGGGCGGCGGTCCTGTTCACCGTCGCCTCCGGGCGCCCGGGTTTCGACGCGGCGGCCTCGGGGTTCGCCACCAACGGCTACGGCGAGCGTTCACCGGCCGGGTACTCCCTGCTCGCGGCCCTCGTGGTCGAGGTCGTCCTCACCGCCGTCTTCGTGCTGGTCGTCCTCGGCGCCACCGCACCCCGCGCACCGAAGTCCCTGGCCCCCGTGGCGATCGGGCTGGCCCTGACGTTGATCCACCTGGTGTCGATCCCCGTCACCGGCACCTCGGTGAACCCGGCGCGTTCCATCGGTCCGGCCCTCTTCGCGGGAGGACCGGCACTGGCGCAGCTCTGGCTCTTCGTCCTCGCCCCGCTGGCGGGCGCCGCGATCGCCGGCGCGCTCCACGTGGGGTTGTTCCGAACCCCCGGGCACCGCGACTGACCTGAGGGAAACCGGGTGCGCGACGGCAGGGCCGTGCTGCACGGTGGGTCCGTGACCGGCACCCCGCCCGACGAGACCGCCCTCACCGGTGGTGGCCGCAGCACCGTCACCCGTCGGGGTGACGTCGTCCTGCGCCCGGCGCGTCCGTGGTCGCGCAGCGTCGCGGCCCTGCTGCGCCACCTGGAGGACGTCGGGTTCGAGGGTTCTCCCCGCCTCGTCGGCGACGGTTTCGCCGCCGACGGGCGCGAGGCGGTGGAGTTCGTCCCGGGCGGGTTCGTGCACCCGCACGCCTGGTCCGACGACGGGGCCGCCGCGGTCGGCGAACTCCTCCGCCGGCTGCACGAGGCGACGGCGACGTTCGTCCCCCCGCACGACGCGGAGTGGCAACCCTGGTTCGGCCGGGACCTCGGACGGACTCCCCGCGTCCTGGGGCACTGCGACACCGGACCGTGGAACATCGTCGCCAGGGACGGCCTCCCGGTGGTGCTGATCGACTGGGAGACATCGGGTCCGGTCGACCCCCTGGTCGAACTCGCGCAGGCGGCGTGGCTCAACGCGCACCTCGTGGGCGACCAGGTCGCCGAGCTCCACGGGCTCGGGACGGTCGACGACCGCGCCCGACGGTTGCGGCTGCTCGTCGACGGCTACGGCCTGGCCCGCGGGGACCGGGAGCTGCTGCTGGACCACGTGGTCACCGTGATCGTCGCGGACGCCCACACCCAGGCCGTGGAGGCCGACGTCACCCCGACCAGCACCGATCCGGCGCCGTTGTGGGCGATGGCGTGGCGCACCGCCAGCGCGGACTGGGTGCTGCGTCACCGCCGCCCGCTGCTCGCGGCTCTGGTGGACTGAGCCCGTGACGACGTCCTGGCGCATCGCGACCCACGCGGAGGAACCGCTCGACCCCTCCGCGGTGCTCGCCCTCTTCGCGGCCGAGGGGTGGTGGCCCGAGCGCACCCCGTCGGCCGTGCGTGACGTCCTGGAGCGCGGGCCCGCCGTCGCGGCCCGGGCCGGCCGGCGGGTGGTGGGGTTCGCCCGGGCGGTCTCCGACGGCGCGTTCCGCGCGTACGTCGAGGACGTCGTCGTCGACCGGGAGTTCCGCGGCCGCGGTCTCGTCCGGGAACTCCTGGACGCGTTGCTCGCGGAGCTCCCGGACGGTGCGACGACCAGCCTGTTCTGCGACCCGGAACTCGTCGAGCTCTACCGAGGCGCAGGGTTCTCCGACACCGGCCAGGTCGTGCTGCACCGGCGTCCCCGGGTCGAGTTCGTGCTGACCCACCCCACCGAGGCGGACGACGTCCTCACGGCGTACTACGAGGACATCGTCACCCGCTGGTACGGGCATCCCGCGACGCCCGCCGAGGTGAGCCGGGCGATGGCGGAAGGTCCCAGCCACGACCTCACGGGTCCGACGGGCGCGCTGTTCGTGGTCCGTGACGGCTCACGGGAACTCGGCTGCGGCGGGCTCCGCCACGTGGACGCGGACGTCACGGAACTCACCCGGGTCTGGATCACCCCCGCTGCCAGGGGACGGGGTCTCGGCAGCCGGCTCGTCCGGCGCCTCGAGGGTTTCGCCGCGCAGAGCGGACGGACGAGGATCCGCCTCGACACCCGCGACGACCTCGTCGAGGCCCGGGCGATGTACGCCCGGCTCGGCTACGTCGACGTCGAACCCTTCAACGACGACCCGTACGCCCACCACTGGCTGGGCCGCGACCTGCCCTGAACGTCAGGTCGGGTTCAAGACTGGGTTCAGGCCTGGACGAAGGGCAGCAGGATCGCGTTGAGCTCCTCGGCGTGGGTCCAGCCGAGCCCGTGCGGCGCACCGTCGATCTCGTGGTAGTCGGCCTCGGGGAACGCGGCGTGGAACGGACGGCCGGTGGCCTCGATCGGCAGGATCCGGTCCGCGGTGCCGTGGACGATGAGGGCGGGCTTCCCGCTGGCGCGCACCGCGGCGACGTCGGCGGTGAAGTCCTCGATCCAGCTGGGGACGACGGCGTAGGCGGCGACCGGGGCACTGCCCGCGGCGGTGTTCCAGCTGGCGTCCACGGCCTGCTGGGAGATGCGCGACCCGAGGTTCTCGTCGAGGTTGTAGAAGTTCGCGTAGAAGTCGGAGAACCAGGCGAAGCGGTCCTTCTTCGCCGAGGCCGCGATGTCGTCGAACACCGACTGCGGAACCCCCTGGCCGAGCATGCCGGGTTCGACGGAGGCGAGGAACGCGAACTTCGCGACGCGGTCGGCGCCGAAGAGCTTGGTGTAGCGGGCGAGTTCACCGGTCCCCATGGAGAACCCGACGAGGACGACGTCGCTGAGGTCCAGCGTCGTGAGGACGGCGTTCAGGTCGGCCGCGAAGGTGTCGTAGTCGTAGCCGGTGCCCACCTTGGAGGACCGGCCGAAACCGCGGCGGTCGTAGGTGATGACGCGGTACCCGGCGTCGAGCAGTTCGCGGCTCTGACGTTCCCAGGAGGAACCGTCGAGCGGGTAGCCGTGGATGAGGACGACCGGCTGCCCCGTGCCGTGGTCCTCGTAGTACAGCTCGATGGAGGTCGAGTTCTCCTGGCCGACGGTGATGGTGCCCATGGTCGTCTCCTGTGGTCGAGCCATTGAGAACGGTCGTTCTCTGGCGATGGCCCTACAGTAGAGAACGACGGTTCTCAGCGCAACCCCCCAGGAGGCACGAGATGACGACCGACACCGCAGCAGACCGCGACCGCATCGTGGAGGCCGCCGACCGGCTGTTCAACCGCAGCGGCGTGCAGGCCGTCGGGATGGACGCCGTCCGCGCGGAGTCCGGGGTGCCGCTCAAGCGCATCTACGCCGCCTTCCCGTCGAAGGACGCCCTCCTCCTCGCCGTCCTGCACCACCGCAGCGGCAGTTGGGACGCCGGACTCGCCGGGGCGGCCGCCACCGCGACGACCCCACGCGAGCGGCTGCTCGCCGTCTACGACTTCCTCGACGAGTGGTTCCGCGGCAACGACTTCCGCGGCTGCGGGTTCATCAACGCCTTCGGCGAGCTGGGCGGCGTCTCCCCGGAGGTCGTCGACCTGGTGCGGGCGCAGAAGGCGTCCTTCCAGGCCTACGTGGCCGACCTCGTCGACGAGCTGGGCGCCCCGCCGCTGCTCGCACCGCAACTCGCCCTCCTCGCCGAGGGCGCGCAGACGACCGCGGCGATCAGCGGCGACCCCGTCGCCGCGGCACATGCCCGCTCGGCCGCGGAGACCCTCATCGACGTCGCGCTGACGGGACGCTGAGCGGTGCCCCTCGACCTCGACGCCACCGACCACCGCATCGTCGAGCAGCTGCAGCTCGACGGCCGGATCTCCGTCGCCGACCTGGCACGGACGATCAACCTCTCCGCCAGCGCCACCGCCGAACGGCTGCGCCGCCTCACCGAGGGAGGCGTGGTCACGGGCTACAGCGCGGTCGTCGACCCGCAGGCCCTCGGGTACGCGATCACGGCGTTCGTGCGACTGGCCTACCCGACCGGCAACTACAAACCCTTCCACGACGTCGTCGACACGACCCCGGAGATCGTCGAGGCGCACCACGTGACGGGTGCGGACTGCTTCATCGTCAAGGTCGTCGCCCGCTCGATGCCGGACCTGGAACGGATCGCCGGTCGGTTGGCGACGCTCGGTGGCATCACGACGAACGTCGTGTACTCGAGCCCGCTCCCGAGGCGCCGCCTGCCACCGGCCTGAGACCTCCCGCGCCGGACTCAGCGACCGGGGCCCCGAGCGTGCGGTGCGGGTGGGCCCTGCGGCCCGAGGACCCGATTGCGTCCGGCGCGCTTGGCCTCGTAGAGGCGGGCGTCGGCACGGGCCACGAGGTCGGACCAGGTCGTCAGCGACTCGGCGGTGGTCGTGGCGAAACCGACGCTGACCGTGATGGGAATCCCTGCCGCGGAGGGGAACCAGTCGTGCTGCTCGATCCCGGACCGCAGCGCCTCCGTCGAGAGTTCGACGGCGCTGACGGACCACCCCTCCCACACGACGACGAACTCCTCGCCGCCGAGGCGCGCGCAGAACTTCCCCGGGGCACCGTCGACGTAGCGCCGCAGCAGGACCCCCAGCTCACGCAGGACGGCGTCACCGGCGTCGTGGGAACGTTCGTCGTTGACGCGCTTGAAGTGGTCGAGGTCCACGATGGCGACGGTGACGGGGCCGGGTCCGTCGAGCACCTCGCGGACGTGCTCCTCGACGGCGCGACGGTTGGGCAGGCCCGTGAGGGAGTCCGTGAGCGCGAGGGCGCGGAACCTGTCCCGATCGCGTCGGGCGGTGGAGGCGTCGAACTGCACCTGGGCGAGCAGGGCTCGCGCGGCGTTCTGACGGTCCTGCAAGCGCACGTGCTCCCGGTGGAAACGGACGTGCGCGCGGTAGGCCCCCTCCCAGTCGCCCGTCGTGGCGCGGTAGGTCGCGTCCGCCTCCTCGACCTCGGCGAGCACCCCCGGCAGGTGCCGCTCGGTCGCCAGGGTGCGGGCGGTCTGGAGTTGCCCGAAGGCCGCCTCGGTCCGCTCGAGACCGATGAGGATCCGGAACGCCGTGAGGCGCGCGACGGGTTCGTGGTCGGCGCCGTTGTCGGGACATCCCGGCTGGAACGCCTCGGTGATGGCCGACCAGGCCTCCTCGAACCGCCCCGCCCGCAGTTCGACCGTGGCAACGGTGTCGAGGTCGGCCATGCGCAGCGGGATCCCCGAGGCGGTGGCGACGCGGCGCATGCGTGCGGCCAGCCGGACGGCCTCGTCGACGTGCCCGACGTCGGCGTGCTCCCAGGCGGTGTTGTTCAGCGCGAAGAGTTCCAGCGCCGGGTCATCCTCGCTCGCGGCGATCGCCAGGACCTCCGCGATGACGGCCTCGTGGGAGTCGACGGCACGGTCGAGGACGACGGTGAGCGCCAGGAGGTGCTCGGCGCGCAGCCAGGCCGGGGCGTCCGCGGGGAGGACCTCGACGGCGCGGATGGCGTGCCAGCGGGACTCGGCGACGTCTCCCGCCTGCAGGTGCAGCTGGAACCGCAGGAAGTGGGTGCGGGCGAGGAGTTCGTCGTCGCCGGTCTCCTCGGCGACCCGGACGGCGCTCTGCACGATCAGGCCGGCGGTCTCCACGTCGCCCGTCGTGCCGATGACGTCGGCCCGCACGAGGGCGGCGCGGACGGCGGCGACGCGGTCCCCCGCGGCCTCGGCCGCGGCCTCGATCGCCGCGGCGGCCTCGCCCTGGCCCAGCAGTTCGTACCCGCGGGCGCGCTCGAGCGCACGCACCTGGTCCACCAGGGGCGTGACGCTCATCGCGGGGATCGCCACGTCGTGGACATCGGCGTGTCCGGCGGCGACCCTGAGCCTTCAGCCCTCGAGGAAGTAGCGCCGTGCCCCGCCGGCGGGGTCCAGGGTCAGGAACCGCTGCGGCAGGCCGGCCCTGGTCCGCAGCGCGGCGTAGCGCCCCAACGGGCCGTCGCAGGGTTCCACGACCCAGTCGCGGTCGGGGTGCTCGCGTTCGAAGGCGTCGACGTCGTCGAGCAGGTAGACGCCGCCGGCGCCCAGTTCCAGCTCGACGTCGTGCACCTCGAGCAGGACCGCGGCCGTGCTCGTCCCGGGCGCGGCCACCAGCACGGAATCCCGGTCCGGGTGCCACAGCACCGTGAACCCGGACCGCTCGAAGCCCGTCAGCGCCTGCTTGAGGTTCGTCACCGGGTGCTTCTCGAACCCCAGCCTCACCGCACCACCCCTTCGTCGTGTGCGGTCATCCTGCCGCAGACGGGACGTGGTGTCTCAGGACTCCGGTGGCAGTCGATCTGTGAAGACGTCGGTGACGGTTGCGGAGTGAGCAGGTGCCGGCCGCCCCGACGGCACGCACTTCGCGGGATGACCGTGGGTTCCTCACTGGCGGGCGTGAACTGCCCGCCCCACGAGACCGCGCTGGTCACGCGTCCTGGCAGGTCCTTACGTCGGGTACGGCGCGGGCCTGGGGGCAGTCGAGGTGCGCCCAACCCTTCTTCCCGTAGCCGTCGCGGCTGTCGACGAAGACCTCCATGCCGCTGTGGTCAGGCGTCACGCGGTAGTACGTGAAGATCGGGTCGCCCTCGGTGGTGTAGTCGGTCACCTTCAGCTCGGCGCTGGTGCCGTTGGTCTGCGCCGCCAGCAGGCACGCGGTGCCGTCTCGGGGTACTTCTCCCGTCCTGTCGCGGCTGACCTCGCCGCAGGAGGTCAGGTCTCCACGGGTGAGGAAGGACCAGGGCGGCATCTTGAGGACGGCCACGACTGCGGCTACGGCGAGGACGAGGAGGATCAGGACCCATCGGGGCGCGCGTTGAGGTGTCGGTTCCATCAGAGAACCTCGACCGGCGCGGCGGTGGCTGACACAGCGATGTGACGTCTCTCGGCTGAGCACGGTTCCTGAAGGCGCGCACACCGCGGGATGACCGTGACGTCGGTGCAGCGGGGCGACCCCCGTCGTGGGGGAAGACGTGGGTGCGCCGATCTGGTCGCCCGGGTGACCGTTTCGGTTCACCCACGGGTGACCTCATGTGGTGACAGCGGTGGGTGCGACGGCCAGGGCTGAACGCCCGGACATCGGCATGTACGGAAGATCGCTGGGCAACGGTCTGCTGGGTGGTCCAGGGCTTCGACGTTCCGGTGCTCGCGGGCTGGAGGCATGGTTTCTGCGGGTGGTCACCTCCGGCTGGTGCTGAACGCAGGGCGGTGCTGGGGTGCACGCCCAGGTTCTGCCGGTGCAGGAATCGGCGGTGGGAGAACGTGCGCCGTGCGATGTGGTGACCGAGGCGGTTCTCGCTGGCAGGATCGTGCTGTGCCTCGTCGGTGGACGGTGTCCTGTGCGCGGCGGCTGGCCCGCGCTGGTGCACGGCCTGGTCCGCGATCTGGTCTGCGCCGACGTCGCGGGCGGGGCCGGGAGTTGGGTCGTGAGGTGGGTCGGCGGGCGCTGATCTTCACGATCGCCGCGGTGATCGCCTTCCCGATCGCACTGGGGGGGTTTGTTCTTCAGGGCGCCGGGGCAGGAGCGGGTGCGAGCATCGCATCCGCCTGGCGTAGTGGTTCACGACTGTGACGTCGCTGAGGTCAGCGTGGTGCAGCTCAGTGCCCGGCTGCGCCAGGTGCCGGCTGGGTCATCGCCGCAGTCGTCGACCACAGTGGTGACAGGGCTGGCGGATGTGGTGCTCACGGCCCGGATCGCGGACGCGGCTCTGCAGGTGGGGCCGCAGGTGGCGGTGCTGCTGCGTCCGTGTGAGGCGGCGGCGATCGGGGTGGGCCTTTCGGTGCCGCGCGGCGTTGGGGATGTGGACGGGAGCAGGCACGACCCGTCGGCCGCTGCGGGATTGGTGGTGCAGGGCCTGTCGCGGCGGGTGCACGCTGGAGAGGCCAGTGTGTACCTCAGTGACTCCTCGCAGGTGCGGTGCCGGGACGGTGGTGTGTGCGGGACGTGGACGGGCTGGTGCCTGACGCTGGAGTCGGCCGGTTCTGGGCAGGTGAGTTTCTCGGTGCCAGTGCGGTCGGGCGCGCGAAGTCGTGACCTGACTGGTCTGGGTGGTTGGGGTGTCCTCGACGTGACCGTCTGGGTCAAGGGAGGGTGAGCACCGGTATGGGCGCCGGGGCTTCCGTCGGTACCGTCGAGCCTGTGCAGGCGCACCTCCTCGCGGCATGAACCGTGACGTCGAGTCCGGAGCAGGACTGCGGTCGCTACGACGTACCGGTAGGGCGGACCCACCGGGCCTCGCGCACGCCGTCCTCGCTCTTGCTGCGCCCGTCGGGGAGGAAGCGGTGCTTGCGGTAGAAAGCCTGGGCGCGAGGGTTGGGGTCTGCGACCCACAGGGCAGCCGACTCGTCAGGGTCGAGGACGGCGTGGAGCAGCGCCGGCCCTGCTCCGCAGCCGTGGTGGGCCGCGTCGACGTAGATGAGGTGCAGCTGAAACTCTTCGGTGGCGCCGGGCTCCGTCGTGGGGCGGCGACGAGGAAGCCAGGACGACCGGGCCGCACCAGCGGAGGTGGAGGTTGCGGGGCCACTCCTGCAGGCGGGGGTGGGCGCGGGGGGGTCGGTGTGTCGTTCACCGGTGATCTCCTTGCCGTCCTGGTCCGGTCGGGCAGCGCGCGCACCGCGGGACGACCGGTGGACCGGGCCCGCACCTCAGGGGCTGCGGCGTTCGCCGACGTCTGCGCCGGCTGAGCGCAGCTGCTCGTTGTGAGCCGCGGTGGCCGCGACCACTCCGGTCAGGAGACGTTCCACCTGCTCCAGGGCGGCGTCGTCGTAGTCGTCCAGCACGTCGTCCAGCGCGTGCCCGGTGCGTTCGAAGAAGGCGGTGGTCGCGGTACGGGCGGCAGGGGTGAGGCGGAGCCGGATGATCCGCCGGTCGGTGTCCTCACGGTTGCGGACCACCATCCCCGCGTCCTCGAGGCGGTTGAGCAGGCTGGCGGTGGCGCCGGAGGTGAGCCCGATGCGTTCCGCCAACCGCGCCGGCGTCAACGGCGTCCCGCTGGCCTCGGCCCACAGCACCTCCGCCACGGCCACCGCGTCGCTGCCGTGGACCCCGAGTGCCCGAGCCAGGTGACGGGTCAGCTCGACGTGGGTGTCGGTGTAGGCACGCAGCAGCTGCAGCACCCGCGCACGTCGCCCCGGCGCGAACAGGGTGTCCGCCCGGTCGTTCGCGCGTGCCATGTCCCCGAGGTTACTCCGCCGTGCAGTACCTTGAGCATGAAGGTACTTTACGGTCAAGCAATCGAGGAGATGGTGACGATGGGAACGGACGTCCAGACCCGAGTGCTGGTGACCGGAGGCAGCATCGCCGGGCCCGCGGTGGCCCACGAGCTGTGGCGGGCCGGCTTCGCGCCGACCGTGCTGGAACGAGCACCACGACCCCGCACCGCCGGCCAGAACGTCGACGTGCGCGGTCCGGCGCGGGAGGTGCTGCGCCGGACGGGGTTGTACGAGGCGGTGGCCGCCGCGGGGACCGGAGAGGTCGGCACGCGGTTCCTGCGACCCGACGGCTCGGCCTACGCCTCCTTCCCCGTCCGCGATCACACCCACCGCCCCGGGGCCGACCGTGGCGGGGACGGGCCCACCGCGGAACTGGAGATCCTGCGCGGCCGGCTCTCGCAGCTGCTCCTGGAAGCCACCGGCGGAGACGTCGAACACCGCTACGGCGAACACCTCGTCCACGTCGAGCACGACGCTCCCGGCGGGGGCGTCGACGTCGTCACCTCCCGCGGATCACGGGAGCACTACGACCTGCTCGTCGTCGCGGAAGGCAAACGCTCGGCGACCCGCGACCTCGTCTTCACCGACGGCGGGCGGAGCGAGGTCACCTGCACCGACCGGGGCCAGTACGTCGGCTACGGCCGGATCCAGCCCAGCGGCGACGACGACCAGTGGTGGCGGTGGCTGACGGCTCCCGGTGGTCGCATCGTCTCCCTGCGCCCCGACGACGTCGGAACCACGCGCGCGACGCTGGCCTTCATGGCGCCACCGATGGGCCTCCACCGCCTCGGTGTCGAGGCTCAGCTCACGGTGCTGCGCGAGCGGTTCGCCGACGTGGGCTGGCAGACGCAGCGCGTCCTCGACGGGTTCGCCGCCGCTCCGGAGGAGTTCTACCTCGAACGGGCCGAGCAGGTGCGCACTCCGCGCTGGTCGCGCGGGCGGGTGGTCCTGCTCGGGGACACCGCGTGGGGCGGGCCGACGGGCATGGGGACCAGCCTGGCCCTGCTGGCCGCTCACGTGCTGGCCGGCGAGCTGGCGCTCGAACGTGACCGGGCCCTGTCCCGGGGAGCTTCGGTGGAGCCCGAACGAGCTCTCGCCGCCTACGAGCAGCGACTCCGCTCCTACGTGGACAAGACCCAACGGGTGAGGCCGGGGATCCCGGCGCTGGCCTGCCCGAAGAGCCGCTGGGGTCTGACTCTCCTGCACGGGGCCCACCGCCTGGCCGCCACCCCCTTGCTGCGCGGAGCGGCCGAACGCGCCCTGCTCGCCTCCACCTCGGACACCGTTGAACTACCGGACTACCGATCAGCGACCACCCGGGCATCGCGACGTCCGTGACCGTGGAGCGGGGGCAGAGGCGGGACGGGTCACCACCGAGGCGGCAGGAAGCACCACCAGTGTCCTGCGCCACGACACTGCCGCAGCCGGGAAGGGCGTGCATCGTTCGAACACCTGTGCGAAGATGATCCCGGGTCGGCCGGACGGTGTGGGGAAGCTCCGCTCGGCCGACCCACCCTGTGGAGCGCCGGGTCACTCTCCCTCCGCCGGATCTTCACCCTCCGACGGCACCCGTGCGCTCGCGGATCCGCACCCGGGCGTGCGACGGTTGAACCGTCCGAGACCCCGCCCCGCGAGATCCCGGGAGACCCGTGAGCTCCACCCTGAGCACGACCACCCCCCTGCGCCGGCGCGACGTCATCGGCCTGCCCGTGGCCCTCGCGCTCCTCGGCGGAGCCGCCGCCTGGGTCCTCGAGGGACCCCACGCCGCCGCGGCCCTCGTGACGCTCGCCGCGTACGAGGTCGCCCTCAGCGTCGACAACGCGGTACCCATGGCCGGGGTCGCCGGCCGGCTGCACCCGAGGATGCGTCAGGTGTTCCTGACCGCCGGGCTGTTCGTCGGCGTCGTCGTCATGCGGTTGTTCGTCCCCCCGGTGGCGGTGGCGACGGCCGGGGGCGAGGACGTGGCGGAGACGACGACGGCGATGGTCGCGGACCCGTCGCACTACGCCGCCGACCTCGCCGGTGTCCGCCCGGGGCTCGCCGCCTTCGGCGGGGTGTTCCTGTGGATGGTGTTCACCGAGTACCTGTTCAACTGCGAACGCAAGGACCGGCCGTTGTGGATCGCGCCGCTGGAGCGGCCGTTCTTCCGCCTGGCCCGGCCGCGACTCGTGCAGTTCTGCACCGCGGCCGTCCTGGCCGGCGGCGCGATCGCCTGGGCCCCGACGGGGAACCGCACGACGGTGGCCGCCGCCGGCGCTCTCGGGATCGCCGGGTACGCCCTGGTGAAGGCCGGGGCGCGGCACGTGTGGACGCACGCGGTGGCCGTCGTCGTCGAGCGCGCGCTCGCGGTGTTCCTGCTGCTGGAGATCCTGGACGGCACGTACTCCTTCAGCGACACCGGCACGGGGCTCCCGGCCTGGGAGCGGCTCGTGATCGCCGTCGCCGGGGTCAGCATCGGGGCGGTGTTCCTCGTGCGGCTGACGCGTCGCCTCGACTCCGGGGAGGCGCTGAAGCGCTACGAGCACCTCCCCGCCGGAGCCGCCTACGTCCTGGGCGTCCTCGGTGTGCTGCTGTGGGTCTCGCTGGTCGCGCCCATCCCGGGACTCCTCGCCGGCTGGTTCGGCGCGGTCGTCATCGGGACCTCGCTGCTCACCTCACTGGTCCACAACCGGAGCCGCGGTCGCACGGTCAGTGGGTCAGCAGTGCCTTCGCCACGGCGACCCCGGCGCTGACCGCCGCGAGGACGATCCCGCCCCACAGCGCCGTGGCGGAGGGGTCGCGACCGCTGAGGCGCTCCGTCACCACCCCCGTGATCGCCAACCGCAGCACGACGAAGGCGATGCCGATCCACAACGCCAGCTGGGCCGGGAGGATCTCGAGGGTCCCCAGCAGCACCAGGAGGACGGGGACCACCCCCGACGTCGCGATCGGGGTGGCGTCCCGCAACTCCTCGGCGAGCTCCTCCCGGGGCCTGCCCGGGAGGTGGTCGGGGCGGACGCGTTCGGAGACGAGGTCCGCGGCGATGTGCGCGATGAACGTCGCGACCGCGGTCGCGGCGACGGCGATCGCCGCGCGCCCGGTCTCGACGGCACGGGAGTCCACGGCGACGAGCGCCCCGAGCACCGTGATGTTGCCGTAGACGAAGGCCGAGGTGCGGTGCCGGGCGCGGACGACGTCGAGCCCACCGTCGCGACGGTGCCGGAAGCTGGCCATCGCGCCAGCCTAGGGCGATGAGTCCGCGGCCCCCGACGAGTCCCTCCACCGTGCACACCACGCTGACCCACGACCCGGTCGTCCTCGAACGCCCGGCGCAGCCCTACCTCGGGACCCGCCGTCCGGTGACCATGGCGACCATCCCCGAGATCGCCGACCGCCTCGGCGATCTCGTCGCGGCGGTCCTGGCCGCGGGGCGGGTGCCCGCCGGGGCCCCGTTCCTGCGCTACCTGGTGATCGACATGGACGCGACCCTGCTCGTCGAGGCCGGGGTACCCCTCGACGAACCCCTCGGGGTGCAGGCCGGTGACGTCTACGACGGCGAACTCCCGGCCGGTCGTTTCGTCACCGTCACCCACTCCGGCCACCCCGACACCCTCGTCGGTGCCACGGGGGACCTGTTGCGCTGGGCCGACTCCCGGGGCCTCAGGTTCGACCGCCGACCGGGCCCGGACGGGGACGTGTGGGGGTGCCGGCTGAAGAACTACCTGACGAACCCCGCCCAGGAACCGGACACGAACCGCTGGGAGACCGAACTCGCGTTCCGGTTGGCCTGAGCCGGGTTCTGCGTGCGGTGGCGGTGACCCCCGGCGCGCCGGAACGACGAACGCCACCACAGCGGACGCGGTGGTGGCGGACGTACGACGCGGCGACGCTGCACGCGTCCCTGCGGACGCGCTCACTGCAGGCGCGGCGTCTGGTGGTCAGCCCCCCGACCACCAGACGCGACACCGCGTTACCCCCCTGAGACCAGACGTCGCTCGCAGGCCCCCCGGCCTCCGAGCCCCGCTCCCCCCGGACTCAGGGGCCTTATCGGCGTCACCCGTTCGGGCGTTACAGATCTGCCGGAGAAGTTTTCGGGCGCTTCACCAGCGGTCGTGCACGTGCTCGGCGACGAGGTCGCGGTAGACCTCCTGGACGGCGTCGAGCTGGGCGGCGGTGGGCGCCGCGACGTCGGCCGCCGCGGCGTTCGCGCGAGCCTGCTCGGGGTTGCGGGCACCGGGGATGACGACGCTGACCCCGGGCTGCTCGACGATCCAGCGCAGCGTGAAGGCGGCGAGGGGGACGTCCCCGGCGACCCCGGCCAGCCGCTTGGCCGCCTGGACGCCGGCCCCGAGCGGGACCCCGGCGAAGGTCTCCCCGACGTCGAAGGCCTCGCCGTTGCGGTTGAAGGTGCGATGGTCGTCGGCGGCGAAGGTCGAGTTCTCGTCGATCTTGCCCGTCAGCAGGCCCGAGGCCAGCGGCACCCGGACGACGACGCCCACGCCGGCCTCGGCCGCGGCGGGCAGGAACTCGGTGACGGGCTTGAGCCGCAACGGGTTGAGGATGATCTGCACGCTCGCCACGTTGGGGCGGGCGACCGCGTCGAGACCCTCGGCGACGGTCTCGACGGAGACGCCGTAGGCGCGGGTGCGGCCCTCGGCCACGAGGGTGTCCAGCGCCTCGTAGACCGCGTCGGTCGTGAGGACGGGCGGCGGCGGGCAGTGCAGCTGGACGAGGTCGAGGGTGTCGACACCGAGGTTCTCGCGGCTGCGGTCGTTCCAGGCCCGGAAGGCGTCCAGCGTGTAGGCGGAGGCGTCGTGCGGGTCGGCCCGCCGGCCCATCTTCGTGGCGACGAACACGCCCTCGGGTGCCGTCGGCAGGAAGCGGCCGAGCAGCTTCTCGCTGCGCCCGTCCCCGTAGACGTCGGCGGTGTCGAAGAAGGTCACGCCGGCGTCCGCCGCGGCCTGCAGCGTCTCCAGCGCCGCGTCCTCGGCGACGTCGCCCCAGCTCCCGCCGATCTGCCAGCAACCCATCCCGATCGCCCCGACCCTGCGGCCGGTCCTGCCCAACACCCTGGTCAATCCCATCGTCTGCACAGCGTGAGACTACGAGCGGAGGACGCCGAGCACTCCCTGGAACGGCTCAGAGGCCGAGAGCTGCGGTGACCACGCCCAGGGCTGCTCGCGCGACGTCGTCGTCCTCCCCCGCCCACAGCTCCTCGACCCACGGCCCCGCGAACAACCCGACGAGGGTGGGCCGGCCGTCCGCCTCCGTGGCGTCGAGCCACTCGCTGACGGACCCGGCCCCCGGCCCGTGGACGCGGTAGTAGCCGGCCGCGTGCTCGGGCCAGAAGCGCCGGTCGAGGCGCAGCACCACCTTCTCCACCCGTCCGGTGGGCAACCGCGCCAGCGCGTCCCGGTGCCCGCCCGGCAGCGGGGGGACGAACTCGACGGCGCCCGCCGCGAGCACCGCTAACGGCACCGTGACGATCACCGCGTCGGCGTGCACCTCGCCGTCGTGCACCCCTTCGTCGGCGCCGGCCACCCGCACCCCGTCGTCGCGGACCTCCACCCGGCGCACCGGCCGCCGCAGCCGGACGTCGACCCCCTCGGCGAGGTGGTCGAGCAGGCGGCGGTAGCTGCCGACGATCCACCGGTCCCCTTCGCCGACGCCGGCCTCGAACCCGTGCCGCGCGCTGAGGGAGGACAGCGGAACCCCGGTGTCCATGACGACCTCGGCGTCCACGAACCGGCGGACGACCTCCGCGGTCCACGGTCGCGGGTCCCGCAACCACTCCTCGACGACCTGCCCGATCGAGGTCCTCGGCGCCGCGGTGGCGAGCCGCTCCCGGAGTCCGCGCGCCAGGCCCTCCGGACGGGGCACCCCGCCCGTGGGTGACCCCAGGACGAGCGGATCGGTGAAGTCGGTCGCCACGGTCCGCAACCCCAGCGCCTCGGCCGTGCGCGCCAGGACGTTCTCGTCGAACTGCTGCAACCAGTTGGCCTCCAGGTCGAAGGTGGACCCGCCGACCTCCACCCCGACGGCCCGGCCCCCGACGCGGTCGCGCGCCTCCCACACCTGCACGTCCACGCCGCGTCCGCGGAGTTCCTGCGCCGCGGCGAGACCGGCGATCCCCGCGCCCACCACGACGACCCGCCGGTGGCCGAGCGCCGCGGCCCACTCCCCCGCCTGCACGCCCTGTTCGTGGGCGCCGTGGGTCATCCCGGCCCGGGTGGGGTGGGTCCCCTCCCCCGCGATCCGTAGCCGCGTCCCGACGGGGGAACCCACGGTGGTCCGGTCCGCGGGCGTCCCGTCCACGCCGATGAAGCTCCACGCACCGCGGGACCACTCGTCCTCCCCCCACCGGGAGACGGCGGAGGCGAGCAACTGCACGGGTTCCGGCACGGCGCCGCAAGCTACGCCGCGCGGGACCACTCGACCAGCGCGGGGACGCAGCGGCGCGCGAAGTCGTCGTAGTCGTCGGGGGTGTTGTAGGCATGGGCCGAGAGCCGGACGAAACCCTGGTCGCCGAACGCGGTGAACGCGGCCTCGACACCCAGTTCGGCCAGTGCGCGGTCCCGCACGGCGTTGCCGCCCCCCTCCCCCAGCCCCAGCCGGCCGGGCAGTCTCACCAGCCGCAGCGGACCGGCCGGCATCCCCACCTCGACGTGGTGGTCCTCCCCCGTCAACGCCGCGAACGCGTCGGCGACGACGTCCACGCCGTACCGGGCCAGTTCGGCGACCCGCACCCGGAGCGCGGCCCAGCCGATCTCCGCCTCGACGGCGTCGAGGGCGTCCGGGGCTGCGAGCCAGCTCGTGAAGTCGAGGGTCCCCTGCTGGTCGAAGTTGGCGGGGAACTCCTGCTCGGCTCCCCAGGAGTCGATGATCGGGTTCAGTTCCCGGCGGAGGTCACCGCGGGCGACGAGGACGCCGGAACCCCGCGGGGCGCACCCGAACTTGTGCAGGTTGCCGACCCAGAAGTCGCAGTCGACGCCCGCGAGGGGTTCGGCGAGTTGCAGCGGGACGTGCGCGCCGTCGACGAGGACGGGGATCCCGCGTTCGTGGGCGGCGGTGCTGATGAGGTCGACGGGTAGGAACCGCGCCGTCGGGGAGGTGATGTGGTCGACGACGACGAGGGCTGTCCGGTCCGAGAGTTCCGCGGCGACGGCCGCGGACGCCTCCTCCGGACCCGCGCCGAGCGGGACGTGCGCGGTGCGGATCCGCCCGCCCCAGCGCCGGACGAGCCGGCGCGCGCCCATGGTGACCGCGCCGTAGCCGTGGTCGGTGACGACGACCTCGCACCCCTGCTCCACCGGGAGCGAGCTGAAGACCACGCTCGCCCCGGCGCTGGCGTTCGGCACGAACGCGAGGTCGTCCGCGGACACCCCGAGGTAGGGGGCGACGCGTTCCCGGGCCGCCGCGATGCGTTCCGGCACACCGACGAAGAACCGGACCGGCGCGCCCTCCATCTCCGCGCGGTAGGCCGCCTGCCGTTCCAGGGCGAGCGTCGGGACCGCGCCGAAGGAACCGTGGTTGAGGTGGCGCAGGGTCGGGTCGAGGGAGAACGCGAGGGTCACCCCGGCAGTGAACCAGTCCACCGCCGCACCACGAGGACGGCCCCGCCGAGGAACGCCGCGGCCTGACGCGGAGGGCGGACCAGCGTGCGCCGGCCGGTTTCCCGGGAGGTCGTCACGCGGTCCCCGCGAGCAGCCGCAGCAGGCGCTCGGTCTCGTCCTCCAGCGCGGCGCGGCCCGCGGCGACGTACTTCCGCGGGTCGGTGAGGTCGGGCCGGTCGGCCAGCACGGCCCGCACGGCCCGGGTGAACACCCCGTTGAGGTGCGTCGAGATGTTGACCTTCGTCATGCCGACCTCCACGGCGGCGCGGAGTTCCTCGTCGGACAACCCCGACGAGCCGTGCAGCACCAGGGGGACGGGGACGCTCGCGGCGAGCCGGGCGATGAGGTCGCGGTCGACGCTGGCGACGCGGGTCTGCATCGCGTGCGACGTCCCCACGGCCACCGCGAGGGCGTCGACACCCGTGGCGGCGACGAACTCGGCGGCCTCGTCGGGATCGGTGCGCGCACCCGGGGCGTGGACGCCGTCCTTGCCGCCGACCTCGCCGAGTTCGGCCTCCAGCGCGATCCCCGCGGCGTGGGCCTCCTCGGCCAGGGCCCGGGTCGCGGCGACGTTCTCCGCGTAGGGCAGTTTCGACCCGTCGTACATGATCGAGTCGACGCCGAGGTCGATGCCGCGCCGGGCCAGCTCCGGGTCCTCCACGTGGTCCAGGTGCACCAGGACCTCGACGTCGACGGCGCGGGCGATCGCCTGGGTCGCGACGGTGAGAGGTTCCAGACCACCGTGGTACCTGATGCAGTTCTCGCTGATCTGCAGCACGACCGGCAGACCGGCGCGCGCGGCACCGGCGGCCATGGCCTCGGCGTGCTCGAGCAGGACGACGTTGAAGGCTCCTACCCCACGACCTGCCGCACGGGCGGCGTCGAGGAGTTCCACGAAGGGGGGACGAGTGCTCATGCGGGACTCCCGGTGGTGTCGAGGAAACGGGCGGCGGCGGCCCGGTCGATCTCACCGGCGACCGGACGCAGGACGGCGGCGGCGCCGAACGCCGCGGCCCGGCGCAGGGCGTCGGGCAGCGGGGAACCGCCGGTGAGGGCGAGGACGAGACCGGCCGTCGCGGCGTCCCCGGCGCCGGTGGCGTTCCCGCTGACACCCGGCACGGCGGGAACCTCGAACACCCCGTCGCGGGTGTGGGCGGCGATCCCGTGGACCCCGCGGGAGACCACCACCGCACCGGCCCCCCGGGTCAGCAGGTCCGCGGCGCCCTCGGCCTCGGAACCGGCACCGGTCGCGCCGAGGAGTTCCTCGACGTTGGGCTTGCAGACGGAGGCTCCGGCGGCGGCGGCCGCCAGCAGGGCCGGACCGGACAGGTCGGCGACGGTCAGGGCCCCGGCGTCGCGGGCCGTGCGCACCCAGTCGCCGACCAGGCCGGGGTCGCTGCCGAGCGGGAGCGACCCCGCGACGACGAAGGCCGACGCCCCGCGCAGGGCGTCCGCGAGGGCGTCCTGCACGGCGGCCCACTCCGCGGGGGTCACCGCGGGGCCGGGTTCGCCGAACATCGTCGGGTGGGCCACGTCGTCGACGACGGTCACCGTCGTGCGGGTCTCACCGGCCAGGGGAACGGTCGCGGGTTCCATCCCCAGGTCGCGCAGGGCCTCCCGCACCCACGTCCCGGCCGTCCCGCCCAGGGGCAGCACGCACCGGGTGGGAACCCCCTCGGCGTCCAGGACGCGGGCCACGTTGACGCCCTTGCCCCCGGGGCGGCGGGAGACCTCCAGCACCCGCTGGGTGGTTCCGACCCGCTGCTGCTCGACGCGGTACGTCACGTCGAGCGCCGGGTTGGGGGTGAGGACGACGATCACACGACCACCCCGCGGGCCCGTGCCGCCCGGACGGCGTAGAGGGCACCACCGAGTTCCGGACCGTGCTGCGGCGTCACCAGCTTCAGCCGGAACGGGCTGCGCCGCAGGGCCTCCTCGAACTCCGACCGCACCACGGGGGCGTTGAACAGGCCCCCGGACCAGGACACCGCCACCTCGTCCTGCGGGCCGTGGCCCAGGGCGGTCGCCGTCGTCGTCACCAGGGCGGCCAGTTCCGCGGCCGCGGCGCGCACGATCCTCAGGGCCCGGGCGTCACCGGCGGCGGCCGTGGCGGTGACGACGCGGGCGAGGCCCGCGATCCGGCTGCGGTCCCCCTGCCAGCGGTCCACGACGACACCGATGACGTCGAGGTCGTCCACAACCTTCAGCGCCTCCCGGACCGCGCCGTGCAACGCCGTCCGGGGTTCACGGCCGTCGGCCATGCGGGAGAACGCGTTCAGCCCCTGGACGGCCACCCAGTACGCGGACCCCTCGTCGCCGAAGAGTTCGCTCCAGCCGCCGGTCCGGTGGGTGCGGTCACCGCGTTCGCCGTAGGCCACCGAGCCGGTACCGGCGACGACGTTGATGCCGTCCCGGCCGGCGAGGGAACCCGCCCAGCCGCTGAGCATGTCGTTGCCGCACAGGTAGCGGTCGTGCCCCAGGACGCGGGCGGGCATCGCGTCCAGGTGGGCGACGTCGGCGCTGGCCTCGCCGTAGCCGGGGACGGCCAGGAACGCGAAGGCGAGGTCCTCGACGCGGATCCCGGCCGCCGCGACGACGGCGCCGACCCCGGCGCGCAGGACCTGCTCGACGAGGTCGATCCCGCTCTCGCTCCCGAAGTAGTAGCTGGAGGGTTGCCGGTCCTCCGCGACCACCGTCCCGTTCCCGTCGAGCAGGACGAAGGCGGTCTTCGTCCCGCCCCCGTCCATGCCGAGGAAGTACGTCACGGCTGCTCGCTCCGGCCCGGGAGGTCGTGGATCGAGACGCCCTGGACGACCCGGTTGACGGTGCCGCCCGGGAAGGGGTTGTCGGGGGTGCAGCCGCGGCGGACCGACGCGCCCAGCGCGAGCAGCTGGGCGAAGGCGACGAGGGCGACGCTGCGCAACCCGTCGTCGAGACCGTCGAGCTGCGGGAGGGCGAGGTCCAGCGCAGAACCGTCCGGCCCGCCGACGTGCACGACCTGCGCGGGGCGGTCACGACGGAGTTCGGTGACGATGTCGGCGTCGTAGTGGGCGGTGTAGGGGTCGGCGGAGGCGTACACGACGACGAGGGTGCGGTCGTCGACCACCGACTTCGGGCCGTGGCGGAACCCGAGCGGGGAGTCGTGGAACCCCGCCACTCCCCCCGCCGTCAGTTCGAGCAGCTTCAGCGCGGACTCCTGGGCCAGCCCCTGCAGCGGGCCGGAGCCGAGGTACACGACGCGTTCGGGGTCGGCGTCCAGCAGGGCCTCGACCTGCCCGCTCCGTTCGATCAGCGACGACGCGGCGGCGCTCAGGGCCTCGACGTGCCGGGCCTGGTCGGGCCGGAACACCAGGAGCGCGGCGAGCAGCATCGTGGAGAAGCTCGACGTCATGGCGAAGCCGGTGTCGTTGGTCTGCTCCGGCATCACCAGCACGAACGAGTTCGCCGCGCCGCGGTGCTCCCGGGCCAGGGCCCCCTCGGCGTCGCAGGTGATGACGAGGTGGTGCGCCCGCGGGGCGAGGTCGTCCACGATCCGGGTCGCCGCGACGCTCTCGGGGCTGTTCCCGGACCGCGCGAAGGACACCAGCAGGACGGGGCCGCCCTCCGCCAGCAGGCCGAAGGGGTCGGCGACGAGGTCGGTCGTGGCGAGGGCGTCGACCCGGCGGCCCAGGTGGCGGCGCAGCGACGCGCTCGCGATGTCACCGGCGAAGGCGGAGGTCCCCGCGCCGGTGAGGACGATGCGCAGGTCGTCCTGCGCCAGGACCGGGGCGAGGAAGTCGTCCAGCGCGTCCCGGTGCCCGGCGAGCAGGGTGACCAGGTCGCGCCACGCGCCCGGCTGCTGCCGGATCTCGTGGTGGGTCGCGGATCCGCTCGTGGGAGCGGCGACGTCGGTGTTCACGGGAGGTACCTCCGGTCGGTGGTGCGGGTGGTGGTCGCTTCGGTGCGCACGGGGCTCAGCCTTTCAGCCCGGCCGAGGCCATGGTCGCGACGAACTGCCGCTGGGCCAGGAGGAAGAGCAGCATGAGCGGGAGGGTCGCGACGACGTTGCCGGCCATGAGCAGCGACCAGTCGGTCCGGCGGGCGCCCTGGAAGTTCGTCAACCCCAGCTGCAGCGTGAAGTTGTGCTCGTCGTTGATGGCCACCAGGGGCCACACGAGGTCGTTCCAGGAGCCGAGCAGGGTGAAGATCGCCAACGTCGCCAGGGCCGGCCGGGCGAGCGGCAGCACGATCCGGAAGAACACCTGCAGGCGGGAGCACCCGTCGATCCTGCCCGCCTCCTCCAGCTCGCTCGGCAGCGACAGGAAGAACTGGCGCATGAGGAAGATGCCGAACGCCGAGGCCAGCCAGGGGACGATCGCGGCCCCGAGGTGGTCCACGAGGCCGAGCCGGGCGAACATGACGTAGGTCGGGATCATGAGCAGCTGCGAGGGGACCATGATGGTCGCGAGGATCGCCAGGAACCCGAACGTCCGGCCCGGGAAGCGCAGCCGGGCGAACCCGTAGCCGGCCAGCGAGCAGAGCACCAGGTGCGAGACGATCGCCGACGCGGACACGACGGCCGTGTTCAGCAGCCACCGCAGGATCGAGGAGTCGGCGAACAACCGGGTGTACCCGCTGAGGGTGAAGTGCGTCGGGACGAAGGCGGGCGGGAACTTGTTGATCTCCGAGGCCGGCTCCAGGGAGGTGAGGAACATCTCGAGGAACGGCAGCAGGAAGAGGAACGAGACCGGCACCAGCAGCAGGTGCCACGGACTGAACGGCAACCCGCGACGGCGCGGCACGGTCGAGGTGCGGGAGACGGTCGGGGTCGGGGTCACGGTCGTCACGGGTTCCTCCCGGCGCGGCGCTGGGTGATGGTGACGACGATCGTCACGACCAGGGTGACGAAGAACAACGCGTAGGCGACGGCCGAGCCGTAGCCGAACTGCAGCCGCTGGAACGCGAGTTGCCAGACGTAGTAGACGATCGTCTGGGTGGCGTCGAGCGGCCCGCCGCGCGTGGTGGCGTAGACGAGGTCGAACAGCTGGACGGCCTCCAGGGTCTGGTAGACCGCGACGAACGACGTCACCGCCCCCAGCTGCGGCCACACGACGCGCCAGAAGACCTGCCGCGAGTTCGCGCCGTCCATCCGGGCGGCCTCGATGGTGTCGCCGGGGATGTCCTGCAGCGCAGCGAGGTAGATGACCGTGGTGAAGGCGGCCTGCCCCCACAGCGACATGATGGTGATGACCACCATGGCCTGGTGGCCGTCCTCCAGCCACCCCTGCTGGGGCAGGTGCAGGACGCGCAGGACGTTGTTGACCAGCCCGAACTGCGGGCTGAAGAGGTAGGTCGTGAGGATGCCCGTCGCGGCGGCGGAGGCGACGAAGGGGACGAACACCGCGGTGCGGTACAGGCCGATGAACCGGATCCGGCGGTTCAGCGCGACGGCCAGGAACAGTCCCAGCAGGACCGACGCCGGCACGAAGAGGACCGTGTAGAGGGCGGTGTGCAGTGCGGCGCCGCCGAGCGCGGGGTCGACGGCGAGGTCCCGGTAGTTCTGGATCCCGACCCCCCTCGGCGGGCTGAACCCGTCCCACGTGCGGAAGGACAGCACGAGGGCCCAGATCCCCGGGAAGAGGGTGAGCCCTCCGACCACGATCAGGGCCGGGGCGACGAAACCCCACCCGGCCAGCGCCTCCCCCACGGCACGGCGGGGCCGGGGGGCAGCCGCTCCCGAGGTCCCCCGGCGCTGCGACTCTCGAAGGTCAACGGTCGTCACGTCACGTCCTCAGCTCTGGCGCAGTGCCTTGTCGGCGGCGGTGGCGGCGTCGGCGAGGGCGCCCTGCGGCGAACCCTCCCCCTGCAGCACGTGGGCGGTGGCGCTCCCGACGGCCTCGGAGAGGCCGTTGTACCCGGGCACGGTCGGGCGGGGCTTCTTCGCGTTCGCGGCGTTGGCCTGCATCACGTCGAGCCCGGGGAGTTCGGCGGAGGCGGTCAGGAACGCCTCGCTGGTGGCCTCGCTGGCCCGCAGCGGGAGGTTGCCGATGGCCACGTTGAACTGCTCGTCCTGCTCGGCCGAGGTCAGCCACTCGGTGAACTGCGTCGCCCAGTGGGCGCGGTTGACGTCGTCGTTGTCGAACAGGGTCCACAGGTCGGGACCGGAGACCGTCTGGTGGTCGCCGTCCGTCCCCGGGAGCTGCACGACGCCGTAGGAGGTCCCCGCGGTCTTGAGCGCCGACAGTTCCCAGGGACCGGAGGTGATCATGGCGATGCGGTCGCTCTCGAACAGCTGGGCGAACTTCGTGTCCGTCTGGTCGAGGTAGACGCTCCGGTCGTCGACGGCCATCCCGCGCAGGAAGGTGAGGGCGTCGATCCCGGCCCGGGAGTCGAAGGCCGCCTCCTGCCCGGTGGCGTCCAGGATCTCGCCGCCGTTCTGCCACAGGTGCGGCCACAACTGCCACGTCGTCTCCTCGCTCCCCGAGACGGAGTACCCGTACCCGTAGACGTGGTCGTCGGGGTTCGTGAGCTGCTTCGCCGCGGCCCGGAAGTCCTGCCAGGTCCAGTCGGGCGTGGGGTACGCGACGCCGGCCCGGTCGAAGAGGGTCTTGTTGTAGAGGAGGGCGATGTTGTCGACGACGGCGGGGAACCCGATGGTGCGGTGGCCGGTCGGCTGCGCCGTCGCCCGCGCCGCCGAGGTGAAGTCCTCCCAGTCCACCCCGGGTCCCTGCACCACGGAGGTGATGTCGAGGGTCCGGTTCGAGCGTTCCAGCTGACTCGCCCACGACCCGAACGTGTAGGAGATGTCCGGGGAGTCGTTGCCCGCGAAGGAGGCGGCGAGCTTCTGCAGCAGTTCCTCGGTGGAGGAGGCCCCGGGCGTGACGTCGATGCTGACGTTGGGGTGCTGCTGCTCGAACTCCGCGGCGAGGTGCTCCAGCACCTGCTCGGCCTCGTCGCTCTGCCCCGACCACATCGTCAGGTGCACCGGGGCGGAGGGGTCGAGCGTGGTGACGGGTTCCGTCCCGCACCCCGTCGCGACGAGCGCGACGAGGGTGAGGGCGGCGGCGAGTCGTGGGACGTGCACCGGGAACTCCTCTCGGGGGTCTGGACTACAGGGCGTCGACCGGCAGCTGCACGCGCAGTTCGGGCGGCAGCAGGTCGCCGTGGGCGGCGACGAGGTCGTTGCACAGCGCCCAGATCCGCTCGGGCGTGAGCGTCGAGCTCGCGTTGGGGTCCACGAGCACCGCCTGGCGCACGAGACGCGGGTCGCCGGTCCGGGCGGCCTCGATCGTCAGCTCGGCGACCGAGACGTAGGGGCGGTTCACCGCGGCGGCCTGCACCGGCAGGGAACCCATCGGGACCGGGGAGATCCCGCCGGCGCCGACGGTCGTCGGCACCTCGACGACGCACCCGGCGGGCAGGTTGTCGATCAGGCCCCGGTTGACGACGTTGGCGTGGATCTCGCGTTCGGTGCCGGTGACGAGGGAGTGGATGACCTGCGGCGCGTACTCGGCCGCCTCCTCCTCGAGCGCCAGGGGTTCACCCGCGGCGAGAGCGCGTTCGGCCGCGTGGAACTCACGGACGTTGTTCTCGGAGATCTCCAGGTACTCCATCGGCCGCAGCCGGAACCTCTCGACCTGCTCCTGGTCGCGGAGGAACCACGGCAGGTACTCCGAGGAGTGCTCGCTCGTCTCGGTCGGGTAGTAGCCGATCCGGCGGAAGACCTCGACGCGGACGCGGCGCAGCAGTTCCGGGTCCGCGGCGATGCGCTCGCGCAGCACCGGGTAGAGGTCACGACCCTCGTGCGTCCACTCCAGCAACCACGCCTGGTGGTTGACGCCCGCCGCCCGGAACCTGGTCTGCTCGACGGACAACCCGACGAGCTCCGCCAGGTCATGGGCGGTCCAGTAGACGCTGTGGCACAACCCCAGGGTGGTGAGTTCCGGGGCCACGAGACTGGTCCACCAGACGTTCATCGCCATCGGGTTCGTGTAGTTCAGGAAGACCGCGTCCGGCGCCACCTCACGGATGTCCGCGGTGAGGGCGGTGAGGAAGGGGAACGTGCGCAGCGCGCGGAACACCCCGCCCACCCCGGTGGTGTCGCCGATCGTCTGGCGCAACCCGTAGCGGGCCGGGATCTCCAGGTCGTGGCGGGTGGCCTCGATGCCGCCGATCTGCACCATGTCGACGACGAAGTCGGCGTCGGCGAGGGCGCGGCGCCGGTCGGTGGTCGCGGTGGTGGTCAGGGGGCGGTTCAGGCGTTCGCCGACCTGCCGGGCGGTGCCCTCGGCCACGGCGAGGCGGCGCTCGTCGACGTCGAAGAGCCGCAGGTCGAGCGGGCCGAGGTCGTCGAACCTCAGGAGGTCCCCCACCAGCTGGCGGGTGAACTCGACGCTCCCGGCCCCGACGAAGGTGACTCGTGTCATGCCAGGATGGTGTTCCGACTGCGCGATGGACGCAATATTCTGAGCGAAACGCTCATCCTGGTTGATCGGTTCGAGTGATTGGTGCGGTGGAGATGCCTGGTGGCCACGCCCTCGGCGGCTCGGAGGCCCTTCCGCGCGCGGGTTCCGGCAAGCGTGCCGACCGGCTGGTGGCGATCCTCGGTGTGCTCAACGAGCGCGGTGACGTGAGCCTGCAGGACCTCGTCACCGAACTCGGCGTGTCGGTCGCGACCGTCCGCCGCGACCTCGCCGACCTCGAGGGACAAGGACTGCTGTCGCGGACGCACGGCGGCGCGCGGGTCCTCGCCCCGGCGCTGGAACTGCCGGTGCGGTTGCGCGCGGGCCAGTCGCACCAGGTCAAGCAGCTCATCGCCCGCCGCGCCGCCACCTTCCTGCCCGAGGGGCCGTTCGCGATCGCCATCGGGGGCGGGACGACGGCCGCGGGTGTCGCGCGGGCGCTGATCTTCCGCACCGACCTGACCATCGTCACGAACTCGCTGACGACGGCCACCGAGATCGGGTCCCGGCCGAACCTGCGGGTGATGATGACCGGTGGCCTGATCCGCGCGAACTCCTTCGAGCTGGTGGGGGCGCTCGCCGAGAACTCCTTCGCCTCCATCAACGTGGGCATGGCGATCCTCGGTGTGGACGGGGTGAGCGCCGAGGGCGGGATCACGACGCACGACGAGACCGAGGCGCGGACGAACGCGGCCATGATCCGTCACGCCCAGCGGACGGTCGTCGTCGCGGACTCCTCCAAGATCGGGCGGATCACCCTCGCGAAGGTCGCGGGGCTCGAGAGCGTCGGCGACCTCGTCACCGACGACGCCGCCCCGCCCGAGGAACTCCGCCGGATCCGGGCCCTCGGGACCCGGGTCCACGTCGTCGGGGTCTAGCACGACTCGTCGTGGTAGCCCTCCTCCCCGCGCGGCACGACGTCGCGGTCCCGCAGGACGACGGAGATCCGCCGACCCTGCGCCGCGCAGGCCGACGTGAACGCCGTGCGGGGGTTGTCCGTGTACTCGACCTCGAGGACGTCGTCGCCGTAGACGTCGGTGTAGTCGTCGCACTCGGAGTAGTTCTGGCACTCCTCGGCGATCGCGAAGTCGAACCCCACGGAGTCCCGGCCGACCGACCCGAGGCTCCCCGCGTTCTTCTGCGCGATCGCGAGGCCGTCGGCGTGGGCACGGGTCGCCAGCAGGGTCGCGTACGCGACGGCGTCCGCCTCGGTCAGCCTGCCGTCCGACCGCGTCCACGTGTCGAGGTTGTCGGGTTCGACGGCCTCGAAACCGTCGTTGCGGCAACCGTCGATCCAGCCGCCGACGATCTCCGCGACGTCGGCCCGCTTCCCGGCGGTGGAGACGTCCAGGAAGAACTCGCCCGGCCAGTCCGGGTCCGCCACGAGGCCGCCGTCCTCGTCGCGCAGCAGCAGGTCCGGGTGCGACCCCGTCCAGAACGCCCCCTCCGCGGGTTGGGTCTGGAACGCGTTGACGTAGCAGACGTCGTACGTCCCCCCAGCGGGCCCCGCGGCACGGTCGCGGTCGACGATCGCCACGGAGGCGTCGGGGGTGTGGGCGCCACCGATCTGGTAGTCGAAGCGCCCGTTCGTCGGGAACGGCGCCGGGGTGGCGGTGCCGGACGTGCCGGACGTCCCGGACCCACCGGTGACGAGCAGGGCCGCGCACAGCCCGAGCGTCGCGAGAGGTGTGGTGAGACGTCGCACGGGAACCGCGTCAGAGCCGCAGGAGACCCGCGACCTTCAGCACGGCGGCCCCGGCCTCGTCGGAGGCGTCGAGGTCGACCTCGGCGACGATCCCCCAGTCCCGGTCGCCCGCCGGGTCCTCGAGGACCTGGCGCACGTACCAGTTCCGCTTCGAGCCCTTCGCGTCCGGCCCGGAACCGTCGTCGACCTGCAGCAGGTGCGGACCGCGGGCGTCGGGACCGGTGCCGATGGTGTCGTGGTCGTCGTAGTAGGCGTCGAGCTGGTCGCCCCAGGTCTCCTCGTCGGGGGACCCCTCCAGCTCCGCCAGCGCGGCGGGCCGGTCGAGGGCGCAGAGTTCGACGAACCGGAACATCGCGTTGCGCACCAGGACGCGGAAGGCGCGGGAGTTCGCGGTGACGGGCGGGGTCTCCTCCTCCTGCGGTGCGACGGCGTTCTCGACGTCGGCCGGGTCGACGCCGTCGCGCAGCGCCTCCCACTCCGCCAGCAACGAGGAGTCGGTCTGGCGCACGACCTCCCCGAGCCACTCGACGAGGTCGATGAGCTCCTCGGTGCGGGCGTCGTCGGGGACGGTCTGCTTGAGGGCCTTGTAGGCGTCGGAGAGGTAGCGCAGGACGAGACCCTCGGAGCGGGCCAGCTGGTAGTACTGGACGTAGTCCCCGAAGGTCATCGCGCGTTCGTACATGTCGCGGACGACGGACTTGGGCTTCACCTCGTAGTCGCCGACCCAGGGGTTCCCGGCGCGGTAGGTCTCGTAGGCACCGCGCAGTTCCTCGGCCAGCGGCTGCGGCCACTCGACGTCCTCGAGGAGTTCCATGCGTTCCTCGTACTCGATGCCGTCGGCCTTCATCCGTTGCACCGCCTCGCCCTTGGCCTTGGAGCGCTGGGCGAGCAGGATCTTCATGGGTTCGTCGAGGGTCGCCTCGATGACGGAGACGACGTCGAGGGCGTAGGTGAGGGACTCGGGGTCGAGGAGTTCGTCGATGACGGCCAGCGCGTACGGCGACAGCGGCTGGTTGAGCGCGAAGTCGAGCTGCAGGTCGCCCACGAGGCGGACCTGACGTCCGTCGGCGAGGGGTTCGGGCAGCGTCTCGATGATCCCGGCGTCGAGCAGGGCGCGGGCCAGTTCGACGGCGCGGCGGACGTGCTTGATCTGGTTCTTGCGGGGTTCGTGGTTGTCCAGCAGCAGGTGCCGCATGGCCTCCACGGGGTTCCCCGGGCGCTGCAGGACGTTCAGCAGCATCGACGTGGTGACCCGGAAGTGCGACGTCAGCTGTTCGGGTTCACCGGCGACGAGCTTGTCCATGGTCGCCTGCGACCAGGAGATGAACCCCTCGGGCGCCTTGACCCGCTGGACGCGCTTGAGCTTCTTGGGGTCGTCGCCGGCGCGGGCGACGCGACGGGCGTTCTCCACCTCGTGCTCGGGAGCCTGGACGACGACGGTGCCCGCGGTGTCGAACCCGGCCCGGCCGGCCCGGCCGGCGATCTGGTGGAACTCCCGGACGCGGTAGTGGCGGTTGCGGCGGCCGTCGAACTTGGTCAGCCCACCGAAGAGGACGGTGCGGATGGGAACGTTGATCCCGACGCCGAGGGTGTCGGTGCCGCAGATGACCTTGAGCAGTCCGGCCTGGGCGAGGGTCTCGACGAGGCGCCGGTACTTCGGCAGCATCCCGGCGTGGTGGACGCCGACGCCCATCCGCAGCAGCCGGTTGAGGACCTTGCCGAAGCCGGCGGCGAAGCGGAACCCGCCGATGGCGTCGGCGATGGCGTCGCGCTGCTCGCGGGTGGCGATCTTCGCGCTGGTCAGCGACTGCGCCTGCTCCACGGCGGCGGCCTGGGTGGAGTGCACGACGTAGACGGGGGCCCGGTCGGTGTGCAGGAGTTCCTCGACGGTCTCCTGCAGCGGGGTCGTCGCGTAGGAGTAGTGCAGCGGGACGGGTCGTTCCACGGAGGTGACGCTGGCGGTGGGCCGCCCGGTCCGCCGGGTCAGGTCCTCGCGCAGGGCCGTGGTGTCGCCCAGCGTCGCCGACATGAGCAGGAACTGCACCTGCGGGAGCTCGACGATCGGGACCTGCCAGGCCCAGCCGCGGTCCGGGTCGGCGTAGAAGTGGAACTCGTCCATGACGACCTGGCCGACGTCGGCGAAGGCGCCGGAGCGCAGCGCGACGTTGGCGAGGATCTCGGCGGTGCAGCAGATGATCGGTGCGCCGGGGTTCACCGAGGCGTCGCCCGTCATCATCCCGACGCGTTCGGCGCCGAAGACCTCGACGAGGGAGAAGAACTTCTCGCTCACGAGGGCCTTGAGCGGTGCGGTGTAGAAGGACCGGATCCCGGCACTCAGCGCGGCGGCGTGGGCCCCGGCGGCGACGAGGGACTTGCCGGAACCGGTCGGGGTGGCGAGCACGACGTTGGAGCCGGCGACCACCTCGATGAGCGCCTCCTGCTGCGCGGGGTACAGCTCGATGCCGCGTGAGGTCACCCACGTCGAGAACGCCTCGTAGACGAGGTCGGGGTCGTCGTTGCCCGGGGCCGGCAGCAGGTCGGTGAGCTGGGGGGTGTCTGTGGTCGCAGTCATGGCGCGCCCATCGTCGCACCGGGAGACCCCGCTCCGCTGGACGAGTGCTCGCGGGTGCCGCGACGACGCGCTGGTGATCGCTCCTGGTGCTCACAGGGTCCGTGCAGCATCCTTGCCCCGAGCAGCACGACGTGAGGGGTGAGCACGATCGACGAGAGCCTGTCCCGGGAGCACCACGTCCGGCGACGCGCGGAGCAGGTGCGCGCGGACCTGGAGGCGCTCTGGGGTGACGACCTCCCCCCGGGTCCCGACCCGCGCACCACCGAGCTGGTGGACTCCCTGGCCCTCGACGACGACCACGGCCGGACCGCCGGCCTGCTGGTGCAGGGGGACGCCGTCCCCTTCCACCTGCTCGTCCGCCTGCTCGCGACGAGCAGCGTGGGCGAGGCGGTCCTGGCGGAGCTCCCCCCCGAGCTGCGGGCCCGGGTCGACCTGGCGGTGGCGACGGTGGACCCGCCGGCGATGGCGGCGTGGGCGGCGACGCGGGGGCTGCCGCAGATCCCGTCGGGGGCGTTCGCGATGCACGTCGACCCCCCGGTCGTCGACCTCGACGAGCGGGTGAGCGGGTTGCTGGGGTTCGCCGCGCGGCAGCACCGGTTGCCCTGGGCGGAGTCGATGCGCAACGTGCACCCCGCGGACCTGGGGCTGGTGGTCGACGCCACGCGTCAGGCCTGCGAGAAGCAGGCGTCGCTGAGCATGCGGTTCCGGGTCCTGCACGAGGACGGCAGCGTGCTGTGGGTGTCGACCGTGGGCCACGCCCTGACCGGTGAGGACGGGGGGACCGAGCAGGTCGTGGGCTTCTCGATGCCCAGCCCCTGACCCGGGGCGTCAGGAGATGAGACCGTCCTGGCGGGCGACCGCGGCGGCGGCGGCGGAGGAGCGCACGCCGTACTTGCGACGCACCGAGGCGAGGTGCTGGGCGACGGTGTTGGGGGCGAGACCGAGGCGCTCGGCCACGACGGATCCGGGGCACCCGTCGGCGATCATCTGCAGGATCTCCTGCTCACGGGCGGTGAGGCTGACCCCGGGGCGGGCGGGGGCGGTTCCGCGCCCCGCCTCCTCGAGGGCGCGGTAGCGGGCCTCGGAGACGACGACGAAGCGGTTGCCCGCCGCGTCCTCGACGATCATCCGGCGGTCGCCGTCCGCGACGGTCCGCAGGACGTCGCCCCACCAGTCGTTGGGGACCTGGACCCGGTTGCCGTCGACGACCGCCACGTTGTTCTGCTCCATCCTGGTGTTCTACCTCTCCACGCCGCTGGTCCACTGGTCCTGGCTCGCTGTGGTGCCGGTGTCGCACGGGAGCGGCTCACTCCGTTCTGAAACGTTCGGGGTGTGACCGACCGTTCTGAACCTCGCTGTCAAAACACCACCCGACCGGATGAACCGTCAAGGACCCCGGGGGAGTCACGGTGAGCCTTCGACCCAATGTCCCACAGTGTCGCCTCGCCCGATCCTCCGGCGCAGGAGGAGTCCCACGACGAGGACGACGACCAGCGCGCTCCACGAGATCCACGGACCGACCTCCTTGCGGTAGCCCAGGGTGAGGGCCTCGACGGACGGGCTCATCCCGTCCACCAGCCCCGGCACGTACGCCAGCGCGAGCAGCGTCAACCTCCCCGTCAGCACCCCCGTCAGCACTCCCCGCCGCACCCCCGCCGAGGACGGAGCCGCGAGGGCCAGGGCCAGCGGCCCCCACAGCAGCAGGTCGTACCAGGGCAGCTCGTAGGCCGTCCCCAGCAGGTACCCGGCGGCGAGGACCGTGCTCACCCCCGCCGCCCGCGTCAGGGCGTCACCGCGCACCAGCAGGCGCCACCAGGCGAACGCCACGGCGGCCATCACCAGCACCGTCCCCGGCAGCAGCCACCCGCGCGGCATGCCCGCCTCGACCAGCGGGCGCCAGACCGTGGCCAGCGAGACGTAGCGGCTGGCGGTGCGGGTCTGGTCGTAGGCGTGCGGGCCCGCCCAGACGTGCGCGGGGACCAGCAGCAGCAACGCCCCCGCCGCACCCCGCAGCAGCCACCCGCGGGTCAGGTACCCGCCCGCCCGCGCGGCGAGCAGCACCCCGAGGGCCACCGCGCCGTAGGGCAGCTTCGTCCCGACGGCGACCGCGAGCGCCACCCCCGCCCAGAACGGGTGGCGACGCGCCGCGAGCAGGGTCGCGAGCGCCGCGGTCCCGGCGAGGACGTCGGCGTGGGCGCCGCTGAGCCCGACGGTCAGCAGCAGCGGGTTCGCGGTCCACAGCAGCTGGGCCCGGGCCCGCCGCTGCGGGTCGCGCACCGCGACCCGCAGCGCCAGGGCGCTCGCGAGCCACGCGAGCAGCAGCAGGACCTGCCAGCACGACACCGTCGTGCGCACGGAGTCCCCGCCCCCGAGGGAGGCCAGCGCCATGAGCAGCGCCCCGACGGGGCCGTAGACGGAGGTGGTGGAGCGCCACGGGTCGCGCACCGCCGAGGTCACCGGGTCGTGACCGCCGGCGAAGGTGTCCGGCGGCTGGCTGTAGGGGTCGCCGCCGAGCGCCGCGATCCGTCCGTAGGCGGCGTAGCTGAGGTGGTCGGCGGAACCGACGGGGGGCAGCAATGTGAACAGCACCGCGCCCACGAGCGCGACGAGCACGAACCGGCGCGGGTGCCACCCCCGGGCCACGGCCCGCCAGCCGGCGAGCAGCGCACCACCACCGGACAGCACGGACACGGCCAGCAACGCCGTCACCAGCCCCGACGACGGCCGCAGGCCCAGGTCGAAGGACCCGGCGCCGCCCCCGAGCGGGGGGACGGCGGCGGAGGGTCCTGCGAGCGCGACGACGGCCCAGCAGAGCAGGGACAGGACCAGACACCCGCCGGCCAGCCGCACCGGGGTCAGCGGTCGCTCAGACACCGGTGACGCGACGGAGCACGTCGGCGAGGCGGCGCCGTCCGAGGGCACGGGCGACGTCGCGGTACTGCGCCGCGCGGTGCAGCTGCGAGCGCCAGTCGGAGCCGGTGACCCGGTGGTGCAGGTCGCAGGGCACCTCGCGCACCCGGAACCCCGCGCGCAGCAGGTCGATCGTCAGCGCGGTCTCGACGCCCCAGCCCGGGGCCAGCGGCAACGCCGCCTCGAACGCGGCCCGGGTCAGGCAGCGCATCCCCGACAGCGGCTGCTCCGGCGACCAGCCCGCGGCGGCCACGGTCCCCTTGCGGGACAGGCCGACGACGAACCCGTGCCCGCCACCGGCGGTGGCCTGGCGGGGCAGCACCGCGATCGTCATGTCCGCGGCCCCGGCCAGCACGGGCAGCGCCAACGGCCAGGTCTGCACGGCGCTGTCGGCGAGGTCGGCGTCGACGAAGAGGAGCGGACGGGCGCGCAGTCCCTCGCGCGGGCGGGCCGCCTCGAACTCCGCGACGGCGCGGGCGCCGGTCTGCATCGCCGCGGCCTTGCCGCGGTTGCGGGCGTGGGCGACGACGAGTGCCCCCGCGTCGCGCGCGGCCTTCGACGTGGAGTCGCGCGAGCCGTCGTCCACGACCACGACGAGGTCGACGTCGGGCAGCGAACGGACGGCGCGCACGGTGGCGGCGATCCGGTCCTGCTCGTCCTTGGCCGGGATCACGACCGCGACGGTCGGGGACGGGCTCAGGGGTGGCACCCGGCGAAACTAGCGCAGCCGCAGGCCGAGCACCGTGACGTCGTCGTCTGCGGCCCCACCGGTGTCGCCGGTCTCGCCGGTCTCGCCGGTCTCGACCATCTGCGCGACCAGCGCCTCGACGATCTCGGCCGGCGTCCCGTACGCCTGGTCGTGGAAGTGCCCCAGCACCTCCGCCAGCCCCTCGGTCAGCGACCGCGTGCGGGTCTCGACCAGCCCGTCGGAGAACACGACCAGCGCGCTGCCCGGCGCGAGCCGCACGTCGAGGACGTCGCTGCGCGGGTCGCCCTCCACCCCGATCGGCACCCCCGGGGGGACGTCGAGGTAGTGCGGGCCCTCGCTGCACGTCAACGGGGGCAGGTGCCCGGCGCTGGCCGCCGACAACCGGCCGTCGCGGTGCAGCACGCCGTAGAAGATCGTCACGAGGTCCTCGCCGCCGCCCGCGGCTGCGCAGGCGTCGAGGCCGCGCAGCACCGCCGTGGGGTGCGGGTCGATGAGGGCCAGGGTGCGGACCTGGGTGCGGACCTCACCCATCACCGTCGCCGCGCGCACCCCCCGGCCCATGACGTCACCGAGCACGACGGCGACCCGGTCACCGCTCAACGGGATGATCTCCGCCCAGTCACCGCCGACCTCGACCCCTGCGCTCGTCGTCGCCGAGCGGTGCGTCGCGAGCCAGTCCACGTCCGGCAACGGGCCGGGCCGCAACGCCTCCTGCAGGACGGTGGCCTGGTCGCGTTCGGCCTCCAGCAGCTGCATCCGTTCCAGGGCGCTGGAGACCTGCCCCGCGAAGGCGAGCAGGAACTCCCGCTCCTCCTCGTCGTCGACCCCCGGTTCGGTGAAGCCGAGGGTCAGCGCCCCGAGGCGACGACGACGGGTGGCCAGCGGCAGCACCGCCCACGCGGTCTCGCCGGCGGCGTGGGCGGCCTCGAAGTTCCCGCGGACCGCGTCGGAGAGGTCCGCGATCCCGCGCGCCCCGACGAGGTAGCGCCCGCTGGCCCCCGCGAAGGCGGTGAGCTGCTCGAGGGTCACCTCGGGCACCTGCCCGGTGCGGCGCTCGCGGTCGGCGAGCATGCGGTGCAGGCTCAGCCCGGCCCCTTCGCCCTCGGCGAGGACGACGGTGGCGCGCACGGCGCCCGGCCCGTCGAGGCAGACGCGCAGGACGGCGTCGAGCAGGTCCGGGTAGGTCGTGGCGCTCGCCAGCGCGGCGGTCAGCGCCTGCAGCGTGCGGGTGCGCCGGGTGGCGCGGGCCCGGTCGGTGACGTCGTCGAGGGACCCGACCCACTCCAGGACCTCGGAGTCGGGGTCGGTGGGGTCGCTGAGCACGGGGACGGCGACGGCGGCGAGGGTCCGCCAGCCGTCGGGGGTCGCGATCCGGAACCGGAAGCGGGCCCCGGAGCGTGCGGCGACGGCGTCGTCGAAGGTCCGCAGGACGGTGGGCAGGTCGTCGGGGTGGACGTCGTCCTGCCAGGCCCGGCCGCCGACGTCGGCGCGGCCGGTGAGCGCGGTCCACCCGGGCATGGTCCCGGTGACGCCGTGACCCGGCCGTGCGGTGAACACGTCGAGCGCCCCCGCCTCGGCGAGGGTCCGGTAGCGACGTTCGGAGATCCGGGCCTCGCGCAGCAGGCTGGCCCGTTCGACGGCGAGGGCGCACTGCCCGGCGAGGGTGGCCGCGAAGACCTGCTGCTCCCCGTCGAGGGACCCCTCACGGGTGAAGCCGAACCGGAGGACGCCGACGAGCCGGCCGCGGGCCAGCAGCGGGTACATCGCCCAGGAGTGCTCGCCCTGGGCCAGGACGCTGTCGTTGAGCCCGCCGGGTCCGCCCCCGAAGCGGGCCGCCAGCTCGCCACGGTCGTGCAGCAGCACCGGACGCGACGTGCGGGCGGCTTCGGCGCTGGGCGTCGCGGAGGCCAGCGGGACGGGCCGTCCGACGCCGAGGCCGGTGAGGTCGCCCTCGGCGGGCAGCTGCGGGACCAGGACGGTCCCCGTCTCGTCGAGCAGGGAGACGCCGCAGGTGCTGGTGGCGAGGACGTCGCGCCCGGTGCGCAGCACGGCGGTGACGGCTTCGCGGACGTCGAGCGCGGCGGCGAGCTCGGTGGCGGTGCGGTGCAGTCGCTCGAGGGCAGGGATGACCGCCGACGAGTCCACGCAGCCGCCTCCGGTCCGGGTCACCGATCCGGCCGGTGCCCGATCGTGACCGAAACCGTAGCCGAACCATCCGCGCTGAGTGGTCGATCAGCGGCAGGGAGTGACCGAACGGGTCAGTGCGGGTGATGCCTCGTCGGACCGCCGAAGGAGGCCCACACCGTGCGGCTGAGGTTCTCGACGTTCTCCACGACACCCCACTCGTCGGCGAGGCCGTCGACGATGAACAACCCCCGCCCGCTGGTGTCGGACTCCTCCGCGACGCGCTGGTGGACCATCCGACCGGGCGAGCCCCCGTCGGTCACGGCGATCTCGACGTGCGGCTGCACCTCGACGGTGATCTCGCACTGCACGTGGATGGCGCCGTCGCCGAGGGGCCGGGCGTGCCGGATGGCGTTGCCCACGATCTCCGAGAGGACGATCTCGATCTCGGCCGTGGCCATCTCGTCGAGACCCGCCCCGTCGAGGACACCCCGGACGACGTGTCGTGCCCGTGGCACCGACGCCGCGTCGTGGGCGAAGGTCGCCCAGTGCGTGGCCGGCACGGGTCGTGCTCCCGTCGGCATGGTTCCCTCTCGTCGCGTCCCTGTCTGACCGAGCCACGGATACCCGGGGTCCGGGGAAGTCAAACCTGGGACTCCGCGGCCGCAGGCGTCCGGCACCGCACCCCGTCGTCCCGCAGAGCGGGACACCCGGAGACCTGCCGGACTCCGCGCCGCAACGTGGCCGAAACGTCACCGGGTCTGCGGGGGCCCCGTGTGACGCCCAGGTGAACTTCCCCGTCGGCGGGTGTCCTTCCCGGACGACCTCGTGCGACGGTGAGATCCGTTGCTGCCCACTGGAGGTCGTCGTGAAGCTGCCCGTGCAGACCTGGTTCGACAGGTCGACGTCCCGCGCGCGGGACTGGCCCATCGACCGCCTCCGCGCCCAGAAGGCGGGGACCCGGGTCAGCGTGGTGCTGCCCGCCCTCGACGAGGAGGCCACCGTCGGGCGGGTCGTCCGGATGGTCCACCGGCTGGCCCACGACACCGGTCTCGTCGACGAGATCGTCGTCATGGACTCCGGCTCCACCGACGACACCGCGCGGGTCGCCACCGAGGCCGGTGCGACCGTCCACCACCGCGACGAGGTCCTGCCCGAGGTCGGGTCCCGCCCCGGCAAGGGCGAGGTCCTGTGGAAGTCCCTCGCGGTCACCACCGGCGACGTCGTCGTCTTCGTCGACGCCGACCTCGTGGACCCCCAGCCGCAGCTCGTCACCGGCCTGCTCGGCCCGTTGCTCACCGATCCCACGGTCGAGCTGGTCAAGGGCTGCTACGACCGCCCGCTCGAGGGCGCCGGGTCCACGTCGGGCGGTCGGGTCACCGAACTCGTCGCCCGACCGCTGATCAGCCGCTTCTACCCGGACCTGGCCGGGATGGTCCAGCCCCTGGCCGGGGAGTACGCCGGACGCCGCCGCCTGCTCGAGGCGATCCCCTTCTGCGGCGGCTACGGCGTCGAGATCGCCATGCTCATCGACACCCTGGAACTGCGCGGCCTCCCGGCGATCGCCCAGGTCGACCTCGGCCGCCGCCAGCACAGCCACCAGGACACCGCGGCCCTGGGCCGGATGGCCACCCAGATCACCCACGTCGTGCACCAGCGCGCCTCCGGGGAGCGCTCCGACGTACCTTCGATCACCCAGTTCGCCCGCGACGGCTACGGCCACTACGCCCCCGTCACCCACGTCCTCGACATCGCGGAACGTCCCCCGATGAACACCGTCGCGGGCTACGCCCAGCGCACCGCGAAGGTCTCCTGACCCTCCTCCGCGGGGAAGGGTCCTTGCGGGGGACCGGTCCTCCGGTCCTAGGGTCTCTCCCGTGCCACCGCTCGACCGCGTGACCCTCGTCTGCGTCCCGGGGACGTTGTGCGCCCCGGCGGCCTACGCGGAGTGCACGCGGGACCTGGGGGTCGACGTCCGCACCGTGGGTTGGCTGGAGGACCCACCCCCGCACGACCTGCGCACCGTCGCGTCGCGCGTCGCCGCCCTCGTCCCCGGCCCCGTCGTGCTGTTCGGCCACTCCACCGGGGGAGTCGTCGTGGCGCTCGCGGGGCAGGTCCTCGGCGAGCGGCTGCGCGGGATCGCGCTCTGCGACACCGGTGCGCACCTGCGCGCGCACGGTGACGTCAGCCGTGTCATCGACCGGGTCCTCACCGGGTGGGGCCCGGAGTTCTTCGCGAGCTTCCTGGCCCGTTCGGTGGCGAGGCCGCCCGACGAACCGCTGCGCTCGCTGCTGCTCGGGTACCCCGCCAGGATCGAGCCCGAGCACGCCGTGCAGGCGCTGCGCAGCCAGCAGGCCCTCGACGTCAGCCAGGCGCTGCGCGGCCTCGACGTCCCGGCGCTGGTGGTGCACGGCCTGCACGACGTCGCCCGCCCGGTCGCGGACGCCGAACGGGCGACGCGGCTGCTGCCCGACGCCGAGCTGCACGTGCTGGACTGCGGGCACTCCCCGCCCTTCGAGCGGCCCGCGGAGGTCAACGACCTGCTGCGGGGCCTGCTCGAGCGGGTGGCTCAGCGGACGAACGGCTCCTGACCGGAGCTCGACTCCATGCCGCGACCGGCCTCGGCCCACGCCGACATCCCGCCGTCGACGTTGATGGCGTCGTAACCGTTGCGCTGCAGCCACTCCGTCGTCCGGCGCGAGCGGCCACCGGAGCGGCAGACGATGTGGAGCTCACCGTCGGGCAGCTCCCCCAGGCGCTGCGGCACCTGCCCCATCGGGATGTGCACGGCGGAGGGGATGTGGCCCGCCTCCCACTCGTCGTCCTCACGGACGTCGATGATCACGGCGTCGTCGGCCAGGTCCGTCACCGTGGTGGTGCGGACCCCGTCGACGTCGAAGGTGTTCGAGTCGGTCATGTCCCGACCCTACGTCCCCCGGGGACGACGGGGGCTAGCGTGGCGCCTCGTGCGTGACAGCCTGCGAGACATCGCCCTCTTCAGTGGTTCGGCCCATCCCGAGCTGGCCCGGGCGGTGGCGGCGGAGATGGGCATCGCCCTCTCCCCCACCCGGGTGAGCCGCTTCTCCAACGACTGCCTCGAGGTCCAGCTCGAGGCCAACTGCCGCCAGCGCGACGTCTACATCATCCAGCCGCTGGTCCCCCCGGTGCAGGAGGCGCTGGTCGAGCTGCTGCTCATGCTCGACGCCGCCAAGCACGCCTCGGCCGGACGCGTCACCGCCGTCATGCCGCACTACGCCTACGCGCGCTCGGACAAGAAGGACGCCGGCCGCATCTCGATCGGCGGTCGCCTCGTGGCGGACCTGCTCGAGACGGCCGGCGCCGACCACGTGCTCGCGATGACCCTGCACTCCCCGCAGGTCCACGGGTTCTTCCGGATCCCCGTCGACCACCTGCACGCGCTGCACCAGCTCGCGACGCACTTCGACGGCGACGACCTCTCCAACACCGTCGTGGTCTCGCCGGACCTCGGCTACGCGAAACCCGCGGCCGCCTTCGCGCGGATGCTCGGCTGCGGGGTCGCCGCCGGCGCCAAGCAGCGCTTCCCCGACGACCGGGTCGTCATCGCCAACGTCATCGGCGAGGTCACCGGCAAGGACGTCATCGTCCTCGACGACGAGATCGCCAAGGGCAGCACCGTCTTCGAGCTCGTCGCCCGCCTGAAGGAGCTGAAGGTCCGCAGCATCCGGGTGGCCTGCACCCACGGGATCTTCGCCGGCGACGCCCTCGACCGCCTCATCAAGCACCCCGACATCGACGAGGTCGTCTGCACCGACACCGTGCCGCTGCGCGGCGGCCCGCGCCCCGGGCTGTCCGTCATCTCGGTGGCCCCGGCGCTGGCGACCGCGATCCGCCACATCCACGAAGGCGAGTCCGTCAGCGCCCTCTTCCAGCACTGATCCCCCCGATCCGTGATCTTGCTGGGATTCCCAGCGGGATCACGGATCGGGAGGGGCTCAGGTCAGTTCCGGTGGAAGTTCCCGGGAGTGCAGCACCACCATCGCGGTGACCGCGCGGGTGAGGCTCACGTAGAGGCGGCGCAGGCCGGTGCGTTCGTCGGGTTCCCCGTCGACGATGTCGGCGGGTTCCACGACGAGCACCCGGTCGAACTCCAGACCCTTCACGAGGCTCGCCGGGACCAGCGACACCCGTTGCTGCACATCGCCTTCGACGACCTGGTCGAGCCGGGAGAACTCGACCCCGGCCGTCGTCAACGCCGCAGCGACGGCCTCGACGGAGTTCGCGGCCACGACCACTCCGACGGACCCCTCCTCGGCCAGCAGTTCCGAGGTGGCCGTCGCGACCCGGCTCACCGGGTCGGCGACCTCGACGACGTCGAGGCGGCCCGGGTCGTCACGCACCGACTTCGGGACGGAGAGGTCGGGAGCGATGCGGGGCAGCAGTCTCGCCGCGTAGTCGATGACGGCCGAGGGGACGCGGAAACCCCGGTCGAGGACCTCGAGGCTGCCGTCGGGTTTCCCGAGGTGGCCGAGCACGTCGTCCCAGCTGCTCGCCGACCACGGCGTCGTCCCCTGGGCGATGTCGCCGAGGACCGTCGCCGCACCCGTGCTGCAGCGCCGGCCGACGGCGCGCAACTGCATGGCGGAGAGGTCCTGCGCCTCGTCGAGGACGACGTGGGCGCGGGACCGGGTGCGCTGCAGCTGGTCACCGATCTCGTCGAGGAGCACGCTGTCGGCGGCCGTCCACTTCGCGGTCCCCGCGGTGCGCGGGGGTCTCGGCCACAGCAGCAGGTCGCGTTCGGCCCCGGTCAGCAGGTCCTGCGAGTTCTCGACGAGGAACTCGCGGTCGGACAGCAACCGCCACAACACCTTCGCCGCGTCCTGGGCCGGCATCAGCAGCTTCACGGCCTTCCTCACCTCGGCGCTGCGGGCGACCGCGTCCTGCACCACGTCGTCCGGGGAGTCCCCCGTCGCTTCGAACAACTGCAGGACGGCGTGCGAGAGTCGTTGCGGCAGCAGGGCTCGCGCAGCCTCGTAGCGGATCCCGCGGTGGGTCAGCTCGTGCAGGAGGTCCTTGACGAGGTAACCGGGGACCCGCCACCGCCGCGACCCGCGGGTGACGACGACGGCCCCGCTCTCGAGGACCTGCGCCGGGTCGCCCACGGCCGACCACACCGCACGGCGCACCACCTCGGCCATCCGCCCGTCGCCCTTGAGCGTGGCCACCGAGGGAGGTTCCTCGCCGCGCAACCGCACCTCCTTGCGCCCGTCGCCCGCGACGGTCAGGAGTTCGGTGACGGTGCGCTGCTCGACCTCGACCTCGCCCAGCGCGGGCAGCACGGCCGAGATGTGCGACAGGAACGCCCGGTTCGGCCCGATGACCAGCACGCCCTGCCGGGTCAGGCGCTCGCGGTGGGCGTACAGCAGCCAGGCCGCGCGGTGCAGCCCCACGGCGGTCTTCCCGGTGCCGGGAGCGCCCTGGACGCAGACCGTGGTCTGGGCGTCGGCGCGCACCAGGGCGTCCTGCTCGGGCTGGATGGTGGCGACGATGTCGCGCATGGGACCGGAGCGCGGGCGCTCGATCTCGCGGGCCAGGATGGCGCTGGAGTGGTCCTGCTCGTCCCGGTCGACGAGGTGCTCGTCCTCGTAGGCCGTCAGCCGGCCCTCCTCGACCCCGAACCGGCGGCGCAGTCGCACCCCCGCGCGGTCGTCGCGGGTGGCCCGGTAGAAGCCGCGCGAGACGTCGGCGCGCCAGTCGATGACGACGGGGTCGCCGTGGGAGTCGGTGACGTGGCGGCGCCCGATGTGCAGGTGCTGGCCGTCGTCGTGGTCGGTGCGACCGAAGAACAGCGTCGTCGACGGGTCGTCGACGAGGCTGAGCGCGCGGCGGTGCAGGGCCCAGGCGAGGGCTTCGTCGGCGATGGCGTCCCCACCGTCGGGGACGAGGGACAGCGTGTGCTCGCGCATGCGGGCGAGTTCCGCACGGGCGTGGTCGAGGTGGGACTGCTCGGCGGCGAGGACGCCGTCGTGGTCGGACACGGTTCCTCCTGGAGCTCGACCCGGTTCGTGAGAGCCGACTGATTCTGCCGGAATCGCTGCGGGACAACAACGTTGTGATCTCGACACCGTTCGCGGGATGATGAACGTGGTGGTTCTGAGAATTCCCGGAAGTGGTCAAAAGCCTCAGCTTACGGTGGTGGTACGACCCTGTCACCGCCTGCGTGTCGCACCGGCGGGAACCGGCTCCGGCCACGCCGCGTCGTACCCGGGTGACCGCACGAACGAAGGCCCGCAGGGCCGTCCCGGCAGCACGGGGCGGTCTCGCCGCGATCGCCCTGGCCGGTCTCGCGGTCCTCGGCGGTTGCGGACAGGAACAGGCAGGGAGTCCCACGATGAGCAGTTCGAGCCCGTCCGGTCCGTCGGCGACGACCCCCGCCGGGCGGTCGCTGACCGTCGCCCTCGACGACGGCAACGGCACCCGGCAGACCTGGCAGTTGGCCTGCTCGGTCGACGGGACCGTCTCGGGCGACCACCCCGACGCCACGAACGCCTGCGCGGTGATCGCCGCGGCGAAGGACCCGTGGGCACCCGTCGACAAGGACATGGCCTGCACGATGATCTACGGCGGTCCCCAGGTCGCGACCGTCCAGGGGACCTGGGACGGCGTCAGCGTCGACGCCCGCTTCGTGCGGACCGACGGGTGCGAGATCGCCCGCTGGGACCGCCTCGCCCCGCTCCTGCAGCCAGGATCGGTACCCGGCAGCTCCCGTGGCGCGATGTAGGCAGTTGATCACAAGGAGTAGCGAAAAGAGCGCAGTCAGGGCAAGGTGTGTTCAGGCGACTTCAGAACGTGTTGAGCCGTACCCATCCAGGGCGCGACCGGCACCGAACGTCTGACGTCCGAAGACGACGACGTGACACCTGCCGCGTCGAGCACCGGTGCCAAGGACGGCGCCCTGACTCAAAGGCTGCCCATGTTCAAGAAGTCCCTCATCGCTGACATGATCAACCGCAGTTCCGAGACCCCCGCCGACCGCAGGAACTTCCTGCGCGGCATGGGCCTGCTGTCCGCCGGCACCGTCGGCGCCGGTCTCGTCGGAGCTTCCATCGCCGCCCCCGCGGAAGCGGCCCCGGGCGACCCCATCAGTGACGGCACAGTTCTCAACTTCGCCCTGAACCTCGAGTACCTCGAGGCCGAGTTCTACTGCTTCGCCGCCTACGGCCACGGCCTGTCCGAGGCCATGGCCACCGGTACCGGCACCATGGGTGGCGTCACCGGCGGGCACCGGGTTCCCTTCAAGAGCAAGTCGATGCGCTACTACGCCGAAGAGATCGCCAACGACGAGATCGCCCACGTGAAGTTCCTGCGCGGGCAGCTCGGCACCGCTGCGGTCTCCCGTCCGGCCATCGACCTGCAGAGTTCCTTCACCGGTGCGGCCGTCGCCGCCGGGGTCATCAAGCAGGGCGAGACGTTCGACCCGTTCTCCTCCGAGGCGTTCTTCCTGCTCGGGGCGTTCCTCTTCGAGGACGTCGGGGTCACCGCCTACAAGGGCGCGGCGCCGCTCATCCAGAACAAGGGCTACCTCGAGGCTGCCGCCGGCATCCTCGCCGTCGAGGCGTACCACGCGGGCATCGTGCGCACCCTGCTGTACGAGAACGGCCTCTCCACCCCCACCAACGCCATCTCCGACGCCCGTGACTCCCTCGACGGGGCCGGCGCGGACAAGGACCAGGGCATCACGACCGGTGCGTCCGGGCGTGCGAACCTCGTCCCCACCGACGCGGACTCGATCGCGTTCAGCCGTTCGCCGCAGGAAGTCCTCAACATCGTGTACCTGACCCCGGGCACCGGCGTCAGCAAGGGCGGGTTCTACCCCAACGGTCTCAACGGCGACCTCAAGACCAGCTGACCCTGCCCCCTCGACCTCCGGAAAGAAGAACACCGTGAAGAGATCCGTCATCACCGCCGGCGTGGCCGTCCTCGTCGGCCTCGGCACCACCGTCTCCGTCGCCCTGCCCGCGCAGGCGGCGACCGGCTTCAAGTTCGACCACCGCATCTCGGGTGCGGACCGCTTCGCGACGGCCGTCGCCGCCTCGCAGCTCCTCTACCCCGAGGACGACACGGCGAGCGACATCGTCATCGTCAACGGGTACGCCACCGTCGACGGCCTCACCGCGTCCTACCTCGCGGGCCTGAAGACCGCCCCGATCCTGTACACCGACACGAACGCCGTGCCGGCCGCCACCGCGGCCGAGATCGCGCGCCTCGGGGCGAGCGACGTCTGGATCGTCGGCGGCACCAACCGGGTCTCGCAGGCCCAGGAGGACGCCTGGAAGGCGGCCGGCAAGACCGTGCACCGCCTCGCCGGCGCGGACCGCTACGAGACCTCCGCCCTGGTCGCGGAGGCCGACGACTCCGGCGACGCACCGGAACAGGTGTTCATCGCCAGCGGGCTCTCCACCGCCGACGCCCTCGCCGCCGGACCGGTCGCATGGGCCCGGAACTACCCGATCCTGCTGACCGACCCGAACAGCGTCCCGGCCGCGACCGCGGACGCCCTGAAGGAACTCGGGACGACGAACCGCGTCGTGCTGGGGAGTTCGACGTCGGTCTCCGACGCCGTCTACACCCAGGTCGCGGGGACCCAGCGCCTCGGCGGTACCAACCGCCAGGAGACGGCCACCAAGATCGCTGACGACGTCATCGCGAACGACAACTTCGACCCCCAGAGCGTGGCCCTCGTCGGCGGGACGGACGCCACCGCGGCCGACGCGCTCGCCGCGGCCCCGGTCGCGGGTTCCTACGGGGTGTCGCTCGTCTTCACCGGCTTCGACGGCTCCCTGGGCGACAGCACGAAGGCCTACCTGGTCGCGAAGAAGGGCAACTACGTCCTCCCGGGCACCGGGTGGATCTTCGGCGGAACCCCGTCGGTGCCGCAGGCCACCGCGGACGCGGCGACCGCAGCCGTCCAGTAGTCCCACCCGTTCCACGAACACCCACGTCAGTCGCCCCTCTCGTCCACCGCCTTCGCGCGGACGAGGGGGGCGATCTGCGTCCGGGTTGTCGACGTGCGGGCCCCGGCCTCGAAGGGGCCGGACACGACCTGACCGACGGCGATCCGCACGCCGGTCATCCTGCCAGCGAGGTTCAGGCGGCCTCGTGCGAGCTGTCCGCTCGACGCGCCCGGTGCGCGTCCAGGTGGACGACCTCCGCGTGCGGTCCCGCTTCCTCGCGGGCGGCGCGCAGGACGATCCGCGTCGCGTCGCCGAACTCGGCACCGCGCGGGGCGACGAGCAGCAGCCCGTCGCCCCTCCCCTCACGCGCGGCTCGACCCGCAGCGGCCATGACGACGAGAACCAGCGTTCCCAGCGGAACCACGACCCCGACGAGAATGCTCATCACGATACCCATCCCCCACGCCTCCCCCGGCGCTCGACCACTCGAACCGAACACCTCGAGCATCGGGGACGGAGCTGTGCGGGGGCATCGGACCGCGGGTGGAACCGCTGGTACTCCCGCAGGAGGACCCTCCCCCGCAGCGCGTGGGTCTAGCGTCCGAGGAAGCGGTCGCGGGCGAGAACCCCGATGTCCGGGGCGTCGGTGAACAGACCGTCGATCCCGGTGTCGAACAACGCCTGCGCGTAGTCGAGCACGTGGCCCCAGGCCGTCGGGTCGTCGCCGTCGCGGTACTGCTCGGGCAGGAAGGTGTTCTCGGGTCGCAACGTGTACGGCACGACCTCCAGGCCCGCCGCGTGGGCGTCGTCGACGAGTCCCCGCGTCACCTGCACCAGTGACGGGCCGATCTGGTCCGTGAACGTGGCGAGCTCGCGCAGGGCCGAGGGGATCAGCAGGTCCGCGTACTGGCGGGGGTCACCGGCCGCGACGAGGTCGGCCGGCGCACCCGTCTCCGAGGTGAGGAACACCGTGGGCGTCCGCAGGCCGTAGGTCGAGCGCAACTGCTGCAGGTTGGTCAGCTCGAAGGACTGCACGACGACCGGCGCGTCGGCGGAGTTCAGGCCGGCGGAGTTCAGCGTCGCCACCACCTCCGTCTCGACGTCGAACCCGAGGGAACGGAAGTAGGTCGAGTGCTTGATCTCCGGGACGATCCCGATCGTGCGGCCGAGCTCGCGGGACAGGCGCTGCCGCAGCCGGAGGGCCTCGCGGAACGTCGGGACCCGCCACGACCCGTCGTAGATCGTGTTGTGCTGACGGATCTGCGGGAGGCGTTCCTTCGCCCGCAACGTGCGGAGCTCGGCCAGCGTGAAGTCGGTGGTGAACCAGCCGGTGTACACGATCCCGTCGATGGTCCGCGTCGCCGACCGGTCGGCGAACTCCGGGTGGTCGGCGACGTCGGTGGTCCCGGAGATCTCGGGTTCGTGCCGACAGACCAGGACACCGTCCTTCGTCGGGACCAGGTCGGGCTCGACGACATCCGCGCCCATCCGGGCCGCGAGTTCCCACGAAGCCGTGGTGTGCTCGGGGCGGTAGGCGGAGGCGCCGCGGTGGCCGACGACGAAGGGGGTCGGCCACCCGTGGTCGGGGGCGGCCGAGGCGGCCGTGGCCGTGACGGGGACCACCGCGAGCCCGCCGAGGACGGCGGAGGCGGTGAGGACGGAACGACGGGACGGGGCTGCGCTGCGCTGCGTCATGCCCGCAGTGAACTCCCGCCGGGCCCGTCCCGCACCGGGAGGTCTGGGCGGGCTCCGGGGGAACTCACTTCAGCAGGCGGGACATCCTGCGGTCGGCGAGGGGTTTGCCGCCGGTCTGGCAGGTGGCGCAGTACTGCATCGAGCGGTCGGCGAAGGAGACCTCGCGCACGGTGTCCCCGCAGACCGGGCAGGGCAGCCCCGTCCGTCCGTGGACGCGCATGCCGGCCCGTTTGGCGTCCTTGAGCTCCTGGGCGGGTTTGCCGCCGGCCTCGGCCACGGCGCCCCGCAACGTCGTCCGCAACGCGGTGTAGAGCCGTTCCACCTCCGTCTCGGGGAGTTTCCCGGCGATCGCGTACGGGGAGAGCTTCGCGACGTGCAGCACCTCGTCGGAGTAGGCGTTCCCGACTCCCGCGAGCACCGACTGCTCGCGGAGCAACCCCTTGATCTGCTGCCGCGAACCGTTCAGCAGCGCCGCGAACGTGGCCAGGTCGAAGGAGTCGTCGAGGGGGTCGGGCCCCAGTGAGGCGATCCCCGGGACCTGCTGGACGTCCTTCACGACGTGCACGGCCAGCCGCTTCTGGCTGCCGGCTTCGGTCAGGTCGAACCCCGGCGGGCGTTCGGGGTCTTCGTCGCCCTCGGGGACGAGCCGGACCCGCAACGCGACGGAGTTCTTGCCGCTGGGCCTCAGCGGCGCCTTCGGCAGGGCGTCGGACCAGCGCACCCAACCCGCGCGGGACAGGTGGATCGCGAGGTGGATCCCGTCGACGTCGATGTCCAGCCACTTGCCGTGCCGCTCGACGCCGCTGACCATGAGCCCCCCGAGCGCCGTCGGCGGCGGGTCGTAGGTCTTGAGCACGTTGAGGGCGCCGACCTCGACGCGGGCGACGACGCGGTCCGTCATCCGCTCGCGCAGGAAGGCGGCGAGCCCTTCGACCTCGGGGAGCTCCGGCACCCGCCCAGTGTGGTGCACCGGCCACCGCGCGGCCAGGTTTCGTCGCACCGCAACCGTGCTCGACGGCCCGCAGAACTGTGGTTCTGGCGTTGTCGTGGCTCGCGGCGGACGTGCTCTCATGGCCGCTGCCCCCTGAGAGGAAACCCGTGGATCCCGCCGTCTTCGCCGCCAGCTTCCTGCCGATCCTGCTGCTGGAGCTGCCCGACAAGACCTTCGTGGCGACCCTCGTGCTCGCCACCCGGTTCAGGCCGCTGACGGCCTGGATCGGGGTCGGCCTCGCCTTCGCCGTGCAGTGCCTCATCGCCGTCGTCGCCGGACGCCTGCTCGCCCAGCTGCCCGAACGGCCGGTCGCGGCGGTGGCGGCGCTGCTGTTCGCCGTCGGCGCCTTCACCCTCTTCCGCGGTGCGGCGAAGGCGCAGCAGGCCGAGGCGGACGCGCTGCAGGAGTACGAGCAGAAGGTCACGGGCGGGAAGTCGGGGGTGCGCGCCGTCCTGGCCTGCTTCGGGGTCGTCTTCCTGGCCGAGTGGGGCGACCTGTCGCAGCTCTTCACCGCCGGCCTGGCCGCACGCTACGACGACCCGGTCTCGGTGTTCCTCGGTTCCTGGGCCGCACTGCTCGTGGTGTCGGGGCTGGCCGCGGCGATCGGCGCGACGGTGGTGAAGAGGCTCAGCGTCGCCACCGTGAGCCGGATCGGCGGGGTCGTCTGCACCGTCCTGGCCGTCCTCACCGTCCTCGAGGTGGCGGGCGTCGACCTGCCGGTCTGAGCCCGTGGGGCCCCTGTGACGGCGGTGGGCCGAGACACGAGTTCCGCCTGCGTTCGGACAAGCGGCGACCCGAGTGATTGACTGTGTGTCACGCATCGATGACTCTGCTCACATGCGTGGGGCTGGAGCGCCGTGGAGGGACCTCGGCGGGGTGTCGTTCGGGGTTGGGGAGGTCGAGGACCGTTGTTCCGCGTGGTCCTCCCACCCAACCCCCGGTCGGTCGGCATCGCGAGGTGGCTCATCACGGAGTGGTGCGCGCCCTGGGTCGCGGCCGACGAGATCCAGGAGGACACCGTCGAGGCCGCGCTGCTGCTGGCCAGCGAGGTCGTGACCAACGCCGTCATCCACGGTGACGGCATGGTGCTGGTGGCCCTCGACCGCGTCAACGGCGCCTCGCTGCGCGTGGAGGTCTCCGACAACGGCGGCGGGATGCCGCTGATCGGCTCGCAGCGCGCCGACGCCGAGAGCGGACGCGGGATGGCCATGGTCGAGATGCTGTCCAGCCGCTGGGGGACCGACCTCGCCGTCGGCCCGCTCGGCAAGACCGTCTGGTTCGAGCTCTCCGGGTCCTGAAGCCTCCACCCCTGCTGTCAGACGCGCACGAACGCGTCCTTCCCGGCCGCCCGCGCCGCCACCAGCTGCCCGGCCGCCACCAGCACGAGCACCACCAGAGGCACCGTCCACGAACCGCTCGCCACGTGCAGCGCCCCGATGAGCACCGGCCCGACCGCGGCCGCGAGGTAGCCGACGCCCTGCGCCATCCCGGACAACGCGACCGCCGTGGCCCCGTCCGCCGCCCGCGCCGAGACGCTCGCGAGCGCCAGCACGACGGCCCCACCCATCCCGAGCCCGGCGACGACGACGGCGACGACGGCCGCGTCGGGGACGAGCAGGAGGAGGAGCAGGCCGGTGATCGTGAACGTCGTGGCCCCCATCGCCGCGCGCCGGGTGCGCACGACGGTGCGACCCGCGACGACGGGGACGAGCAGGCTGCCGACCACTCCGGCGACCTGCATCACCGACAGCAGCACACCGGCGGCGGCACGGTCGGTCCCGGAGCGGTCGTGGACCATCGTCGCCAGCCACGCCAGCATCACGTAGAAGATCACCGACTGGGCGGCCATGAACGCGGTGACCGCCCAGGCCAGTCCCGAACCCCAGGGCGCGCGGGGTCGTGGTCCTCCGGTCGCCGGGCCGGAACCGCGGCGGACCAGGGGCAGCCACAGCACCGCGCAGACGAGGGCGGGTGCGGCCCACACGACCAGCGCGCTGCGCCAGCCGCCGGCGAGGTGCTCCGACAGCGGCACGGCGACGCCGGAGGAGACGCTGGCGACGACCTGCATGAGGACGACGTAGGTGCTGGTGAGCAGGGGGATCCGGCCGGGGAACTCGGCGCGGATGAGCGCGGGCATGAGCACGTTGGCGACGCCGATGGCGACCCCGAGGACGGCGGTCCCGGCGAAGAGGGGCACGACGCCCGGGACCCAGCGCAGCAGGGACCCGGCGACCAGCAGGAACAGCGCGAGGACCAGGGTGAGCCGGGTCCCGAGGCGGGCGGCGACCCGCGGGACGACGAGCGAGCTCGCGGCGAAGGCCAGCAGCGGCAGCGACGTCAGCGCTCCGGCGAGCGTCGCGGACAGGGCGAGGTCGTCGGAGACGATCGGGAGCACGGACCCGACCCCGGTGATGGGGGCGCGCATGGCGCAGGCGACCAGCAGCAGCCCCACGAGGAGGACGACGGTGGCGCCACGGGTGGCCGGGGCGGTGGGGGCGGTGGGGGTCTCGGGTGTGCGCATGACCGGGGCATCGTCGCGCACGGGTGGTTCGGTCGGGACACCGGTCAGGAGCGGCGGGACTCCCGCCGCAGGTAGACCAGGCCGAGGACCGGCAGCACGAGCGGGACGAAGCCGTAGCCACGGCCGTAGCCGGACCAGACGGTGGAGTCGGGGAAGGCGGCCGCGTCGGCGAGGCTGAGGGTCCCCACGGTCAGGACGCCGAGCAGTTCGACGCTGCAGGCCACCCAGGCGGCGCGTCGCCAGCCGTGGCCCGTGCGGCCCAGCCCGAGCGTCGCGACGACGTAGACGACCCCGGCGAAGGCGGACAGCACGTAGGCGAGCGGGGCCTCGTGGAACTGCGTCGCGATCTGGACGCCGGCGCGGGAGACCGCGGCGATGGCGAAGACGCCGTAGAGGGCGACCAGGACGCGTCCCAGTCCCGTCGTGCGGCGGGGCTCGGGTCGCCCGCTCACCGGGTCACTGCTCACCGGGTCACTGCTCACTGGGTCACTCCGAACAGCAGGTAGGCGCGGTAGGCGATGACGACGACGGCGAAGCAGGCGACGACGAGCACGAGGGTGCTGGGTCGTGACCGGTCCGCGAGCGCCCAGAACGTCCCCGCCGGCAGCACGAACGGCGACACGACGAGGTAGGCGATCGTGGTGGCGAGCTCGACCGGACGCGGTCCGGTGACGAGGTCGACGACCCCGTCGGCCACGAGGGCCAGGACACCGAGTTCGAGGACGGCGAGCCCGCCGAGCAGGGCGCGCCCGACCGGGCGGTCCCGGGCGACGACGACGACCGCCCAGGCACCCACGACGAGGGCGAGCAGGCAGACCACCGCGACGAGGATCCCGGACACGGGGGTGAACTCTACGGTCATCGGGAAGACGGACTCCGGTCCGGTTGTTGAGCCGGTACGTGGACCTCTTCTCCCCCGTCGCCCTGGGCGACCTCCAGCTGCCCAACCGCCTCGTCATGGCCCCGCTGACCCGGACCCGCTCCGGTGCCGAGGGTGTCCCCGGACCCCTCGTCGCCGAGCACTACGGCCAGCGCGCGAGCACCGGACTCATCGTCACCGAAGGCACCTACCCCAGCCGCGAGTCGCGGTCCTACCCCAGCCAGCCCGGGATCGTCACCGACGAGCAGCAGGAGGGCTGGCGCGGTGTCGCCGAGGCGGTTCACGCCCGCGGCGGCCGTCTCGTGATGCAGGTCATGCACGGTGGCCGCGTCACGCACCCCGACATCACCGGCACCGAGCGGATCGTCGGGCCGAGCGCCATCGCGATCCAGGGGGAGACCCACACCGCGACCGGCAAGGTCGCCTACCCGGTCCCGCACGAGCTGACGACGTCCGAGATCGCCGACGTCGTCGCCGACTTCGTCACCGCGTCGCGTCGCGCCGTCGACGCCGGGCTGGACGGGGTCGAGCTCCACTCCGCGAACGGCTACCTGCTGCACCAGTTCCTGGCGCCGGGGTCGAACCACCGCACCGACTCCTACGGCGGTTCCCCGGAGAACCGTGCGCGCCTCTCGATCGAGGTCGCGACGGCCGTGGCCGCCGAGATCGGTGCCGGCCGCGTGGGCATCCGCATCTCCCCCGCGCACAACATCCAGGACGCGCTCGAGACCGACCCCGCCGACGTCGAGGCCACCTACGCCGCGCTGGTCGAAGGTCTGGCTCCGCTGGGTCTGGCCTACCTGAGCGTCCTGCACGCCGACCCGACGGGCGACCTCGTCCAGGGTCTGCGCAAGCGCTTCGAGGGTCCGCTCATGCTGAACACCGGTTTCGCCGCCGTGACCACCCGCGAGGAGGCCACGGGCCTCGTCGCCGACGGTGTCGCGGACGTCGTCGCCGTGGGCCGCGCCGTGATGGCGAACCCGGACCTGCTGGCGCGCTGGCAGGGGGGTCACCCCGAGAACGAGCTCGACCCGACCACGAGCTACGGCTCGGGCGCCGAGGGCTACACGGACTACCCCTTCCTGGCCTGACCTCCCGACGTGGCGGCGAGGTCGGCGCAGGCACGCAGGGAGTCCTTCTCCTGCAGCGCCTCGGCCGCCTCGTCGCCCGTCAGCGGGACGGGTACCCCGGAACGGATGGTGGCGGGCGTCCACGCCGCGGCGGAGACCCCGCCCGTTCCCGGCAGCGTCAGCTTCAGGACGCCGGAGTCGACCGTCCCGGGGCGCTCGGCGTAGAACACGAAGTTCCCGAGGCCGTAGTCGACGAAACCCGTCCGGTCCCCGGCGGTCAGGAAACCCTGCCCGAGCTGGATGTGCGCGTGCGACCCGACGACGGCGTCGGCGCCCGCGGCGACGAGTTCCCGGGCGATCCGGCGCTGGTCGTCGGTGGGGCACCCGGCGAGTTCCCGGCCGTAGTGCAGGACGACGACGATCGAGTCGCTGCGTCCGCGTTCGGCCTTCACCGCGGCGACGAGCCGCGCCCGCCCGGAGTCCGTCTGCACGGAGGCCAACCCGGGTTTCTCCGCGGTCGCGGTCCACGCCGTCGCGAGCGAGGTGTCGAGGACCTGGGTGGCGTCGAACACGGCGAGGCGGTTGTCGCGGACGGTCGTGCGGTACGGCGCGAACGCCGCACCGACGTCCGTCCCCAGCCCGATGATGGGCAGTCCCTGCGCCTTCCCCGCGGCGAGGGTGTCCTGCAGACCCGTCCGGCCGTAGTCGAGGCTGTGGTTGTTGGCCATCGCCGCGACGTCGACCCCGACCGCCTTCAGCGCGCCGAGCCCGGACGCCGGCGCGCGGAACGTGTACTTCTTGCCCGCGGGGTCCCCGCGGTCGGTGATCGCGGTCTCGACGTTGACCACGGTGACGTCGGCGTCGCCGAGCACCCCCGCGACCGCTTCCAGCCCGCCGGGTTCGAGGGCCGCGGCGCTGGAGCCGGCGAAGTGGACGTCGCCGGCGACGTTCACGGTGATGGGTTGCGGCGCGGGTGCTTCCGGGTCACCGGAGCACCCGGCGACGAGCAGCAGGGCCACGACCGCGAGAACCCCTGAGCGCACCGGGCCACAGTAGGGGTGGAACCGGAGGTTAGGGTCACGACGTGCCGGAGCTGCCCGAGGTCGAGTCCGCCCGCAAGGTCATCGAGGAGAGCGGTCTGGACCGCCGGATCGCCGACGTCGACGACCGCGACACCTACGAGTGCCGCCCGCACGCACCGGGCGATCTGCGCAAGGCCCTGGTGGGCCGGACCCTGACCGCGGCCCACCGCCGCGGCAAGTCGATGTGGTGCGACTCCTCCGAGGACGGTCCGTCGCTCGGGATCCACCTGGGCATGAGCGGGCGCATCTTCATCAGCCCGCCCGGCGGCGACGGCGACGTGGTGGTCGGCGGTGACTACGCGGGGCCGCGGCCGCAACCGGGCCAGGTCAAGGAGGAGTGGTACCGCTTCACCCTGGACTTCGAGGACGGTGGGCAGTTGCGCCTCTTCGACAAGCGCCGCCTGGGCCGGGTCCGGCTCGATCCCGACCTGGACGCGCTGGGCCCGGACGCCGGGGAGATCGGTCGCGACGAGTTCCGCGAACGCGTCGGCCGCGGAACCGCTCCGTTGAAGGCACGGCTGCTGGACCAGTCGGTGCTGGCGGGGATCGGGAACCTGCTGGCCGACGAGGTGTTGTGGCGCAGCCGGATGTCCCCGCGCAGGCCGGCCGGGGAGCTGCGCAGCGAAGAGCTCGACGAACTCCGCCGGGAACTGCGCGCCGGGATCCGGCACGCCGTCAAGCACGGGGGCGTCCACACCGGCGAGGTGATCCCGCACCGCACCAACGGAGGCCACTGCCCCCGCTGCGGCGCCGAGATGGTGCGCGCGACGGTCGGGGGCCGCACGACGTGGTGGTGCTCGGCGGAGCAGGCCTGAACCGCCAATCGGTGCTGATCGCGTCGATCGTTCGGGGATGGCGCCGCGGGGTCAGCCCTGCCGCGCCTTCCAGCGGGGGTTCCGCTCGTTGATGACGTAGGTCTTCCCGTGACGACGCACGACGATGGATCCCTCCTTCTGCTTCAGGCTCTTCAACGATGCGCGTACCTTCACGACGTCGCTCCCCTCACCAGCTGGACTTCGTGACGCCGGGTAGTTCCCCGGCGTGGGCCATGTCGCGGAACGTGATGCGCGACAGCCCGAACGTGCGCAGGACGCCACGGGGGCGCCCGTCGGTGACGTCGCGGTTGCGGACCCGGGTGGGGCTGGCGTCGCGCGGGAGCTTCTGCAGGGCCAGCTGGGCCGCAGCCCGTTCCGGGCTGGTCGCGTGCGGGTCGACGGCGGCCTGCTTGAGTTCGGCCCGGCGCGCGGCGTACCGGGCGACGACGTCCTTGCGCTGCTCGTTCTTGGCGATCTTGCTCTTCTTGGCCACGGTTCAGCGCTCCTCGCGGAAGTCGACGTGCCGGCGTAGGACGGGGTCGTACTTGCGGACGACCATGCGGTCGGGGTCGTTCCGGCGGTTCTTGCGCGTGACGTAGGTGTAGCCCGTTCCACCCGTGGAGCGGAGTTTGATGACGGGACGCACGTCCTGGGACCTGGCCATCAGAACTTCTCCCCCCGGGCTCGCAGTTGCGCGACGACGGACTCGATGCCGCGCTTGTCGACGGTCTTGATGCCGCGCGCGGAAACGGTCAGCGTCACGGTGCGCCCCAGGGAGGGGACGAACCACTTCTTGCGCTGGACGTTCGGGTCGAACCGGCGGTTGGTGCGCCGGTGCGAGTGCGAGACGGACTTGCCGAACCCCGGAACGGCTCCGGTGACCTGGCAGTGAGCGGACACGTGGGCTCCCTGGTCGTGGTGAACGGGTTTGGGTTCTACTGTTGAGAACGTATCTCATCTACAGGAGGAACTGTGAAACCCCACCTGCATCCCGCCTACGGCCCGGTCGTCTTCCGCGACAAGGCCGCGGGCACGGCGTTCCTGTCGAACTCCACCCTCGCCGCGCGCCGCGACCTGCCGACCGCGGAGTGGGAGGACGGACGCACCTACCCCGTGTTCGACGTCGACGTGTCGGCGGCGAGCCACCCGTTCTGGACCGGGAGCGCCCGCGTGCTGGACACCGAGGGCCGGGTGGAGAAGTTCCGCCGCCGCTACGCGCGCGACTGACCCTCCCCCCGCGGCCGGGCACCCGCCGGCTGCACCGCGGCGACGCGGCGGTGCAGCGCGGCGGGCACCGCGGTCAGTTCCGTCACCGGACCCGCGATCCAGTCCAGGGCCGCGGCGGTCTCGTGGGCGGTGAGGTCGCGGAACCACGTCAGGCACCCCGGGCGCGGTGCGGTCCAGGCGAACTCCACCCCGACGGCCAGGCAGGCGCGGGCCGGGGTCGCCACCCCCGGGTCCAGGGCGACCAGGACGAGGTTTCGCGAGTTGCGGACGACGGCGCGCGCCCGGTGCAGCAGGCCGGGTTCCCCGGCGGGGACGAGCACCCAACCCCGGGGCGCGGGGACGGGCGGCGGGGTCGTCGGCGTGGTGAACGGTTCAGCGGGCGTGCGGACTGCGGGACGGGGCACGTCTCCTCCAGGGTTCGGCGGCTGGTAGCGTCACCCTAAACGAGAACCGTTCTCATGTGGAGGTGTCCGTGTCGCCCGTCCTGCCGATCACCGTCGTGACCTCGGTCCACCCGCTGCAACGCGACCTGGTGACGAGCACCGTCTTCTGCGACGTCCCCGGCGCCGTCGTCCTGCGCTACGACCTCGGGGCCGACGACCTGCGGCGCGTCGTGAGCGACTTCGGCGGCGTGGTGGAGGACGTCGTGGTCCCGCTCGAGCACGCCTGCCTGGGCTGCGCCCAGCGCGAGGACCTCCTGCCGACGGTGGCGGCCATCGCGGCGACCGGCCGCTGGTCCGCCCTCGTGCTGGCCCTGCCGGTCGGCGCCGACCCCACCCCGGTCCTGGCCGCGCTGTGCACGCAGGACGACCTGCGCGACGCCGTCGCCGTGCGCGGGGTCGTGGCCGCCGTCGAGGCCGCCTGCCTCGTCGACGACCTCCTCGGCGACGCGCTGCTGTCCGAACGCGGCACCGCCCTCGGCGAGGACGACGAACGCGCCGTCGGCGAGGCCCTGGCCCGGCAGCTCGACGAGGCGGACCTGGTGCTGACCGACGGCACCCCCGACGGGCGCGCACGCACCCTGCTCGCCCACCTGTGCGGCCCGGCGGTACCGGTGCTGCCCCTGGAGGACACCGGCGGCGCGCAGCTCGTCGACGTTGCGGGCAGGACGCACCGCAGCGGCGCCCGCGCCGACCTGCTGACCGTGCGCCGCCCCCCGGTCGAGGACACCTGCGGGGTCTGGACCGTGGAGCTGACCTCCGACCGCACGCTGCACCCGGGCCGGCTGCTGGAACGGATCGAGGACCTCGGCGCCGGGCGTCTGCGCGCCCGCGGCACCTTCCGCCTCACCACCCGCCCGGGCACGGTCTGCGCGTGGGACGGCGCCGGGGGCCAGCTGAGCATCGGCGAGACCGGCACCTGGCGCCCCGGGGACCGCAGCACCCACCTCGTCGTCACCGGCACCGAACCCGGCGACAGGGACCGGGTGCGGACCGCCTTCACCGACGTTCTGGCCACGGTGCCCGAGGAAGCCGGGGCGCAGGAGGAGGCGGCCCAGCAGGCCGCCGGTACCCAGGGCCCCGAGGAGGACGGGTTCGAGGCGTGGCTGGGCCCGCGAGAGCCCCACGTCCCGGCCCACCTCCTCACCGATCCGCTCGTGGTGGAATGAACGTCCGTCGTCTCAGGAGGTCTTCCGTGCTGCCCATCGCCGCGCCCCTCGGGCGTCTCGCCCTCACCGCAGCCGCCTCGGCCGGGATCGTCAAGGCCCTCGGCGACGGCCGCGGCGGCGCGGCCCTGCGCCGCCTCGCCGTCAGCGGGACCAAGGCCGGCATCAAGGCCTCCCGCGCCGCCGAGACCGGGGTCGAGCGCCTGCGCCTGGGCAGCGGCGACATCGTGGCCCAGGCCTACGACGAGCTCGGCGAGCAGGTTCCCGTGCCGCCCACCCCGCAGGCGGGGCACGACCACCAGCACTGAGCGGTCCCGGTTCACCGTCCCCCCCTTCAGGAGGTGCACACGTGTCCACCCCCACCTGGACCCCGGTCGAGTTGTCGCCGCTGAACGTCATGGCCGTGGCTCCGGGTCGCCTGCGGCTGCAGGCGGACTGGTTGCGCCGCAGCCCAGCTCGTGCGGTCGCGGCCGAAGAAGCCCTCGACCGCCTCGACGGTGTCCGCCTGGCGCGGGCCTACCCCGTGACGGGCAACGTCGTCGTGCACTTCGACCCCGCGACCCTGCACGTGGAGCAGATGGCGGCCGCGGTCGCCTCCAGCGCGCGGGTCGCCCACGACGCCGAGCCGTCCCGCACCCCGCGCTCGGCCGACGTCGGCAACGGTGAGGTGGCCCGCATCGCCGTCGGCGGTGCCGCACTGGCCCTGCTGGGCCTGCGCCGCTACGCCTTCGGTCGCCCGGCGTTGCTCGGCCCGACCTCCCGTCTCGTCGCGACGGGTGTGACGATCTTCTCCGGCTACCCCTTCCTCAAGGGGGCCTTCGGTTCCCTCGTCGGGAAGCGGAGCGCGGGCACCGACGCGCTGGTCTCCGCCGCCACGGTCGCGAGCCTGTTGCTGCGCGAGAACGTCGTGGCCCTCACCGTGCTCTGGTTGCTCAACATCGGGGAGTACCTGCAGGACCTCACGCTGCGCCGCACCCGGCGGGCCATCGCAGACCTGCTGCAGGGCAGCGAGGCCACCGCGTGGGTGCGGCGGAACACCGCCGACGGGCAGTTCGTCGAGCAGCGCGTCGACCTCGCCGAACTGCGGGTCGGCGACCTCGTCGTCGTCCACGACCAGTCCACCGTGCCCGTCGACGGCCTGGTCGTCGAGGGCGAGGCCGTCGTGGACCAGGCCGCGCTGACGGGGGAGAACCTCCCCGTCCAGCGCGCCGTCGGTGACCCCGTGCTGGCCGGCAGCGTCAACCTGCGCGGACGTCTCGTCGTCCGGGCCACCGCGACGGGTTCGGACACCGCGGTGGGACGGATCATCGCCCGCGTCGAGGACGCCCAGGCCGACCGTGCCCCCGTGCAGACCGTGGGCGACGCGTTCAGCCGCAAGTTCGTCCCCGCCTCCTTCGGCCTGGCCCTGGCGACGTTGGTGTTCACCCGCGACGTGCGGCGGGCCATGACGATGCTGCTCATCGCCTGCCCCTGCGCGGTCGGACTGGCCACGCCGACGGCCATCAGCGCGGCCATCGGCAACGGGGCCCGGCGCGGGATCCTCGTCAAGGGCGGTTCGCACCTGGAAGCCGCGGGTCGTGTCGACGCGTTCGTCTTCGACAAGACCGGGACCCTGACCGTCGGCCGTCCCGTCGTGACGAACGTGTTGTCCTTCCGCGAGGACTGGACCCCCGAGCAGGTCCTCTCCGAGGCCGCGAACTCCGAGGTGCACTCCAGGCACCCGCTGGCCCAGGCCGTCATCCGTTCCACCGAGGAACGTCACCTGCTCATCCCCACCCACGAGGAGTGCGAGGTCATCCTCGGTCTGGGGATGCGCGTGCAGGCCAACGGCCGGGTCCTGCTCGTGGGATCGCCGGGGTTGATGCGCCGCGAGGGCGTGAGCGTCGACGAGCACGCCACCGACTGGGTGGACCGGTTGCAGCGGGCCGCCGAGACCCCGCTGCTGCTGGCCGTGGACGGAGTTCTCACGGGGTTGGTGAGTCTGCGCGACGAGGTCCGCCCGGAGGCGCACGAGGTGCTGGACACCCTGCGCCGCAGCGGGGTTCAGCGGATCGTCATGCTCACCGGCGACAACCCCGACACGGCCGCTGCCGTCGCCGCGGAACTCGGCATCACCGATTTCCGCGCGGAGACGATGCCGGAGGACAAGCAGGACGTCGTGCGGGCCCTGCAGGCCGAGGGCTTCACCGTCGCCGTGGTGGGCGACGGCACGAACGACGCCCCGGCGCTGGCCCTGGCCGATCTCGGGATCGCGATGGGCATGTCGGGCACCGACGTCGCCGTCGAGACCGCCGACGTCGCGCTCGTCGGCGACGACCTGCGCCGGTTGCTGCAGTTGCGGGACCTGGGGGACCGGACCCTGGGTCTGATCAAGCAGAACTACGGCGCCTCGATCGCCGTGAACGGCCTGGGGCTGGCGCTCGGTGCCGCGGGGGCGCTGTCGCCCGTGGTGGCGGCCATCGCGCACAACGCGTCCTCGGTCTTCGTGGCCGTCAACTCCGCACGGCTGATCCGCTACCAGGTTCCCGTGCGCCGCTGGAGCGCAGCACGAGAACGGCGGTGATCGACGTCCCCGCCACCGCGTCGAGGTGGACGAGCGGGGCTCAGCGGCCGTGGAACCCCGCCCGCGACCTCTCGACGTGGGTCTCCATGCAGCGGCTCGCCCGGGCCTCGTCGCCCGCCGCGATGGCGGCGACGATCTGGCGGTGCTCGGTCCAGGCCCGCTTCCCCTGCTGCGGGACGGTCGTCGCGTAGGCCCACTGGATCCGCTCGGTCACCCGGCGCAGCACCATCGTCATGCTCGCCGCTCCCGAGGCCCGCGCGATGCTCGCGTGGAACTCGGCGTTCAGCCGGGCCCCCTCGGCCGCCCGTTCCTCGGCCAGCGCCGCGAAACCCGCCTCGACGATCTCCCCGAGTTCGGCGACGAGCCCGTCCGCGTCCCCCGCCGCGACCCGCCGCGCGCAGCGGGCCGCGGTGATCCCCTCGGCGACCGTGCGGACGGCGTAGAGGTCCGCGAGGTCGTCGACGGGCACGGCGGCGACCGTTGCACCCGCGTTGGGGCGCAGGTCGAGGAAACCGTCGGCGGCCAGGGCCCGCACGGCTTCCCGCACCGGGACGCGGGAGGTCCCGTACCGCTGCGCCAGGAGGGTCTCGGTGAGGCGGGATCCCGGGGGCAGCGCGCCGCTGAGGACGTCCTGGCGCAGGGCCTCGGTGACCCGTTCCGCCGTGGCGCCCACCTCAGGCCGCGCGACGGGGGGTGGCCCCGGGGATCGCCGTCAGGAGTTCGCGGGTGTACTCGTGCTGGGGGTGGTCGAACACGTCCTCGATCCTGCCCGCTTCGACGACCTCCCCGCGCCGCATGACCAGCACGTCGTGCGCGATGCTGCGCGCGACGGCGAGGTCGTGGGTGATGAACAGGTAGCTCACCCCGAGGTCGGCCTGCAACCGGCCCAGGAGTTCCAGCACCTGCTTCTGGACCAGGACGTCGAGGGCCGAGACGGCCTCGTCGCACACCACCAGCTTCGGGTTCAGCGCGAGCGCCCGGGCGATCGCGACCCGCTGCCGCTGCCCACCGGAGAGTTCCGCCGGGCGTCGCTGCGCCAGGTCGCGGCCGAGGGCGACCTGGTCGAGCAGTTCACCGACGCGTTCCCGGCGGGCCCGGGCGTCACCGACCGAGAACACCCGCAGCGGTTCGTCGATCAGCCGTTCGACGGTCATCGTCGGGTCCAGCGAACCGTAGGGGTCCTGGAACACGGGTTGCATGTCGCGGCGCCCACCGTCGAGCGTCACCGTGCCCGACGTCGGTTCCTCCAACCCCAGGACCATCCGCGCCGTCGTCGACTTCCCCGACCCGGACTCCCCCACGACGGCCGTCGTGGTCCCGGCCCGCACCGAGAACGACACGTCGGACACCGCCCGCAACCGTTCGCGCCGGCCGCGGACCCGGTAGTCCTTGACGAGGTTCTCGACCCGCAGCACCTCCGCCGCCCCCTCCGGGGCGGTGCGGGGTTCGGTGCGTCCCGGCACCGCGGCGACCAACCGCTGGGTGTACTCGTGCGCCGGGGAGCGCAGGACACCCTGCGCCGCACCGGTCTCCACGATCCGACCCGCCGACATCACCACGACCTCGTCGCAGCGGTCCGCGGCGAGGGCCAGGTCGTGGGTGATGAGCAGCAGCGAGGCACCCCGGGCCGCCGTGAGGCGTTCGAGGTGGTCGAGGATCTGGCGCTGGACGGTGACGTCGAGCGCGGAGGTGGGTTCGTCGGCGATGAGGAGTTCCGGTTCCGCGGCCAGCGCCATCGCGATGAGGACGCGCTGGCGCATCCCGCCGGAGAACTCGTGCGGGTACTGCTTCGCCCGGCGGCCGGCGTCGGGGATCCCGGCCTCCTCCAGCAGTTCCACCGCCCGCGCCCGCGCCGTCGCCCCGCGGGCCATCCCGTGGATGACCAGGGTCTCCGCGACCTGTCGCCCCACCCGCGCGGAGGGGTTCAGGTTCGACATCGGGTCCTGCGGGACGAGGCCGATCTGGCGTCCGCGCAGCCGGGCGGCGCGACGTTCGTCCCGGCCCTGCACCGCCGCGGTGACGTCCTCACCGTCGAAGAGGATCCGCCCGGCGGTGATGCGGCCCCGACCCGACAGCAACCCGATCGCCGCGGCGGCCGTGGTCGACTTGCCCGACCCCGAGGCCCCCACCACCGCGACCCGCTGGCCGCGCCCCACGGTGAGGTCCACCCCGTGGACGACGGTGTTCGTGCCGTAGGCGACGTCGAGTCCTTCGATCCTCAGCAGCTCGTCCACCCCGCTCACCGCCCCGCCGCGTAACCCTGGGCACCGCGGGAGTTCGCCGCGGCCTGCAGGACGCCGGTGGCCGGGTCCCGTTCGACGGCGGACAACCGCCCGAGCGTCCACCCGCCGGCCACGGTCACCTCGTGCCCGCGGGCGCGCAGACCGGCGACGACGTCCGCCCCGATCCGGTCCTCGACGACGGCACCCCCCGGGGTCCACGTCCGGGGCCAGAACGACCCCGGCATCGATGTCGTGTGCAGGGCGGGGGCGTCGATGGCCTGCTGCGGCGAGTACCCGCCGACGAGGGTCCGCAGCAGGTAGAGCAACTGCCACTGGTCCTGCTGGTCGCCGCCGGGGGTTCCCAGTGCCGCGACGGGAACCCCGTCGCGCAGCAGCAGCGTCGGGGTCAGGGTGGTGCGCGGCCGTTCCCCCGGGGCGAGGGCGGAGGGGGAACCCTCCTCCAGCCACGTCATCTGCAACCGCGACCCGAGGCAGAAGCCGAGTTCCGGGATCGTCGGGGAGGACTGCAACCACCCGCCCGACGGCGTGGCGGAGACGATGTTCCCCCAGCGGTCGACGACGTCGAGGTGGCAGGTGTCGCCGCGGGTGGTCCCGCTGGCCTCCACCGTGGGCTCGCCGACGGTGGGCTCCCCCACCCCCACCGCGTCGGGGGCCTCGGTGGCCAGCGGCGGCCGGAACGGTTCCGCGCCCTCGACGACACCGGGGCGGAACTCGTGCGAGGCGCGGTCGGTGATGAGTGCGCGTCGCGTCGCCGCGTACTCCGGCGAGAGCAGCTGAGCCAGCACCGCCGGATCGGCCTGCGACCCGTAGTAGGCGTCCCGGTCGGCGAGGGCGAGCTTCAGCGCCTCGAGGACCGTGTGCGCGCCGCGTTCCGTCGAGGGGTCGAGGTCGGCGTCCTCGAACCCGTCGAGGATCCGCAGCGCCTGCAGCAGGACGGGGCCCTGGCCGAACGGCCCGGTCTTGGCGACCGTCGTCCCCCGGAACTCGATCGTGACGGCCTCCTCGAGACCGGCCGAGAACCCGGCGAAGTCGGAGACCTCGATGACCCCGGCGTGGTCGGTGCCGGAGGAGTGGCGGTGCGGGGTGCGGAGGAACTCGACGGCCTCGCGGGCGATGAAACCCTCCCGCCACTCCCGCCGGAACGCCTCGATCCGGCCCTCGCGGGTCGTCTCGGCCTTCCCGGCCTCGAGCAGGCGTTCCAGGGTGCGGGCGTAGGCGGGGTTGGTGACGACCTCGCCCGGTTCGGGGATCCGTCCCTCGGGCATCCACAACGCGGCCGAGGTGGGCCAGTGGTCGCGGAACAGCTGCTCGACGGAGGCGATCGTCCGCCCGACCCGGCGCAGCACGGGGTGCCCGTCGCGGGCGTAGCCGATGGCGGGCGCGAGGACGTCGGCGAGTTCCCAGGTGCCGTGCTCGCGCAGCAGGACCATCCACGCGTCGACCGCCCCCGGGACGGCCGCCGCGAGCCCACCGGCGCCGGGCACGAGGTCGAGACCTTCCCCGCGGTAGTGCGCGACGGTCGCCGCCGCGGGCGCCGGCCCCTGCCCGTTCAGCACGACGGGCGTCGGGTCCGCAGCGGTGGCGAGGACGGCCGTCATGTCGCCGCCCGGGCCGTTGAGGTGGGGTTCCACGACGTGCAGGGTGAAACCCGCGGCGACGGCGGCGTCGAAGGCGTTGCCGCCGCGTTCGAGGACGGACTGCCCGACGGCCGTCGCGATCCAGTGCGTCGTCGCCGTCATGCCGAAGGTGCCCTGCAGGGTGGGGCGGGTGGTCTCGTCGGACGGTTGCGTGAAGTCGGGCGAGAAGGGGCTCACCGGTGTCCTCCGGGTTCGAGGGCGTCGCGCAGCGCGTCGCCGAACAGGTTGAAGGCCAGGCAGACCAGGACGATCGCCAGACCGGGGAAGAGGGCCGCGTACGGCGCGCGGAAGATGTACTGCTGGGCGTCGGAGAGCATGATCCCGAGGCTCGGGGTGGGCGGCTGGATCCCCAGCCCGAGGAACGACAGCAGCGCCTCGCCGATGACGACGGCGGGCATGATGACGGTCGCCTGCACGATGATCGAGGGTACGGCGTTGGGCAGGAGGTGGGTGGCGAGGATCCGCAACCCCGAGGCGTCCATGCTCCGGGCGGCCAGGACGTACTCCGAGCCCTTCAGCCGCAGGGTCTCCGCGCGGACCACCCGGATCATCTGCGGGACGTGCGCGATGCCCAGCGCGATCGCCGCGTTCGACAGGCTGGCCCCGCGGATCGCCGCCAGCCCGACGGCCAGGACGAGGAACGGGAACGCCAGCGTCAGGTCGGTGAGGCGGGAGACGACCGCGTCGAGACGGCGCCAGTAGCCCGCGACCAGCCCCAGCGGGGCGCCGACGACGATGGACAGCGCGACGGCGAGGATCCCGACCTCGAGCGAGGCCCGGGTCCCGAACAGCACGCGGGACAGGATGTCGCGGCCCAGGTCGTCGGTGCCGAGCGGGAAACCCACCGTCCGGGGTTGCTGGAACGGGGTCTCGAAGTGGACCTGCGTCGGGGGGTGCGGCGCGATGAGCGGCGCGAACACCGCGGCCACGACGACGAGCAGCAGCAGGATCCCGCCGGTCAGACCGAGGCGGTCGTGCAGCAGGTTCTTCAGGACCCGCCCGCGGCTCGACCCGAGGTCCACCGACAACCGGTCCACGCTCGTCTCCGTCGCCGCGCTCACGAGGTCGCCCCCGCCACCCGGATGCGGGGGTCGAGGACGCTGTAGAGGACGTCCACGGCCAGGTTGATGACGATGTAGGCGAGGGTCACGACGAGGACGACTCCTTCGATGACGGGGTAGTCACGGCTGAACACCGAGTCGAGGGTGAGCTTGCCGAAACCGGGCAGGCCGAAGATGCGTTCGGTGACGACGGCGCCGGAGATCAACCCGCCGAGCTGCAGCCCGACGAGGGTCACGACGACGACGAGGGAGTTCCGCAGCGCGAACCGGACGACGACGCGGGCGCGGGAGGCGCCCTTCGCGCGGGCCGTCCGGACGTAGTCGGCGCCGAGGTTGGCGAGCATCGACGCGCGGGTCTGGCGCATGACGACAGCCGCGATCCCGGTACCCAGGATCACCGCGGGCAGGGTGAGGTGGTGCAGCGCCCGCAACGGGTCCTCCACCGGGGAGACGTAGCCGGAGGCGGGGAACCAGCCGAGGCCGACGGCGAGGTAGAGGATCGCGAGCAACCCGAGCCAGAAGCTGGGGACGGACAACCCCAGGATCGAGAGCGTGTTCAGCCCGAACTCCAGCGGGGTTCCGCGCCGGACCGCCGCGAGCGTTCCGGCGACCAGGCCGATGACCACGGCGAACGCCATCGCGTAGAGGGCCAGCCAGGCCGTCACCGGCAACGTGGCGCCGATGAGTTCGGTGACCGGGGTCCCGGTGCGCACCGAGGTGCCGAGGTCGCCGGAGAGCAGGTCGTGCGCGAACCGCCAGTACTGCACCCAGATCGGCTGGTCGAGACCGAGCTGGGCCCGGATCGCCGCGACGGCCTCGGGGGTCGCCTCCTCGCCGGCGGCCGCGAGCGCCGGGTCACCCGGCAGGGCCCGGACCCCGGCGAAGACCACCATCGAGGCGAGCACGAGGGTGACGGCGCTCTGCCACAATCGGGTGAGCAGGAATCTCGCCACGGTCACTTCCCTCCGGCCAGGAACGCGGCCCGGGACAACCGGACCACTCCGTCGGCGTAGGTCTCGATCCCGGCCACGCCGGGGTCCTGGGTGGTGTACCCGGTGATGCTGCGCTGCCGGTACAGGTAGACGATCGGGTTGTCGCGCTGCACGACGGTCACCAGCTTCCCGTAGAGCTCGGCGCGTTGCGCGGGGTCGGTGGCCCGGGCCGCGGCCTTGACGAGGTCGTCGGCCTCGGGCGAGGAGTACCCGGAGTAGTTGTTCCCGGCCCCGGTGCTGAGGAAGCTCGCGCTGTTGCCGTTGGGGTCGACGCGGCCCGACCAGCCGAGCTGCACGGCCTCGAAGTCACCGCTGGTCTGCTGGTCCAGCAGGGTCGAGTACTCCACCGGCTGGATGGTGAGGTCGAAACCGCCGGCGACGACGCTGGCCTGCAGGGCCTGGGCCAGTCGCAACGAGTCGGCGGTGTTCGAGGTCGCCATGGTGAACCGGTAGGGCAGCTCGACGCCGGCCTCAGTGAGGAGCTGCTTGGCCCGCGCGGGGTCGTAGGTGGGGCAGGCCTCGCTCGCCTCGGTGGAGTACGTGCTGTCCGGTGGGACGAACGAGCAGGCGGGTTCGTACCAGTTGTTGAACACCGAGTTCACCAGCGCGGTCCGGTCCACCGACAGCGAGAACGCCTCCCGGATCCGCGGGTCGGTGGCCAGCGGCGTGTCGATGCGGCCGGGAGGTTTCCCGGTCCCCTCGGTGTTGCCGAGGTTGAACGTCACCGCCTGGTAGCCGAACGATCCGGTCTGCAGCAACCCGACGTCCTTCTCCTGGGCCAGCGCGTCGACGTCCTGCGGGGAGAGGCTGTCGGCGACCTGGACGTCACCGGAGCGGAGGTTCGCGGCGCGGATGTTGGCGTCGGTCATGATGCGGTAGGTGATGGTGTCCAGGTGAACCTCGTCGGCGGCGTAGTACAGCGGGTCGCGTTCGACGGTGATGGAGGTCTGCGGGACGCGTTCGACGAACTTGAACGGCCCCACGCACACGGGGTGCGCACCGAAGTTCGTCCCTTCGGCGGCCAGCGCCGTGGGCGACATGATCATCCCGGCCCGGTCCGCGAGCGCCGCGGTGAGCGGGGAGAACGGCGTCTTGTACCTGACGACGACGGTCGCGGGGTCGGGGGCGGTGACGTCGGCGACGGGTCCGAGTTCGCTCTTGCGCGATGACCCTTCGAGGGTCAGGTTCCGCTGGAGGGTCGTGACGACGGCGGCGGCGTCGAAGGGGGTTCCGTCCGCGAACACCGGGCCGGTGCGGACGGGGATCGTGACGGTGAGGCCGTCGGGCGAGATCGTCGGCAGTGCCGCGGCGAGCTGCGGGACGAGGTTCCCGTCGGCGTCGATGTCGTAGAGCTTCTCGCACACGGCGTTCATGACGTAGCGCGTGTACAGCGAGGAGGACGTGGTCGGGTCGAGCTTGTCGGGTTCGGCCGACAGCGCCATCACCAGGTCGCCGCCGTCGGCGACGGGGCGGGAACCGATCGCGACGCCGGTGACGTCCTCGCGGTCGGGGGCGGGCTGCACGGGCTGGACGGCCACGCAGCCGGTGAGGAGGAGCAGCGCGGCGAGCGAGCACGGGACGCGGACCTTCATGTGAACACCTTCGGGACGCCGACGAGCAGGTCAGGAACGTATACAATCGGGGACCGTACTCCCGCTTTGTTTCGGCTGTGTTGCCGACGCTCCGGTATCTTCCGGAACTCACCTGGAGGAACGGGGAGTTTCGTGGCGAAGAAGTGGCACCTGGCGCTCATGCTGGTCCTGACGTTCTCGACCGGCATCGTCGACGCCGTCGGCTACCTCGGCCTCGACCGCGTGTTCACGGCGAACATGACGGGCAACGTCGTGATCCTCGGCATGGCCCTCACGGGCGCGGAGGACCTGCCGATCCTCGGCCCGATCGTCGCGCTGCTCGGGTTCCTCGTGGGCGCCACCGTCGTCGGCCGGGTCCTGCGCAAGGCGCCGGCGGGCTGGACGACGGCCTCCTCGGTGGTCTTCGGACTCGTCGGGGTCGGACTCGCCGTGCTGGCCGCCGTGGTCACGGGGCTGCAGGGCGTCCCCGTCGAGGCCGGCACCACCGCACCGCCCGCCGCGCTGGCCGTCACGGGCGTCCTCGGGGTGGTCATGGGTGGTCAGGGCGCCGCTGCCCGCCGCCTCGCGGTCAAGGACGTGACCACGGTCGTCGTGACCTCCACGCTCACCGGCCTCGCCGCGGACTCCCGGCTCGCGGGGGGCACGGGCGAGGGGTGGCGGCGCCGGATCGGCGCGGTCGTCCTCATCCTGGCCGGGGCCGCGGTCGGCGCGGCCCTGCTGCGCTGGCACATCGGCGCGGGCCTGGCCCTCGCCGCGGTCATCGCCCTGCTCGCGGCCCTCCTCGGCCACCTCAAGGCGCGCGAGACCACCTGAGGACCGACGCTCCCGGCGGGAGGCGCCGCGAACGGGTGATGCAGCACTCAACCACTTTCTGTAAGGACGAGCATCACGTAGCGTTACCTCATTGCTCCACCCGTCCCTGCACCCGCCGGCGACGCGCGGTGGCGGAAGGGGACCCGATGGACAGCGGACGCGTCAGCGTGACGTCGCGGCCACAGGTCACCGTGCCGTTCGAGCAGCTGGTCCAGCAGGTGCCGATGGGGGTGTGGATCCACCTCGACGACCGGATCGTCTACGCCAACCGCTGCGCCGAGGAGATGCTCGGGACGGGCCCGGGGCAGGCCGTGGGCCTGTGGATGTCGCACCTGGTCCACCCGGCCTCCGCCCAGCTCGTCCAGGCCCGCACCGAGCGCCTGCTGGGCGGACGGGCGCTGTCCGGGTCCGCGGAGGTCACCCTCGTGCGTCCCGGCGGCGAGGAGGTCCGCATCGAGTCGGTGGAGACCACGATCGAGCTCCCCGAGGGGGTCGCGGTGGTCGTGACGGCCTGCGACGTCACCGAGCGCGTCCGCCGTGAGCGGCACCTGGCCCACGTGGCCACCCACGACGGCCTCACCGGCCTGCCCAACCGGCTGCTGTTCATCGACCGCCTCGAGCAGGCGCTGAGCGGCGCGGCCCGCCGGGGCGGGTACGTGCTGCTGGCCTTCGTCGACCTCGACGGGTTCAAGGCCGTCAACGACCGGCTGGGGCACGCCGCCGGGGACGAGGTCCTGCACCGCGTCGCGCAGCACCTGCTCAGCGGTTCGCGTGGCGGCGACACCGTCGCGCGACTGGCCGGGGACGAGTTCGTCGTCTGCGCCGAGCTCGACGAGGCCGCCGACGCCGAGGGGTGCGTGGCCCGCTACGCGGAGGCTCTCGCCCGGGCGCAGCGACCCTCGGACGTCGTCGCGTGGGGGGCGAGCACCGGTGTCCTCGTGTGCGACGGGACCTGGTCGGCCGCCGACGCCCTCGCCGAGGCGGACCGGCGCATGTACGCCGCGAAGCTGCCCCGGGCCCGCGGGACGGACGGCCTCCCCGCCTGAGCGTCCCGGGTCGCCGCGGCAGGGCGGTGGCGGGATGGCGGGCACGGGTGCAGCATCATCGGTCTCGACCGCAGAGCGCGGTGGCACCGGAACCGCAGGAGTGACGAGGAAGCCATGACGAACTCGCGCGCAGGACAGCTCGCAGAACCCTCGGACCTCATCGACGTCTCGCACGTCGTCACGGCCTACTACGCGACCCAGCCGGACCCCTCCGACGTCGGACAGCGCGTCGCGTTCGGCACCTCGGGCCACCGCGGGTCCAGCCTCGACGCGGCGTTCAACGAGAACCACATCCTCGCCACCACGCAGGCGATCGTGGACTACCGCCGCGAGCAGGGCTTCGACGGTCCGCTGTTCATCGGTCGCGACACCCACGCGCTGTCGGAACCGGCGTGGGTGTCCGCCCTCGAGGTCCTCGCCGCCAACGACGTCACCGTGCTCGTCGACGACCGTGACTCCTGGACCCCGACGCCGGCGGTCTCGCACGCCATCCTGCGCGCGAACCGCGACGGCTCCTCGATCCGCACGACCGGCAGCGGCCTGGCCGACGGCATCGTCGTCACCCCCTCGCACAACCCGCCCCGCGACGGCGGTTTCAAGTACAACCCGCCGAACGGCGGCCCCGCCGACACCGACGCGACGGGCTGGATCGCGAAGACGGCGAACGCCTACCTGGAGGCCGGTCTCGAGGGCGTGAAGCGCGTGCCGTTCGCGAAGGCCCGCGCGGCCGCGCAGGGCTACGACTTCCTGGGCACCTACGTCGACGACCTGCCCAACGTCCTGGACATCGACGCGATCCGCGACGCCGGGATCCGCATCGGCGCCGACCCCCTCGGGGGCGCGAGCGTCGAGTTCTGGCAGGCCGTCGCCGACCGTCACAAGCTCGACCTCACGGTCGTGAACCCGCTGGTGGACCCGACCTGGCGGTTCATGACGCTGGACTGGGACGAGAAGATCCGCATGGACTGCTCCTCGCCGTCCGCGATGGCCTCGCTCATCGCCAAGCGCGACCAGTTCCAGATCGCCACCGGCAACGACGCCGACTCCGACCGGCACGGCATCGTCACCCCCGACGGGCTGATGAACCCCAACCACTACCTCGCCGTCGCGATCCAGTACCTGTTCGGCAACCGGAAGGGCTGGCCGCAGAGCGCCGCGATCGGCAAGACGCTGGTGTCGAGCTCGATGATCGACCGGGTGGCGGAGTCCCTCGGCCGCACGCTGCTCGAGGTCCCCGTCGGGTTCAAGTGGTTCGTCCCGGGTCTGCTGGACGCCTCCGTCGGCTTCGGCGGCGAGGAGAGCGCGGGCGCCTCTTTCCTGCGCAAGGACGGGTCGGTCTGGAGCACCGACAAGGACGGCATCCTGCTGGCCCTGCTCGCCTCGGAGATCACCGCCGTGACGGGCCGGACGCCCAGCCAGCACTACGCCGACCTGACGACGGAGTTCGGAGCGCCGGAGTACAAGCGCTCCGACGCGGCCGCGACCCGCGAGCAGAAGGCGACGCTCTCGAAGCTCTCGGCCGACCAGGTCAGCGCGACCGAGCTCGCGGGCGAGAAGATCGTCGCGAAGCTCACCGAGGCCCCCGGCAACGGGGCGGCGATCGGTGGCCTGAAGGTCGTCACCGAGAGCGCCTGGTTCGCCGCCCGCCCGTCGGGCACCGAGGACGTCTACAAGATCTACGCCGAGTCCTTCCAGGGCGGCGAGCACCTCGCGCGGGTGCAGGCCGAGGCGCAGGAACTCGTCGACGGGGTCCTCTCGGGGAACTGATGGTGGGGAACCGATGACGAGGATCGACCAGTGGACGTGGGCGGTGCGGCTCTACAAGAGCCGCTCGCTCGCGTCCGCCGCCGTGAAGGCGGGCCACGTGCGCGTCAACGACGAACGCGCGAAACCCTCGACCAGCGTGCACGTCGGCGACGAGGTGCGCGTGCGGGTCGAGGGGTACGAGAAGGTCTTCGAGGTGGTGCAGCTGCTCGAGAAGCGGGTGGGCGCCCCCATCGCGCAGGCCGCCTACGTCGACAACTCCCCACCCCCGCCCCCGAAGGACGAGTTCTTCGGCGCGTTCGGCACCCGCGACCGCGGGGCCGGACGGCCGACGAAGCGCGACCGTCGCGAGATGGAACGGCTCCGCGGAGAACCCCCGCAGGACTGAACCCACCTCGGTAGGGTCGGGACGTGATCGAGGAACTCGACAAGGCCGAACTGCACGTCCACCTCGAGGGGACCCTGGAGGCCGCCGAGCTGTTGCGGATGGCCCGGGAGAACGACGTCGACGTGCCGTACACGAGCGTCGAGGACGTCGACTCGGCGTACGAGTTCTCCAGCCTCCAGTCCTTCCTCGACGTGTTCTTCCAGGGGTGCCGGGTGCTGCGCCGCCGCGACGACTTCGCCGACCTGGCCACCACCTACCTGCGCCGGGCGGCGGCCGACGGGGTCACCCGGGCCGAGGTCTTCTTCGGTCCGCAGACGTTCCTGGCCAACGGCATCCCGCTCGAGGACCAGCTCGAGGGGCTCTTCGACGGCTTCGCCCGCGCCCGCGAGGAGACCGGCATCGACGCCGCGCTCGTCGCGAGCGCGCAACGCCACCGCTCGGAGGACGACGCGCTGGCGATGCTGGAGGCCGTGATGCCCTGGGCCGACCGCATCGTGGGGTTCGGCCTGGGTTCCTCCGAGCTCGGCAACCCGCCGTCGAAGTTCGTCCGCTACTTCGCGACCGCTCGCGAGCGGGGTTTCCGGACGACCTGCCACGCGGGTGAGGAGGGGCCGGCGTCCTACGTCTGGGAGGCCCTCGACCTCTGCCACGTCGACCGGATCGACCACGGGGTGGCGATCGTGAGCGACCCCGCCCTGGTGGACCGGGTGGTCCGGGACCAGGTACCGCTGACGATGTGCCCGGTGTCGAACCTCCGGCTCAAGGTCGTCCCCGACCTGGCGTCGCACCCGATCCGGGAACTCTTCGACGCGGGAGCCCTGGTGACGGTCAACTCCGACGACCCGACGTACTTCGGCGGCCACGTCGGCGACAACTACCGGCGCCTGCGCGACGAGGCCGGGTTCAGCGAGGCCGAACTGGCGCAGCTCGCGCGCAACAGCGTGACCGCCAGCTGGACGTGATCTTCACCGTTCTGCTCCCGCGCCCCCCCAGCCGCGTGCTAAGAGTGATGTCTAGATAACGGAGGGTGGGGGGATGGCCGACGCCGTGCGCGACTTCGCCGCGCTGTTCGACGGATTGCCGGCGGCGTTCCTGGTCATGGACCGGGAACTGGTCATCGTCGAGGCGAACCACGCCTACTGCCGACTCCTCGGGCGCGACCGGAACCAGCTGATCGGACGCCACGTCTTCGACGCGTTCCCGCCCACGCCGGAGTCCCTGTCCGAGGACGGTGGGAACCCGCTGGAGACCGCTTTCCTGCGCGCCCGCGACGAGGGCAGCACGGAATCGTTGCCGCTGTTCACCTACGACGTCCGCGACCCCACCACCGGGGAGCTCGTCCAGCGTTGGTGGTCGCTGGTCTGCGCACCGCTGCCGGGCGCGGACGGGAGTACGGACCACGTCCTGCAGCGCATCGAGGACGTCACCGACTACGTGCGGAACCGTGAGGACGATCGTTCGCACACCCGCGACGTGGAGGCCGAACTCTTCGTCCGCCTCCGCGAGGTCGAATCGGCGAGAGCGGCGGAACGTTCGGCGGCGCAGCGGGTCAGTGCCCTCGGCGGCGCGGCGCTGCGCCTCGCCCAGGCTCAGCACCAGGAGGTGCTGATCGAGGTGGTGGCCGGTCTGGGACTGGAGGCCGTGGGCGCGGCCAGCGTCGAGATCGCCCTGGTCCCGCTCCTCGACCCCGACGGCCCCCTCGACCTCTGGCAGGTCACAAACACGGCGGAGCGGCGGGTGACCACCCGGGGCGAACTGGCCCGGGACCAGGTCTCCCACCTCGCCACCGCCCTCAGGACCGGCCTGCGCTCGATCGAGCCCGAGTGCATCGTCGTCCCGCTGAGCGCCGGCGACGGTCCGCTCGGCGCACTGGCCTTCTGCTGGCCGGAGACCCGGGCGATTCCCGACGTGGACGTGGACCTCGTGGAGACGATCGCGGTCCAGTACGGTCAGGCCGTCGCCCGACTCAGAGCCCGTGAGACGGAGCAGGCCGTCGCCGCGGACGCGGTCAGCATGTCCGAGGCGTTGCAGCGCAGCCTCTTGACCGAACCGCGCCAGCCCGAGGACGTCCTCGTCGTCGCCCGCTACCGACCCGCGGCGCAGCGCGCCCAGATCGGCGGGGACTGGTACGACAGCTTCCGGACCGCCGACGGTCGCACGACGCTGGTCGTCGGGGACGTGAGCGGGCACGACGAGGAGTCCGCCGCGGTGATGGGTCAGGTCCGGAACCTGTTGCGCGGCATCGCCTACTGCAGCGCGGCGGGGCCGGCGACCGTCCTGACCCGCCTCGACCACGCCCTGGTGGACCTCGACGTGGGCGGCCTCGCCACCTCCGTCCTGCTCACCCTGCAGGAGGGGCCGGGCGAGGGAGAACGCACGATGCACTGGAGCAACGCCGGCGCCCCGCCGCCGCTGCTGCGCTCGCCGGACGGTTCGGCGACCCTGTTGCAGCCGGAACCGGAACTCCTGCTGGGACTCGACCCGGAGACCGGACGCAGCGACCACCGGCTGGTCCTGCCCCTCGGGGCGGGCGTCCTGCTGTTCACCGACGGACTCGTGGAACGTCGCGACGCCGACATCGAGGACGGGCTGGAGTGGTTGCGGCACACCGTGTCCGGGATGCCCCACCACAGCCTGGCGGAGATCTGCGACGAGCTGCTGAGGATGGTCGAGGGCTACGCCGAGGACGACGTCGTGCTGCTCGGGGTGCAGGTCCTGGCCCCTGCGGACATCGACCTCAGGTCCGTGGCAGTTCCCGGAGCCACTGCTCGACCTCGGCGAGGGTGAGCACCGGACCCGCTGCCCCGAAGGCGATCCGGGCGTCCTTGTCCCCGGGTTTCCCGCTGGTCAGCAGGTACCCGGGATGCCGCGAGGTGGGGGCCTCGAGGGTCCAGCCCTTGGCCTTCGCCTCCTTGCGCAACCGGGCGAGCTGCTCGTCGGGGGAGCTCACGACGCGCGCTCGCAACCCAGTGCCGCCGGGTCGCGGCGGTAGGCCTCCCCGAGGCGGATGACCTCGTCGAGCTTGTCCCGGGTCGCCGTCAGCTCCTCGAGCTGGGCCTGCAGCCGTTCCCGTTCGTCGAGCAACCGCGCCTGCATCTCGTCGGTGAGGACCCCGTGCTCCATGCAGGGCAGGATCCGCAGGACGGCTTTGCTGCCCAGCCCCGCCGTGTAGAGGTTCTGGATGAACTTCACCCGCTCGACGGCCGCGACCGGGTAGTGCCGCTGGCCGCTCGGAGCGCGTTCGGAGGTCAGCAGCCCCTGCTCCTCGTAGTAGCGCAGAGCGCGGACGCTCACACCCGCCTGCCTGGCGACCTCACCGATGCGCACGGCCACCCCTCACCCTCTTGCCCGTCACCCTCTTGCCCGTCACCCTCTTGCCCGTCACGACTTGCCTCTCACGTCAACGTCAGGTTCTAGCGTAGCGGCATGGACATCGACAGCACCACCACCGCACTCGTCACCGGCGCCAACCGCGGCATCGGGCGACACTTCGCCGCCCAGCTCCTCGAGCGGGGCGCGACGGTCTACGCCGCCGCCCGCAACCCCGCCTCGATCGACCTTCCCGGCGCCCGGGTGCTCGCGCTCGACATCACCGACGCCGACGCCGTCGCGGCCGCGGCCCGCGAGGCGGGCGACGTGAACCTCCTCGTGAACAACGCCGGGATCTCCACCGGCGCGAACCTCCTCGACGCCGACCTCGACGGCGTCCGCGCCGACATGGACGTGAACTTCTGGGGGACCCTGTCCATGGTCCGCGCCTTCGCCCCCGTCCTGGCCCGCAACGGTGGCGGCGCCATCGCGAACGTCTCCTCGGCGCTCTCCTGGTTCGCCTTCCCGGGCTCCGGCGCCTACGCCGTGTCCAAGGCGGCGAACTGGAACATGAGCAACGCCCTGCGCCTGGAACTCGCCGGCCAGGGGACCCTGGTCACCTCGGTCCACCTCGGGGCGGCGGAGACGGACATGACCAAGGGCTACGACGGTCCCAAGATCGACCCGGCCGACGCCGCTCGCCGCACCCTGGACGCCATCGTGGCGGGGAAGATCGAGGTCCTCGTCGACGACTGGAGCGAGATGATCAAGGCTTCCCTCGCCAAGGACCCGGCCGAGTTCTACAGCCAGTTCCTCACGGCCTGACCTCAGTGCACCGCAGGCCGTTCGAGCACGTCCCGGACGGTCTGCGGTTCCCGGCCCAGCAGGTCGGCGAGCAACGGGTCGGTCCCGGCGAAGAACCCCTGCTCGGCCGCCTGGTACATGCCCAGCAGGAACCGGGCCATGAACTCCTGGGTGCCGGCGGCGACCTGCGCGGCGACCCACGCCTCCGGCGCGAGGACCTCGAGCTCGATCGTGCGTCCCGCGATCGCGGAGGCGGTCTCGGCCACCTCGGCGAACGTCGGGGCAGCGGTCGCGGTGAGGGTCGTCGGGCCCTCGAACGGGGTCGGGGACGTGAGGACCACCGCCGCGGCCTCCCCCGCGTCCTCGCGCGCCGTCCAGGAGACGGGCCCCTCGGCGGGGACGGTGATCCGCCCGGTCTCGCGCCAGGGTCCGCTCAGCCAGCCCAGGCTGTGCGCGTAGAACCCGTTGCGCAACGAGGTCCAGGGCAGGCCGGAACCCGCGAGCAGTTCCTCGGTGGCGGCGTGGTCGCGGCCCGGCCCGAACGGGGTTCCCGCGGCCGCCCCCTGGTGGCTGGTGTAGAGGATCCGCCCGACGCCGGCGATCACGGCGGCCTCGATAGCGTTGCGGTGCAGGGCGACCGCATCGGCACGCGGGTCGCTGGAGGAGACCAGCAGCAACTGCTCCGCCCCGGCGAAGGCCGTGGGCAGCGAGGCCGGGTCGGCGTAGTCGCCGCGGCGGACCTCGATCCCGCGGTCGGCGAAGCGCTGCGCCTTCGCGACGTCGCGCGCCACGACGGCGATCTCGCTCGCCGGGACGCGTTCGAGCAGGTGGTCGACGGTGACGCCGTTGAGGGCGCCGGTCGCACCGGTGACGACGATCATGGTGAACTCCTCTGGTATCGCTGGTATCAAAATCAGAGTAACCATGGAATCTCAGCGATAGCAAGAGTGCGTTACCGTTGGAACGTGACCGAGACGACCGACCGACGCAGCGACACCCGGTCGAGGATCGTCGACGCCGCCGCCCGGCTCCTCCGCGAGCAGGGGCCCGCCGCCGTCACCACCCGTCGGGTCGCCGAGGCCGCCGGCCTGCAGGCCCCCGCCATCTACCGCCTCTTCGGCGACAAGGACGGGCTGCTCGAGGCCGTCGCCGAGCACGTCATGTCCGGCTACGTCACCGCGAAGGCCGCCGTCGTGGCCGCCGCGACCGCCGAGGAGGTCGACCCCCTGGCGGACCTGCGCCGCGGCTGGAACTCCCAGATCGAGTTCGGGGTCACGAACCCGACCCTGTTCCGCCTGCTGAGCGATCCGGAACGCGTGGTGCGTTCCCCCGCAGCCGAATCCGGGCGCCGGGTCCTCGCGGCCCGGGTCCACCGGCTCGCCACCACCGGCCGCCTCCGCGTCGCGGAAACCCTCGCCGTGGACCTCTTCCAGGCCGCCGGGGTCGGCACCATCACCACCCTGCTCGCCGCCCCGCCGGAACGGCGCGACCCCGGTCTGGCCGACGCGATGTTCGAGGCCGTCCTGCGTCAGATCCTCACCGACGCCACCGACCCCGTGGACGACGCCTCGATCGCCGTCGCGTTCCGCGCCGTCGCGCCGGAACTCGACGTGCTCAGCGAGGGCGAGCGCCGGTTGCTCACCGAGTGGCTCGACCGGGTGATCACCGGGCGGTGACGTCCGCCGGGACGGGGTCGGCGAGGGACGAGCACCAAGTCACTACGCTTCCCGCACCACCGATCCGCCGGACGAGGAGCGACCACGACGGTCGAGACGTTGGACCTGCCGCACTCCACGTGGCTGCTGCAGTGGCGCAGCGACCGGCACTGGCGAGCGCTCGACCAGGCCCAGCACCAGGACGAGGTCGCCGGGTTGCACGAACCCCTCGCCGACGAGTGGGCACCGTGGACGGGCACCTGCCCGCCCGTGACCGGCCGGGGTGGGGACCACTGGGACGGCACGCCCTGCTGGTGGTCGTTGGTCGGAGAACTGCCCGAGGCCGACCTTCCGGACGTGGTGCTGGCCGACGGCGGCCACCCGCCGATCCTCACGGTGGGACGCGTGTGGGCGTGCGAGTGGGTCAGCCCGGTCCAGCACGCCACCGTCCGGTTGGGCGGGGAGGAGTTCGTCGTACCGTTCCGCCGGCCCGACTACCTACCGGTCAGCGCGGGTTGACCGGCTCGGAACGCGACGAGCCAGCCCCTACCCCATGTCCCCCGTCGCGGGCGCCCCGTCGGCGAGGCCGTAGCGCAGGTGCACCGCGCCCTTCGGCCCGGCCGACGGCGGTTCGAGCAGGGTGAGGTTCGTGGGCACCGCGCCGCCGTCGAAGACCTTCTTGCCCTCCCCCAGCACGATCGGGTGGATCCAGAGGTCGAGGACGTCGAAGAGCTTCTCGCGCAGCAACGTCTGGACGAGGTTCAGGCTCCCCACGACCTTGACGTTCTCGTGCCGGTCGCGGATCTCGCGGACGGAGACCGCGAGGTCGCGCCCCAGCAACGTCGAGCCGGCCCAGGAGAGGTCGGGCCGACCGCGCGAGGCCACGTACTTGGGGACCCGGTTGAAGAGGATCGCGAGGTCGCCCTCGGTCTGGTGCGGCCAGTAGCCGGCGAAGATCTCGTACGTCCGGCGGCCGAGCAGCAGGGCGTCCGTGCCCTCGTAGGCGGCACCGACCTGCGCCTCGCTGACCTCGTCCAGCAGCGGCGCCTGCCACCCCCCGAACCCGAACCCGATCGGGTCCTCGTCGGGGCCGCCGGGGGCCTGGCCCACGAGGTCGAGGGTCGCGAACAGCTCGAGGTGGATCTGGCCCACGTCGTCCTCCCGGTGTCGTCGGTCCGGTCGCGTGGTGGACCCGGAGGGTCCCGCGGACTCATCGGTCGCGGGGCGACTACTGCGCGGCACCCGTCAGGAGCCAGCGGGTGACGGGCACCTCGAGGAGCACCTGCGCTCCCCCGGGGTGCGCCGGGACGGTGATGTCCCACCCCCCGTACTTGGCCGCGAACCCCTGGACGACGTGCTGCGGGAAGCCACCGCGGTGCACGTGCGCGACACCCTCGGCGACCACCGGGTGGTCCCCGTCCGGCAGGGCCAGCGACACCCGGGGGTCGAGCGACAGGTTGCGCACCTTGACGTTGCGCTCGCCGCTGCCGATCCACCAGGTGCCGTGCTCGTGGACGAACCAGACGGGGGTCGTGTGGGGCGATCCGTCGGGACGCAGGGTCGTCAGCCAGACGGTGCGCTCCGTCCGCAGACGGGCCTCGACCTCGGGGCTCAGCGGTGGTGGCACCGGGGCAGTGGACCACGTCGGCGCACGTCCGGTACTCCCACCCGCCGGATCTCCACGGGTCCGTCGTGGATCAGCGGAAGGGGTCTGCGGTGGGTTCCAGTCGATCCCGGAGCCAGTCCTCGACGTCGGCGAGCGCGGCGCGCGCCATCGACGTCGGGTGCCCGGTGAAACCGTGCGGCGAGGCGGGGTAGACGCGCAGGTCGACGTCGACCCCGGCGGCCGAGAACCGCTCGGCCATCGCCAGGTTGTCCTCGAGCAGCACGTCGTCGGCCCCCACCACCAGGAGGACCGGCGGGAGACCCCGCAGGTCGGCGAAGACGGGCGAGAAGTCCGGGTGCGTCCGGTCGGCCAGGGAACCCGCGTAGGCGTCGAGGAAGTACTCGTCCGCGATGAGGCGTCCGGCGGGGGTGGAGCCGCTGAGGTCGTAGGTCCCGAACTGCAGCACCGCTCCGGCGGCGCGGCCGAAACCGCTGTCCCGCAGTCTCACGAGCGTCGTGACGGCCAGGGTCGATCCCGCCGAGAAACCCGTGAGCAGGAGCCTCTCCGTGCCGAACCGGTCCGCGGCGTTCCGGACGAGCCAGCGTGCCACGGTCTCGCAGTCGTCCGGGGCGGCCGGCCAGGGGTTCTCCGGGGCGAGCCGGTGGTCGACGCTGACCACCACGACCCCGAGGGCGTCGACGAGTTCGCGGTCGCGGACGTCGCTCGCCGCCGCCGACCCCAGGAAGAAACCGCCACCGTGCAGTTCCAGCAGGACCCCCGTCGCACGAGCGGCCGGGGCATGGATCCGCACGGGAACCCCGTCGAGCACCTCCACGGCCGGCGCGGGGTGCGACGCGGGCGGTGGGGTCGCCGCGGAGCGGGCCCGTTCGAGCTCGACCGGGCCGTTCGGACCGCGTCCGGGCACCCGACGGGCGTAGAAGTCGCGGGACTCCGCGACCAGCACGGCGAGGCGGGGATCCTCGGCCGGTCGACCGGTCACGAGGTCATCCCCAGGACAACGCGCTGCGGGTCGCCCAGTACGCCGCGGGCGTCTCGACGGTCCCGTCGGGCACCGACGCCGGGGGTCGCGCCGCGAGGTTCTGCTCGAGCTGGGGCAGCGTCACCGCCCCGCTGAGGACGACGTCGACGAAGGGCTGGGCGAGCACCGCCCCGAGCGCGAAGGCGTCGAGGGTCTGCCCGTCGAGCGCGGCCATCTGCGCCAGACCCGGTTCCGCCCCGTGGGCGGTGAGCCGGCCGTTGGCGACGCCCTCCTTCACCACGACGAGCCACCCGGCGTCGTGCGCCTCCGCCAGCGCGGCCCCGACCGAGCGTTCGAGGAGGTTCCACGTCGACTGCACCGCGCTGAAGGGGTTGTCGGGGACCGCCAGGGCCTGCTGCACGACCGAGAACTGCTCCGGGCCGCTGGTGGAGATCCCGACCCGCACCCCGCCCGCCGCGAGCGCACGCAGCCGGTCCAGCAGCTCCTCGTCGCCCAGCGCCGGGCTGTCCGGGGTCACCGAGTGCACCAGGTAGACGTCCGGGGTGGTGCCGAGGGCCTCGAGGGTCTCGGGCCACTGCCGGTCGAAGACGGCGGAGCTGTGGTCCTTGCGCTCGTGCAGGGGGGCGTCGAGCGTCCACTCCCCCACGTACTCGTAGCCCCACTTCGAGCCGATGGTCAGCTGCTCCCGAGCGCCGGGGCGGGCGGCCAGCCAGCTGCCGAGGAAGCGCTCGGCGTAGCCGTAGGAGCGGGCGGCGTCGAGGTAGCGGACGCCGAGGTCGAAGGCCCGGTCGAGCAGCTGGTGCGACCGGGCCTCCAGCTCCTCGACGGACCGCGCGGCGGCGAGGTCCTCGTCGCGACCGAGCGTGATGTAGGCGGGGCGGCCCACTGCGGCGAGGCCCAGGCCGAGACGGTGCACCCACGGAGACGTGTCCACAGCCGGGTAGCGTAGGCGCGGGCATCATCTGACCCCCCATCGAGTTGGAGACGGACATGAGCAACGCGCTGGGCGCCACCACCACGAGCGCCGGCCCCACCGTCTTCGTCGTCTACGGCGCCACGGGTGACCTCGCCAAACGTCTCGTCATGCCGGGCTTCGCGGCTCTCGCCGCCGCGGACCTCCTCCCCGAGAAGTGGGTCCTCATCGGCAGCGGCCGCAAGGCCCAGCCGGACGACTCCTACCGCGACCACGTCCGCAAGGGTCTGCAGGAGTTCGGCCGCGGCAAGAACGGTGTCGACGACGAGGTCATCGAGTCGATCCTGCCGGGGCTGCGGTTCGCCGGCGGCGGTTTCACGGCCGAGGACCCGGGCGAGCTGCTGGACGCGATCGCCGCGGCCAAGCAGGAGGTCGGTGACGACGCGCAGGTGGTCCACTACCTGGCCCTGCCGCCCTCGACCTTCCAGGGCTACACCGAGGCGATCGCCGCGCACGGCCTGGCCGAGGGTTCCCGTGTCGTCTACGAGAAGCCGTACGGCACCTCGCCGGAGTCGTTCGAGGAACTCGACCAGCTGGTCCAGTCGGTCTTCGACGAGCAGCAGGTCTTCCGCATCGACCACTTCCTCGGCAAGGAGGCGACCCAGCAGCTGCACGTGCTGCGGTTCGCCAACCGCATGATCGAGCAGCTGTGGAGCAACGAGCACGTCGCGCAGGTCCAGATCGACGTCCCCGAGGTCCTCGGGGTCGACGACCGCGCGACGTTCTACGACGAGACCGGCGCCACGCTGGACATGCTCGTCACCCACCTCCTGCAGGTCGCGGCCGAGGTCGCGCTCGACCCGCCGACCGACTGGACGTCCGACGCGCTGGCCCAGGCCCGCGAGAACGTGCTGGCGAAGTTCCGCCCGCTGGACCCCACCGAGGTCGTCCTCGGCCAGGGCACCGGGTACCAGGAGATCAAGGACGTCCGCGAGGGTTCCACGACGGACACGTTCGTCGCGGCCAAGGTGTGGGTCGACACCCCCCGCTGGGAAGGCGTCCCCTTCGTCCTGCGCACGGGCAAGAAGCTCGCCGAGAGCCACCAGCACGTGACCCTGGTGTTCAAGCGCCCGCTGAACAGCCCGCAGCACGACGACGACGCGGTGCCCGAGACGCTGACGTTCATCCTGAGCGGCAACGGGTCCGTCGAGGCCGGCGTCACCGCTCGTCGCCCCGGCGTCTCCGACGACCTGGTGCCGGGCAAGCTGTACCTGGACCTCGCGGCCCTGCCGAACGCCGAACCGCTGCCGCCCTACGCCGCGCTGCTGCGCGACGTCCTCATCGGCGACCGTGCGTTGTTCACGACGTCGGCGGGCCTGCGGGACGCGTGGCGGGTGGCCTGCCCGCTGCTCGCCGAGCGTCCCGAACTGCTGCCCTACGAACCCGGTTCGTGGGGTCCGGAGGCCGCCGAGGAGATCGCCGCACCGTTCGGCTGGCTGACCGAACGCGGGCAGTCGCGCTCCTGACCGACCGCCGTTCCCACGTCGCCCCGTCCACCACCCCGGTGGTCGGGGCGATCGTCTTCGACCTGGACGGCACACTGGTCGCGGGCGACGCGTTCGGAGGTTTCCTGACGCGGTCGTTGCGGCGCAACCCGTTGCGCGTCCTGGCCCTCGCCCTGACCGCCCCGCTCTGGGGTTCCGTCCGCCTGCGCCGCGGTGGTCGGGCGCGGGCGGAACTCCTGCTCATCACCTCGATCACCTTCGGCCGCAGCCCCTCCGCCCTCCAGCGCACCTTCGAGGAGTTCGCCGCGGACCACGTCCGCCGGGGACGGATCGAGGTCGCGCTCGAGCGGCTGGTGCTCCACGTGCGGGCCGGCGACGAGGTCGTCGTCGCCACGGCGTGCGCGCAACCCCTCGCCCGGGCGGTCTGCCGGGAACTCGGCCTCGGCGACGTCCTCCTGGTGGCCAGTCCGTTCCGGCACCGCCGGTGGGCCCCACCCGTGGCCGTGGCGATCCGGGGTGAGCTCAAGGTGCAGGCGCTGCGGCGGGCGGGGATCCGGTTGCCGGTGGCGCACGCCTACAGCGACGACGCCCGTGACCTGCCGCTGCTGCGCCAAGCGCAGCACGCCCACCTCGTGCGACCCCGCGCCCGCGACGAGGCCCGTGTCCGCGCCGAACTCGGCGACGTCGAGGTCCTGCGCTGACTCAGTCCCGCGGGAGGTCGCGCAGCGCGCGACGGGCCAGGTCGTCCCCCGCCGCGGCGCCGGCAGCGAGGTGGAACTCGGCGCGCTGCAGGTCACCCCGTTCGAGCAGCAGCAACGCGAGGTTGTGGTGGCAGTACGCGTCCCCGGCCGCGATCCCCGCGGTGTAGGCGGCTTCCGCAGCGTCGATGTCGCTCTCCGCGAGCAGGTTCCCCAGCGGGAGCCAGCACTCGCGCTGGCCGAGCTTCGCGCCGAGTTCCAGTTGCTGCTGGGCCTGCCCGGCCCGGCGGGTCAGCAGCAGCAGCGCGGCGAGGGCCGCGCGCGCCGCCCCGGAGACCGCGGCTCCGGCGCGCAGCCGCGGTTCGAGCTGCGGGTCCAGCGTGGCCTCCCACTCCCAGCAGGCGCGCAGCGCGAACGCCTGCGGGTCCTCCCCCGCGCGGATCAGCGCGGCGTCGGCGCCCGGGAGGTCGCCACGGTCGTGCCGCAGGTGGGCGAGCTCGACGAAACCCTCGGGCAGACCGCTCTCGCCCGCGGCCGTGAAGGCACCCGCCGCGCCGTCGAGGTCACCCAGCGACTCCAGCAGGTGGCCGAGGTGGACCCACGCGTCGGTCTCCCCCGCCGCGGCCGCCCGGCGGTACGCCTCCGCCGCCTCGAGCGGTCGGTCCAGTTCCAGGAGCGTGTTGCCGACGTTGCCCCAGACCCAGTCGCCGCCGAGTTCCACCGCCCGCTCGAAGCAGACCAGCGCGTCCTCCTGCCGTCCGGCGTCGGCGAGGTCGCAGCCGAGGTCCACGACGGCGTCGACGTCCGCGCCCGCCAGCACCACCCGCATCCGCTCGTCCACCCCTGCAGTCTGCCGACCTCCGTCCGCGGTCGAGCACCGAGCCCCGCGAGAGACTGCGGCGGTGAGACCGAACCTCCCGGACGCCACGTCGGTGGTCCTCGTCCACGGCTACCACGTCGAAGCGCTGCAGTGGGAGGAGGTCGTCTGGGGCCGACCCGCCGAGGGTCGTCTCGGCCGCGTCCCGCGGGCCGTCCTGCTCGCCCTGGAGCACCCCGACCCCGTCCTGCTCTTCGGCACCGGCGCCGCGGCCCGGGGTGGTCTGCTCGAGTCCGAGGAGACGCTGGAGTTCGCCCGGGCCCGGCACCAGGAACTCGAGGACCTGGCCCGCCGTGTCCTGCCGTCCGCCGCGGTCGCACGGGTCGAGGAACTGCTGCACGAGCGCAGCCGGTGCGAACGCAGCAGCACGACGACCCGGACCGAGGTGGCGGCCGGGTTCGAGACCGCCCTGTCGCTCGGAGCGCGACACCTCACGCTGGTGTCCTCCCCGACCCACGTCGCGCGCTGCCTCCAGACGGCGCTGAGCCTGCTCGCGACGGTCCCGCGCTACGCGCTCCTCGCCCACGGGCTCGCGGCGGTGGCCTCGGACACCACGGTGGCCGGGCGTGGACCGGGCGACGTCGTCGTCCTCGAACCTCGGACCCGCACGATCGGGGCCGTCGAGTTCTCCGACGTGGCGCGCGCGGCCCTGCCCCTGCTCGACGTCCCCGAGGCGGCGGAGGGCTACGCGGCGCAGTGGCAGGAACTCACCCGGACCTGGTTGGACCGTGCGGGCGGGCCGGACGGTCAGGCGGAGGCGACCTCGCGGTAGTGCTCGACGAGCGGGAACGGGTCGTAGAAGTGGTGGAGCAGGGATCGCCACTCCTGGTACCCGACCGAGCCGCGGAAACCCTCAGTGTGGTCCTCCAGGGTGTCCCAGCGCACCAGCAGCAGGTAGGTGTCGGGGCGCTCCACGCAGGAGGACAGGGTCAGCCCCTGGAACCCGGGCACGGCGGAGATGATCAGCTTGGCCCGGGCGAACGCCTCCTCGAACTCGGCGGACCGACCGGGGACAACGTTGAGGACGGCCTGTTCGAGGATCACCGGGCCCATCCTGGCGCACGGGGTCCCCGCCGATCGGACCGAGGAGCCGCTGCACCACGTCTGACAGGTCGGCCTGACGCGCGGACCTGACGTGTCGCTGCGGTCCCGGCGCGGCGCGTGGGTCCAGGCTGGGCCGATGGAGGACGACCTGCTGGCGAACCCCGCGAACTTCCCCGAGCTCATGCTGCTGCCCCACCTCGACGACGAGTGGACCGAAGTGCGCCTGGGGCGGCGCAGCGACGGCGCGTGGGAGGTCTACGTGACCATCCGCGTGGACGACGGGTACCGCAACGAGGCCTCGGCGCAGGCCGTCGCCGACCACTACCGGGAGAACCTCCAGGCCTTCGTGGAACACCGCCGGAAACGTCGGGGTCGCGCCTAACCGAGCAGGGCCGCGGCCGCGGTCCGGGCGCGCTCGAAGACGTCGTCGAGGACGCCGACGCCGTGGGTCACGAGCGCGCCCTCGTGGAGCAGGAACAGTTCCCGCGCGAGGTCCTCCTCGCCCACAGCGGTCCGGAACTGCTGCAGCATCCACCGCTTCTGCTCCACGATGACCGCGTAGGCCGGGTGCGAGGGGTCGTTGATCTCGGCGTGCGCGTTGATCATGGCGCAGCCCTTGGGGCCGTCGGTCGCGGACCACGCCTGGGACGCAGCGAAGACCGCGTCGACCTGTTCCGCAGGTCCGGGGCCGGCGGACTCGAGGTGCTCGGCGAGCAGCGTGCGCCACCGCCGGTCGCGGGCGGTGAGGTACTCGACGACGAGTCGTTCCTTGCTGCCGAAGCGGTCGTAGAGCGTCTTCTTGGTGACCCCTGCCCGTTCGGCGATCGCCTCGACCCCGACCGCGTGGATGCCGTGGGCGTAGAAGAGGTCCGAGGCGGCGTCGAGCACGGCGCGCGCCTTGGGGGTCCAGTCGATGGCGTTCTCCACGCGCACCACTATACCGATCGGGTTACTCTCGGGACCATGACTATACTGATCGGTATACCTCGGGGCACCGTGACCGCCGGACTCGCGGCCCTCTTCGTGGTCTGCTGGTCCTCGGGTTTCGTCGGCGCGAAGCTCGGCGCCCAGGCCTACGACGTGTCGACGGTGCTGGCCTGGCGGTTCCTGCCGCTCGCGGTGGTCCTCCTCCTCATCACCGCGCTGCGCCGGGACCGGACCCGACCGGGCCGGGCAGAACTGCTGCGGCAGAGCGTGATCGGCCTGCTGTCGCAGTCGGGGTACCTGCTCACCGTCTACTGGGCGATCGACCTGGGCGTGAGCACCGGCACGACGGCCCTCGTCGACGGGACCCAACCCCTCGTCGTCGCCGCACTCGTCGGGCCGCTGCTCGGGGTGGCCGTGCGCGGTCGCCAGCGGGTCGGTCTGCTGCTCGGACTGGTGGCCGTCGGCGCCGTCACCTGGGCCGACGCCGGCGCGCCGGGGACGCACGCGGCACCGTGGGCCTACGCCGTGCCCTTCGCCGGGATGGCGTGCCTCGTCGCGGCCACGTTCCTCGAACGTCGCAGCCCGGGCCCGCCGGCCCCGTGGCGCAACCTGACGATCCACTGCACGACGTCCGCCGTCGTGTTCACCCTGATCGCCCTGGTCCACGGAACGGCCGTCCCGCCCACCGAACCCGCGTTCTGGGTGGCCACCGCGTGGCTGGTCGCCTTCCCCACCTTCGGCGGGTACGGCCTGTACTGGCTGCTGCTGCAACGGGTCGGGATCACGACCGTGAACAGCCTGTTGTTCCTCGTCCCGCCCGTGACCACGACCTGGGGCGCGCTCTGGTTCGGCGAACCGGTCACCGCGGTGACGATCGCGGGGCTGGGTCTGGCCCTCCTCGCCACCTGGCTCGTCACCGCCGAGGGCGGAGGGACGCGCCACCGGAAGGAGGTTGCCCGGTCGGGCCGACCGTGACGATCATGAACGCCTCGAAGGAGGGGGAACCGTGCCCGCGGACGCCGTCAGCACGAACATGCGCAACTGGGACGAACGCGTCCCCGACCACCTCGTGGCCTACGGGGCCGAGGCGTTCGCCGACGACCCCGCTGCCGTGGGTGTCGAGGTGGAGACCCGGGTCCTCGCACCGCACCTGCCCGGTGGGACCGTCGCCGGCCTGGACGTGGTGCACCTGCAGTGCCACATCGGCACCGACACCATCAGCCTGGCCCGCCGCGGGGCGCGCGTCGTCGGCACCGACCTGTCCGGGGCCGCGATCGAGGCGGCGGGCAGGCTGGCGGAGCGGGCGGGCGCGCGGGCGAGGTTCGTGCAGTGCCGCAACGAGGACGCACCCGACGTCCTCGGCCGCGAGTTCGACGTGGTCCTCACCTCCGTCGGCGTGCTCACCTGGCTGGAGGACCTCGGGACCTGGGCCCGCGCCGTCGCCCGGCTCCTGCGCCCGGGCGGGGTGTTCCTCGTCCACGACGCCCACCCGGTGCTGAGCGCCCTGCAGCACGACCGCTCCGACGACCTCCTGGTGCTCGGCGAACCGTACTTCGCGGCCGGGGAACCGCGGAGGTTCGACGACGGCGTGACCTACGCCAGCGACACCCGGATGCGCAACACCGTCACGTACCAGTGGCCGCACGACCTGGGCGAGGTCCTCGGGGCCGTTCTCGCGGCCGGGCTGCGCATCGAGGCGTTCCACGAGCACCGCACCATGCCGTGGAAGGCCCTCCCCTCGATGGTCTCGACGACGCGGGGGTGGGAACTGCCCCCGGGCGCCCCCGAGTGCCCGTTGATGTTCTCGCTGGTGGCGCGCCGGTAGGTCCCGCGAACTCCGAGGCGGGGTCTCAGCTGGGGCTAGACGACCGGTCTATTGGCGGCTAGAGTCGGGTCATGCCCGCCACGGAGGTCGACACCCGCCAGCTCATCCTGGACACCGCCCAGGAGTGCATGGCCCACAAAGGTTACGCCGCAGTCGGTCTGACGGAGATCCTCACGGGCGCCGGGGTTCCGAAGGGGTCGTTCTACCACTACTTCCCGTCCAAGGACGCGTTCGGTGAGGCGCTCATGAAGAGCTACTTCACCGACTACCTGTCCACCATGGACACCCTGCTCCACGACACCTCCCTGAACGGCGCCGACCGCGTCATGGAGTACTGGCAGCGGTTCTACGACCTCCAGAGCTTCGACGACTACCAGGGCAAGTGCCTGGTCGTGAAGCTCGCCGCGGAGGTCTCCGACCTGTCCGAGACGATGCGCGTCCAGCTCGACGTCGGCACCACCGGCCTCGTCGCGCGCATCGAGAGGCTCATCGAGGGTGGCGTCGCCGACGGCACCCTGTCCGCGGACCTCGACGCCCCGGCCCTGGCTGCCACCCTCTACGACCTCTGGGTCGGGGCCAGCGTGATGGCGAAGATCCAGCGCCGCCCGGACGCCCTGGACCGGGCCATGACCAACACGCGCGCCCTGCTCCACCTCTGATCAACCCCGCCCGACCACTCGTCCCCTTTCCTGTCGGTCTGACTAGACGACCGGTCTACTAGCTCGAGGAGAACCATGAACACCGACCTGCTGCACATCGACGCCACCGGACTCGCGGCCCTGATCCGGAGCGGAGAGGTGACCTCGGTCGAGGTCGTCCAGGCGCACCTGGACCGCATCGCCGCCGTGAACCCCTCGATCAACGCCATCGTGTCCCTCAACGACGACGCCCTCGCCGAAGCGCAGGCCGCGGACGACGCCCTGGCCGCGGGCGAACCCGTCGGGCCGCTGCACGGGGTTCCGTTCACCGTGAAGGACTCCCTCGACACCGCGGGGGTCCTGACCCAGCGCGGGTCGCCGATCTTCCGCGGGCGCACCCCGGAGCAGGACGCCACGAGCGTCGCCCGCATGAAGGCCGCCGGCGGGATCCTGCTCGCCAAGACGAACCTCCCGGAGTTCTCCTACTCCACCGAGAGCGACAACCTGCTGACCGGGCGGACGAACAACCCGTGGAACCTCGAGCGCACCGCCGGGGGTTCCAGCGGCGGCGAGTCCGCCGCGATCGCAGCGGGGATGAGCCCGATCGGCCTCGGCACCGACCTCGCCATCTCGGTCCGGGGCCCGGCGGCGCAGACCGGCATCGTCGCGCTCAAGCCCACCCACGGGCGCGTCCCGATGACGGGGGTCTGGCCCCGCGCACCGCGACGCGACTGGCACGTCGGCCCCATGGCCCGCACCGTCCGTGACCTCGCCCTGGCCTACGGCGTCCTGAACGGACCCGACGGCCACGACGGCGCCTCCGTCGTACCCGCCGGCTACGACACCGGCGTCGGCGACGCTCCGACGCGGCCCCTGCGAGTGGGCTGGTACACCGACTCCGGGCTCGGTCCCGTCGACCCCGAGGTCGCGGCCACCGTCCGCGCCGCGGCGCAGGCCCTCGCGGACCAGGGGGTCGAGGTGCACGAGGTCACGATCCCGGCCCTGCTGCAGGACAACCCGCTCGCCCTGTTCAACCTCCAGCACGTCATGGAACTCAAACCGGCCATGGCCGAGGCCACCGCCGGTCACGAGGACGAGATGTTCACCATGTCGACGGGCATGCTGGCCACCCCGGACACCTCGATGTCGGACTACGTCGCGGCGGAGGAGGGCTTCGAGAGGATCCGCGACGGCTACGCCGAGTTCTTCTCGACGTTCGACGCGCTGCTGCTGCCGGTGCTGCCGATCCCGGCCCACGAGCACGGCGCGACGGAGTTCGTCATCGACGGGCAGACCGTCGACGCCACGCACGTCCAGACGTTCACCGTGCAGTTCAACATCACCGGCATGCCCGCCCTGTCGATGCGGTTCGGCACCAGTTCCGACGGCCTCCCGATCGGGGTGCAGATCGCCGCCAACCGGTACGCCGAGTCGACCGTCCTGCACGTCGCCGGGCTCCTGGAAGGCGTGAGTCCGGTCAGGGGCTCCCACCCCGACCTCTGAGCGGGACCCGGACCACCGGGTTGACGGAACCCGCGAGGAGCGGGAGGGTGTGGCGTAAGCGCATACATCCCGACCGTCACCGCCGACTCGTCTGGAGTTCCCGATGCACCGCCGATCCCTGCTCACCGCCGCCCTCGCGACCCCCCTCCTCGGTGCCGCCACCGCGCAGTCCGCCCAGGCCGGTGGGGGGTCGCGGCGGGTGCTGCGCCGCTACGCCGCCGCGACCTGGCGGTCGATGGCCGCCATGGTCGACCCGGCGACCGGCCTGGCCGCCGACGACATCGCCGACGACCTGTCGCCCGCCTCCCGCGGTGCCCAGACCTCGCCGACGAACATCGGCGCCTACCTCTGGAGCACCGTCGCCGCCCGCGACACCGGGATCATCGACCGGGGCGAGGCGTGCCGACGACTCGCGCAGACCCTCGGCACCTTGCGCCGGCTGGACCGGCACGAGCAGAGCGGGCAGTTCTACAACTGGTACTCCCCGACGACGGGCGAGGTCCTCACGACGTGGCCGGCCAGCGGTGACGTCGTGAAACCCTTCCTGTCCACGGTCGACAACGGCTGGCTCGCGATGGCCCTGCTGCTCACCGCGCGGGCAGAACCCCGCCTCGCCCGGACCGCCGACGCGCTGCGGACGCCGATGGACTTCGGGTTCTACCACGACGCCGCCGAGAACGGCCCCGGCGGGCAGTTGCGCGGGGGGTTCTGGGACGAGGACCCCCACGAGGACGCCGCCGTCGTGGGGAACTACCGCGGTGGGAAACCCGTCTGGTACACCGGCCACCACTACGGGGCCTTCAACACCGAACCCCGGATGGCCTCCTACCTCGGCATCGCCGCGGGTCAGATCCCGGCCGCGCACTACTTCGGGACCCAGCGGACGTTCTCGAACGAGAACTGCGACTACGACTGGACCGAGACGCGACCCGAGGGGTTCTGGGCCGAGCACGAGGGTCAGCGCGTCTTCGAGGGCGCGCTCCCCTACCGGGGGAAGCTCATCGTCCCGACCTGGGGCGGCTCGATGTTCGAGGCCCTCATGGTGCCGTTGTTCGTCCCCGAGGAGACGTGGGGCAGGCGCTCCTGGGGGGTGAACCACCCGCTCTACGTCCAGGGCCAGATCGAGCACGGCCTGGACGAGGCGAGGTACGGGTACTGGGGTTTCTCCCCCTCGAACGACCCGGCCGGCGGGTACCGCGAGTACGGCGTCGACCAGCTCGGCCTCGACGGCGCCGGCTACACCTCCGACGAGGAACGCACCACCGTGGACCAGGCGTTCGCGGGGTGTCGCGCGGGCGGTGCGGTCCCCACCGGGTACGGCGACGGCGTCGTCACGCCGCACGCCTCGTTCCTCGCCCTGCGCTACGCCCCGGACGCGGCGTTGCGCAACCTCGCCAACCTCGAGACGGACTTCGACTGCTGGGCCGACGGGGGTTTCCTGGACGCCGTCGCCGTCCGCAGCGGGCGGGTGTCCCGCCGCCACCTCGCCCTGGACCAGGGGATGGTGATGGCCGCGCTCGGGAACGCCCTCGCCGGTGACTCCCTGCGGAAGTACGTGAGCGACGGTGCTTTCGCCCGGACGCTGAAACCCCTCATGCGCCAGGAGGTCTTCGCGAGCCGAGCGGCCGCGTGACCTCCGGCCGCGATCCCGCTGGGGGACCCAGCGAGATCACGGGTGGGGTCAGCGGGCGTCGCGGGTGTCGCGGACGACCTGCGGGGCGGGGGCGGGCTCGGGCAGGGGCGCGGCGGCGGGCTGCTGGGCGGCGGTCTGGAGGAACGGCACGGGGGTCTGCCCGTTGGGCTCCTCGAAGACCTGCACGACCCACAGGCGACCGTCGCCGGACCGCACGGCACCGAGGCCGACGACGCTCACCTCGGGGCGGAGGATGTTCGCGCGGTGGCCCGGGGAGGCCATGAACGCACCCGCGAGCTGGTCGCTGTCGGCCCCGACGCCGACGTTCTCGGCGACGAGGGACCAGCCGTGCAGCTGCGAGGACAGTTCCGGGTTGTGGTGCAGGTTCGCCTCGCCGGCCATCCGGAACGCCCAGTCGGTCGCGACCCGGTTCGCCTCCTCGGTGAGGCCGAGGGCGGGCAGACCGGCCTGCGCACGGGCCGCGTTCACGAGTTCGTAGGAGCGCCAGGCGGAACCGCCGTCACCGGTGACCGACGTCTCCGCCTGGGCGGCACCGGCTCCCGAGACGGCACCGGCGACGGCAGCGACGAGGGCGGTCAAGCCCAGGACGCGGGAGCGGCGGGACGTGCGGGCAGTGGTGTCCACGGGGACCTCCGGGCGGTGAGGGGGCGTCGAGCGGGGGTGGCTCCCTCACTGCCTCGGCCGTGACCCCCGAGACCTGTAGCCCGATCGGGCGACCCGTCGTGACGCTCCGTCGACGCTTCAGTCCGCCGTTGAGCCGGCCGATGTCGGCGTGTGCGGGACCGCCCGCCCCTGGTCCGGGATCCCCCGGGCGCGCTGCCGCCCGGCGGTCCCGGCGCTCCAGGTGGCCCCGGCGCTCGCCGCGACGACGAGCACGATCCCCACCGCCCCGGCGGCCGTCACGCCCTGACCGAGCAGCGCCCACCCCGCCAGCGAGGCGATGACGGGTTCGAGGCTGAGCAGGACGCCGAACGTCCGCTGCGGCATCCGGCGCAGGGCGGCGAGCTCCAGCGAGTACGGCACGACGGAGGCCATGACGGCCGTCCCCAGCGCCAGCCACCAGCCGTTCGGCGCGGTCACCGCCTGCACCGCACCGGGGACACCCACCGGGGCGAGGACCAGCGTCGCGACCACCGTGGCCACGGCGAGCCCGCCGTGACCCGGCACGACCTGCCCCAGCCGCGCGCCGGTCCGGATGTAGGCCGCCCAGAACGCCCCCGCGAGCAGCGCGAACCCGACGCCGACGGGGTCCAGACCGCCGCTGTGCGACTCCCCGGCGACCCCGAGGACGCCGACCCCGGCGAGCGCGAGCGCCACCCAGACCAGGTCCCGTGCGCGGCGACTCGTCACCGCGGCGAGGGTCAGCGGGCCGAGGAACTCGATCGTCACCGCGGTCCCGAGGTCGACGCGCGTCAACGCGGTGTAGAACGACAGGTTCATCCCGGCCAGGGCGAGTCCCAGGGCGATGGACGCCTTCCACTGCACCGCGGTCCACCGGCGCACCCGCGGGCGGACGACGAGGAGCAGGACGAGCGCCGCGAGACCGAGCCGCAGGAACGTCGTCCCGGTGCTGCCGCCGAGGGCGAAGAGGTGGACCGCGAGAGCGGCGCCGATCTGCAGCGAGGTGCAGGAGCCGAGGACGAGGAGGACCGAACCCACGGCTCCACTGTCACCGACCTCCGACCGTCCTGTCCAGCGAACCTCTCCGGGCGGTACCGTTCAGTTCTCCTGATGATCGGAGTCACCGTGCTGGACGTGCACCGGTTGCGCCTGCTGCGCGAACTCGACCGCCGCGGCACGCTCGCCGCCGTCGCCGCAGCCCTGAACTACAGCCCGTCCGCGGTGTCCCAGCAGCTGTCCCTGCTCGAGGCCGAGGCGGGCGTCGTCCTGCTGGAGAAGCTCGGTCGCGGCGTGACGCTCACCGCGCCGGCCCGCGTGCTGGTCGGGCACGCCGACGCGGTCCTGGCGCAGCTGGAACGCGCCGAGGCGGACCTCGCCGCCCTGCACGACGACGTGACCGGGACCCTGCGGGTCGCGAGCTTCCAGTCGGTGCTCTTCGCCCTCGTCCCGGCCGCCCTCACCCTGCTGGCGCAGCAGCACCCCGCGCTGCGCGTGGAACTGAGTCAGCAGGAGCCCGAACCGGCGTTCTCCCGGCTGGCCGCGCACGACGTCGACCTGGTCCTCGGGGAGGAGTACCCGGGCTACCCGCAGCGGCGCGGCGGGGACACCGACGACGAGGACCTGCTGCTGGACGAACTCCGGCTGGCCCTCCCCCGCACCGGCCCCTGGTCGCGGGCGCGCCGGCTCGCCGACGTGGCCGACGCCCCGTGGGTCGTCGAACCCCGGGACACCGAGCCCGGGCTGTGGAGCCTCGCGGAGTGCCGGCGCGCGGGTTTCGAGCCGGACGCGCGGATCAGCAGCCCCGACGTCCTGCTGCACGTGCACCTCGTCGAGACGGGTCACGCGGTCGCGCTGCTGCCGGACCTCGCCTGGGCCGGGCGCCGACCGGAGCTGCGCCTCGTCGACCTGCCGGGGCACCCCGCGCGGCGGTTGTTCACCCGCGTCCGTCGGGGTGCGGCGGGACGACCTGCCGTGCAAGCCTTCCGAGCGAGCCTGCGGGAGGCCGCGGTCAGCGCCGCGGGCGGCCCGAGACCCTGACGTCGCCGCCGACGAGCGCGACGTCGTCGACGTCGAGACCGATCGCGTCGGTGATCGTGGTGATCGCCGTCCCGGCGAGGGCGTGGGACCCCGCCCCGAGGAGCGTCGGCGCGACGTAGGCCGTGACCCGGTCGACCAGCCCGGCGGCGAGGAAGGCTCCCGCCAGCGTCGGACCGCCCTCGAGCAGCACCGAGACGACCCCCTTGCCGTGCAGGTCCTCGAGGAGTTCCGCGGGGGTCGCGGCGGTGGAGACCAGGGTCGGGGCGGCCGCGTCGTGGACCTTCGCCGTCGCCGGCACCCGTCCGCGGCGGTCGAGGACGACGCGCAGCGGCTGGCGCGGCGACGACGTCCCGTCGGGTTCGCGCGCGGTGAGGTGCGGGTCGTCGGCCAGCACCGTCCCGGAACCGGCGACGATCGCGTCGACGCGGCGGCGCAGGTCGTGGACCTGCTCCCGCGATTCCACGGAGGAGATCCAGCGGCTCGTCCCGTCGACGGCCGCGGAACGCCCGTCGAGGGTCGCGGCGAACTTCCAGGTGACGTGCGGACGGCGCGAACGGGCGGCCGTGAGCCAGGCCTCGTTGACGCGTTCCGCCTCGGCGGCGAGGACCCCACCGGTCACCTCCACGCCGGCCGCGCGCAACCGCTCGGCACCGCCCCCGGCGAGAGCGCCGGGGTCCGGGACGGCGAACACGACACGGGCGATCCCCGCGTCCACCAGCGCCTGCGCGCACGGACCGGTGCGACCCGTGTGGTTGCAGGGTTCCAGCGTCACGTACACAGTTCCCCCGCGGGCGCGTTCGCCCGCCATGGCGAGCGCGTTCACCTCGGCGTGCGGACCACCCGCCCGTTCGTGCCAGCCCTCGCCGACGACGTCGCCGTGGACGTCGAGGACCACGCACCCGACGACCGGGTTCGGGCTGGTCGTCCCCAGACCCTTCGCCGCGAGTTCCACGGCCCGTCCCACGAACCGCCCGTCGAGGGGCGACATCAGCCGGCCAGGTCCAGGGTGTGCGCGGTGTGGTCGCGCTTGGCGCGCAGGTAGCTCGCGTTCGCCGCCGAGAGGTGGACACCCGTCGGGACGCGGTGTTCCACCGCGATGCCGTGAGCGGCGAGCTGGTCGGCCTTGTCGGGGTTGTTGCTGAGCAGGTTCACCCGGTCGACGCCGAGCGCGCCGAGCATCTGCGCGGCGACGGTGTAGTCGCGTTCGTCCTCGCCGCGACCGAGGGCCAGGTTCGCCTCGTAGGTGTCGAGCCCGCTGTCCTGCAACGCGTACGCGTCGAGCTTCTCGTAGAGACCGATGCCGCGACCCTCCTGGCGCAGGTAGAGCAGGAACCCGCCGGAGGTGGCGATGCGTTCCACCGCCTCGCGCAACTGCGCACCGCAGTCGCACCGCTCGGAACCGAAGACGTCGCCGGTCATGCACTCGCTGTGCGGGCGGACGAGCGGGGTTCCCTCGTGGTAGTTCCCCAGCCCGAGGGCGAGGTGTTCCTTGCCGTCGACCAGACCGGTGAAGGTGTGGACCCGGGCCGTGGTGCGGTACCCGTCCGGGAAGCGCAGCGGGACGACCACAGCGGTGCGGACGGTGGCGAGCTGGGTGTCGTTCATGGTGGTCTCCTCGCCTCAGACGACCTGGAGGGATCGCTTCGCGAAACCCATCTGGAAGTCGTCGATGGTGGTGGTGGGGACGGCGGTCGGGTCGGCCGCGACGCCCAGGGTGATGAAGAGCGGCGTGTAGTGCTCGACGGTCGGGTGCGCGTACGGCATGCCGGGCGCACGGTGGTAGTCCGCGAGGGTGTCGACGTCGCCACGCGACAGCGCTTCGGCGACCCAGCCGTCGAACTCCCGCGACCAGTTCGGAACCTGGTTGTGCAGGAACATCTCCCGCGTCGCGAACTGCAGACCGTGGGTCATGAACCCTGAACCGACGACGAGAACTCCCTGTTCCCGCAACGGTTTCAGCCGCGCCCCCAGCGCCATCAGCCGGACCGGGTCGTGGGTGGGCATGCTCAGCTGCAGGACGGGGACGTCGGCGGCGGGGTACATGACCTTCAGCGGGACCCACGCGCCGTGGTCGAGTCCGCGACCACCGGCGACGTGGAGGGGCTCGTCGTCGGGCATCAGCGCCGCGACCTGGTGGGCGAGCGCCGTCGCGTCCGGGGTCTCGTAGGTCATCTGGAAGTAGCGGGGGTGGAACCCGCCGAAGTCGTAGACGAGCGGGGTGCCGGCGGCGGGTGAGCTGAGCAGGGCCCGCTCGGACTCCCAGTGGGCGCTGACGATGAGGATCCCCGTCGGACGGGGCAGGGACAGCGCCCAGTCGGAGAGCTGGCGGATCCACAACGGGTCGTCGAACACGGGCGGAGCCCCGTGGCTGAGGTAGAAGGCGGGCATCGGCCCGTCGTCGGGGGTCCAGGACCGCTGGGCGCGGACGGCGTCGGCCGAGCGGATGAGGAAGTCGTCGAACGCACCTCCCGGCACGGCCGGGTTCATGATCGACACGTTGGACTCCCGTTCTCGGTGACTTGATGCTTCAATCGACAGTAGACCGAGGAACTTCAAGCGTCAACAAGTGGAGGGTGATGGAACCCGAATGGCTCGACGAGACCGAGCAGCAGGCCTGGCGCCGGCTCGCCGGCCTCTTCACCGTGCTGCCCGCCGCCCTCGACGCCCAGCTGCAGCGCGACGTCGGCCTGACGCACTTCGAGTACGGCGTGCTGTCCGCGCTCTCGGAGGCCCCGGACCGGACCCTGCGGATGGGGTGCCTGGCCGGGCTCGCCAACGGATCGCTCTCCCGGCTCTCCCACGTCGCCGGCCGGCTGGAGAAGAAGGGCTGGCTCAATCGCCGTCCCGACCCCGTCAACGGCCGCTACACGCTGGCCACCCTGAGCGAGTCGGGGTGGGAGAAGGTCGTCGAAGCCGCGCCCGGCCACGTCGACGCGGTGCGCCGCGCGGTCTTCGACGCCCTCACGAAAGCGCAGGTCAGCCAGCTGCACGAGATCGGTGAGCGGGTGCTGCGATCGGTGGAAGCCGCGCGCGACTCCTAGCCCGGCGGTAGGTTCGAGGGGTGGGAGTCGCCAAGGGCCGTGCACTGCGGACGATCAGCTACAACCTCCACGAGGGTCGCGCGACGATGGAGCTCTCCGAGCTCGCCGCCACGCACGACGTGGACGCGCTGTGCCTCCAGGAGTGCGACACGTTGCGACTGCCCGAGACGGTGGGGCCGTTGGTGCTCGCCGGCGCCACCCAGCGCAACCGTCTCGGCCTGGCCCTCTACTACCGACCGGACCGGCTGCAGGCCCACGGTCACGAACTGCGCCCGCTGCGCCGCTCGATGCACGACCGCTTCCTGTCCCCCGCGCACGAGCGGCTCCTCGCCGTCCGCTTCGAGGACCTGCAGGACGACGGCGCCCTGCTGACCCTCGCCTCCATCCACACCGCCCCCCTCTCGGCGACGAACTCCATGCGCCGGCACCAGATCACCGAGGCCCTCGGCGCCATCCGGGCCGCCGCCCACGGCAGCTCCGCCCTCGTCGTCGGTGACTTCAACTACCCCTGGTTCGCGAGCTCGCTCTCGCGTCGCCTGAGCGAGCAGGGCTTCCAGGTCTCCCACTCCGACCTGCCCACCTACGTGCGCAAGCGCTTCCGCGGGCACTTCGACTTCGCGATCTCCGAGGGCATGGACATCGAGAGCGTCCGGACGCTGCAGCAGGCCGGTTCCGACCACCTCCCCGTCCTGGTGGAGTCGCGGGTGAAGGCGTTCGTGCCGGCCCGGCTCCTCGACCGCGGGTAGCGCGCGGGCCCAGGGCACCTCATCGCCCACCCAGCACACCCAGCACACCCACCGGTGTCACCACGTGGAGTGAGCCGTGGGTGTGCCGATCCGGGTGCCATGACACCCGATCTGTCGCACCGACGCCTCACCTCACGCGTGGCCCGCCGCCAGGCTGGTCGATCGCCACCTCCGCGAGGCACCAAGACCCGGGGCAGCCACCAGCAACGGGGGATCGGCCGGGACCTCGTGCGGGTGGCCGAGGAGCACGCCCGCGCGGCGGGGTGCGAGTGGTTGCACGTCGACCACCTTCCCGAGCTGGCACCGTTCTACCTCGACGCCTGCGGGTTCCGCCGCACCGACGCCGGGCTCGTGCACCTGACCGGAGGGGAGTGACACCGTGACCGACAAGGGGATCGTCCGGGAGTGGCACGACGAGGAGGGGTGGGGGGTCATCGACAGTCCCGCCACACCCGGCGGGTGCTGGGTGCACTACAGCCAGGTCGGAGTTCCCTTCGGGGACGAACCCCGGGCCGGCCAGGAACTCGCCTTCACCTGGGAGGCGGGGGAGCAGGACGGTTTCGGGTACCGGGCCACGCGCGCCTGGCCGTGGGGTGGCGAACCCCGCCAGCGCCCCGGGACGACCGTCTTCGGCGACCGCAGCGGCGCGTGCTCCAGCACGCTCACGCTCACCTACGACGACTCCCGACCGAGCACGGTCGAGACGTACCCGCCGGCGCCGACCCCGGTCCTCGGCACCGTGACGGTCACCGTGTACGAGACCGTCCCGGGCCGCAACGAGGTCCGCATCGAGAGCACGGGGGCGCTGAGCGAGGACCTCGTGGACACCGCCGTCGCCGAACTCCGGCAGGTGCGGGAGCGGCTCGCCGAGTGAACCCTCGACGCGTCCGGCGGAGCCTCAGCCGTTCAGGTGCTCCAGCAGCCGGTCCACGAAGACGACCTGCCCCTTCACCAGCTTGAGCCGCGCCACCTCCGGGGCGAACCAGCCGGCCCGGTCGATCTCGGGGAACTCAGCGGTCCTCCCGGAGCGCGGCGGCCACTCCATGGTGAACGTCCCGGGCCGGATCGCGTCGGCGTCGAACTCCCCCGGCCCCGCCCAGATCGACACGACCTTGCCGCCCGACTGACGCACGTCGCCCAGCGGGACCAGGTCGGTCGGGGGCAGGGGCCGGCCCAGTTCCTCGGCGAACTCCCGGTGCGCGGCGTCGAGCAGTTCCTCGTCGGGGTTCGGCTCGCCCTTCGGGATCGACCACCCGTGCTCGTCCTTGGACGCCCACAGCGGTCCGCCCATGTGCCCGAGCAGGAGTTCGACCCCACCGCCCGCGTCGTACCGGTACAGCAGGATCCCCGCACTCCTCGTGGCCGCCACCCGAGCAGTCTGGCGCCGGACCCGGGGAGTCGCGCGACGAGCCCCCGCGCGGCGGAGGTCTCAGTCCTCCGGGATGACGCGTTCGAAACGTTCGGCCCGCACGACGTCGGGGTCCGGTCCGCTGCGCACCCCGGTGTCCAGGGCGTCGATCCGCCCCAGCTCCTCGGGCGAGAGGGCGAAGTCGAAGACCTCGAAGTTCTCCCGGATCCGCTGCGGGTTCGTCGACTTCGGGATGGCCGAGCGGCCCTGCTGCAGGTGCCAGCGCAGCATGACCTGGGCGGGCGACCTCCCGTGGTCGGCGGCGATCGCCGCGATCGTCAGGTCGGCGAGGACGCTGCGCCGTTCCTCGCCCCAGCCGGGGTAGAACGTGATGCCCCCGATGGGTGACCAGGCCTGGGTCAGGATGCCGTGCGCGCGGTCGGCGGCCTGCAGCTCCGGCTGCACGAAGTAGGGGTGCAGTTCGACCTGGTTCACGGCCGGCACCACGGTGGTGCGTTCGAGCAGCGCGTCGAGGTGGGCCGGGGTGAAGTTGCTGACCCCGATGGAACGCACCCGGCCGTCGGCGAGGAGTTCCTCGAGGGCGAGGTAGGCGGCGACCGTCCGGTCGAAGCGTTCGGGGATCGGCTGGTGCAGGATCAACAGATCGAGCTGGTCGACGCCGAGCTTGCGGACCGCCTTCTCGAAGGCGTGCAGCGTCTCGTCGTGCCCGTAGTCGGTGACCCAGACCTTGGTCTCGAGGAACACCGCGTCACGGGCGAGCCCGGAACGACGGAAACCCTCCCCCACCTGGTGTTCGTTGAGGTAGGCGGCGGCCGTGTCGATGTGGCGGTAGCCGACCTCCAGGGCCGTCGCGACGGCGTCCGCGGTGTCCTCGGCGGAACTCTGGAAGACACCGAGGCCCAGGGCCGGCATGCGGACCCCGTTGTTGAGGAGGAGTTCTGCGTCCATGCTCCGACGCTACGCGGGTGGCGTCGCGGGAGACAGGCCCCAGCGTTACCCCTCGACGATCCCGGTCCTGGTGACGGGTTCCCGGCTCGCCGCCCAGCTGACGAGGAGTTTCAGCCCGTCGGCGGTCGGGGTGTCGGCGGCGGCGGTGTAGATGTTCACCCGCAGCCCCGGTTCGGAGGGGAGTTCCACGCTCTCGAAGTCGAGGTCGAGCACCCCGACGGCGGGGTGGTTCAGCCGCTTCTTCCCGCTGCGGTGGAACTTCACGTCGTGGGCGGCCCAGTGCTGACGGAACAGCTCGCTGCGGGTGGAGAGTTCCCCCACGAGGGCGATGAGGTCGGTGTCGTGCGGGTTCGCCCCGGCCTCCAGGCGCAGCATCGCCGCGGCGTCACGGGCGATCCGGTCGTAGTCCACGAAGAAGTCCCGGGCCGCGGGGTCGAGGTAGACGAAACGGGTGGTGTTCGCCGGCCGCTTCCCCGCCGCCCCGGCCTCGGGCGAGGCCAGCACCGGCGAGTACAACGCCCGGGCCGTGAAGTTCATCGCGAGGATGTCGTGCCGGCCGTTGCGCACCCAGGCGGGGGCCGCGGTGATGGCGTCCAGCACCTGCTGCACGGCGGGGCGGACGGTGATCGGGCCGGGCCGGCGGCGACGGGCCTTCGCGGTGATCTGCCCGGCGTGCGCGAGGGCGACGAGGTGTTCGCGTTCGGCCTCGTCGAGCTGCAACGCGTTGGCGAGGGCGTCGAGGACGCCGTCGGAGGCACCCGCGAGGTCACCGCGTTCCATCCGCACGTAGTAGTCGACGGACACCCCGGCGAGCATCGCCACCTCCTCGCGACGCAGTCCCGCGACCCGGCGGTTGCCGCCGTAGGCGGGCAGACCCGCCCGTTCCGGCGTGATCCGGGCCCGGCGGCTGCTGAGGAACTCCCGCACCTGCGCGCGGTGGGCGAGCCGGGGGTCGGTCGACGGGTCGGAGCTGGCCATGTCCCCACGGTAGGCACGCGCGGGCGGTCGTGGAAGGCCCTGGCAGTACCCGCCGCCCCTCAGGCCCGTGGCGAGGTCACCACGGGCGGAAGGCGTGCCCCGGGTGCCCGGTCGGCAGCCGGTCGCTGTCGTGACCCAGCACCCGGCGGCGCATCGATCCCGAGCGGGGCTCCTCAGGCAGCAGGCCGCGCTGACGCAGCAGCGGCACGACGTGCTCGATGAACGCGCGGTACGCCCCCGGCCCGCCGTGGGTGTGCTCGACGAGGAAACCGTCGAGGTCCGTTTCGTCGACGATCTCCTGCAGCCGGTCTGCGCACGACTCCGGGGTTCCGGTGATGCGCAGACCGGGGATCGTGGTGGTGAGCTGGTCGAGGATCTCCGCGACCGTCGGGCTCGCGTCGCCCCGCTGGAACACCCCGAGCATCGACTGCCCGACCTCGGTCTGGACCTCCTGCAGCGTCGCGTCGAGGGGGAAGGCCATGAGGTCGACCCCGCTCCACCCGAGGAAGAGGGCGGCGGCCGACGCGCGGGAGACGGACGCGTCGATGCTCGCCCGCAGCCGAGCGGCCTCCTGCTCGGTGGCGCCGACGACGACGGAGGCCGACACGAGCACCTTGAGGTCGTCGCTGTCCCGGCCGTTCGCGCGGGCCTTGGCGCGCAGGTCGGCGACGTTCTTCGCGGCGCTGGGCAGGTCGCGGTCCTGGATGAACACGCACTCGGCGAAGCGGCCCGCGAACGCACGCCCCGCCGGCGACGTGCCGGCCTGCAGCAGGAACGGGGTGCGCTGCGGCGAGGGGATCGCGGTGAAGTACCCGTCGAGGTCGAAGTACTCGCCGTGGTGGGTGACGCGGTGCACCTTCGACGGGTCGGCGTAGGTGCGGGTGGCCTTGTCGTACACGACGGCGTCGTCCTCCCAGCCGCCCTCCCAGAGCTTCAGGGAGAGTTCCAGGAACTCCGTCGCCCTGCGGTACCGCTCGTCGTGCGGGGTGACGCCCTGGTGGCCGAGCAACCGCGTCAACGCCGTCTGGTTGTCGGAGGTGACGATGTTCCAGGCGATGCGCCCGTTCGTCAGGTGGTCCAGGGTGGTGAACGCGCGCGCGTTGAGGTTGGGGTGGTGGGCCGTCGTCGAGGTCGTGACGACGAAACCCAGCCGCTCGGTGCTCGCCGCGAGCCCGCTGACGAGGAGCATCGGGTCGTGCACGGGGATCTGCACCGCCTCGCGGACGACGGCCTCGGGCACGCTGCCGTCCTCACGCATCGGGTACCCGATGGCCTCGGCGAGGAACAGGAAGTCGAACCCACCTTCGTCGAGTTCCCGCGCCATCGCCTGCCAGTACGGCAGGGTCGCGAAACCCGACGTGTCGCTGAGCTCGTGGCTCCACGCGTTGCTGATGAAGTTGGGGGTGAACTCCTCGAAGGCCCCGAGGACGATCTGCTTGGTCACGTCGCTTACGATAACCACTGGTTATTACGAACGTGTTGCGGACGGAGGATCTCGTGGAGGGACCACAGGGTCAGGTGGGTGCGGCCGTGCGCGCGCACCGCACCGCCAAGGGGTGGTCGATGCGTGAACTCGCCCGTCGTGCGGGGGTGTCGCAGCCCTTCATCACCAAGCTCGAACGCGGGGACCAGCTGCCGAGCATCCCCACGTTGTACGACCTGGCCGCGGCCTTCGAGATCCCCCCGTCGGCGTTGCTGCCGACGATCCCCGACACCGCCCCGTCGGCGGGCCTGGAGATGCCGGGCGACCCGGGCACCACCACGATCCGGCTGCTCGCCGGTGGCCCCGGTCGCTCGCTGCACGTCTACGAACTCCGCGTCCCGCCCGGCGGTGGCGACGAGGAGTTCTTCACCCACCCGGGAGAGGAGGTCGCCGTCGTGCTCGAGGGCGCGGTGCACTGCCTGCGCCGGGGCCAGCGCGCGGTCCGCGTTCCCGTCGGCGACTCGCTGACCATCGACCCGAGCCGTGCGCACCGCTGGCGCAACGAGGACTCGACCCCGGCGAGGGTCCTGCTGGTCTGCGACGACCTCAGCCACCAGCCGGGGTGACCGGACGCAGCCGGCCGTCGAGCCAGCGGAAGACCGCCAGCAGGACCAGGGCCAGCACCACGACGAAACCGGTGTTGCGCAGGGCGATCGGGTACCCGACGGCGTCGACGTCCAGGAACGGGTACGGGTACCAGCCGACGACCGCCCCGCGCACCAGCGTGTAGACGACCCAGGCGATGGGCCAGGCCACCGCCCACGCGGCCGTGCGGCCGTCGACGCGCGGTCGCGGCCCGAACACCGCCCAGCCGAGGAACGCCATGACGGGCGAGACGTAGTGGAACCCGGCGTTGATCCACCAGTCGATGCCCGTGTGGTGCAGCAACGGGGCGAGGACCGCACCGAACACCAGCCCGGTGACCGTGATCCCGAGCAGACCCGTCAACCGCAGGACGCGCCAGAACCGGCCGTCGCGCGCCGGGTCCAGGACCAGCGAGACCGCCGCGACCAGGACCAGCAGGTTGCTCTGGACCGTGAAGTAGCTGACGAAGCGGACCAGGCTGGTCGCCGCGGAAGCGGTGGCCTGCCCGGAGTTCGCGTCCCGGCCGCCACCGATCAGGAGGACGACCTGCGCGACCAGCGCCGCGAGCACGACGAGGGCGAGCACCGCGTGCCAGACGCGCGAGGGGGTGGCGGGTGATCTCACGCGTCCATCCTGCCCGCCCGGGCATCGAGGTGGAACGATCAGCGGGTCCCCGAGGACGAGGAGCCGGATCGCCGTGCCACTGCCCGACCCCGTGACGACCGCACTCGCCGCGCTCGTCCCGCACGACGCCCTCGCGGCGGCTCTCCGGCCACGTAGCCGCGCCCCGGGGAGCCTCAGCTGGCGCCACGAGCTCCTCGACGGCGACGTGGCGGCGCACCTGCTCGGCCGTCCGCTCCCCGTGCTGCCGACGCTGCGCGGACAGGGTTTCGAGGAGTTCACCTCCGTGCACCGCGGAGCCCCGGACGAACCGCTCCGGAGCCAGCTGGAGGAGGGATCCCTCTCGCTCCACCTGCGGATCGCGTACCTGGAGGCGGGGCGGTCGTGGGTGGACGCGGCGGTCTGGCCCCTCGTCGTGCACGGCGGATCGCTGCTGGAGGTCCGGGCCCGGGACCGCACGCGTGATCGACCCTGGCCGCAGCGGGTCACGGGACTCCACGACGCCGGGACCGGCGACTACGCGGCGGTCGTGGTGGACGGGACGGAGGTCGGCGTCCAGGCCGACCTGTCCGGGGTGGTGATGCTGACGTGGGTGGACCGTCGGGGCCCGGAACCGGTGGACCTGAGCCTGCTGACCCGGCGGGGTCCTCGGGCCGCGGTGGAGCTCCTCGTGGGTGACGGACTGCTCGGGCCCGCTTGACCACGGGGTCAGGAGGGGTGGGTGACCGGGGCCGTCCACAACCCGACCATCGCGTCGACGACACCGTCGGCGGTCTCGGACCAGCTCGCCCGGGGGGTGGGGCTCCCCTCGGCGAGCGCGGTCTCGCGGTCGGCGAAGACGTGCACCGAGAGCAGCCGCGACATGGCCGCGCGTTCCTCCCGGACGGGTTCCGGCAGGTCGGGCAGGCAGGCCGTGAAGCCCGCGACGGTGCGGCTCAACGCATCGGAGCGCAGCGCGTGCTGGACGTACAGCGCGTGACGGCGGGGGTCGGCGGCGAGCTGGGCGGACAGCCGGGCCCACCAGGTCGGTGAACCGAGCGACTCCAGGTGATCGGCCATCGGCCGGAAGAGGCAGTCCACCCAGTCCCGGATGTCCGTGGACCCCGCGACACGGTCGGCCATCGCACCCCGGAGGGCGTCGATCGGCGTGGTGTGGCGCTCGACGATGGCGGCGACGAGGTCGCCCGTCGTCCCGAAGTGGTAGCCGACGGCGGCGTTGTTGCCCTGTCCCGCCGCCGAGCTGATCTGCCGGTGCGAGACGCCGTCCAGCCCGTGCTCGGCGAAGAGCCGCTCGGCGGCGTCCAGGATCGCCGTCCGCGTCGCCTCGCCCCTCGAGGCGTTCCGCACCGCTGGTCCCACCGTCTCCCCCTCTGGTCCTGCTCGCCCCTTGCGAACACCATTGTCACCGTGCTCAACTAAGTCAAGCATCTGACTTAGTTCTACGACCGAAGGACCCCGATGTCCGCAGCAGCACCCGTCGCCGCGCCACCCGGGCGCGCCGAACGCCCCGTCGGTGTGATCGTCGCGATCCTCGCCCTCGGCGGCATCTCCGTCGCCCTCATGCAGACCCTGGTCATCCCGATCGTGGGTCAGCTCCCGGTCTACCTCGGGACCTCGGCGTCCAACGCCTCCTGGGCGATCACCGCCACGCTGCTCGCCGGCGCGGTCGCCACCCCGATCGCCGGCCGCCTCGGCGACATGTTCGGCAAGCGGCCGCTGCTGCTCGCGAGCATCGCCGCGATGGTGATCGGTTCCGTCGTCTGTGCCCTCTCCGACAGCCTCACGCCGATGATCGTCGGCCGGGCCCTCCAGGGTTTCGCCGCCGGCGTCATCCCGCTCGGCATCAGCCTGATGCGCGACATCCTGCCCGCCGAGAAGCTGGGGCCGGCCACCGCGCTCATGAGCGCCTCGCTCGGTGTCGGTGGCGCCCTCGGTCTGCCGGCCGCCGCGCTCATCGCCGACAACCTCGACTGGCACTGGCTGTTCTGGGTCGCCGGCGGGCTCGGCGCGATCGTGTTCGTGCTCGTCCTGACCCTCATCCCGTCCGCGTCCGGTGCCCGCGGCGGACGGATCGACCTGCTGGGCGCGGTCGGCCTGTCCGTGACCCTCGTCGCGATCCTGCTCGGCGTCTCCAAGGGCAAGGACTGGGGCTGGGCGAGCGGGGAGACGCTCGGTTGCCTCGTCGGCGGCGCCGTCCTCGCCGTGCTCTGGGGGATCTGGGAACTGCGCAGCCGCGAACCCCTCGTCGACCTGCGCACCACCGCCCGCCCGCAGGTCCTGCTGACGAACCTCGCCTCCGTCGCCCTCGGTTTCGCCATGTTCGCGATGTCGCTGGTGATCCCGCAGATCATCCAGCTGCCGACGCAGACCGGTCACGGTCTGGGGAAGTCGATGCTCACCGCCGGCCTCGCGATGCTGCCCGGTGGCCTCGTCATGATGGTGACCGCGCCGATCTCGGCGAACGTGACCCGTCGCCACGGGCCCAAGGTCAGCCTGATGATCGGCGGTCTCGTCGTCGCGATCGGCTACGCCGTCGGCGTGTTCTTCACGGACGCGGTCTGGCAGCTCTCGATCGTGACCGGGATCATCGGCGCCGGCGTCGGTTTCGCCTACGGCTCGATGCCCGCGCTCATCATGTCCGCCGTCCCGGTGCGCGAGACGGCCTCCGCGAACAGCTTCAACACCCTGGTCCGCTCGATCGGTTCCTCCGTCGCCAGTGCGGTGTCCGGCGCAGTGCTGGCCTCCTCGGCCGTCGTCGCCGGTGGCGTGGCCATCCCGGCGGAACGGGGTTTCAGGACCATCCTGATCGTCGCGTCGGGTGCCGCGCTGCTGGCCGTGGTCATCGCGGCGCTCATCCCGCGCGCCCAGCCGGCGATGGAAGCACCGGCCGCCGCGGACACCACTCCGACGGAACCCGCGCCCCGGGAACCGTCGTCGGTTCCGCAGCAGCGACCCACTCCCGGCCTCGCGGTGCGTGGGAACGTCACGACCGGGGGTTCCCGACCGTTGGCCGGGGCCGTCCTGACCCTCACCGACTCCGCCGGCCGCCAGGTCGCCCGCGGAACCTCCACCGAGAACGGCGCCTACGAACTCCCCGTCCCCACCGGCGGCACCTACCTCCTCATCACGGCGGCCGGGCACCTGTCCCCGCACGCGACGCTGGTCGCCGTCGGGAGTTCCGCGCTGACCCACGACGTCACCCTCGCCGGACGTTCCGCGCTCACCGGCCGGGTGCTGCAGGAGAGGTCCGGGGTCCCCGGTGCCCTCGTCACCCTGACCGACGTCACCGGCCGGGTCGTGGGTTCCACCACGACCGACGCGGAGGGCGGGTACACGTTCGACGGGTTGTCCGACGGCGCCTACGTGCTCACGACCCGCTCCGGCCGGAGCCGACCGACCGCCCGTTCCACCGAGGTCGGGGACGACGAGGCGCTCGTCGTGGACCTGCTCCTCAGCAGCGGCGGCCGGGTGACCGGGACCGTGACCGCCGGCGCGGGTTCCACCGCCCACGCCGGCGCGACGGTGACCCTCGTCGACGCGACCGGCCGGGTCGCGGAGGTCACCACCACCGACGTCGACGGCCGGTACGAGTTCAGCGACGTCGCCGGCGGGAACTACACCGTGACGGCCTCGAGCTGGGAACCCGCCACCCGCGGCGTTCGCGTCGACGACGGACTGCCCGCCGACGCCGACCTGCACCTCGGCGGGACCACCGTCCGCTCCTGACCCCACCGACCCGTGATCCCGCTGGGACCACCAGCGGGATCACGGGTGGGGGGTGGCTCGCCAGACGCGGTCGGCGGACATCGGGAGCTCGAACAACCGGACGCCGATCGCGTCCCGGATCGCGTTCGCCAAGGCGGGGGCGACGGGGTTGTAGGGCGCCTCGCTCATCGACTTCGCCCCGAGCGGGCCGATCGTGTCGTAGGTGTCGGCGTAGCGGACCTCGGTGTCGGGCAGGTCGTCGATCCGGGGGACGTAGTACTCCCGCAACGACACCGTCGGGCTCCGGCCGTCCGGCCCGACGCGGACCTCCTCGAACAGCGACGACCCGATGGCCTGCGCGACACCGCCCTCGACCTGACCCCGCAGCTGCACCGGGTTCAGGACGGTCCCCGCGTCGACGGCGTGGACGGAGCGCAGGATGCGCACCTCGCCGGAGTCGACGTCCACCGCGACGCGGAAACCCTGGACGTTGAACGCGACGGAGCGCAGCGCCGCGTCCTCGTCACCGTGGGCCTCGGGCGCCGCACCGTTGCGGCGCAGACCCTCCGCGTGGAGTTCCGGCAGGGTCACCGACCGGCCTGCGCCGCTCGCCGCCGTGGGGCCGAGCTCCACCTGCCGCACCCCCACCCCGAGCAGGTCGGCGGCGAGCGTCCGCACCTGGTCCGCGACCTGCTCGCACGCCGACAGCAGCGCCTTGCCGGCGACGACGGAGCCGGCCGAGCCGAACGCACCCGTGTCGTGCCGTGTGACGTCGGTGTCGCTCTGACGCAGGCGGAGACGGTCGGCGGTCGTCCCGAGGGCGGAGACCGCGATCTGCTGGTGGACGGTGCTCGTCCCGTTGCCGAACTCGGCCGTGCCGACGTTCAGCTCCCACGTCCCGTCCGCCAGCAACCGCACGCTGGTGTCGGCGAAGTGCCCCCGGGGCGGGGTGGTCGCGATCATCGACAGCGCCATCCCGGAACCCGTCCGCCACTGCGGACCCTCCGGGGCGGGTTCGCCGTCCCGGCCCATGCCCTCCTCGACCAGGTCGAGGCACTGGTCGAGTCCGTAGCTGCCGTAGCGCAGACCGTCGTCGGCCTCGGACCCGTCGGAGGGGTACGACGTCACGACGAACGGGTCACCGGGCACCACGACGTTGCGCCGCCGCAACTCGTAGGGGTCCATCCCGAGCTCGCGGGCGAGGTCGTCCATGGCCGACTCGAGGCCGAACACGACCTGCCCGAGTCCGTAACCGCGGAACGCACCGGAGGGGACGGTGTTCGTGTAGACGGCCTGCGCGTCGACCCGCTTGTTCTCGCAGCGGTAGGTCGCCACCGTCTCGTGGCAGCCGTGGAACATCACCCCGGGCGAGTGGTTGCCGTAGGCGCCGGCGTTCGACAGCACCTCCAACGCCAGGGCGGTGAGGGTTCCGTCCTGCGTGGCCCCCAACCGCACGGACACCCGGAACGGGTGGCGGGTCGGCATCGCCGAGAGGGTGTCCCCGCGGGTCGTCTCGTACTGGACGGCGCGTCCCGTCCGCAGGGTCGCCAACCCGACGAGGTCCTCGACGAGGAGTTCCTGCTTGCCGCCGAAACCCCCGCCGACCCGGGCGGCGAAGACCCGGACCCGGTCGGGCTCCAACCCGAGGACGCGGGCGAGTTCGTCGCGCACCAGGAACGGCACCTGGGTGCTGGCCCGGACGACCAACCGGCCGTCCTCGTCCAGCCACGACACCGCCGCGTGGGTCTCGAGGGCGACGTGGGAGACGCGCTGGGTCTGCCAGGTCCCCGACACCGTCACGTCGGCCCGGGCGAGGGCCAGGTCCACGTCGCCGACCCCGCCGTGCAGTTCCGCCACGACATTGCGCTGCGGGTCACCGATGCGGGAGGTCGCGGCGTCCTTGTCGCCGTGGACCAGGGGGGCACCGGGTTCGCGGGCGAGGGCCGGGTCGAACACGGCGGGGAGTTCCTCGTACTCCACGACGATGCGGCGCAACGCCTCCTCGGCGGTGGCCAGGTCCTCGGCGACCGCGACCGCGACACGTTGCCCGACGTGGCGGAGTACCGGGTCGAGGATCAGCGTGTCGTCCGGGTCGTCGAGGCGGTTCTCGTGCCGGCCCGTCGAGAACAGCGTCTGCGGGACGTTCTCGTGGGTCAGCACGAGGTGGACGCCCTCGAGGGCCTCGGCGGCCGCGGGGTCGATGCGGGTGATCCGGGCGTGCGCGTGCGGACTGCGCAGGACGGCGACGTGCAGGACGTCGCCGGGGACCTCGTCCGGGCCGCCCGGGACGTGGTCGAGGGTGTAGCGCTCAGCGCCCGTGACGACGCGTCGACCCGCGGGGGCACCGACCCGCTCCCCCACCTTCCCGCTGGTGGGCAACGGTTCCAGGTCACCGCCGGTGATCGCCTCGCGGATCGCGCGGTACCCGGTGCACCGGCAGAGGTTCCCCTTGAGGTGTTCGCCGAGGTCGGCGCGCTGATCGTCGTCGAACGCCGAGGCCGTCACCACCATCCCCGCGGTGCAGAAACCGCACTGGAAACCCGCCGCGTCGACGAACCGCTGCTGCACGGGGCTGAGCGCCTCCGGCGTCCCCAGTCCGGCGACGGTGGTGATCTCCCGGTCGGCCGCGCGCAGCGCGGGGTAGAGGCAGGAGTGGACCGGGCTCCCCTCGACCAGGACGGTGCAGGCTCCGCAGTCGCCGGAGTCGCAGCCCTTCTTCACCTCGACGTGCGAACTCTCCCTCAGGAGCGTCCGCAGGCACTGCCCCGCGCGGGGTTCGACGTCGCGGGTCTCCCCGTTGACCACGAGCTTCACGAGAGTTCCTCCACGATCTCGGCGGCGAAGCGCAACGTCGTCGCCCGGCGCCAGTCGGGGGCGCCGTGGACGTCGTCGAACCAGCCAGGGCCGGCCTCGACCCGCTCCTGGACCTCGGCGACGAGGGTCCGCGGGTCCGGGACGGAGGGGTGGGAGAACACCAGCGGGTGCGGGGTGGACGCCGTCACCGTGAGGGTGAACCTCCCGTCGAGCTCGCGCCGCCCGACGACCAACGACGCCGAACGGCCGAGCCGGGCCAGCGCCACCCGGCGGAACGCCGTCGTCGCGCGCAACGCGGTGGCGGGCAGGTCGATCGCCCGCAGCACCTCACCGGGTTCCAGCGCGGTGCGGTTGTCACCGGTCACGAACTCCGCGACGGGCACCCGGCGGACCCCGCCGTCGCCCGCCCAGAGTTCCGCGACCCCGTCGAGGGCGGCGGTCAGCGACGTCATCGCCCCGGCCGGGAGGGCGGCGCAGACGTTCCCACCGACGGTCGCGACCGAACGCACCTTGTACGAGGCCAGCAGCGCCCGGGTGCACTGGCGGAACAGGACCCGCGCGGTCCAGTCGGGCGGGACGGGGATCGACTCCAGGGCCCCGATGGGGCAGGTCGCGGCCAGCCGCAGACCCGCCTCGGTGACCGCGAAGGGTTCCCAGTCCAACGTCGTCAGGTCGACGAGGGTCCGCAGGTGCGGCTGCGGGAGGGAGAACAACCACGTCCCACCGGCCAGGACCGACGTCGCCGGGTCGCCGTCGTGGGCCCGGCGCAGCGCGTCGCGGTCGCGGACGGGGATGATGGTCTCGATCGTGTTCAGGTCCATGGGCTGCTTCCGGAGGTGCTGGCGTGCGGGTGGCCGACCTCTCCCGGGGCGACCTCGGGTTGCGCTGGCTGGGCGGGTCGCAGGCCTCGCTGGACCGCCCGGTGACGGGGACGACCACCGTCGACCTGCGCGACCCGGGCCGCTACGTCGCCGTCGGCCACCTCGTGCTGACCGGGCTGGCCTGGCGCCGCGACGCCGACGACAGCCCCGCCTTCGTGGCGTCCGTCGAAGCCGCGGGCGCGGGCGCCCTGGCCGTGGGCGAGGGACTGCTCGGCGAGGTGCCCGCGGACGTCGTCGCCGCGGCGGAGGCCGTGGGGCTGCCGGTGTTCGCGGTCCCGGCCGAAACCGCGTTCCACCAGGTGAACGCGTTCGTCGACGCCGCCGTGGGCCCGCGCGACGACACCGTGCAGCGCCTGCTCGCCGCACTGGCCGCCGGCCGCGGGCTGCCGGAGGTCGTGGGCGGGCTGCCCGGGGTGCGGGTGCTGTCCGCGACCGGGCGACTGGTCGCGGGCGGTCCGCTCTCCGAGGACGAGGTCGACCTGCTCTTCGCCCTGGCTCCGCCGGGACGGCCGGTCGGCGACGGCCCCGCACCGTGGCGGCTGGTCGCCGACGGCCTGCCGGAGGTGACCCTCACGGCACTGGCCGGAGTGCTGGCCCTGCACCGACGGCTCCCGGAGAACCCCGCGGCACCGTCCGGAGCGGTCCTGGGCGTCGTGGCCGAGGAACTCGACCTCGTCCTGGACGCCCTCGCGGACCGGGCGCACGTCGTCGTGGACGGCGTCGTGCTCACGGAGGACGTGGACCTCCTCGAGCGACGACTGCGCCGCACGGGTCGCCCGCTGGTCGTCGGGGTCAGCCGGGCCGTCCAGGACCGGGCCGAGGCGGTCGCCGGAGCCCGGCGGGCCCTGCGCTCCGCCCAGGGCCGACCGGGCCCCCACGTGGAGCACGACCGCGACACCGGAGGCGTCGAGGACCTGCTGCGGTCGGTGCCGGCCGAGGAGCGGCGCCTGTTCGCGCAGCGCGTCCTCGCCGGGGTGCTGGACGATCCCGACCTGCTGCTGACGTTGCGGACGCTGTTGCGGGAGGGCCGCTCGCCCACCCGCACCGCTGCACTGCTGCACGTCCACCAGAACACCGTGCGCTACCGGCTCGGCCGTGTCGAGTCGTTGCTCGACCGCGACCTGCGTGACGTCGACGACGTGGTGGACCTGCAGGTCGCGCTGCGACTGCTGGACCGGAGCTGAGTCAGTAGTCGACACGTTCGACGCTCGCGAGCCAGGCGTCGAAGGGCGCGGGCGAGTTCCCGTCGCGCTGCTGGACGACGGGGACCGACCACTGCGAACGCGGGGTGTCGAACAACTCGTAGAACGCACGGTCGTCGAACCCCCCGCGGGCCGCGTCGTCCCGGTCGGCGGCGAAGAGCACGCGGTCCACGCGCGACCACAACGCGGACGCCAGGCACATGGGGCACGGTTCGCAGCTGGAGTACAACGTGCACCCGGCGAGGCTGAAGGAGCCGAGTCCGAGGCAGGCCGCGCGGATCGCCTGGACCTCGGCGTGCGCGGTCGGGTCGTTGTCGCGGGTCACGCGGTTCTGGCCCCGCGCGAGGACGACGCCGTCGCGGACGACGACAGCTCCGAAGGGACCCCCGCCGTCGGCGACGTTCCGGACGGCGAGGTCGACGGCGAGGTCGAGGAACCCCTGGTCGTCCACGCGTTGTCCCGTGCGCTGCGCCGTCACTGCTGCCACGCGAGCGGGGCGGGCGGTGCGTCGTCGCGGGCCACGACGGCCTGGATCAGGCCGTAGGGGCGGTCGTCGGCGTGGAACACCTCGCCGGAGTTCTGGACGCCGAAACGGGCGAGGTCGTAGAGGAAGTGGTGCTTGTTCGGCGCCACCAGCCGGACCTCCGCGACGGCCGGGACGGTCTCGATCGCGGCCTTGCCCATGAGCCACAACGTCTGCTGGAGGGCCTTGGAGTGCACCGTCGCGAACTGGGTGACCATCGCGGCCTTGACGGCGTCGTAGGCGGCGTCGAAGTCGAACCCCTTGTGCAGGCAGGTCGCGTCGTAGCGCCAGGTCGCGACCAGCGAGGTCGCCATCACGCGGTCCTCGGTGGGTTCCAGCGTCGTGTACTCGTCGACCATGAAGTCCTTGAACGTCGACCCGGTGGACTTGAGCAGCGTGAACTCCTTGAGCCCGGCGACGACGTGGGTCTCCTGCTCGGACCCCCTGCCGGACACCGTGATCGCGGCGGTGCGGACCTCGCTGCCGGAGCGCGTCCAGCTGTGGTCGTGCTCCGCGCCGTTCACCGTGGCGCGGGTCCACAGGTAGGAGTCGACGTCGATGCGGGCGCCGCTGACGGGTTCCACGTCGTCGACGAAGTGCCGGGCTAGGTCGAGGGCGTACCCCTCGACGCTGGCGATGCCCTTCTCCTTGGCGTAGGAGTACATCGTGTTCTTCTGCGTGTCCGTGGGCAGGACCTTCGTCTGGTCACCCGTGAGGTACGCGTCGGCGAAGTCCCCGCGCAGGGTGGAGGTGACGTTGAGGTCGACGATCTCGTGGCGCGGGGTGTCGCGCTGGAACCGCACGACGCGGTTCTCCGCCTTGCCGTACTGGTGACCCGCCAGGTAGACGGCCATCGTGTCAGCTCCCTCGGTAGGTGGAGTAGGCGAACGGTGAGAGGAGCAGGGGGACGTGCAGGTGCGCACGGCCGGCACCGACGGAGAAGGCGACGACGACCTCGGGGTAGAACGTCTCACGACCTGCGGCGGTGAACCAGGGCCCGGTCCGGAAGGTGAGCCGGTAGGTTCCCGGCGCGAGTTCCTCGGCCAGGCGGGAGCGGCCGTCGTCGTCGGTGGTCCCGCTCGCGACGGGGGTTCCGTCGGCGTCGGTCAGCACCACCGACATCCCCGCGGACGGGGTTCCGGTGACGGCGTCCAGGACGTGCGTCGAGAGGCTGGTCACGACGCCACCAGCCGGGTCAGCCGGAGCCGGGTGATCGCGGCGAGTTCTTCGCGCAGGACCTTCCGCTCGGTGTCCGGGTCGTTGTCGAGGCGGGAGTCCAGGATCGCGAGGAGTTCCTCGGCGCTCTTGCCCGACGCGCAGACCAGGTAGACGTGCCCGAACTTCTCCTCGTAGGCCCGGTTGCCCGCCGCGAGCGCGTCCAGCACGTCGGGACCGGCGACCAGCGTGCCCGCCTGTTCACGTCGGGAGTCGGCACTCTCGGAGCGCTCCCCGATCCGGGGGTGCGCGGCCAGGGCGACGTCGACGTCGGCCTCGGAGGTCGCGGCGAGTTCCTCGTCGGCGATCTCCAGCAGGCCCGCCAGCGATCCGAAGGGGCGTCGCGCGGCCGTCCGCGCCGCCCAGGCCGGCGCGTCGCAGCAGGTGCGCAGCAACTCCTCGCAGCGCGCCGTCCCGGCGCCGTCGAGCTCACCGATGCCCACGGGCCCTCCCCCTCTCCACGTTCCTGCGACCAGTGTCACCTGCGCGACGCCCGGCGCGCAGCCTCCGGGGCACCAACGTTCCCAGCCCACCGGGACACGGGTTTGGACGAACCTCCAGAACCGACCCCGACCCACCCGCGCGGGGAAACCTGACGGAAACATGGTTCGATCCGCGGGTGGGTGTCGTGGGGATCGTGCTGGCCGCAGGGGCGGGCCGGCGGATGGGTGCACCCAAGGCCCTGCTGCGTCACGTCGACGGCCGGACGTTCGCGGCGGCGAGCGGCGAGCTGCTGCTCGCGGCGGGTTGCCCGGTCGTCCTGGTCACCCTGCGCACCGGGCAGGAACTGCCCCCCGGGGTCGTCGCGGTCGAGGTCCCGGACTCCTCCCGCGGGCCCGGGGCCGGGTTGGCCCGGGCGTTGCGGCACCCGTTGGCCCGGCAGGCCGAGGCGGTGCTGGTCACCCTGGTCGACCTGCCCGGGATCGACGTCGTGGGGGTGCGGGCCGTGCTCGCGCACGCCTCGCCGACGGTGCTGGCGCGGGGGGTCGAGCGCGGACGTCCCGGTCACCCGGTGCTGGTCGGCCGCGCGCACGTGGCCCGTGCCCTGGAACTCGCGGACACCGGGTCCGGTCTGAACGCGCTGTTCGGTGAGATCCCGTGGACGGCCGTCGAGGTTCGGGGGGCGGCTGCGGACGTCGACCACCCCGAGGACCTCCCACCCGGAACGCGGTCCGCGTAACACACTCTTCACACGCGAGTTCCGCGCAGCCTGTTCCGCCGCCGGTGTTCGCGTGCCAGCGTGCTGTGATGGCGAGCGAACTGCGGCTTCAGCACGGCGTCCACCCGGTCGACGAGGTCCCGCCGCTGCGGCGGCTCGCTCCTCTCGGGTTGCAGCACGTCCTCGCGATGTACGCCGGCGCCGTCGCGGTGCCGCTCATCGTCGGCGGGGCGATGATCTCGGCCGGGCGGATGTCGCCCGACGACCTCGCCCACCTCATCGTGGCGGACCTGTTCGTGGCCGGGATCGCGACCATCGTCCAGTCGGTGGGTTTCTGGCGGTTCGGGGTCCGGCTGCCCCTGATGCAGGGCTGCACCTTCGCCGCCGTCGGCCCGATGATCACCATCGGCACCCAGCACGGGGTCGCTGCGATCTACGGTTCGGTCATCGCCTGCGGCGTGTTCATGGTGGTGCTCGCCCCGGTGTTCTCGAAGCTCCTGCGGTTCTTCCCGCCGCTGGTCACCGGCACCGTCATCCTGCTCATCGGGTTGTCGCTCATGAGCGTCGCCGCCGGCTGGGCCGGGGGCGGAACGGGCACCGCCGACTTCGGCGCCCCGTCGAACCTGCTGCTCGCGCTGTTCACCCTCGTCGCGATCCTGCTGATCGAACGTCTCGCGCCGCCCGCCGTCGCGCGCGTCGCGATCCTGCTGGGGATCGTCGTCGGAACCGTCGTCGCCGCGGTGGCCGGCAAGGTCGACGTGACCGGGGTCGGGGACCAGGCGTGGTTCGGGATCTCGACGCCGTTCGCGTTCGGCGCCCCCTCGTTCCAGGTGGGTTCCGTCGTCGCGATGTGCGTCGTCGCGCTGGTCATCATGACCGAGACGACGGGCGACGTGCTGGCCATCGGTGAGATCGTCGACCAGCGCCTCGAACCCCGCGACATCGCCGACGGACTGCGCGCCGACGGGTTGTCGACCGTCCTCGGCGGGATCTTCAACACGTTCCCCTACACGGCGTTCGCGCAGAACGTCGGGCTGGTGAGCCTGTCCGGGGTCCGTTCCCGCTACGTCGCGACGTTCGCGGGTGGGATCCTCGTCGTCCTGGGCCTGGTGCCGAAGCTCGGCGCCGTCGTGGGTTCCGTTCCCGTCGCCGTCCTCGGCGGGGCCGGGGTGGCGTTGTTCGGGATGGTCGCGGCGAGCGGCATCCGGACCCTGGCGTCCTGCACGCTGGACAGCCGGGCCCTGCTGATGATCGCCGTCGCCCTCGGCGTCGGGTTGCTGCCGACGGTCAACCCCGGCATCTACGCCCGGACCCCCGACTGGTTCCAGACGATCTTCGACTCCGGGATCTCCTCGGGGGCCATCGTCGCGATCGTGCTGCACCGGATCCTCTGCACGAGCACGCACACCCCCGAGGAACAGGCCCGCGCCGCGGCCGAGGTGGCGGGGGTCGCGACGCGGAGCCACTGACCCTCAGCCCGTTGCGGTCCTCGACAGGCGTCCCTGGTGGACGAGCCGGCCCTGCCGGTCGAACGCCGCCCAGGTGGTCTCGTCGAGATCGGTCGCCTTCGCGACGGGCACCGGCGTCCACCAGTACCGGTCGATGAACGCAGCCTCGAACTCCCTGCCGTCCGGGGTCGACACCACCACGCGGGCGTCGTCGGTTCCCCGGAGTCCCAGGACCGAGGCCGTGGCGGGGTCGGAGTCCCCGACACCGACCCAGCTCACGTCGGCCTGGTCGTCGGGCCGATCGTCCGAGATCAGCATGCCGACGCGGCCTCCGGCGCTCCCTGCGTCCAAGGAAGCGCAGAACCACGTCCCGTCACCCGCGACCTGGTAGAACACACCCCGCCCGTCGACGCTGGTCGCGCCCGCGAGCGCGGTGACGACCGCGAACTGAGGGTTGTTGCGCGGACACTCCTCGGCGAGGGAGGTCAGGGTCGACGGGTCCACCACCTGCGCCCGCACCGGACCGGCCGGCTGCACGGACAGGGGGTTCGCGGCGGGGTTCCACGTCACCGCGATGACGACGGCCGCCGCCGCCGCGAGACCGGCGGCGACACCACCCCCGATCCGGCGCCGGCGACGGCGGGCGCCGACGAGTTCCCGGTTGCGCGCCCACTCGTCCTCGGACGCCACCTCGGCCGGGGCCGCGACCGCGTCGAGGCGCTGCTGAAGTTCTTCTGCGTTCACGAGCGGTCCTCCAGCAGGTTCGCGAGCGCCGCCTGGGCGCGGGAGATCGTGGACTTGGCGGTGCCGACGGGCACGTCGAGGGCGTCGGCCACCTCGGCGACGGGGAGGTCGAGCCAGTAGCGCAGGACGAGGGCCTCGCGGTGGCGGGCGGACAGCTCCCCCAGCGCGGTGCGGAGTTCGTCGACCTGTTCGGCGGCGACGACGGTCTCCTCGGCGGAGGCCGCGGTGCGGGTCACCTCGCCGGGGGTGCGACGGACGACGCGCAGGTGGCGGAGCCGGGAGGTGGCGAGGTTCGCGGTCGTGCGCCGGACGTGGGCGAGGGCTGCGGCGGGGTCGCGCAGTCGCCGCCGGTGTTCGTGGAGGCGGACGAACGCCTCCTGGGCGACGTCCTCGGCGTCGTCGGCGCCCAGCAGCTGGGCGAGCCGGACGGTCGCGCGGAAGTGCCGGCGGAAGAGGTCCTGGTACTGGGCCTCGGGGTCCCGCTCGACGGTCGCCTCTGCGGGGGCGTCGCTGACTGCTCTCACACCCTCAGGACGCTTCAGGAGGACGAACGTTCCACACCAGCGCTTCAGTAGTCGGTGGAGACGCGCCCCTGGCCGACGAGCCGACCGTAGCGGTCGTAGGCCGTCCACCGGCTGTCGTCGAGGAGGGACTGGTCCGCGACGTGCACGGGGGTCCACCAGTACCGGTCGAGGAAGATCGCCTGGTACTGCTGGCCATCGGGGGTGGAGACGACGACCCGGACGTAGCCGGCCTTCCGGGGTCCGAACAGCGAGGCGTCGAAGGAGCCGTCCTGGTTCTTCACCCACCCCCAGAGGACCTGCCGGCCCAGGGAGTCGACCTCGACGCGGTTGTCGACGCTGCCCGCGGCGAAGGCCACGCAGAAGTGCGTCTCGCCGTCGGCGAACCGGTAGAGGGCGGACGTCGCGAGGGAGCCTTCCCCGCCGGCGAGGACGGAGTAGGGGTCCGCCCGCTGCAGTTCCCAGACGCACTGCCCGGCCGTCGTCCGCAGGGTCGCGGGCTTGGCGACCTCGGCCTGGGGCGCTCGCGTCGCCTCGGCGGGGAACGCGTTCCCGAGCGGCGACCACACGACGACGGCGGCAGCGAGGGGGACCACGGCGGCGCTCACCACCCCACCCAGTCGTCGCCTCACCCGGCAACGGTTCCACACCGGCTCAGGTTCTGGCGCGTCGATGCCGACAACGGGGGCGACTCACCCGTTCGGCCCAGAGGAGCAGCCATGAGCCAGACCACGACGCTCGCCGTGATCGGCAGCGCCGCCGCGCTCGCCTCCGCCGTCCTCGGCCTGGTCCAGCACCACGACACGGCTCCCGCGCAGGCCGCACCGCGGCCGGTGGCGCCGGTCGTCCTGCACCTGGAGCACCCGCTGTACCTACCGGCGCTCCCCGAGCAGGGCATCCTCGGTCCCAGCGAAACCTCCGGTTCCGGCGACGTCCTCGGGCCGTGGAACGTCGTTCCCCCGACGGGCGCTGCGCCCTTCGTCGTCGCCCCGCACGCGGTGATCCGTCCGCTCTGAGGGGTTCCGCCCGCCCCGCGGGGAGTCCTAGCGTCGTGCCGTGACGACCCTGCCGGACCGCTCCGAGACCGCCCTGCTCGTCATCGACGTCCAGCAGGGGGTGATGAGCGCGAGCGTGGACACCGAGAACGTCGTCGCGAACATCTCGCGCCTGCTCGAGCGCGCCCGCACCGACGGTGTGCCCGTCGTGTGGGTGCAGCACTCCAGCGAGGAACTCCCACTGGGGTCGGAACAGTGGCAGTTCGTGCCCGAGCTCGTCCCCGACCCGGCCGAACCCGTGGTGCACAAGCGCTACGGCGACGCCTTCGAGGACACCGACCTCGAGGCCGTGCTGGCGCGACGCTCCGTCGGCCGGTTGATCGTGACGGGGGCGCAGTCCGACGCCTGCATCCGCTCGACGCTGCACGGCGGTTTCACCCGCGGCTACGACGTGACCCTCGTGGGCGACGCGCACACCACCGAGGACCTCGGCGAGTGGGGCGCGCCCCCGCCGGAGCAGGTCATCGCGCACACGAACCTCTGCTGGAGCTTCCAGAGCGCCCCCGGCCGCACGGCCGGAACGGTGTCGACCGCGGACGTGGAGTTCGGCGCGCCCCTCGCCGTCTGACTCAGGCGTCCTCGGCCGGGGTGGCGGCCACCAGCGCGTTCGCGTGGCCGTGGCCCATGCCGTGCTCGGTCTTCAGCCAGGCGACGAGTTCCATGTGCTTGACCCCCGGCTGCTCGGCCCTGCGCTCACGCAGCGCCTGCTGCCAGTGCGCGACGGGGTGGCCGTACTTCGCCTCGATGGCGGGGAAGTAGGACGCGGGGCCCTTGACGGGTTCGGGCACGGTCGGCTCCTGTCGGTTCGTGGTCTCTGCGCTGTGCAGACTCGTCGCCGCACCAGGACTCATCGCCGATGATTCCGCGCGCGTCACGGGCGTGGTTGCACCTGTGGGTGTGACGAAGGGGTCGCCCCGGCACCGGATGCATCTCACCCACGCCTCACTCCACGTGGTGACACCGATGGGTGCGACGGCACGCCGCGGGACGGGACCGCACGCCGCGGGTCCGCCCCGCGGTCGCCCGTGGAACGGAAACCCCTCGACGGATCGGTACCCGGTCTGCTCGGATCGACGTCGTGCTGATCAGGTCCGAACGACCCCGGGACCACGACGCCGTCCGCGACGTCCACCTCGCCGCGTTCGGCGACCACGGCGTGAAGGTCGCCGACCTGGCCGACGCGCTGCGCGCCGGGAACCCGGTCTCGCTCGTCGCGGAGGTGGACGGCGCGGTGGTGGGTCACGTGATGGTCGGGCGCAACCTGCTCGACGCGCCACCGCGCCTGGTCGACGTCGGGGTCCTCAGCCCGCTCGGCGTGCTGCCGCAGCACCAGCGCCAGGGGGTCGGGAAGGCCCTGGTCGCGGCGGCGATCGAGGCGACCACGTTCCCGGCGCTCTTCCTCGAGGGGGATCCCCGGTACTACTCGCGGCGGGGGTTCCGCGCGGGTGCGGACCTCGGGTTCCGGCGGCCGTCGCTGCGGATCCCACCGGCCGCGTTCCAGGTCGTGCTGCTGGAGGGCCACGAGGAGTGGATGACGGGGACCCTCGTCTACGACGCGGTGTTCTGGCGCCTGGACGCCGTCGGGCTGCGCTGAGCTCAGGCGGCGTGGGCGAGACGGTCGCGACCGGCCCGCTTCGCCTCGTACAGCGCGGAGTCGGCGCGGGCGTAGAGATCCTCGGCGCGGGTCACCCCGAGGGTCATCGACGACAGCCCGGCGCTGATCGAGAGCGGCACGACGACCCCGCCGGGCAGCTGGAGGGGCGTGCGGCGGACGACGTCGACGAACGCCTGCGCGCGACGGGCGGCGGTCTCGGCCGTGCAGTCCAGCATCAGGACGGCGAGCTCGTCCCCGCCCATCCTGGCCACGACGTCGCCGTCGCGGCAGCAGTCGGTCAGCAGGTTCGCGACGTGGGCGAGCGCCGCGTCCCCGCCGAGGTGGCCGAAGGTGTCGTTGACGGCCTTGAACCGGTCGAGGTCGATGACGACGAGGGCCGTGTTCCCGGTGGCGCGGACGGCGGCCTCGGTGGCGGAGTCCAGGACCCGGCGGGTGACGAGCCCCGTGAGGGGGTCGACGCTGGCCTGGACCCGCAGCTGCTCCACGAGCCGTTCCTGCGTCGCCCCCGAGCGGGTCAGGACCCCGCCGACCAGCAGCAGCAGGACGGTCAGGTAGGCGTAGTCGGTCACGGCCTGGTCGACGGGCAGGAAGGTGAAGACGACGACGGCCTCGCCCGCGAGGGTGGCGACCATGACGAGCGCGGCACCTGCGAAGCGGAGCTGCGCCGCCGCCCAGACGACCGGGACGACGAAGAACACCTGTCCCGTGACCCCGGCGTCCTGGCTGAGCAGGTCGAGCCACACCACGACCCCCACCCCGGCGAGCGGGGCGATGACGACCAGCGGCGCCGCCCGCTCGGCGGGGAGTCCCAGCAGCACCGCCGACACCGCGCCCAGGCCGAGCAGCGCGACGGTCTTCGCGGCGTGCAGCCCACCCATCGTCGCGGCACCGGCGACCAGGCAGGTGACGATCGTGGTCATGAGGGCGATCGCGGCCCAGACGCGGGCCGACCGCGGGTTCCGGGCGCTCAGCGACCGCACGAGAGCACCCGTCCAGGTGACAGTGCGCATCGGGTCCACGCTGCTACATCGGCATCTGCTGCGACGGCTCAACCCCTGGCGGCGCGGTTCGTCCCTCCGGCCCAGTGCCGGCGGAAGAGGGCGGCTCGCCCGGGGGTTGCCTGGACATGAGCACCCGCCCGCACAAGACCCCCGGACCCGACCACCCCATCAGCGTGACCCCGACGTCCGGGCGCGTCGTCGCGCGCGTGGGCGACACCGTGGTCGCCACCTCGACGTCGGCGCAGACGCTGCAGGAGTCGACCTACCCGGCCGTGCAGTACCTGCCGCTGGCCGACGTCGACCCGGCCCTCCTGCGCAAGACCGCCACCACGTCGTGGTGCCCCTACAAGGGTGAGGCGTCGTACTACTCGCTGACCGTGGACGGTGCGGAGCTCACCGACGCGGTCTGGACCTACGAGGACGCCTCCCCCGCGGTGGCCCCGATCACCGGCCACGTGGCGTTCTACCCGGACCGGGTCTCGGTCACCGTCGAGGACTGACCCACGGGCCCCTCGGCTCACCCGAGCGGAGGGGCCCGCAGCTCGTCGTCAGGACTGGGCCGGGACCTCGCCGCCGAGGGTCTCCTCGACGCCGTCGGACACGTCGTCGCTCACCTCGTCGCTGCGTCCTCCGCCGTCACCGCTGGTGAGGTGGTGGGCGGCGACGACGAGCGGGAAGTGGCTGAAGGCCTGCGGGAAGTTGCCGAGCTGACGCTTGGAGACGGGGTCGTACTCCTCGGCCAGCAGCCCGACGTCGTTGCGCAGCGACAGCAGGCGGTTGAACAGCGCCCGCGCCTCCTCGGTCCGGCCGATGCCGTGCAGGGCGTCGACGAGCCAGAACGAACAGGCCAGGAAGACCCCTTCGGAACCGGGGAGCCCGTCGCCGGACTCCTCCGTCCGGTAACGCATCACGAGCCCGTCCTGGGTCAGGTCGCGCTGGATCGCGTCGACCGTCGCCACGACGCGCGGGTCGTCGAAGGGCAGGAAACCGACGCGCGGGATGAGCAGCAGGCTCGCGTCGAGGTTGTCCGAACCGTAGGACTGGGTGAACGTCCCCGTCGTCGGGGAGACCCCGTTCGCGAGGACGTCGGCGCGGATCTCGTCCCGCACGCGACGCCAGCGCTGCACCGGTCCGGGCAGGCCGAACTCCTCGACGCTGCGCACCATCCGGTCCGCCGCGACCCAGGCCATGACCTTGGAGTGGGTGAAGTGGCGGCGGTCGCCGCGCATCTCCCACAGACCGTTGTCGGCCTCCTGCCACCGCGCCTCGAGGTGGTGCATGAGGGCCTTCTGCAGGTTCCACGAGTCGTCCTCGCGTTCCAGGCCGGCCTGGCGGGCGAGGAAGAGGCTGTCCAGCACCTCTCCCCACACGTCGAGCTGCAGCTGGCCGGCGGCCTCGTTGCCGATGCGGACCGGGGAGGAACCCTCGTAGCCCTTGAGCCACGGCAGCTCCATCTCGGGCAGGCGCCGGGTGCCGTCGAGGCCGTACATGATCTGCAGGTCGCCGGGGTCGCCGGCGACCGTCCGCAGCAACCAGTCGCGCCAGGCCCCGGCCTCCTCGACGTGACCGGAGAGCAGCATCGCCTGCAGGGTGTATGTGGCGTCGCGCAGCCAGCAGTACCGGTAGTCCCAGTTGCGGGTCCCCCCGATCTCCTCGGGCAGCGACGTCGTGACCGCGGCCACTATTCCCCCCGTGGGGGCGTAGGTCATGGCCTTGAGCACCACCAGCGACCGCGTGACGGCCTCTTCCCAGTGCCCCTCGACGGTCTCCGTCTGGTTCCAGTCCCCCCAGAAGTCGAGGGTGTCCTGCAGCGCGTGGAAGGGGTCCGGGCGGTGCGGCATCTTCTCGTGGCTCTTGCCCCACGTCAGGACGAACGGGACGCGCTCACCCTCGGTGATGACGAAGTCGGAGACGGACGTGAGGTCGCGGCCCTGGATGTCGGTGGTGCTCCAGAACCAGACCGAGTCCGGTCCGGCGACGGCCTCGAGCTCGTCGCCGCGCCGGCGGACCCACGGCACGATCGACCCGTAGTCGAAGCGGAGGGCGAGCTCGGAACTCATCCGGACCTCGCCCTCGAGGCCCTCGACGATGCGGATGACGTCGGGGTGGTTGCCGCGCGGCGGCATGAAGTCGGTGACGCGGACGGTGCCGTCCGGGGTGTCCCACTCCGTCTCCAGGATCAGCGAGCTGCCGCGGTAGCGGCGGCGGCTGCACGTGGCCCCACCGACGGGTCCCAACCGCCAGCGTCCCGCGTCCGGGGTGTCGAGCAACGCGGCGAAGCAGGCCGGGGAGTCGAACCTCGGGAAGCAGAGCCAGTCGATCGATCCGGTGCGGTCGATCAGCGCGGCGGTGTGGAGATCACCGATGAGCGCGTAGTCCTCGATCCTGGCCATTGGTCCATCCTCCCCCGAGCGGAGCACCCGGATGGACACAGGGCCCGGCGTGTCAGCGCAGGTGACCCGCGGTGACCGAGCGGAGGTGGCCGTCGACGACGGAACGCAGGTGGCCGTCGGTGGTCGCGGTGACCTTCACGGCCGTCTTGACGGTGGTGGTGACGGTGGTGACGGTGCGCAGGTGACCAGTGGTGCCGGTGGGGTTCCCGGCGGCCGACGCGGCGGGCGCCAGGGCTGCGCCGCCGGCGAGGAGAGCACCGGAGACGAGGACGGCGGCGAGCGTGCGGGGCATGGTCACGTCGAGCTCCAGTTCAGTCAGGGCCGGGACTGAGTGTCACCGACAACCCGAGCATCGGCGGGTTCCTGAGCACGCTTGAGCACTGAGAGGTTGTTCTTGAGACTACTCTCCGTGACCTCTGGGAATCTGCGACCGGGTCCGTCGAACTCCAGGCGCATCTCCACCTCGTCCTGCGTCGGGTCGAGGTCGTAGGGGACCCGGACACCGGTGTCGCGAAACCCCCAGCGACGGTAGAAACCCTGCGCCCTGGGGTTGTCCTCGTGGACGTGCAACGTCATGCGGGTGGCCTCGGGGCGACTGCGCGCCCAGCGCAGGACCTCGGCGAGCAACCGGTCCGCGAGCCCCGCACCCCGGTGGGCGGGATCGACGAAGACGGAGACGAGGAACAGTCCCTCCTGCGGGTGGGTGAAGGCGCTCATGGTGCCCACCCACCGTTCGCCGGCCTGGGCGACGACGGTGGAACTCCCCGGTTCCCGGGTGCGGCGGACGCGGAAGCGCCACTCGGCCTCGTCGTGGTGGCGGGCCGTCTCGAGGGTCTCGGCGAAGGCCAGCGGGGTGTCCTCGAGCATGCGCAGACGCAGGTCGCGCCAGCGCCGCCAGTCGACTTCGTCGACCCCCCTCAGCACCACGTCCACGTTGCCACACTAGAGGTGGCGATCCGTCGCACCGCGTGCCACGCTCGTTCGGAGCGTGATCCTCGGCGTTGAGGAAGGTGCACCGTGAAGGAACGACAGACGACCCGCGTGGCGACGGACGTCGCCACCGAGGCCGAGAACGTCCTGGAACTGCGCGAGGACGGACACCGGGTCGCAGCGGTCGCGGGGACCCGGGTGGCCGACCTGGACGTGCGACGCGTGCTGGCCTGGTGGCGCGGCTTCGAGGAGCAGGTTTCCTCCCGGGGAGAGGAACTGCGCGGCCTCGGCCCGGAACTCGAGGAAGCGGCCCGCGCCGCCGACGCGATCCTGGCGAAGACGCCGCCGGTCCTGGCCGCGGACGTGTTCGACGCCGTCGCGGTCGGGTTCGCCTCCGTCCCCGGCATCCCCACCCTGCTCGGGCCGTGGTTCGCGGAGTTCGCACGGTCCTGCGGACGCGAGGCCGGCACCCACGAACTGGCCGACGCGGCCTGGGCCGGGATGTTCGCCGTCCAGCGCGCCGGGGCACCCGCACCGGGTGCCGGGTCGCTCGTCGACGCGATGGCGCCGGCCGCCGACGCCCTCGCCGGGGCCGACGTCGCGGACGTCCCGGCGGTGGCCGCTCTGCACGCCGCCTACCGCGCCGCGGCCGACGGGACCCGGCACACCGTCGTCGACGGGGTCGTGGACCCCGGAGCCCTCGTGGTGACCTGGTTCTTCGAACGGGGCACCGTCGTCTGAAGTAGTTGACGCTTGAACGACCTCCGTGTACCTTCAGGGGTGAGCAGTTGAAGCTGCAATCATCTAGCGGAGGTCACCATGGGCTGGTTCGGCGGAAAGACCAAGGACGCGGAGTCCACCACCACGACGACGACGGGCGCACTGCCCGTCGTCCCCGGCTACCTGGCCGGGACGTGGACCATCGACGCCTCGCACTCCGAGGTGTCCTTCACGGTGCGCCACATGGCCGTCAGCAAGGTCCGCGGTCGCCTGGGCTCCGTGTCCGGCGAGATCGTCACCAGCCAGGACCCGGCCGGCTCGGCCGTCACCGCCGAGGTCGACGTCACCACCGTGACCACGTTCAACGAGCAGCGCGACGGTCACATCAAGAGCGGCGACTTCTTCGAGATCGAGAACCACCCCACCGCCTCGTTCCGCTCCACCTCGCTGACCCACGACGGCGACGACTTCGTCCTCACCGGCGACCTGACCCTCAAGGGCGTCACCAAGCCCATCACCCTCGGCCTCGAGGTCTCCGGCTTCGGTCCCGACGCCTACGGCGGCACCCGCGCCGGGTTCTCGGCCAAGGGCACCATCAACCGTCGCGACTTCGGCCTCTCCTTCGACGCGAAGCTCGACAACGGTGGCCTCGTCGTCTCCGACAAGGTCGACCTCGAGCTCGACATCGAAGCCGTCCTCAACGCCTGACCCTCACCGCCCACCCGTGATCTTGCTGGGAATCCCAGCAAGATCACGGTCGAGGAGGGTGCGGAGCATCGCGGAGCGGGGGGACGTCGCCATCAGGCGGAGGTCCTCGACGGGGTTCGTGGAACCGTCGAGGAAACCCAGCACGCGGTGGACCGGGTTGCGCCGGAACAGGTCCACGAAGAACCGGGCACCGTCCACCCGACCGGTGGCCATCGCCTGCAGGACGAGGGAGTCCATGAGCAGGTGCCGCGGCCGGTGCGCCGGCGGCAACCGCAGCTCCTCCCCCCGCACCGCCTGCCCGGCGAGGTCGTCCGCCTGGCGCTGCAGGGCCGTGAACGAGTAGCCCGTCGAGGGACGGACCGACCCGGAGTTCGCACCCCAGCGCAGCACCTGCGGGTCCCCCGACGCCGGGAACCGGGCGTCGGTCATCGGGATGACGCCGCGCTCCTCCCCCAGCACCTCGTGCGCACCGATCCCCGCGCGCTGCAGGTACGCCCCCAGCCGGTCCCGGTACTGCTCGTCGGTGAGCAGGTCGAACGAGAACTCGGTGTACTCGACGAGCGCCTCCGTCGGCGACGTCGGCAGGACGTAGCCGAACGCGACCCCGCCCGCGGGCTGCGGTGTGCGGAAGTCCATCAACGTGACCGTGCGCGGGTCGAAGACCGGGCGGGCGGTGCGGATGCGGTGGCCCAGGAAGTGCTGCCACAGCAGCGTCCGACCCGTGCGCGGCACCGGAACGGGCCGGGTGTCGATCACCCGACCCGCCAGCGACGCGGGGTCGTCGACGACCCGTTCGAGGATCGGGACGCCGTGAGCGGCGAGGCGCTCGCGGACGGCCCGGTCGAGGTCGGTGGAGTGCAGCATCCGGTAGCGCCACGAGCCGAGGTCGGCGGTGACGGCCGCGTCCTCCCCCACGACGCGGACCCGGGGCCAGGACGCGGCGACGAGGTGACCGAACGGCCCCGGACCACTCACCCCCCAAGTGCTCCAGGTGCGGTCCTGGGTCCGCTGGGTCGCGCCCCGGGGGGCCTCGACCACGTCGAAGGGGACGCCGGTACCGGCCAGGCGCCAGGCCAGGCTCGAACCCGCCGCGCCGAGGCCGACGATCGTGAGTCTGGTACGCGTGTGATCCACGCCCCTAGGGTCGGTCACGGACCACTGAGCTCGAGAAGGGGACTCCCGTGAAGATCGTCAACGGTTTCAAGGACTTCATCCTGCGGGGCAACGTCATCGACCTGGCGGTCGCGGTCGTCATCGGGGCGGCGTTCTCGGGGATCATCAAGTCCGTCGTCGACGGACTCATCAACCCGATCATCGCCGCGATCGGCGGCGCGCCCGACCTGAACGGGACGTGGGTCATCAAGCTCCGCGTGATCGACGGGCAGATCGTCGGCATCCAGGTCGGGACCATCGTCGGCGCGGTCATCAACTTCCTGATCATCGCGGCCGCCGTCTACTTCCTGATCGTCGTCCCGATCAACCGCCTGCTCGCCCTCCGCAAGCGGGGCGAGGTCGCGGAGCCCAAGTCCCCGTCCGAGGACATCCTGCTGCTCACCGAGATCCGCGACCTGCTCGCGCGTCAGTCCGGCGGGACCACGCCGACCCTGGACACCAGGGACTAGCGGGTGCCGGTGGGCCCGTCGTCGCCGGGGACGGCTTCGGCGAGGTCCTCCGCGGAGATCTGCACCCCGGCCGTCGGGTCGCCCGCACCGGTCCCGTCCGCGACGTCGTCCTCGAGCCCGAACGGGTCCTGGGGGTCGCGGGCGGGGCTGGGGATGGGGCCGGAGTCGCTGGAGCGGGCGTTCTCGCGGCTCCCGCCCTCCTCGACGGCGTGGACCTCGGCGTTGTCGAACACGTCGACCTGATCGGTGCTCTCGTTGCTGTCGGTGCTCTCGGTGCTCATCCGCCCACCCTGCTGGCTGGAGCGTGGGCCCGCACGCGGGAGTTCCCACCGTGTCCTGACCCGGTCCTGGGCCTGCGCACAGGACCGGTGCCGAACGTCAGGGGAACACCGCCCGCTGTGGGCGGTGGGTACCGCGTTCGAGGAGTCCCCTGTGAGTGAGCCGTTCACCCAGCCGATCGCCGGCCCCGTCGCGCCGGACCGGTCGCCGTGGTGGCAGAAGCCGATCGTCGCGATCGCGACGGTCGTGGTCGTCACCGGCCTGACCGGCGGGGTCGCGTACGCCGCGACCCGCGGTGACGCCGGCGGCGGCACCACCCAGGAGCAGTCCGGGTTCCCGGGCGGCGGGCAGTTCGGTCGTCACCAGCAGGTCCCGCCGGGTCAGGTGCCGGGCGGCACCCAGCAGGGTCAGACCTGGCGCGGCGCGGGAGCCCCCACGACCTGATCCCGCCGCGCTGCGGCCGCCAGCCAGGCCGCGAACTCCGCCGGCGGCAACGGCCGCGCGTGCAGGTAGCCCTGGGACTCGTCGACGTCGAGACCCCGCAGGACCGTCAGGGTCGCCTCGTCCTCGACCCCCTCCGCGACGACGCGCAGCCCCAGCCGGTGCGCGAGCGCCACGGTGGCCTCGACGATCTCGGCGGTGCGGGGTTCGGTGAGCACGCGCATCGTGAAGGCGCGGTCCAGCTTGAGCTCCGTCGCGGGCAGGTCGGTCAGGTAGGCCAGCGAGGAGTAGCCCGTCCCGTAGTCGTCGATGCTCAGCTGGACCCCGCGGCGGGTCAGCTCGTGGGTGACGGCGAGGGCCAGGTCGGGGTCGGCCATGAGGGTCGTCTCGGTCACCTCGAGGACGAGGCGGCCCGGGGCGAGGCCGGTCTGCTCGAGGACCCGGTCGACCAGGCACAGCAGGCCCGGGTGCGTCAGCGACGACGCGGACAGGTTCACCGAGATGCGCAGCGGCACGCCGCCGTCGCTCCAGGGCCCCGACTCCTCGACCGCCCGCTGGAGCAGGTGCACGGTCAGGGCGTCCATCAGACCGTGCTCCTCGACGAGGTCGAGGAAGGTCAACGGGGGCAGCAGTCCGCGCGTGGGGTGCTGCCAGCGGACGAGCGCCTCGACCCCGACCACCCGACGGGTCACCACGTCGAGCTGCGGTTGGTAGTGCACGGCGATCTCGCGCCGCATCTGCTGCTCCCCCGCGCCGACGAGGGCCTTCAGGTCGGCCACCAGCGCGGCCCGATCGCGCAGCCGGGCGTCGACCTCGCAGTCGTAGAGGCTGACGCCGCCGCCGGAGGTCTTCGCGGTGTACATCGCGGCGTCGGCCTGGCGCAGCAACCGGTCGGGGTCGAAACCCCCGGCGGGCAGCGACCGCACCCCGATGCTGAGCCCGATCTCGACCTGCGCGGCGACGGCCCGGTGCACCGTGGCGGCGATCTCGACGGCCTGGTCCTCGTCCCGGCCCGGCATGACGACGGCGAACTCGTCACCGCCGATGCGGGTGAGCACGGCGTCGGCGGGCAGGGCCCGCCGCACGCTCACCGCGACGCGACGCAGCAGGTCGTCGCCGGCGTGGTGGCCCTGCCGGTCGTTGACCTCCTTGAAGTGGTCGACGTCGAGCAGCAGCATCGCCGCGGGCAGACCCCGCCCGACCAGGTCCTCGAGTTCGCGGACCAGCGCACGCCGGTTGCCGACCCCGGTGAGCTCGTCGGTGAGGGCCTGGTGGCGCGACTCGGCCAGCTGGGCGAGCTCGCGGACCAGGTGCACGACGCGGAAGGTGATGCCGAGGATGGCGGCCGAGGCGTAGGCCGTCGCGTGCCAGCCGTCGGCCCGTCCGTCGGCGACGAGCACCACCACGGCGAGGGCGAGCACGATGAGCGCGCCGACCGCCGGGGCCTGGCTCGTCGCGGCGACGGGAACCGGTCGCCCGCGACGGGTGGAGGCGTAGGCGATGACCAGGAACGCGAGCGTCCACGCGGCCTGGCCGTGGACGGCGTCGCCGGGGTGCCCGCGCAGGGTCGAGCTGACGAGTCCGACGCTGACGAGCGCCGCCACGATCAGCCACATGCGAGGGTCCCGGGAGAGGCCGCCGACGCCGGCGACCGTCAGGGCGGTCCCGAGCAGGATGACCAGCGACCCCGCGATCAGCAGCCAGAGCTGCACCTTCCAGTCCGGCCACCCGGGCGACAGGAAGTGGAAGCGCTGCTGGGCGACGATCCCGGCGCCGGTGCAGGCCAGCACCGCGCTGAGGCCGTTGAGGAAGTCGCCGGGGTCGGAGGTGTAGGTGCGGAAGCGGTTCCAGCGCACCAGCCCCTGGTAGGCGAGGGGGATCGCCGCGAGGACGCACCCACCGAGGAGCCCGAGGCTCCGCTCGCCCGTGACGAGGGCCAGCACCGGCGGGACGCCCACGACCACCGACGCGGCCGCGAACCAGCGCCAGACGACGTCGTCGGTGCGGCGCTGCGCCCCGCGGGCGAGGACCAGGACGGCCACCAGGTGGGCGCCCGCGAGCAGCGCGGAGGACACGGGCCGGTCCACCGGGAGGAGCAGGGCCACGCCCACGGCGACGCAGGCCAGGGCGACGACCGTCACCCGGGCGTCCGGCCGGGTCGCGCTGTTCGTCACTGCAAGGAGATCGACGGGGTGGTCCCGGTTCTGGCTGGGCCGATCGGTGGGTTCGGGACCTGGTCCCGGTCAGCGCCCCGGTCAGCGCCCCGGTCAGCGCTCCGGTCAGCCGTCCGGTTGCGGCAGCCGGCGGACCCGGAGGACGCGGAGCCGGTTGAGGGCGGCGGCCACCTCGTGCCGGCGGGGAACGGCGACGTCGGCCGGTGAACCGTCGACCCAGTCCGCGACCGGACCGGCGAGGTCGGCGTCGAGGAGGTCGAGGACCTGCGCCAGCGTGCGCCGGCCGTCGAGGTGACCGGCCGCGACGGCGTGGTCGAGGGCCAACCCCGCCCCGGTGACCTGGCCGGCGTCGGTGAACTGGCGGACGGCGCGGACGTCCACGTCGTGCTCGCCGAACCGGAGGGTGTCGGTGCCGACGGCCGAGATCCGCCGCCTCCCCTTCGCGGTCGCGTCGACGCTGCCCGGTTCCGGGACGCGGGCGCGGACGGGCGGGAAGCGGCCGGCCTCGACGACCCGGCCGGTCGGGCGGGCGGCGACCTCGCGGGCCCGGGCGGTGATGTCGGTGCAGCGGTAGGAGTCCATCAGCAGCACCCGGTCGGCGACGTCGAGGTAGTCCCCCGAGGCGCCGACGACGAGGACGGTGGAGACGCCGTGGTCCTCGCCGAGCGAGCGGACCAGGTCGACGAAGGGGTTCAGCGGCTCGGAGGTCTTGGCCACGAGTTCCTGCATCCGGGCGTCGCGGACCATGAGGTTGCTGGCCGCGGTGTCCTCGTCGATCAGCAGCAACCGCGACCCGGCCTCGAGCGCCTCCAGGGTCGCCGCGGCCTGCGACGTCGACCCCGAGGCGTCGGCGGTGGAGAAGTCACGGGGGTCCAGCCCGCCCGGCAGGCCGGTGACGAAGGCGCCGACGTCGACGCGGGTGACGTGGCGGCCGTCCTCCGCGCGGATCGCGACGGCGTCACCGGTGGTGACGACCAGGTCGCGACCGTCGCCCGGCACGTGGTCGTGGACACCGCCCTCCAGGGCGCGCAGCAGCGTCGACTTGCCGTGGAAGCCGCCGCCGACGATCACGGTCACGCCCGTGGGGATCCCCATGCCCGTGGTCGCCCCCCGGTGCGGCAGGTCGACGCTCACCCGCAGCGACTCCGGGGAGGCGAAGGGAACGGCCCCACGGGCGGGTCGGTCGTCGACCCCGCTGGCCCGCGGCAGCACCGCACCGTCGGCGACGAAGGCGACGAGCCCCCGTCCGGGGAGGGCCCGACGCAGGTGGTCGGCGTCCTCGACGGCGTCCACGAACGCGCGGGCCTGCTCGAGGTCGACGCCGAGGACGTGGTCCGCGAGCAGGTCGGGGAGTTCCCGGGCGAGGTCGGCCGCGGCCGTGCGGCCCTCGATCCGACGTCGCGGACCCGGCAGGTGGTAGCCGAGGCGCAGCAGCGCACTCCCGTCGACGGAGACCCCGAAGCTGCTGCGCTGCAGCACCTCCTGACCGCCGGCGTCGATGCGGAAGGCGGACCGCGGGGCGGCGGCCGAGCGGGCCAGGAACCCCGCGAGGGCCCGCCGCCGCACCGCGGGGCGCAGGTCGAGCGCCGCGAACGGGGTGTCGGCGAGACGCACCTCCCACCGCGACGGCGGGGCGAACGGGTCGGCCTGCGGGTGCGTCAGCGTCGCCGTCACCCCCGGGGCCAGCGGCCAGGGCCGACCGGTCAGCGAGCGGTAGCGGGGGTAGGGAGCGCCGTCGAGTCGCTCCAGGGTCTCGCGCAGTTCCACGTGCCCCACGTGATCCGTCCGGGTGGGGGACTGTCAAGGTGAGCCGCCCGTGGTCGATGCTGTCAGGGTGCTGACGGAGCCTGCCCCGGGCGACGCGACAGCGGCCGACGACACGTCGGACCTGCTGGCGCGGTCCGAGGCTGCCCGCACCCGGGGCGACTACCGCGGCGGCCGGCTGCTGGCCGAGCAGGCGGTGGCGCTGGCTGCCGCCGCGGGGGACGACGCCGCCCTGGCCCTGGCCCTGCGGCTCGTCTGCAACCAGGCCCTGCGCCTGGGCGACGTCGAGGACGCCGCCCGCGCCGGCAACGAGGCCGTGCTGGTCGCCGAACGGCTCGGCGACCGGGGCGGGCAGGTGGACGCCCTGAACCTGCTGTCCTTCGCCTACCTGAACCTCGCCCTCTACGACGAGGCGCTGGAGTCGATCGAGCGCAGCATCGAACGCGCCCTCACCCTCGACGACCCGGAGCTGCGCTCGGGCACGTTCAACCGCGCCGGGACGATCCGGTCCGCGATGGGCGACTTCGCCGAGGCCGCGGAACTCTTCGACCGCGCGTCCGAGGAGATCGCCGGTGGCGGGGTGTCGAGCGAGACGGTGTTCTGCCTCCTGACGAACACGGCCGACCTCGTGGTGCAGGAGGCGCACTCCGGACGCGAGGTCGACACCGAGCGACTGCACCGCGGGGTCGACCTCTCCCAGCGCGCGCTCGTCCTCGCCCACGAGGTCGGGAACCCCTACCGGCAGGCGTTGTCGCTGCTGAACTCCGGAACCCTGTCGGCGTACCTGGGCGACGCCGAGGTCGCCGAGGAGACCCTCGCCACCGCCATGGCCCTCACCCGTGAGCACGGGTACCGCGGACTGGAGGTCGGGGTGCTGGAGACCCTGGCGATGGACGCGCAACGCCGCCGCGCGTTCGCCGAGGCGGTCGAACGGTTCGACGACGTCGTCGCCCTGGCCACGGAGGTCCACGACGCGAGCGTGCTCGCCCGGGCGTTCCACAACACCGCCCAGTGCCACGAGGAACTCGGGCAGTTCCGCGAGGCCCTCGCCGCCTACCGCCGCTTCCACGACCTCGAGTCGACGCAACGGACCCAGACGGCCGAGGTGCGGGCCCGGCTCCTCGGGCGGACGGTGGAACTCAGCGAGCTGCGCCACGAGGCGGCGTCGCTGGGTCGCCAGGCCCACGAGGACCCGCTGACCGGGCTGGACAACCGCCGGTCCTTCGACGCCGCCCTGCCGGAACTCCTGGCGGGTGCCTGCGAGCGCGACCTCGTCTGCGTCGCCCTGCTCGACGTCGACCACTTCAAACGGGTCAACGACGCGTTCGGTCACGCCGTGGGCGACGAGGTCCTGCGACGGCTGGGGGTGATCATGCGCGAGGAGGTCCGCCGTCGTGACGTGCTCGCCCGCATCGGGGGTGAGGAGTTCGCCCTGGTCTGCCTGCTGCCCGGCCCCGAACGCGTCGACCACCTCGCCGACGGGATGCAGTTGCGGCTGGACCGCCTGCGCCGCAAGGTGTCCGAGACCTGCTGGGACGAGGTCGTCCCGGGGTTGCACGTCACCGTGTCGATCGGGGCGGTCCTCACCGGCGTGGGCGGTGCGCAGGGCGCGGACGACCTGCTGCGCGCGGCCGACGAGTTGCTGTACGCGGCGAAGGCCGCCGGACGCGACCGCGTGCTGACGCGGTACCTCACCGTCCGCTGATCCTCACCGCCCGGCGAGGACGTCCTCGAGGCTGCGCGCGGGGTGGCCCGTGACGGATTCCACGTCGCCCGAGACGACGTCGAGCTCGCCCTTCGCGATGGCCGTGTAGGTGCTGACCCACCCCTCCACCATCCAGTCGGGCGCGCCGAAACCCGCCCGCGCGTCGTAGGCCTCCTCCAGCGTCTCCTCGACGTAGGTGACCTCCCGACCCTGGACGCGGGAGATCGTCGCGGCGATCTCGGAGAACGTCAGCGCCTGCGGACCCGTCAGGTCGTAGCTGCGGCCGGCGTGGGCGTCGTCGAGGAGGGCGGCGACCGCGACCTCGGCGACGTCGGCGCGGGCGACCGCACCCACCCGGCCCGCTCCGCCCGGACCGCGCAGCGCTCCCTCGACGACGAACTCCGGGAGGATGTCGGAGTAGAAGGAGTCACGCAGGAACGTCGTCCCGAACTTCGCCGCGCTCAGCATCTCCTCGGTGGCGAAGTGGTCGCGACCGAAGGTGAACGTGCAGTCCGCGGCGGCGTTGAGGAACGACGTGTAGACGACCCGCTGCACCCCCGCCGCGGCCGCGGCCTCCACGACCGAGCGGTGCTGGTCGAGGCGGTGCTCGTCCTCGGCCGCGGAGGTGAAGAACAGCGTGTGGACCCCGTGGAACGCGTGCTTCAGCGCCTTCGCGTCGCCGTAGCCCGCGGTCCGCACCCCGGCCCCCGGCAGGTCCGGGGCGCGGGAGGCGTCACGCACGACGAGTCGCTGCTGGACACCGGCCGAGGACAGCGCCCGGGCGATCCGGCCGCCGACCGCTCCGGTGGCGCCGGTGACTGCGATGAGGTCCATGGCTCCAGACTGCCACCGCCGGGCGTCGTGTGGTCACCCCACTGCGTCCGGGTGTCGCACCCACCGGTGTCACGACGTGGAGTGAGCCGTGGGTGCGACGAAGACGTCGCCATGGCGCCCGGATCGTCACACCCACACGTGCACCCACCCCGCGTCCAGGACGGGACGCCGACCCGGGGGTCAGCCGGCCGGGTAGCCGGTGGGGACGGTCGCTGCGCCCTTCAGCGGCATGAGCACCCACAGCACCGGGTAGATCAGCACCTGGCTGCCGGGGACCACGACGAGGGTCGCGATGAAGATGGCGCGCATCACCCAGGGGTCCAGCCCGAAGCGCTCGGCGAGGCCGGCGCAGACCCCACCGAGGAGACGGCGGTCCTGCGGGCGGGACAGTCCCTGGCGGGCGAAGCCGGTGTGGATGGCGTTCACGGTGGTGCTCCTTCGTCGTGGCGTTCCGCACCGTGCGGTGCCGATGGCTCAACTGTGCCGCCACCGGGTCACCCCGACATCGGGGACGAACCCTGAACGATCCCCGAGTCGACCCTGGCTCCCTACCCCCGGGCCGTCGGGGGCTGGCCGTAGTCGGCGAACTCCGCCACGACGCGTTCGATCTCGTCGGCCGGGAGTGCCACGGGTTCCGCGACGGCGGCCGCGCGCAGGTAGACGTCGCACAACCACTCCAGCTGCCGCGCCCGGTCGTAGGCACCCCGCAGGTCCCCGCCCGTCGTGAGGGTCCCGTGGTGCTTCAGGATCACCGCACTCCGACCCTCCAGGGACCGGGAGGCGTTGTCGCGCAACTCTTCCGTGCCGAACGTGGCGTACGGGGCGACGAGGACGGAACCGCCGAACATCGCGATCTGGTAGTGCACGGGCGGGAGTTCCTCGCGCAGCAACGACAGCGCCGTCGCGGCCGGGGAGTGGGTGTGCACGACCGCCCCGGCCCCGTGCTCGCGGTAGGCCACGAGGTGCAGCGGGAGTTCCGAGGTGGGTCTGAGCGAACCCGCCACGACCTCCCCGGCGAGGTCGACGACGACGACGTCCGAGACCGTCATCGACCCGTAGTCCGTTCCGCTCGGGGTGACGGCGACGAGGTCCCCCGCGCGCACCGACACGTTCCCCGACGTGCCCACCACGAGCCCGTCGGAGACCATCCGCCGGGCGAACTCCACGACCTCTTCCCGTTCGCGCTCCAGCACGTCAGGCCCGCCCCGTCCGGCGGAACTCCTCGACCTGGGCGAGGTCGACGATGCCGGCGTCGGAGCCCAGCCCGGTGGCGACGAGGCTGCCGCAGGCCAGGCCGCGGTCGGCGGCGGCGATCAGGTCGAGCCCTTCCAGCAACCCGGAGATGAAACCCGACGTGAACGCGTCCCCGCAGCCCGTGGTGTCCACGACGTCGACGTCGAACGCGGGGACGACGGTCTCGGCCTCACCGTTGCGGGCGACGCTGACGCCGTCGCCGCCGAGGGTGAGAACCGTGCAGCCGACCCCCTTGCCGTGCAACCAGGTGATGATCTCGGCGCGGTCCTCGGTGCCGACGATCCACCCCGCCTCCTCGATGTTCGGCATGAGGTAGTCGACGTGCGGCAGGACGGGTTCGAGGAGCTCGACGGCGTCGGGACGCGGGCTCATGAGGAAGTCGACGGTGGTGGTCAACCCCAGTTCCTTCGCCCGCTGGAGGATCCGCCCGGCGGGTTCACCGTCGATCCCGGGCAGGACGAACAACCCGCCCAGGTGGAAGACCTGTGCCTGCGCGACGACGTCCCACGGGACGTCCTCCTCCCGCAGCCCCGCGTTCGCGCCGATGACGTGCAGCGCAGGCCGGGAACCGTCGGCGCGGATCGGCAGCAGGCTCGCCGAGGTCTGCCGGTCGGGGTCGGTGAGCAGGTGGTCGACGTTCACGCCGTAGCCGGTCATGGTGGTGCGGACGAAGTCACCGATGGTGTCCGCGCCGACCCGGCCCACGCTGGCGACGTCGACACCGAGCTTCGCGAGGTTCACCGACGGTGCGGCCGCGGTCCCGGCGACGGTGAACCGGATCTGCTCCAGCGGGGCGAGCTGCTGTCCCGGCGGGACGGCCGTGAACGGCCACCCCAGCGCGTCGGCGATGTGCGCTCCGAAGGAGACGACCTGCGGCATCGAGCGTCCTCTCGTCGGGACGGTCGACGTCGATCCGCCCTCGTGATCTTCCGCGCCAGTCTCGGAGCATCCCCTCCCCCTCGCAACCGTGATCTTGCTGGGAATCCCAGCAAGATCACGAGTCAGGAGGGGTGGACGGCGAGGAGGGCGGAGTGGTCGGCCCAGGAGGCGGTGAGGGTCTCGCCGGGGGGTGCGGGGGTGCCGAGCACGCGGAGGACCACGAGGTCACCGGCGGCGGTCGTGATCGTCGTGACCGCGCCGACCGTCGCGACCTGGACCGACGTGATCGTCGGGGCGTCCGACGCCGATCCGCTGCCCCGGGCCGTGGCGTGCTTGGGGCCGGGCTCGAAGCGCCCGTCGACGGCGACCTGGATGTCCGCCTCGGTGCCGCCGGTGACGATCGCGCGGTGCAGGACGTCGGCGTGGACGGGATCGCCGACCGCGTCGTAGACCCAGCGCGGCCCGAGGACGGAGTGGTCCATCGTCGTGACCAGGAACTCCTCCGCCCCCTCGAGCGGAGCCGCCCGGTAGGTGAGCGGCGCCTGCAGCACCGGTCCCTCACCGACCCGCACGAGCATCGTCTCGACCCCGACCTCACCGGCGGGGTCGTCGAAGCGGAACCGGCCGACCTGGAGCAGTTCCGCGCCGGCCGCGACCCCGCTCCACGGCTGCCGCGGCAACCAGTCGGACAGCGCCTCGAGCTTGGTGGGCGTGAGCTGCGCCCGGTGGATGACGGCCATGCGCCGAAGCTACTGCGGCGGCTGCCCGTAGACGTGCCCGACGGGCAGCCGGACGACACGCCGCCGGTCGGCGACCATCGCCCGGCGGTAGTCGTCCCAGTCCGGGTGCTCGCCCGCGAGCGCCCGGTAGAGGTCGACGAGTTCCTCGACGGCCTCGTCGTCCTCGCGCTCGGCGACGGCGGAGAGGGTGGCGTCGCCCTCGACGACGACCCAGCTCCAGAAGTCGGGGGAGGTGACGTGCAGGCTGGCGCGCGGGTCGCGTTCGAGGTTCCTGGACTTGGCGCGGCCGGCGGTGACGGAGATGCGGATCAGGCCGGTGGCGCGGTCGAGGTGGTGGCTGACGTTGGACAGCTGAGGTCGCCCGTCGCGCTTCAGCGTCACGAGGACGCTGTTGCGGGTGGAGGCGACGAGGTCGAGCAGGTCGTTCTGCGGGTCCGTCATGGGGGAGGAAGTCCGGGGCGGGCGCCGTTCTTCCCGTCCGGACAGGTGGAGTGACACCGATGGGTGCGACGCGTGCGGTGGTGCGGGAGCAGGAACGAGGCCGGGAACGACGAAGGCCCCGGTCTCTCGACCGGGGCCTTCGCCATCTGTGCGCGAGGGGGGAGTTGAACCCCCACGCCCTTTCGGGCACACGGACCTGAACCGTGCGCGTCTGCCTATTCCGCCACTCGCGCAGACATCTAAACCGTACCAGCCCCCGGACGGTCCGGAGGACACGGGCGGGACGGCTCATCACGACAGCTCCACCGGCGTGCACCGCGTCCACACCGGCAGGAGGGGGCGTCCCGGCTACCATGCCGAGGGCTGGACCATCGGTGACGATCTTGGGAGGAGGCTCGACGTGGGAGTCCTGGACCGCTTCGAACGCGGCGTGGAACGCGCCGTCAACGGCGTCTTCGCGCGGGCCTTCCGCAGCGAGGTGCAGCCCGTCGAGGTCGCGAGCGCCCTGCGCCGTGAGCTGGACGACCGGGCGGCCGTGCTGTCCCGCGGGCGCACGCTCGTCCCGAACAGCTTCATCGTCGAGCTCGGCCCCGCCGACCACGAGAAGATCGCCTCCTGGCAGGACACCCTCGCCGACGAGCTCGTCGCGGCGGTGACCCAGCACGCCGAGAAGCAGCGCTACTCCTTCGTGGGCCCGGTCCGCGTCGACTTCCACGAGGCCGACGACCTGGAGACGGGCGTCTTCCGCGTCCTCTCCTCCACCGTCAAGGGCCGGGTCGCTCCGTCCACCCCGAAGACCGCCGACGCGGGCCGGCCGCGGCTCGAGGTCGACGGGCGCGGCTACGTGCTGGCGGAGTCGGTGACGGTCATCGGCCGCGGTTCCGACGCGGACGTCGTCGTCGACGACCCGGGCGTCTCGCGCCGTCACGCCGAGATCCGCGTCGTGGGCCAGGGAGCACGGCTGTCCGACCTCAGCTCCACCAACGGCACCTTCGTCGACGGCGAACGGGTCTCCTCGATGGACCTCTTCGACGGCACGACGATCACCGTGGGGCGCACCAAGCTGGTGTTCCACTCCGCGCGCCGGGACGAGGGCTGGACGTGACCCCGGGCGCGGCGAGGGGAACGGCTCCGTGAGCGAACTGACCCTCACCGTCCTGCGACTGGGGCTGTTGATCGTCATCTGGCTCTTCGTCCTCGCGATCGTCAGCGTCCTGCGCGCCGACCTGCTGGGCACGCGGGTCACCACCCGCCGGACGGAACGGGCGAGGGCGAAGCCGCCGCGCGAGGCCGCCCAGCCCCCGGAACCGGTGCGCCCCAAGCGGGCGACCCTCGTCGTCACCGAGGGTTCGCTGCGCGGGACGACGCTCAGCCTCGGCCAGGCCGCCGTCCTCATCGGCCGCGGCGCCGACTGCACGCTCGTCCTCGACGACGAGTACGCCTCGACCAAGCACGTGCGGATCACCGCGAACCCCGCCGGTGACGGCTGGGTCGTGGAGGACCTGCAGTCCACGAACGGAACCGTCCTCGGTCGCGAGAAGCTGACCACCCCCGCCCCCTTCGAGCCCGGCACGCCGTTGCGCATCGGCAAGACCGTGCTCGAACTCCGGAGGTAGCCCGTGGCCATCGCGCTGAACTACGCCGCGCGCTCCGACGTCGGACTCGGGCGCAGCAACAACCAGGACTCCGGCTACGCCGGACCGCACCTGCTCGTGATCGCCGACGGGATGGGCGGTCACGCCGGTGGTGACGTCGCGAGCTCGCTCGCCGTCGGGGAGCTCTCCGTCCTCGACGGGGAGTCGCACGGCAGCGACGACGCCGCCCAGCACCTGCACACCGCCCTCGACGCCGCCAACGGGCAGTTGCGCCGCCGGGTCGAGGACGAACCCGACCTGTCCGGGATGGGCACCACGGTCACCGCGATCCTGCGGGCGGGCAGCCGACTCGTCCTCGCCCACATCGGCGACTCGCGCGGCTACCTGCTGCGCGAAGGTCAGCTCACGCAGCTGACGAAGGACCACAGCTACGTGCAGAGCCTCATCGACGAGGGCCGGATCAGCCCCGAGGAGGCCGAACGCCACCCGCAACGTTCGGTGATCATGCGCGTCCTCACCGGTCGCGACGACGACGAGGCCGACGTCTCGGTCCGCGAGGCGAAGCCGGGCGACCGCTACCTGCTCTGCAGCGACGGGCTGTCCGGCGTCGTCAGCCACGAGACCCTCACCGAGACGCTCGCCGCGGGGATGGACCCCGACGCGACGTGCCAGCGCCTCGTGGAACTGGCGCTGCGCGGTGGGGGTCCGGACAACATCTCCTGCATCGTCGCCGACGTCGTCGAACTCGGGGGCGGGCCACCGCCCTCCACCACCCCGCAGGTCGTGGGCGCCGCGGCGTTCCACCGTCCCCGCCGCTCCTCCGCCGCCGGGACCCCGGCGGCCCGCGCCGCCGCCCTGCGCGCGCGGCAGGAGGACTCCGGCGACGACTCGGAGGACGACGATCAGCCGCCCCTGACCGAGCGCGAACGCCGACGGCGTCGCCGCCGCTGGATCGCCGGGCCCGTGCTGCTGGTCCTGCTGCTCGTCGCCGGCGGTTTCGGCGGCTGGCGGTGGAGCCAGCAGCAGTACTTCGTCGGGGTCGACGGGAGGACCGTCGCGGTCTACCAGGGCCTCACCCAGGACATCGGTCCGTTGTCCACGTCGCACGTGCTGGAGTCGACCGACATCTCCGTCTCCGACCTGCCCACCTACTGGTCGACCCGCGTCGAGGCGAGGATCTCGGCGCGCGACCTCGCCGGGGCCCACGACACGGTGCAGAACCTCGAGGACCTCGCCGCCGCCTGCCGCGCGGCCACCGCACCCTCCCCCGCGACACCCGCGACCGTGCCGACGGTGCCCACGACCGCACCCACGGACGCACCCACGGGTTCTCCCAGCGCGACCCCGACCGCGAGCGCGAGCGCGAGCCCCACGCAGACGTTGACCCCCGAGGACTGCGGAGGTGCCGGCTGATGGCGACCGTGCTGCCCGTCTACCCCACCACCCGCCGCAACGTGGAACTGCTGCTCGTGCTGCTCGCCGTCGTCATCGCCGGCGGCGCCTGGGCCGTCGTCGGGCTGACCATCGACGGGGCGCTGCCCCCGAACCTCTTCGCCTACGCCGGCGGTCTGGGGGGTCTCGCGGTCCTGCTGCACCTGGTCCTGCGCTGGCGCGCGAAGCACGCCGACCCGCTGCTGCTGCCCGTCGCGACCCTGCTCAACGGCATCGGGCTGGTGATGATCCACCGCCTCGACGAGGCGCTGGACACCTCCTCGGCGTCCCGGCAGTTCCTCTGGTCGGCGCTGGGGATCATCGCCGCCGGGGTCGTGCTGGTGTTCGTGCGTGACCACCGCATCCTGCGTCGCTACACCTGGACCGCGGCCGTCGCCGGTCTCGTCCTCCTGCTGCTGCCGATGGTCCCCGGCCTGGGCCGCACCGTGAACGGCGCCCGGATCTGGATCGGTCTCGCCGGGTTCACCTTCCAGCCCGGGGAACTCGCGAAGATCTGCCTGGCGATCTTCTTCGCCGGCTACCTCGTCGTGCACCGGGACGCGTTGAGCCTCACCGGCCGCAAGGTGCTGTTCCTGCAGCTGCCGCGCGCCCGCGACCTCGGCCCGATCCTGCTGGCGTGGGTCGCGAGCATCGGCATCCTGGTGCTGCAGCGCGACCTCGGGACGTCCCTGCTGTTCTTCGGGTTGTTCGTCGCGGTGCTCTACGTCTCGACCGAGCGGGTCAGCTGGATCGTGCTCGGGCTGCTGATGTTCTCCGCCGCCGCGGTGTTCGCGGCGCGGACGATGGGCCACGTCGAGGCCCGCGTCGACATCTGGCTGCACCCCTTCACGGCCGAGAACCGCACCGGTTCCAGCTTCCAGCTCGTGCAGGGGTTGTACGGCATGGCCAACGGGGGGCTGCTCGGCACCGGCCTCGGTGAGGGCCGTCCGCAGACCGTCCCGTACGCCAACTCCGACTTCATCTACTCCTCCCTCGGGGAGGAACTCGGCCTCGTCGGGCTGTTCGCCGTCCTGATCCTCTACGTGGTGCTCGTCGAGCGGGGCATGCGCACCGCGATCGGCGTCCGCGACGGGTTCGGGAAGCTGCTCGCCGCCGGTCTGGCGTTCTCGGTGACCCTGCAGGTGTTCGTCGTCGTCGGCGGCGTCACCCGCGTCATCCCGCTGACCGGTCTGACGATGCCGTTCCTGGCCGCCGGCGGGTCCTCGCTGGTGTCGAACTGGATCGTCGTGGCCCTGCTGCTGCGGGTCTCCGACCTGGCCCGTCGTCCCGCCGCGGAGGTCCGCAACGGCCCCGACGGCGACACGGGCGTGACCCAGGCGGTGAGGATCCCGTGAACCGGCCCCTGCGACGCCTGTCCCTCGTCGTCGCCTTCCTGTTCTTCGCGCTGTTCGCCTCGACGACGTGGATCCAGTTCCTGCGCGCCGACCAGCTCAACGCGATGCCGGGGAACTCGCGGCAGCTCTACGCGGAGTTCGGCCGGGAACGCGGCGCGATCCTCGTCGACGGCGGGGCCGCGATCGCCTCCAGCGTGCCCTCCGACGACCAGTACGACCGGCTGCGCACCTACGCCGCGGGCCAGTTGTACGCGCCCGTGACGGGCTACTACTCGCTGCGCTACGGCACCTCGGGCATCGAGCGGTCCGAGAACGACGTCCTCGCCGGGTCCGCCGACGAGCTGTTCTACCGCAACCTCTCCAGCCTGCTCACGGGCGAACAGCCCAAGGGCGCCTCCGTCACGCTGACGCTGCGACCCAAGGTCCAGCAGGCCGCGTGGGACGCCCTCGACGGGCGCAAGGGAGCCGTCGTGGCGCTCGACCCGGACACCGGCGACATCCTCGCGATGGTCTCCAGCCCGACCTACGACCCGAACACCCTGGCCACCCACGACGGGGACGCCGAGGCGCAGTCCTGGAAGTCGCTGAACGCCGACGAGGACGACCCGCTCATCAACCGGGCCACCGGCTCGCTCTACCCGCCGGGGTCGACGTTCAAGCTCGTGACCGCCGCCGCGGCGCTGGAGAGCGGCGACTACACCGCCGACACCCAGCTCGACGGACCGCAGGAACTCGCGCTGCCGCAGACCAGCAACACCCTGAAGAACGACGAGGGCACCGCCTGCGGCCCGGGCGACGAGGTGTCGCTGGCCGACGCCCTGAAGATCTCCTGCAACACCGCGTTCGGTTCGCTGGGCCTGAAGCTCGGCGCCGACACCATCGAGTCGCAGGCGGCGAAGTTCGGGTTCGGGCAGTCGCTGTCCATCCCGACCTCCGTCGCGACCAGCCGCTACCCCACGGGCGACGCCGTCGCCGGGCCGCTGCTGGCCTACTCCGCGATCGGCCAGGGCAGCGACGTCGCGACGCCGTTGCAGGTCGCGATGCTCTCGGCCGGCATCGCCAACGACGGGGTCGTCATGAAGCCCAACCTCATCGCCAACGTGCGCGACTCCGACTCCGCCGACGTCATCGAGGAACCGGCGCCGGAAGAACTCGGCCGCGCCGTCAGTTCCGGCACGGCGAAGACGCTGCAGCAGATGATGGAGCTCGTCGTCTCCTCCGGGACCGGCACCCGGGCCCAGATCGACGGGGCCACGGTCGGGGGGAAGACGGGGACCGCGCAGCACGGTGCGGGTCTGCCGCCCTACGCCTGGTTCACGTCCTTCGCGGAGAAGGGCGGCAAGAAGGTCGCCGTCGCCGTCGTGATCGAGGACGGCGGGTCGACCGAGAGCGCCTACGGTGGACGGTTGTCCGCGCCGGTGGCCAAGACGGTCATGGAGGCGGCGCTCGATGGGTGAGACGGACGCTCGCCGGGCAGGATCAACAGGAGAAGCGGGACGGGGAGAGCTGTGACGGACACGACGACTGGCCAGGGGGTGCCGGCACCGCGCGTGCTCGGCGGCCGGTACGAGGTCGGCTCACTGCTCGGCCGCGGCGGGATGGCCGAGGTCCACGTCGCCCGCGACACCCGCCTCGGGCGGATGGTCGCGGTGAAGCTGCTGCGCTCCGACCTGGCCCGGGACCCCTCGTTCCAGGCGCGGTTCCGCCGGGAGGCGCAGGCCGCGGCCGGGCTGAACCACCCCTCGATCGTCGCTGTCTACGACACCGGCGCCGACACGACGGTGGAACCCGGCGGCGGGCGGGTGGAGCTCCCGTGGATCGTCATGGAGTACGTCGAGGGCCGCACGCTGCGCGACATGCTGCGCACCGACCACCCGCTCGCCATCGAGGAGTGCCTCTCGATCACCGAGGGCATCCTGAACGGGCTGGAGTACTCCCACCGGATGGGGATCGTCCACCGCGACATCAAACCCGCCAACGTGATGATCACGCCGGCGGGCGAGATCAAGGTGATGGACTTCGGCATCGCGCGGGCCGTCAGCGACTCCTCGGCGACGTTGACGCAGACCTCCGCCGTGATGGGCACCGCCCAGTACCTCTCCCCGGAGCAGGCGCGCGGGGAGCAGGTCGACTCCCGCAGCGACCTCTACTCCACCGGCTGCCTGCTCTACGAGATCCTCACCGGCCGCCCGCCCTTCACCGGCGACGCACCGGTCGCGGTCGCGTACCAGCACGTCTCCGAGCAGCCGCGGCCGCCGTCGGCGCTGGCCCCGCAGATCCCGCCGGCCGTCGACCACGTCGTCCTCATGGCGTTGTCGAAGGACCGCGAGCACCGCTACCAGTCGGCCGCCGACTTCGCCGACGACCTGCGCCGGGCCGTCGAGGGTCGTCCGCTGCGCGGGGCGAGCTTCGCCACCCAGACGTTCGCGGCCGCTCCCCCGACCGCCGCGACCACCGTGACCCCGCCCGTGGCGGTCCCGGTCCCGGTGAGCCCGCCGACGGGCGCCTTGCCGCGCGTCAGCGACGGCGACCCGCCCTACGAGGAGGACCCCGCCCGCAGGCGCTGGCCGTGGGTGCTGCTCATCGTCGCGCTCGTGCTGGGCATCGGCGGGGTCGGCTACGCGCTGCTGAACAACGACGGCGGCAGCAGCAGCGGGGAGCAGACGTCCTCCGCGCCGGCGACCGTCGCGATGCCCGACGTCGTGGGCTCGGCGCAGGCCGACGCCGAGTCGCAGCTCACCCGGCTCGGGCTGACGACGACCGTGACCCAGCAGGCCGACGACACCGTCGCCGAGGGGAACGTCATCAGCACCGACCCGGAGGCGGGTGCGCAGCTGACCGTCGGCACGAGCGTGACCCTCGTCGTCTCGACCGGGTCGAACGCCGCCGTCGTCCCCGACGTGTCCGGGAAGACGCAGGAGGAGGCCCGCGCGGCCCTCACCGCGGTCGGCCTCAGCGTCGGCGACGTCAGCACCGGGGACAGCCCGACCGTGGACAAGGGCGAGGTCATCTCGACCGACCCCGCCGCCCAGGCGTCCGTCCCCAAGGGCAGTGCCGTCGCGCTGACCATCGCCAGCGGCAAGGTGACGGTGCCGGACGTGACCGGGAAGCCGCTCGCCGACGCCGTGAAGCAACTGCGCGACCTGGGTCTCAGCACGAACTCCACGGAGACGACGGTCACGACCGACGCCGACCCCGGCACGGTCGTGACCCAGGACGTGTCGCCGGACTCCAGCGTCGACGTCCGGACCCTCGTGAACCTGACGGTCGCGCCGGAGCGGACCGCCACGGAGTCGCCGACGTCGACGCCGACCGGGTCCCCCACCTCCAGCGCGTCACCGTCGAGCAGTCCGACGTCCTCGGGTTCGCAGACGGGCGCGGTCGGCACCCCGACCGAGGACGGGAACGGCCAGTGACCCGGATCCTGCACCTTTCCGACACCCACCTGATGGCGGCCGGGGCCCTGCACCAGGGGCTCGTCGACACCACGGCGGCGCTCGGGCACGTGCTGGAGTCGTTGCACGGCACCGGTTCCCTCGACGCCGTCGTCGTCTCCGGGGACGTCTCCGACGACGGGTCGCCGGCCTCCTACGAGACGGCGCGCAGCCTCGTGGGGCAGTTCGCGTCCGACCACGGTGCTGTCCCGGTGTTCGCGATGGGCAACCACGACCTGCCCGGTCCGTTCACCGCCGTCCTGGGGCCGACGCGGGCCGTGCACGTCGTCGACGGTCTGCGGATCGTTGTCCTCGACTCCTCGGTGCCGCAGCGGGGGTACGGCGAACTCTCCGCGGAGCAGCTGTCCTGGTTGGGCGCCGAGCTGTCGACGCCCGCCGCACGCGGTTCCGTCGTCGTCGTGCACCACTCCCCGCTGCCGGCGCCGACGGTCCTGCACGAGGCCCTGCGGCTGCAGGACCCCGCGGGGCTGCTGGCCGTGCTCGAGGGCTCCGACGTCCGGGCGGTGCTGTCCGGGCACTACCACCACCCCTTCGCGGCGACCTACCCCTCGGGACTGGCCGCGTTCGTCGCGCCCGGCGTCGCGAACCGCACCGACGTCCTGGTCGCCGCCGGGCGGGAACGGGCCGTGCGCGGCAGCGGGGCCCTGCTCGTCGAGCTCGACGACGACGGCGTCCGCGCGACCGTCCTGACGGTGACCACGCCCGGGGACGGTCAGGAACTCTTCGTGCTCGACGAGGCGACCGTGACCCGGATCGCCGTGGAGGCGGGCGTCCCCGCCTGACCCCCCGATCCGTGATCTTGCGGGGATTCCCTGCATGATCACGGGTGCTGGGAGAAGGCGGGTGGCCCAGGGTGCTCCGCTAGCGTGCAGGCGTGCCGAGCACCGCGCCCCCTCCTCGCGCCCTGGCCCACGGGATCGCGGGCGGGCTGGTCCTGATGGCGGTCTTCACCGCCTGGTGGGCCAGTGACTCGCTCTACGCCGGCCACCGGCCCGCAGCCGTCGCGTTCACCGCGCTGGGTGCGGCGGCGGCGGTGGTGTTCCTGGTGCAGGCCGTCCGGCTGGTCCGGGCCGGGCGCTCGATGCCCCGGGACCTCGACGCCGTCGACCAGGAGCACCGGCGTCGCAGCGGCCGCACCTTCGGGATCGTCTTCGCCGCCGAGGGGTTGCTGATCGGTGTCGCCGCAGGGGTGCTGAACGGCACCGGGCACGCGGAGTACGTGCTCCCGGTCATCGCACTGATCGTCGGGCTGCACTTCTACCCGATGGCGTGGGTGTTCCAACGCCGACTGGACCTGTGGCTGGCGACGTGGGTGACCCTCGTCGGGGTCGCAGGCGTCCTCGTCCTCGCGCTGAGCGCGGCCTCGCGCGACCAGGTGTGGGCCTGGGTGGGTGTCGCCACGGCGCTGGCGACCGCGAGCTACGGGACGTACATGGTCCGCTACGGGAACCGGTTGCTGCGCAGCGTCTGAGGGGCCGTCGCCCGGTCCGCGGAGTCTCCACGGGGTCCGCGCTGGCAGGGTGGGGCCGTGTCACGCCCCGACCTCACCGGACTGCAGCCGGTCTACCGCGTCCACCTGGGGCGAGCGCTGCGGTGGGCCGTCACCGGAGCCGTCGCCCTGATGGCACCGAGCGCGGTCTACCGGTTGCTGGACCACCCCGGCGGCTGGGACGTCGGGCTCGCGGTGGGACAGGTGGTCGTCTTCGGCTCACTGCTCCTCCTGCAGTGGCGCCAACCGGACGCCGTGTTCGTCCTCGAGGACGGGCTGGTGTGGCAGCAGTCCTTCCGGCGCCGGACAGCGGTCCCGTGGCACGACGTCCGTGAGGTCCGGACGGGCAGCCGGTGGAAGGGCTACAGCTCCGCCGTCCTCGCGAACGGCCGGAGGCTCCCACTGGTCGCGATGCCCCTCCCCGACGCACGACGTCTGGCGGACGCCCTGACCGCCTCCCGCTGAACGGGTCGTCGGCGGCGAGGGGCCACAGGAACCGCTGCACCGCGTCCGCGGTGGGAAGCGGGTGCCAGGATCGCGGGGTGAGCGCCGAGACGCAGGAGTTCTGGGACGAGCAGGCCGCGGACTTCGACGACGAGGCCGACCACGGTCTGCGGGACCCGGCGGTCCGGGCGGCGTGGGCGGAACTCCTGCTGCCGTTGCTGCCTCCCGCCCCGTCCCGCATCGGCGACCTCGGCTGCGGCACCGGGAGCCTGTCGGTCCTGGTGGCCGGCGCCGGTCACGACGTCCTCGGGATGGACCTGTCCCCCGCGATGATCGCGCTGGCCCGCGCCAAGGCAGCCGCGGCCGGCCTCGCGGTGGGTTTCACCGTCGGGGACGCCGCCCGTCCTCCGCTCGCGCCCGGCTCGCTCGACGTCGTCGTGGCCCGCCACGTGCTGTGGGCCGTCGACGACCCGGCCGCCGCCCTGGCGAGGTGGGTGGACCTGCTCGCGCCCGGCGGTCGGCTGCTGCTGGTCGAGGGCCGCTGGTCGACGGGGGCGGGGATCTCCGCCGAGGACTGCCGACGACTCGTCCTCGGAGTGCGCGAACAGGCCGACGTGCGGTCGTTGCCCGACGCGGCGCTCTGGGGGAAGGAGATCACCGACGACCGGTACCTGGTGAGCAGCTCGCGCTGACGGAGTCAGCGACGCCATCGCGGTGTCCACAGGCCGGTGTCGTCCCCACCCTGGGGATCCGCCTGTGGACGAGGACGGGGGCCGGTGCGGGGGTCGCCCAGGCTGGTCGGCATGTCGATCTCGCACCCCACCGACCTACCGCCCGTCGTGACCCTCGCGGACCTCACCGACCGCTGGCGCCTCATCGCCGCGGACCTCCCGCCGAGCTCGGAGACCGCCACGGACCTGTGGGTCCAGGTCCTCGACGCGGACGGGCGGCAGCGGCCCCCGTTCGTCGTCGTCGAGGAGGTCCCGGTCCTCCCCGACCGGTCCTTCGCCGACAACCTCGCCGGGGTGCTGACGCACCTGCTCGAGGAGGAGACCGCCGGGATCGGGACGGTCGCCTTCGCCGTCGTCCGCGACGCCCCCGCCGGCGTGCACGCCGCCGACCTGTCCTGGTCGGCCGAGCTCACGGCGGCCGCCGCACGCGAAGGGGTGCGCGTGCTGGGGGTCCACCTCCTGGTGGGTGAGGAGCTCACCCGGATCTCGTGAGCTCAGGCGGGTTGGGGCACCGGCGCGCCACGACGTGGCGGCCGGCGGACGGCCTCCTCCAGGGTGATCGCGCTGATCGCGTCGCAGAGTTCCGGCAGCGACTCGAGCACCTGCTCGGCCACCTCCAGCGGAACGGCCTGCGGCGACAGGATCGTCACGGTCACCTTGCCCTTGGTGCTGGGTCCCTGGGACACGAAGCACCCGGGAACGCGCTCGGAGATCCCCGAGACGAACCCGTTGAGGTCGCGGGTGCCGATCGGACGGATCGTCTCGATGGCCAGAACTGTCTTCATCGTGCTCCTCGGCGCCTCGTGCGGGTGGCCGCGGCCCACCGCCGGTCGGCGGGCCACCTGACACCCATCGGCACGCGTCACCCTCGGCCACACGTCGACGGGCACAGATCACACCAGATGGCCCACGCCGTCACCCTCCCGGACCGGCGACCACGCTCAGCGACGTGCGGGCGCGACCTCGGCCAGCAGCGCGAGCAGCGACCGGTCGCTCCCGCGCGGGGCGAGCAGGCAGAGCCCGACGGGGAGCTCCCCCACGCGCCCCCACGGCAGTCCGAGGGCGGGGACACCGGTCTGGGAGGCCAGTGTGGAGAGTTGCAGCGTGCCGGCGCGGGCGGCCTCGAACTCCGCGGGCGTCGCGTCGAGCGCCGGGGCGGGGGTGGCCGTGCTGGGCAGGCCGAGGAACCCTCCGGCCAGCACCGCGTCCAGCCTCGCCCGGGTCCCCTCGACGACCTGCCGGGCGGCACGCACCTGCTCCGCGCCCACGTCGGCACCGGCGCGGAACCGGGACTCGACCGGCGGCGAGAGCGCGCCGGGGTTGGCGGTGATGAAGGCGCCGTCGTTCGCCCACGCCTCGGCGGCCTGCACGGTGCGGAAGGCCGCCGTCCACGCCGACACCTCCGTCGGGGTGAAGTCGTCGGCGAGGTCCACGACGGGCAGACCGGTCTGGACGGCGAGCGCCGTGAGCGCCGCCTCCACGGCGAGGCGGGTGGGCTCGTCGGCGAGGCCCAGCAGGGTCGCGCTGCGCAGCAACGCCTGCGGGCGCTGCACGGCGGCCGGGGGCAGCAGCACGTCGGCGGCGTCGGCGAGCAGGGCGGCGTCCCGGGCGAGCAGGCCGACGGTGTCGAAGGACTGCGCGAGCGGCAGGACGCCGCTGGTGTCGACGAGTCCGTGGGTGGGGCGCCAGGCGTAGAGGGCGCTGAAGGAGGCGGGCACCCGCAGGGAGCCGGCGGTGTCGGTGCCGAGCCCGAGTCCCGCGGCGCCGGCGGCCACGGCGGCCGCGGAGCCGGAGGAGGACCCGCCGGGGACCCGGCCGGGGGCGGCGACGTTGCGGGGGGTGCCGTAGTGGGCGTTGGTGCCCATGAGCGAGAACGCGAGCTCGTCGGTGTGGGCGATGCCGGCGACGACGGCGCCGGCGTCGAGGAGGCGCTGCAGGGCGGGGGCGTTGGCGTCCTCGACGGGCGCGAGGTCGAGCCAGCGCGGCACGCCCCCGCCGATCCGCTGCCCGGCGACGGCGACGAGGTCCTTCACCGCGATCCTCACCCCGGCGAGGGGGCCGCTGCCGCTGCCGCGGACGAGGGGTTCGCCGCCGCCGCCGGTGCGCCAGCGGGCCGGGTCGTCCTCGGGGTGGACGGGTGGGGTCGTGGGCGCACCGGAGACGTGGGCGGCGGCCACCTGCCACCCCTGCTCGCCGAGGTGCCAGAGCTGGGTCTGGAGGCCGCGGCCGCCGTCGAGGCGGTCGGTCTCGGAAACGGTGAGGGCGTCGGTGGGCGAGCTCCAGCGGACGTGGACGCGGCGCAGCCACCGGGTGGGTGCACCGCCCCGGCGGGCGCGGAACGCCGAGATGGCGGCGTGGCCCACGACGGCGGTACCACCCTCGGCGCGCAGGGTGGGGTGGCCGGGGGCGAAGAGCCGGTCGAGTTCCTCGAGGTCGTCCTCGCGCAGGGCCTTCTCGTAGGCCGCCGCGGCTGCGAGCAGCCCGGCCTCGTCGAACTCGCTCACGCGTCCTCCGTCGCTCGGTACCTGCCGGAACTGTCCCACGGGGCGACGGGCAGGATCGGTGGGGTGGACACCATCACCGCTCAGGACGTGCACGACGCCGCGACCCGCATCACCGGCCGGATCCGCCGGACCCCCGTCCTGGGGATCGGCCCCGGACGGTGGCTGAAGCTGGAGCAGCTGCAGCACACCGGGTCCTTCAAGGCGCGGGGGGCGTTCAACCGTCAACTCGCGGCCCGCGAACGGGGTGAGCTGGACCCCGCCCGGGGGATCGTCGCCGCCTCGGGCGGCAACGCCGGCCTGGCCCACGCCTACGCGGCGGCGCAGCTCGGGGTCCCGGCGACGGTGTTCGTGCCGGAGACGGCACCGGCGGTGAAGGTGGCGCGGTTGGGTGCGCTCGGCGCGGACGTGCGGCTGGTGGGCAGCGAGTACGCCGTGGCCTACGAGGCGGCGGTCGAGTTCGCGGCGGCGAAGGGGGCGGTGTTCTGCCACGCCTACGACCAGCCGGAGATCGCGGCCGGAGCGGGGACGCTGGCGCTGGAACTGCTCGAGGACGTGCCGGACGTCGACACCGTCGTGGTGGCCGTCGGGGGTGGCGGGTTGTTCGCCGGCGTCGCCGCCGCGCTGGAGGGGCGGGTGCGGGTGGTGGCCGTCGAACCGGTCGGCGCCCCGACGTTGCACCGGGCGCTGGCGGCGGGTGGGCCGGTGGACGTCGCGGTGTCCGGGATCGCCGCCGACTCCCTCGGCGCGCGCAGCGTCGGCGCCCTCGCGTTCGACCTGGCGCAGCGGAGCGATCCCGTGAGCCTGCTCGTCGACGACGCGGCGATCACCGCCGCCCGCTCGGACCTCTGGTCGCAGTTCCGGGTCGTCGCCGAGCACGGGGCGGCCGCGGCGTGGGCCGGGGTGAGCGCCTACGGACCCGCCGAGGGCGAACGGGTGGTGGTCGTGGTGTGCGGGGCGAACACCGACCCCTCGACCCTCTGAGCCCTGCGCACGCGGTCCCCGGGAACGTCGGGGGTGCGTCGGTCCGGGAAACGGAGGATCGTGGTGAGGGTCACCGGGACTCGGTGGTCCTCACCGTCAGGAGGCACCGTGCCAGAGTTCGCAGGCTCCGGGATCGACCACCTCAACCTGCCCGTCGCCGATCTCGCCGCGTCCGTCGCGTTCTACGAACCAGTGCTGGCGACGCTGGGGATCTCGACGCTCATCGCCGCGCCGGAAGGACCGGGGCAGAAGGCGATGCACGCGTTCGGCGTCCACCCGAAACCCTTCTTCTGGCTCGTGCAGAGCGGGACCGACGGTCCTCGCTACGACGAGGACACCCACGTCGCGTTCACCGCGGCGGACCGCGCCACCGTCGACGCGTTCCACACCGCCGCCCTCGCCGCCGGGGCCACCACCCTGCGACCGCCGGGGGTCTGGGCCGAGTACCACCCGACCTACTACGGCGCCTTCGTCTCCGACCCGAACGGGGTGAACCTGGAGGCCGTCTGCCACGCCCCCGCCTGAGTCCTCAGGGAGCGCGGACCAGTTCGTCGACGGCGTCGAGACCGCCGGCGACGGCGATCTCGTCCCGCAGGCGGGCGGCGGCCCGGCGGAACCCGGGTTCTCCCAGGACGCGGCCGACGGCGTCGTCGATCCGCCGCGGCGACGGGTGGTCGGTGCGCAGGTCGATCCCGGCGCCGGACCAGGCGACCCGCGCGGCGACCTCGGCCTTGTCCTCGGTGCGCCCCGCGACGACGAGCGGCACCCCGTGCGCGAGGGCCTGGGTGACCGTCCCGTAGCCGCCGTTGGTGACCAGCGCCGACACCTTCGGGAGGAACGTCGAGTAGTCGAGGAAACCCGCCGTCCGGACGTTGTCCGGCACGTCGCCCAACGCCTGCCGCAGTTCCGCTTCCGGTCGTCCGCCCGCGGTGAGGACGACGAGCACGGGCCGGTCGGCGAGGGCCCGCACCGCGGGGACGAGGAGGCGGGAGAAGTCCGCGTTCGCCACCGTCCCCTGGGTCACGTGCACGACGGGGCGGCCACCGTCGAGGTCGTCCCACCACTCCGGCAGGGGCAGGTGCGCAGCGGGGGTCGGCAACGGACCGACGAACCGCACGGTCAGGGGCAGCCCGGGGCGCGGGTACTCCAGACCGGGCGGGCACAACTGCAGGACGGCGTCCATCGTCAACGGCGCGTCGAACATCGACGTCGCCGGGACGCGGCCGGTGAGCCGGCGGAACTCCGCCACGAGCAGTCGCTGCGGGCTCGCGAAGACCCACCGGTCGATGAGCTGCTTCAGCGCCGCGTTGCGCACCCGGACCAGCGGTCCGCGTCCGGGCGCCAGACCCAGCCCGTAGGGCGCGGTGCCGCCGCCCTCGACGGGCAGCGGGCTGATCCCCAGCAGCAGGATGCGCGGACGGTCCTCGCGCACGATGAGCGGGTAGGCGCCCATGAACAGGAGTTCGGTGATGAGCACGTCGGCGGGTTCGTCGGCGAGCGCGGCCTCGACCGCGGCGAACTGGGGGCCGATGTAGCGCACGAACAACGTCTCGAGGTCGTGGCCGACGGCCTGTGGACCACTGCTGCCGGGACGCCGGTCGGGGTGGTCGAGGTCGCCCGCGTAGGCGTGCGTGGGCAGTTCCACGAAACCGGCGCCGGCGCGCTCGACCCGGTCGCGGTAGGCCGCCCCCGTGAGGACCCGGACCCGGTGGCCGCGGCGCACGAGGTCCGCCGCGACGGCCACGACCGGCCCCAGGTGACCCTGGACGGGAAGGCTGGTCAGCAGGACGGAGGCCACCCGAGGAGCCTTCCCACCCGGGGAGGTCGGGTCAAGGGCCGGGACGTGGAAGAGTCCCCGGGTCCATCGTCGGCGAACGTCGGCGAACGTCAGGCAGTACCCGAGGAGCACCGTGCCGGACCGATCCCCCCTCGTCGTCGTGATCACCACCGGCGGGACCATCGCCAGCACCGTCGACGAGGACGGCGTGAGCAGCCCCACCCTGGGCGGAGCCGACCTGCTGGGTCCGGCGGCGGCGGACCTCGGGGTCCGGGTGCGGCTCGTCGAGGCGCTGCGCGTGGACTCCTCCACGATCACGCTCGCCCAGGCGTGGACGATCCGCACGCGGGTGGCGGAGGCCCTGGCCGACCCCGCCGTCGACGGCGTCGTGGTGCTGCACGGCACCGACTCCCTGGAGGAGACCGCGTACCTGCTGGACCTGCACCACGACGACCCGCGCCCGGTCGTCCTCACCGGCTCGCAGCGCACCGCCGACCACCCCGAACCCGACGCCCCCGCCAACGTGCGCGAGGCGTTGCGCCTCGCGGTCGACGCGCGGGCCCGAGGCCGGGGGGTGCTCGTCGCGTTCGGTGGCCGGGTGCACGCCGCGGCGGGCCTCGCCAAGCGCCACACCACCGACCTCGACGCGTTCTGGGTCCCCGACGGGCCCCTCCCCCGGGCGCTCGTCGCGCCCGGCGCCGGCGACTGGCCCCGGGTCGACGTCGTGGCCGTCTCCCCCGGCACGGACGGTGCGCTGGTCGACGCCGTCCGCGAGCTGGGTGGACGCGGGATCGTGCTGCAGGGGCTGGGGTCCGGCAACGCGACGACGGACGTCGTGGCGGCGGTGGCGCGAGCGGTCGCGCGCGAGGTGGCCGTGGTCGTGACGACCCGCGTCCCGACCGGCCCGATCGCCTCCAGCTACGGCGCGGGCGGCGGCGGGTCGGAACTCGCCGCGGTGGGCGCCGTCCCCGCCGGGCGGTTGCGGTCCGGGCAGGCGCGGGTCCTGCTGGCGACGTTGCTGCGGTCCGGCCCCGGCGACCTGGCCCGGGAGTTCGTGCGGCGCGGTTGATCGCGATCGGAGAAGCCCCGGGACCCGGGACCCCGCTAGCGTGGCGCGGAGGCGACGGCGCGCGAGGGACGGGGACACGATGGCCAGGGTCACGAAGCAGGCCGCGGCGGAACCCGCCGCGGACACCCACGACGTCATCCGGGTGCACGGGGCCCGGGAGAACAACCTCCAGGACGTCAGCGTCGAGATCCCCAAGCGTCGGCTGACGGTGTTCACCGGGGTGTCGGGCTCGGGCAAGAGTTCACTGGTGTTCGGGACGATCGCGGCGGAGTCGCAACGCCTCATCAACGAGACCTACAGCGCCTTCGTCCAGGGTTTCATGCCGACCATGGCCCGTCCGGACGTCGACGTCCTCGAGGGCCTGACGACGGCCATCATCGTCGACCAGCAGCGCATGGGCGCCGACAGCCGGTCCACCGTGGGGACGGCGACGGACGCGAACGCGATGCTGCGGATCCTCTTCAGCCGCCTCGGGGAACCCCGCATCGGATCGCCGCAGGCGTTCTCGTTCAACGTGGCCTCGGTCTCGGGTTCGGGCGCGGTCACGGTGCAGAAGGGGGCCGCGACGAAGGCCGTGAAGGCCAGCTTCTCGCGCACCGGGGGGATGTGCCCGCGGTGCGAAGGCCTGGGCAACGTCTCCGACCTGGACCTCTCGCAGCTCTACGACGACTCCAAGTCCCTCAACGAGGGCGCGCTGACGATCCCCGGGTACAGCATCGACGGCTGGTACGGGCGCATCTTCACCGGCTGCGGGTTCTTCGACCCGGACAAGCCGATCGCGAAGTTCACCACGAAGGAGTTGCACGACCTCCTCTACCGGGAACCCACGAAGATCAAGGTCGACGGCATCAACCTCACCTACGAGGGTCTGGTCCCGAAGATCCAGAAGTCGATGCTGTCCAAGGACGTCGACTCGCTGCAGCCGCACATCCGCGCCTTCGTCGAACGCGTCGCGACGTTCGCGGTCTGCCCGGAGTGCGAGGGGACCCGGCTCAGCGAGGGCGCCCGCTCGTCGAGGATCGACGGCGTCAGCATCGCCGACGCCTGCCGGATGCAGATCAGCGACCTCGCCGGATGGGTCCGCGGGATCACCGACCCCTCCGTCGCACCGCTGCTGGAGACCCTCACGGGGACCCTCGACTCGTTCGCCGCGATCGGGTTGGGCTACCTGTCGCTGGAACGCCCGTCGGGGACGTTGTCCGGGGGCGAGGCGCAGCGGGTGAAGATGGTGCGGCAACTGGGTTCGGCCCTGACCGACGTCACGTACGTGTTCGACGAACCCACCACGGGGTTGCACCCGCACGACATCGCGAACATGAACGACCTGCTGCGACAGTTGCGGGACAAGGGGAACACCGTCCTCGTCGTCGAGCACAAACCCGAGACGATCGCGATCGCCGACCACGTCGTCGACCTCGGTCCCGGCGCCGGCACCGGCGGTGGCCGGGTGTGCTTCGAGGGCAGCGTCGACGGCCTGCGCGCCAGCGGCACCGTCACCGGGAGGCACTTCGACGACCGCGCCCGGTTGAAGCCCACCGTCCGGACGTCGACGAGTTCGCTGCCGATCCGGGGCGCGTCGCAGCACAACCTCAAGGACGTCGACGTCGACGTCCCGCTCGGGATCCTCACCGTCGTCACCGGCGTCGCAGGGTCGGGCAAGAGTTCCCTGATCCACGGTTCGCTGCCGCCGGGGGCGGACGTCGTGTCGGTGGACCAGGCGCCCATCCGGGGTTCGCGCCGCAGCAACCCCGCCACCTGGACCGGGTTGCTGGAACCGATCCGCAAGGCGTTCGCGAAGGCGAACGGGGTGAAACCCGCCCTGTTCAGCGCGAACTCCGAGGGGGCGTGCCCGGCCTGCAACGGCGCCGGGGTGATCTACACCGACCTCGCGATGATGGCCGGGGTGGCGACGACCTGCGTCGAGTGCGAGGGCCGCCGGTTCGACGACGCCGTGCTGGACCACCTGTTCGGCGGGAAGAACATCGCCGAGGTCCTGGCCATGTCCGTCGCCGAGGCCGAGGAGTTCTTCGGCTCCGGGGACGCGGGGATCCCCGCGGCGCACGCGATCCTCGACCGTCTCGCCGACGTGGGGCTGGGGTACCTGACGCTGGGACAGCCGCTCACGACGTTGTCCGGCGGCGAACGTCAGCGCCTCAAGCTCGCCGTGCACATGGGCGGCAGGGGCGGGACCTACGTCCTCGACGAACCCACGACCGGCCTGCACCTCGCCGACGTCGAACACCTCCTCGGCCTGCTGGACCGGCTGGTGGACTCGGGGAAGTCGATCATCGTCATCGAGCACCACCAGGCCGTCATGGCGCACGCCGACTGGATCATCGACCTCGGCCCCGGCGCCGGGCACGACGGCGGAACCGTCGTGTTCGAGGGGACACCTGCCGAACTCGTCGCCGACGCCTCCACGTTGACCGGCCGCCACCTCGCGGCCTACGTGGGTTCCTGAGTCAGTCCTGCGGGGTCCGGCCGGCGAGCAGGGCCGCGCAGGACCAGTAGGCGAGGGCCGCGAGCGCGCCCCAGGCCACGGACCCGAGGGCGACCACGAAGGCGACGACCGCCCCCCAGGACACCTCCCCGGTGCCCGCGCTCCCGTTCTGCTGGACGGCCACCGCGATGAACCCCAGCAGGACCCCGAGCACGGTGCCCGCGACGGCCGAGTTCTTCAGCCGCTCGAGGTTCCTCTCCACCGGGTTCGACCACGCCGCGTCGTCGTCGGTCCAGCCGCGCTCACCGTCGAGTTCACTCATCGGGCCATCGTGGCGGATCGACCCGTCCGACGGGAGGCGAGGCAGAGGACGAGGGCCGTCAGCGCGAGCAGGGTCGCGAGGAGTCCCAGGCCACCGGCCGACACCCACTGGAGCAGGAACACCCGCTGGTAGCCCTGCATCTCCTCCGCGCGCTGTCGTGCCGTCGGTCCCTGGAACTCGACCCAGGCGGAGATCGTCGTCGTGCCGAACGCCCACAGCGCGCACGCCCCGGCGAGCAACCCGACGGCGAGCCGTCGTCGCGCCACGACCAGCCACCCCGGCCGGGTCCCGAGCACCAGACCCGCCAGGACGAGCACGGCGAACGCGCTGATCGTCGTCGGCCAGCTCAGGGGGTCGTAGCTCAGCACCTCAGCCCAGTGGTCGGCGAAGACGGCGGGTTCGCGCGCCAGGTCGCCGGCCTCCTCGACGACGTCGGGGGTGCCGACGATCTGGTGCACCGCGGCCACGGACAGACCCAGCGGGGTCGCGGCGGTCGTCAGGAGCAACCAGAAGACCCACGACCACCGGTCTGCGGAACTCCGCTCCTCGTCGTCAGCGGCCTCGTCAGCAGCGTCGTCATCGGCGGCGGCCGGTTCCCCGGGTCCCACGTGGGCGCTCACGCGCCGGGCCGGCGGTAGCGGGCGTACTCGTCGGCGCTCGGGCGGGGGAAGGCGACCGGGACCTCGACCGGCCGAGGTTCCGGCTCGTCCACCACCGCGATCCCGGCGGGTTCGTCCGCTGCGGCGAGTTCCCCGGGTTCGTCGGCCTCGGCCTCGGCGTCGTCGACGTCGACGGCGGCGGCGGGTCCGACGGTGGCGGCGGGCAGGGAGTCGCCGACGAGGACGATCACGGCGACCACCCCGAACACGGCGACCGTCACCAGGGCCGAGACGGGCAGGACCACCTCCAGCAGGCTCGTCGAGGTCGAGAAGTAGGCGGCGTCGTCCGGCGTGCGCTGCGACGCGGCGATCATGACGACGAGCACGGCGAGCGCGACGAGGGACGAGAGAGCGCCCCCGGCGGCCGCGACCCACCGGCACGCGCGGTGCAGCGGCCACCGCTCACCGGCGGCCAGGTGCAGTCCGGCCACGGCGACGCAGACCGCGGTCGCGGCCAGCAGCACGCGGTCGGTCGGCACGACGTAGGAGACGAGGGTCCACCGGTCCCAGAAGGTGATCCCCGGGGTCGGGATGACCGTGACGTTCCCGTTCTCGTCGGAGGTGGAGCTGGAGAAGTACTGGGCGTCGAGAGCCCCGGTGAGCACCTGCCGGAACACGACGAGCGCCGTCACCGGTAGCGCCAGCTCCACGAGGGTGAGCGCCCACACCACCCGGTGCAGACTGCGCGGAGCTCGGGGGGCGTCGTGGATCTCCTGAGACACCCTCCCGACCCTAGTGATCCGAGCGGTCCGGGAGACCGGGTTGGCGCGGACGGCTGCGCACGGACCGTCCGGCGACCACCATCGAGGGGTGCGGACGCGCGGAGTGCTGACGGCAGGGCTGACGGTGGTGTTGCTGACGGCGGCGTGTTCCAGCGACCACGGGTCCGTCGACCCGCCTGCCCCGGACACCCACGGCTGGACGGCGCTCCCGGCCCCGCCGGTCCGGGCCCCGGTGCTGCGGCGCGGGCAGGCCGCGGTCTGGACGGGTACGGAGGCGCTCGTCTGGGGCGGACTCCCCGTCGACACCGACGGCTGCTTCTTCACCCCACAACCTGACGGAGCGGCGTGGGACCCGGCCACGCGGACCTGGACGGCGATGGCGCCGTCGCCGATCGGCGCCCGGCAGGACGCCGAGATGCTGTGGACGGGGAGCGGCGCGGTGCTCGTCGGGGGCCGCGATCCGCTGGCCGACTGCGACGGCCGGCCCGGGGGTGCCCTCAGCAGCGCGCTGTTCACACCCGGTCCCGCCGGCGGCAGCTGGACGGGGCTGCCCGACCTGCCGTGGCCGGCGGACGCCGTGGTGGCGACGAGCGCCTGGGCCGGCGACCGGGTGCTGGTGTGGTCGCCGGCCCAGGGCGGGTGGGGCTTGCGACCGGGCGACCCGGCCTGGACCGCGCTCCCCACACCCGGCACCGAGGTGACCCGGCCGGACGGCGAGAACGCCTTCGCGACGGCGCACAACGTGTGGACGGGTGCGGAGTGGATGGTGTGGTCCAGCGAGGCGTCCACCGCGGGAACCGTCGAGGCCGGGTTGGCCTACGACCCCGCGGCGGGTTCGTGGCGTGACGTCGCCGTCGGACCCGCGCTCGCGCAGGGCACCGACGTGGTGTGGACGGGGAACCAGGTCCTGGCCTACGACCCGCTCGCCGGGGTGCTGGCCCACGACCCCTCGAGCGACCGGTGGAGCCGTGGTGAGGAAGGGCCGATCCCGCTGCTGACCACCGGCTCCGGCAACGGTGGACCCGTCGTGACCTGGGCCGGGACCCGGTTGCTGGTGTGGGGTGGCTCGCGCGAGCGGGACCTGGGCCGGTGCATCGACGGTGACGGACCGGACGACTCCGCCTCCGACCACGGCGGCGTCTGCAACCCCGCGACCGGTCCGCTGGGCGCGGTCTACGACCCGGCCACGGACGAGTGGACGAAGATCACCGACGGTCCCTGGCCGCGCCGGACGGAGACCGCGGCGGTGTGGACGGGCCGCGAACTGCTGCTCGCGGGGGGCCGCGACCTGGAGGTGGAACGGGACGGTCAGCCCCGTCCGTACCCGGACGCACCCGCGGAGGCGGTGGTGACGTTCACCCCTCCCGCGTGACCCGGGGCGGCGCGGCCGTCACCGACGCGCGAGCAGATCCTCCAGCGCCCCGTCCAGGTGCGGGTGGGTGAAGCGGAACTCGGCGGCGGCGAGCTTCGCGGACACCGCCCGGCGGCCCGTGAGTCCCAGTGCTGGGTCGGTGCGGAGCAGGACGGCGCCGACGTGCAGCAGCGGCGCGGGGGTCGGCGGGGCCGGCGGGCGGTGCAGGACGCGGCGCAGGCTCCGCATGAGTTCGGCGTTGCGCACGGGGCTCGGGGCGGTGACCACGAGCACTCCCTCGGGGGGCTCCTCGGACCCCAGGCACCACGACACGACCCGGAGCCAGTCGTCGACGTGGATCCAGCTGAACCACTGCCGGCCGCTGCCGACCCGGCCGCCGAGGCCGATCCGGGTCAGCCACGCGAGCCGGTCCAGCGCGGGGGTTCCCCGGTCGAGGACGATGCTGGTGCGCAGCACCACCTGACGTCGGGCGTTCACGCCGGCGGCGGCGGACTCCCAAGCCGTCGCGACGCCCGCCATCTGCGGTGGGCCGTCGGCGGGCGGGGAGGACTCGGTGATCAGCCGGTCCCCCGCGTCACCGTGGATGGCCAATGTGCTGGCCTGCACCCACACGGGAACGGGTTCGTCGAGGGTGGCCGCCGCGGCGGCCAGGGCGCGGGTCGGGTCGACGCGGGAGGAGGTGAGCAGGTCGACGTTCGCCTGGGTGGGGCGGCGGTCGACGAGTTCGCCGGCGAGGTTCACCACCGCGGCCCCTTCGAGTTCCCGCGCCCACGGGCCGAGCGTCCGCCCGTCCCAGCCGACCTGGCGGTGCGGGCCGTCGACGGGTCGGCGGGTGAGGACGACGACCTCGTGACCCGCGTCGGTCAGGTGCGCGCTCAAGCGTCGGCCCAGGGCGCCGGACCCGCCGGCGATGACGATCTTCACCACCGCAGGTTAGGGGGAGGTGATCGGATGTGGGCATGACTGGAGAACCTTCGGACGTCGTCGCCGTCTACGAGCAGTACCTGGCCGCCTGCAACGAACGCCGCTTCGACGATCTGCGGAACCTCGTCGCCGCGGACGTCAGCGGGTCCGGGCCCACCGACGGGATCGACGCCTACGTCGAGGGCGTCGCCGCGGTCGTCCGCGGCTTCCCCGACTACCGCTGGGACCTGCAGGAGCTCCTCGTCCAGGGGGACACGGTCTGCGCGCGCCTCACCGGCCGGGGTACCCACACGGGCACGTTCAGCGGCGTCGCCGCCACCGGCCGGGCCATCGAGGTGCAGGAACTGGTCGTCTACCGCATCCGGGACGGCCGGATCGTCCACTGCTGGGGCGACCTGTTCCCCGTGGTGCGCGACGCGCTGACGGCGACGGGCGGGTCGTGACCGCGGGTCACTCGCAGGCGGTGCCGTCCCCGTCGCCGTCGAGGTCGGTGCTGTAACCGGGGTCGCCGCGGTGCAGCGGGGCGGCCCCGGCGGCGCGGGCGGCGGCGCAGCTCGTGAACGCCACCGGGGGCGCGGAGGTGGCGGTGGAAGTGGAGGTGGCGGGGCAGCCGGCGAGGACCCCGGCCATCGCGTCCCGCTCGGCCGGGGTGACCCACAACCCGTACTTGGCCTTCACCTCCACCTGGCGCTGGACGTAGGTGCAGCGGTAACCCCGGTCCGGGGGGAGCCAGGTCGCGGCGTCACCGTCACCCTTGGCCGAGTTGATCGGGCCGTCGACGGCGAGGAGTTCCAGCGGGTCGTTGGCGAACTCGACGCGCTTGGCGGCGTCCCAGGACCGCGCGCCCTTCTGCCAGGCGTCGGACAGGGCGACGACGTGGTCGATCTGCACGGCCTCGCTGGTGCCCTGGCCGCGGGTGAAGGAGATCGTCGCGCCGCCGTAGGGGTCGTCGAGGGTTCCGGTGAGGACGACGCAGTCCTGCGTGCCGGGTTTGAACGTGATGTCGGTGAGGTCGCGCGCGAGGACGTCGTCGCGGGTGTCGCAACCGTTGTGGTCGGTGTCGACCCAGCCGTTGCCGAACTCCTCGCGGGAGTAGCCGGTCTTGGCGGCGCGGCCCTTCACGGTGAGGGCGTCGAGCGTGGGGTCGACCGGTGCGTCGTCCTTCGCGGTGCCGCACCCGGCGAGGAGCACGCCGGCCAACCCCAGCGCGAGGACCCGTCGGACCCGTCGCACCCCCCGGTCACCGGCCCGTGCGCGGCGGAACGTGAGCCTCACGCGGGGCGGGGTCCGGGCGTGCGCAGGTGGCGCTGGCGCTCGGCGTAGTCGAGGACGTCCTCGAGACGGACCCGGCGGTGCGTCCCGGGTTTCGTGAACGGCAGGGCGCCGGACTCGAGCAACCGGACCATCGTGGGCCGGCTGACGCCGAGGACCTCCGCGGCCTCCTGGGTGGTGAGCAGGGCCTCGTGCGGGGTGAGCGTTACGGCCTCGCCGTGGGAGAGGGCGATCACGGCCTCGCGCAACGCGGCGGCGAGTTCCGCGGGCACCGCGGCAGAACGCCGTCCGACCTTCAGCACCAGGGGGCTGTCCGGTTGCGAGGCAAGCAGTTCAGCGAGTCCGGTCAGCCCCTCGAGAGCGGGGCGGACGGTGACCTCAGCGCCGTGACAGGCGACGGTGGACGACACCCCGCCACGGTAACAGGATCGTCTCGAATCGAACAGAACGAAAGTTGGGGGTAGGCTGTGCGAACCGACCTGCCCCCCGATCGTGAGGACCGGCCGTGCTGACACTGCTGATCGTCCACGCTGTCGCCGCGGTCCTCGCTGTGCCCCTGGTGCGGTGGCTGGACCGGCGCGCGTTCGCCCTGCTCGCCCTCGCCCCGACCGCCACGACCGTCTGGGCCGCCGTCCAGGGCCCCGCCGTCCTGGCCGGGAACGGCCCGGAACTGCTCGTCCCGTGGGTCCCCTCGCTGGACGCCGAACTCGCGTTCCGCCTCGACCCGCTGTCCTGGGTCCTGGTCCTGCTCGTCGGCGGCGTGGGCGCGCTCGTGCTGTTCTACTGCGGCAGCTACTTCCACCGCGACGACCCCGGGACCGCGCGGTTCGCGGCGGTCCTGACCGCGTTCACCGGCGCCATGACCGGCCTCGTCCTGGCCGACGACCTGGTGCAGCTGTACGTGTTCTGGGAACTCACGACGGTGTTCTCGTACCTGCTCATCGGCTACGACTCGCACAAGAAGGCGGCGCGGCGCGCCGCCACCCAGGCCCTCGTCGTGACGACGCTGGGCGGGCTCGCGATGCTCGTCGGGTTGATCGTGCTGGGCCAGAGCGCGGGCACCTACCGGATGTCGGAACTGCTGGCGGACTTCCCGACGGGAACGGCCGCGACGGTCGCCGTCGTGCTCGTGCTCGTCGGTGCGGTCTCGAAGTCCGCCCTGGTCCCGTTCCACTTCTGGCTGCCCGCCGCGATGGCCGCCCCGACCCCCGTCAGCGCGTACCTGCACGCCGCCGCGATGGTGAAGGCCGGCGTCTACCTCGTCGCGCGGTTCGCCCCCGCCGCAGCGGTTCTCCCCGCCTGGCAGACCACCGTCATCGGACTCGGCCTGGCCACGATGCTCGTCGGCGGGTACCGCTCGCTGCGCCAGCACGACGTGAAGCTGCTGCTGGCCTTCGGCACCGTCTCCCAGCTGGGGTTCCTCGTCGTGCTCGTCGGGGCCGGTACGCAGGCCGCCGCGAGCGCGGGGATCGCCCTGCTCGTCGCCCACGCGACGTTCAAGGCCGCGCTGTTCCTCGTCGTCGGGATCGTCGACCACCAGACCGGCACCCGCGACCTGCGCGAACTCTCCGGGCTCGGACGGCGGATGCCGCTGCTCGCGGTCGTCGGGACGATCGCGGCGGCGTCGATGGCCGGGTTGCCGATCACCGCGGGGTTCGTGGCGAAGGAGGCCGCGTACACGGCGTTCACGCACGACCGGCCGTGGATCCTCGCCGTGCTGGTCCTGGGGTCCGTGCTCACCGCGGCGTACTCGGCGCGGTTCGTGTGGGGCACGTTCTGCCGCAAACCCGGGGTCCCCGACTCGACCGCCGCGCGGCCCTCGGCCGGGCTGATCGCCGCACCGCTGGTCCTCGCCGCCGTGACGTTGCTGATGGGACCGCTCGCGAGGTTCCTCGACCGCCCCGCCGCGCTCGTCGCGCACGAGAACTCCGGGGAGGAGGCCGAGCACCTCGCGCTCTGGCACGGGTTCACGCCCACCCTGGGGCTGACCGTGCTGACGTTCGCGCTGGCCGCCGCGCTGTTCCTGGGGCGTTCCGCGGTGGAGCGGTTCCAGGCCCGGATGCCCCACCCCGTCGGAGCGGACCGCGCGTACCGGCGCAGCGTCCACGCCGTCGACCGCGTCGCCGTCGAGGTCACCGGCGCGACCCAGCGTGGTTCGCTGCCGATCTACCTGGCCTCGATCCTGCTGGTCGTCGTGATCGTGCCGGGCGGGGCGCTGTTCTGGAACCGGCCGTGGCCGGCGGACGTCGTGCTCGCCGACAACGCCGGGCAGGTGCTCGTCGGGATCGTCGTCGTCACCGCCGCCGTCCTCACCGTCCGGGCCCGCCGCCGGCTGCGGGCGGTCATGCTCGCCGGGGTCACCGGCTACGGCGTCACGCTGCTGTTCGTCCTGCACGCCGGCCCGGACCTCGCCCTCACCCAGGCGCTGGCCGAGACGATCACCCTCGTCGTGTTCGTCCTCGCGCTGCGCCGGCTCCCCCCGTTCTTCTCCTCCCGGCCGCTGGTCGGGACGCGCTGGGTGCGGATCGCGATCGGGATCGCCGTCGGGACCTGCACGTCCTGCTTCGCCCTCGTCGCCTCCGGGGCGCGGGTCGCGACCCCCACGTCGCTGCGGCTGCCCGAGTTCGCCTACGCCTACGGCGGCGGGAAGAACGTCGTCAACGTGACCCTCGTCGACGCCCGCGCCTGGGACACCATGGGTGAGATCTCGGTGCTGCTCGTCGCGGCGACCGGCGTCGCGAGCCTGGTGTTCCGCCGCCGGATGGGCTCGATCGACCGGGCCCTCGCCGCGCACTACGAGGAAGCCCCCGAGGCGCCTCAGCGCAGCCGGCTCGCGAACTGGCTCCCGGCCGGCAGCACCGTCTCGCCGGAACGCCGGTCGGTGGTCTTCGAGGTCGTCACCCGGCTGACGTTCCACGCGATCGTCGTGCTGTCGCTCTACCTCGTGTTCTCCGGGCACAACGCCCCCGGCGGGGGTTTCGCCGGCGGGCTCGTGGCGGGGCTCGCGCTCGTCGTCCGCTACCTCGCGGGGGGTCGCTACGAGTTCAACACCGCGGTCCCGATCAACGCGGGCTGGCTGCTGGGCTGCGGGTTGTTCCTGTCGGCCGGCACCGGCCTCGTCGGGATCCTGCTCGGCGGGAACGTCCTGCAGACCGCGATCATCCAGTTCGACGTCGCCGTCCTCGGCCACGTGAAGCTCGTGACGTCCGTGTTCTTCGACGTCGGGGTCTACCTGCTCGTCATCGGCCTCGTCGTCGACGTCATCCGCAGCCTGGGCGCCGAGATCGACCGCCAGATCGAGGAGGAGGTCTCCGCGTGAGCCCCAACCTGACGCTGATCGTCATCTCCGGGGTGCTCGTCGCCAGCGGCGTCTCGCTGCTGCTGGAACGCACGCTGACCCGCGTCCTCATCGGGGTCGTCCTGCTCGGCAACGGCATCAACGTGCTCTACCTGGTGGCCAGCGGCCGACCCGGCCGCGCGCCGATCCTCGGCGGGGGCACCACGGCGGAGAACATGAGCGACCCGCTGCCGCAGGCGATGGTCCTGACCGCGATCGTCATCACCCTCGGGATGGTCGCGTTCGTCCTCGCGCTCGCCTACCGGAGCTGGCAGATCGACGGCCACGACGAGGTCCAGGACGACGTCGAGGACCGCCGCATCGTGCGGCGGGCGGAACTCGACGAGACGTCCGGCAGCTACGACGACGACACCCACGAGACCAGCGAGGACGAGGGAGAGGGGGTTTCGAGATGACCGACCTGGCGACCGAGTGGCCGCGCGTCCTGCTGCCCCTGCCCGTGGTGCTGCCGCTGTTCGCGGCGGGCCTCACGCTGGCCCTCGCACGCAGACCGCGGGCGCAGCGCACCATCAGCGTCACCGCGCTGAGCATCGTCGTGATCGCCTCGATCACCATGCTGGTCCTCACCGACCGCGGGACGGGCACCTACTCCATCGACGTCGGGGGCTGGCCCGCCCGCCTCGGGATCCCGCTGGTCGCCGACCGGTTGTCGACCCTCATGCTCGTCGTGAGTTCCGTCGTCACCCTCGCCGTCCTCGTGTACTCCCTCGCGCAGGGTGTCGCCGACGGCGAGGAGGGGACACCCGTCTCGATCTACCACCCGACGTACCTGGTGCTCTCGGCCGGGGTGTCGAACGCGTTCCTGTCCGGGGACCTGTTCAACCTCTACGTGGGGTTCGAGATCCTGCTGGCGGCCAGCTACATCCTGCTGACCCTGGGCGGGACGAAGGCCCGGGTCCGGGCCGGGACGACCTACGTCGTCGTCAGCCTGTTGTCGTCGATGGTGTTCCTCACCGCGATCGCGCTGGTCTACATGGCGACCGGCACCGTGAACATGGCCGAACTCTCCGTCCGGCTGCAGGAGATCGACCCCGACGTGCGTCTCGTGCTGCACCTGCTGCTGCTCGTCGGTTTCGGCATCAAGGCCGCGGTGTTCCCGCTCTCGGCCTGGCTGCCCGACTCCTACCCGACGGCGCCCGCGCCGGTCACCGCGGTGTTCGCCGGGTTGCTGACGAAAGTCGGCGTCTACGCGATCATCCGGACCGAGACGCTGCTGTTCCCCGGCAGCGAGGCGAACACCCTGCTGCTGTGGGTGGCGCTGGCGACGATGGTCGTCGGGATCCTCGGCGCGGTCGCGCAGAACGACGTGAAACGTCTGCTGTCGTTCACGCTCGTCAGCCACATCGGGTACATGGTGTTCGGGATCGCGCTGGGGACGACGGCCGGGTTGTCCGGTGCGGTGTTCTACGTCGCCCACCACATCACCGTGCAGACGACGCTGTTCCTCGTGACGGGTCTCGTCGAACGCCACTCCGGCAGCACGTCCCTGGACTCCCTCGGGGCCCTGGCGCAGAAGGCCCCGCTGCTGGCCGTCCTGTTCTTCGTCCCGGCGATGAACCTCGCGGGGATCCCGCCGTTCTCGGGGTTCCTCGGGAAGCTCGGTCTGCTGCAGGCCGGCGTCGACGTCGGGACCCCGCTGGCCTACGGGCTGGTCGCGGGGGGCGTGGTCACGAGCCTGCTGACGCTGTACGCGATCGCCAAGGTGTGGAACCGGGCGTTCTGGCAGGAACCCCTGGTCGATCCGGAGGACAACCCGGACGACGCCGGGAACACCGGTCTGGCGACGGCCACCGAGGTCGGGGTCCGCACGCCGGTCGGGATGCTGGTGCCGACCGCGGCGCTCGTCCTCGTCGGGGTGGGGATCACGTTCGTCGCAGGTCCGTTGTTCGGGATCAGCGACCGCGCGGCGCGCGACCTGCTGGACCGCACGCCCTACACGTCCACCGTCCTGCACGACCGGGTCCCGGAGGTCGCCGAGTGAGCGCGACAGTGATCTCGCTGCGCGAACGCGTCAGCCTGCCGATCCTGGTGTGGCTGGTCGTCCTGTGGTTGCTGCTGTGGGGTGACGTGTCGTGGGCGAACGTGATCTCGGGAACCCTGCTCGGATTGCTCGTCACGATCGTCCTGCCGTTGCCGCGGGTGCGGTTCGGGATGCGCGTCCGCCCGCTGCGGATCGTCGCGCTGTTCGCCCGGTTCCTGGTCGACCTGGTCGCGGCGAGCGGTCAGGTCGCGTGGCTCGCGGTCCGGCCGGGCCGCCAGCCGCGGAACTCCGTGGTGCGCGTCCCGCTGCACAGCGGCTCCGACCTGTTCGTCGCCATGACCGCGGAACTCGTGTCGCTGGTCCCGGGGAGCGTCGTCGTCGAGATCGGGGCCCCGTCGGCCCGGGGCGGGCAGGGGTCCATCTACATCCACGCGCTGGGCGTCACCGGCGAGGAGGGCCGGGAACGCATCCGCCGCGAGGTCCTGCTCACCGAGCGCCGCATCATGACGACGTTCGCCGAACCCGCGGCCTACGCCGAGTACCTGGAGCGCTGCCGCGCGGACGGTTCGGCCGCCCTGTGCGAGAGGAGTCCGCGATGACCGTCGTCGTCGGAGCGTGCCTGGCGATGCTGACGATCGCGGCCCTGCTCGCGCTGCTGCGGGTCGCGAAGGGTCCGACGATGCTGGACCGGGTCGTCGCCCTGGACGTCCTCGTCGCGATCGTCGTCATCGCGCTGTGCGTCGAGGCCGCGGCGAACCGGCACGCGACGACGTTGCCGGTCATCGTCGTCCTCGCGCTGGTGGGCTTCGTGGGATCGGTCAGCGTGGCGCGCTACGCGTCGAAGGAATCTCCGGAAGAGAGGGGTGAACGGTGAACTGGTCGCTGATCGCCGATGTGGTCTCCGCGGTGTGCCTGCTCCTCGGGTGCCTGCTCACGTTGCTCGCCGCGATCGGGTTGCTGCGGTTGTCCGACGTCCTGGCCCGGATGCACACGACCGCGAAACCCCAGGTGCTCGGGGTGCTGCTGGCGCTGACCGGGGTCGGGCTGCAGCTGCGGCAGGGGACCGACGTCGCGACGCTCGTCGCGATCGGCGCGTTCCAGCTGCTGACCGTGCCGGTCGCGGCGCACATGGTGGGGCGCGCGGCGTACCGGACGGGTCAGGTCGACCCGGCGATGCTCGACCGGGACGAGCTCGCCGAACGGTTGGCGGAGGAGGAACGCTCACCGTCCTGAGGAACTGCCGTCCCGGGCGAACCGGTGGGCCGAGCCCCCCTGGTGCGGTCACCGAACCCTGACGTAGCGTCACAGTCGAGGCCCACGGCGACAGGGATCGACCAGTGACCGGTGACCGGTGACCACCAGTTCCCCCGGCTGTCGCGCACCGAGGCCCGGCTGCTGGAACTCGTCGCCGACGGACGCGCCCTCACCACCGCCGGCGCGGAACTCGCCCTGTCCCCACCGTGAGCTCCACCGTCGTCGACCTGCGGGAACGCTTCGGCGTCGCCAGCACGGCGGCCGTCGTGGCGGCCGCCCGGGACGCCGGGATGCTGCCGGGCGGGTAGCCCGCACGCACCCTCACAGCAGCGGCGCGAGCAGCTCCCGGACCGGGCCGACGTGCCGCACCAGACCCAGCAGGGTCAACGCCGGGAAGACGAGGTACTGCAGCAGCGGTTCCGGACCGCGCCCCGCGTCGAAGAGCCGCAGGCCGACCGTCCGCTTGCGTCCGCGGAGCCACGTCGTGAAGGGCAGCGGGACACCGTCGGTGGTCAACGCGTCACCCGCGATGTGGACGACGATCCCACCCGCCACCGCGACGGGCAGCCAGGGCAGCACCACCCCCTGCGCGGTGAGCCACCACGCACCCAGCCCCGAGATCAGCAGGTTCCCGAGCGCGGTCTTCTCGGCGTTGCCCGGGACGAGCTGCGCGACGGCGTGCAGCGCCAGCCCGATCGCGAGCGCCAGCACCACCAGGGCGGACCAGCGGTGGTCCGCGGCGACGGCGGCGAGGATCCCGAAGACGAGGGGCGCGACGATCACGTCGTGGGTGCCGCCGCGGTGGCGGACGGCGAGCGCCCCGATCGCACGGGAGAGCAGCCTCGTCGGTGGTCCCCACATGGAGCCCGCGGTGGAGCCCTTCTGGTCGAGGTCGGGCAGGTAGGCGAACCCGCCCCAGCCCACGACCCAGGCGAGTTGCTCGAGGGGGGCGTCGACGCCGACGTGCGTCGCGAGGCCGAGGGTGAGAGCCCCTGCCGCCAACCCGCTGGCGGCGTGCGCCGGGCCCATCACGTGCGTCCAACCTCCAAGATCAGCTGGGGTCAGCCTACCGACGGTGCGTCGAGATCCTTACCGAGCGTGCAGGTCCGGGGGTGTCGAGGCAGTTCTGCAGGACCGTGACGTGGCGCCGGGGAGGTCGTGCGCCAGGTCGTTCTCGGTACCTGACGGGCTCGGCGCGGGGCACCACGTGCTTGACGACGTCGACCAACGCACTGGCTCACGCACCCGACTGGACATCGCCCGACCTGCCGCTCACGGCGAGAAGCGAACGATCACGAACGCCCACCTCGGCCCACTGGTAGCACCGCTGCAGGACCCACCCGTCAACCCTGCCGAGCCTTGCGGTGGTGCATGAGGGCGACGAGCCCACCCGCGGCCGCAGCGCCCAGACAAGCCCACGAGACCACCCGCGACGCCAGAGAACCGATGACCGGCTCCGACAACCCGGCGGCGATCGCCGCCAGCACGAGGACCACGAGTGCGGCAACCCTGTTGCGAGTCGAGGAGCTCGAGGATGCGGTGGGAGCGTTGCGGGTCATCGTGTCCTCCGTCGGCAGTGGTGATCCGTGCTCCGACCTTCTCATCCGAGCCCGCCCCAGCATCGTGAACGGCAACCCGACTGTCGGGCGGACTTGGCACGCCACACCCCTGAGACACGTCACGGTCGCCGCAGACCGGGGCGCGCCGGCGACTTCACGGTCATCCCGCGGTGCGAGTGATCGTTTGCCTGTCAAGTCCTCGTACCGGGAGACGTGCGTGGCCGCCTCGACCGCTCAGGAGCGGATGAGCGTGGAGGTCAGGGTCGCCTCCAGGTGTCGCTGCGCAGCACCGACGGTCAGTCTCCCCAGTCGCACGCTGTCGGCCGCACCGACCAGCAACCACGTCAGCATCGTCAGCACCCACTCCGGATCCACCTCGACGCGGAAGTCCCCGCTCTCCTGACCCCGCCGGACCAGCTGTCGCAGCGACTCCTCCGTCGTCGCGGTCCGCGCCAGCAGCGCGGCTTCCACGTTCTCCTGCAGCGGCTGCAGACCCAACAGGCCCACGACCGCGGACAACCGACCAAGCGCCTGCACCACCCGCTGCAACGCCTCCGGAGGGCTCCCCTCCTCGGGGGCGGCGTCCTGCACCGAGCTGACGAAAGCCTCCGCCGCCGTACGGCACAGCTCGGCCACCAACGCAGCACGAGAGGGAAAGCGGCGAAACAGCGTCGCCCGGCTCACCCCCGCCGCCTGGGCCAGCTCCTGCATGGACGCTGCCGGCGCCAGCGCGAGGTGCCGGGCGGCTGCTGCCGCCACCGGGTCACCGAAGACCACCACGGTCGAATCGGTGACCGAGCCTGGACGGGATGCGGTGGCGGGCATGACGGCATCGTACTCACGTGAGACGTCAGCGTCTCATGTGAGTTACCGTCGCCACCATGCTGACGACCGGACTGCTGTGGGCGATCGCCGGGCTCGCGGCCCTGGACTCCCTCAACCCCGCCACCGTCGCCGGGGTCACCCTGATCCTGCTCGCGCCCCTGCGTCGTCCGGCGCTCACCGCCCTGGCCTACGTGACCGGCGCCTACGTGATCGTCCTGACCGTGGGCTCAGGGCTCTTCCTCGGCAGCGCCACCCTCGGCGACACCGTTGCCGGTGCCGCTACCTGGGTCCGTCGCGGCGCCCTGCTGTTGGCTGCCCTCGTCCTGCTCGTCACAGCCCTGCGGCGGCTGAGGACCCGCACCCGGGCCGCGGTCGTCCTGCCCACCTGGTTCGGGCCGTGGACCGCCGCCCCCCTCGGCGTCCTGGTCACCGGGGCCGACCTCCCCAACGCCTTCCCCTACCTGATCGCGATCGAGCGCCTCAACGCCGCCGACGTTCCCACCGGCACCGGCCTGCTCGTGCTCGCCGGGTACAGCCTCGTGTACTGCCTGCCCTGCCTGCTCCTGCTGATCGCCGGCATCACCTGGCGCCGCCAGATCACCGTTCGCCTGCAACGGGTCTACGACCGTCTCGGCGGTGAACGGGTACAACTGCGGTCCGTGCCGGCCACCCTGGGGCTGCTGCTCGCGTCCGCCGTGGTCGGGGTTCTGGCGCTCACCCTCTGACTCGTGCGGCACGCCCCTGCGCCTGTTTTGGTTGACTCTGGGGTTTGTGGGGATCCTCAGGCCGCGTGAGCGGCTTGGATAGCATCCGTGCGATGCGGTGAATGATCACCAGCCCGCAGATCGGTGGTCACACCGATTACCTCGACGACCCGGGTGTGTGGGAGCTGCTCGAGCTGGCCCTGACCGACCAGATGGCCATGGGCCACTGAGTCGGTTCCTCGGGGAGGGGCCGGACCGTTACTGAGCTGTTGTACGAGCGGATGATCTCGCTGCGGTCCTGCCCCTTGGGTAAAGCTCTTTCGCCCGCAGCGGAGCAAGAAACAGCCCCAGACACGACCTGCCACAGGGGACGAGTCACCGAGCGCCGTGCTGAGGTCCTCCAGCGCCGCGAAGTGCACCGGGGTCGCATACCTGGCGCTACCACCCCGACCCAGACCGACTTGATCGTCAGCCAGGTCGTCCGTGAGCTGGCTCTCGATCGACTCACGCCGTGGTCGGCGCACCAAGAACAGAGAGCAGTTCCAGCTTCTCGTGATCCTCCGTCCCCGGGACCGCGGTGTACACCAGCAGCAGGTGCGACTGCTGCGGGTCCAGCAACGTCTGGCAGTGCAGCTGGATCTGACCCACCAACGGGTGCACGAAACGTTTGACGTCATCGGGGCGGACACCGACCTCGTGCAGCTCCCACAACGCCCGCAGTTCCTCGGAGTTCGCCAGAGCCAGATCGGCCAACTCAGCCGCCCGGGACCCGGGACCACGACGGGTGACGACCTCACGCAGGTGCGAGGCGTACAACCGCGACAAGAACGCGTGATCCTCCGGTGCGTACCACGCACGGGTCGCAGCGTCAGTGAACCAGCGGTAACCCAGGCTGCGCGCAGGGCCGCTCCATCGGGTGGCGTCACCGGTCAGCGCGACACCCATCGGCGTCTGACGCAAGGTCACCCCCAGTTCGGTGACGATCTCAGCGGGGGTGTCTTCCAACCGGTCCAGGATCCGCAGCAGTCCGGGACTGACGTGCTCGCTGAGGGCACCGCGCACCGGTGGCTCATGCCCGGCCAGGCGGAACAGGTGGTCACGCTCATCCAGACCCAGGTGCAGCCCCTGGGCGATGGAAGCGATCATCTGCACCGACGGTTGGGGCCCGCGCTCACGCTCGAGCCGGGCGTAGTAGTCCGTGGACATGTGCGCCAGGGCGGCGACCTCCTCACGTCGCAGCCCGGCGGTACGGCGCCGCTGCCCCCGGGGCAGACCGACGTCCTGGGGTTGCAGGGCCTCGCGCCGGTGGCGCAGGAACTGCGCCAACCCCGTCCTGTCGATGTCCATGGTCCCCCTCGCGCTGTGGTGCCCCCCTTCCTACCGGCTGCGGTCACACCCAGCCACGACCTGCCGATCCCCCTCTCACCGCACTCAACCTCTCACCGCACTCAACGCCGGCGGCCACCTCACCGTCGAGCTGGACCAGGCCGTTGGGGCGGATCGGCAGGCCCTGGATACGGCCGCGGACCTGGCTGAGGCTGGTCTCACCACCCCGACCCAGGAGGATCAGTGACCCAGCGCGCCACTACCGGAGCCGAGCCTCGCGAGCACACCGACCCCTGGCACCGGAGCACTGACCACCCAGTGTCGGCCAGTCCCAGCGCCGCCACCCGGCATCTGCTGGGCCTGCAGGAAGCGCCAGAACGGTCCCTGACCCGTACAACGGTGGACGGGACCCTGCAGCGACTGGGGGGACCGCTCGGGCTGGCCTGCGCCGCAGCGCCCACGATCGCCTTCGTGATCATCGAGGCCGTCGCCGGCCTCACCCCGGCCCTCATCGGCCTGACGGTCACCGCGATGACGGCCTGCGCGATCCGCCTGGCTCGACGGGAGTCTCCCGGAGCCGCGGTCGCGGGGCTGGTCGTGGCGGCGGTGTGCGCCGGGGTCGCCGCGGTGACCGGGGAAGCTCGGGACTTCTTCCTCCCGGCGATGGTGGTGCCAGTGCTGTTCGTCCTGGCCTACAGCGGGTCACTGCTCGCCCGGCGCCCGTTGATGGGCCTGATCGTCAACCCACTCTCCGGCGGACCGCGCCGCTGGCACACCCACCGCGGGCTGCGGCGGCTGTACACCGCCAGCACGCTGGTGGGCCTGGGACTGGCCGGGCTCACCCTGTCCGCCCGCATCCTCCTCTACCTCGCCGACCAGCCCGCAGCACTGGCGGTGGTGCAGGTCGTTTCCACCACCAGCTTCGCCGTGCACTTCGCCCTCACGCTGGTCCTGGCCCGCCGCAGCGCGGGCGCACCGGTTCAGGCCATCACCGCCACCTAGCCGCCCGCCACCCGCCCACTCCTCCTCGACACTCACCCGACACTGACCCGGCACCCCCCTATGACGTGCTCGCGAAGATCTCGACCCGGATCACCAACGAGGTGCCACTGTCCATCGCGTCAGTGCGTCCGACTTTCCTGAATCCCCGCCGCCGCAGTCCTCCACCCTTCAGGAGAACGTCATGTCCCGCACTCCCCAGTTGTCCTTGCCCGATCTGTCCGGGCGCCGTGCTCTGGTCACCGGAGCCAGTGACGGCATCGGCTTCGGCATCGCCGCCCGCCTCGCCGGCGCCGGCGCCGAGGTGTTGCTGCCCGTGCGCAACCGCGCCAAGGGCGAAGCCGCCCTGGCCCGCATCCGCGAACAGCACCCCTCGTCCAACGTCACCCTGCATGACCTGGACCTGTCCTCACTGCAATCGGTCGCCGCCCTCGGACACCGCCTGCAGTCGGAAGGAAATCCGATCCACCTGCTCATCAACAACGCCGGCGTCATGACCCCGCCCCAGCGTCAGACCACGACCGACGGGCTGGAGCTGCAGCTGGGCACCAACCACCTCGGCCACGTCGCCCTGGTCGCCCACCTGCTGCCCCTGCTGCGCGGCGGCCGGGCCCGGATCACCTCCCAGATCAGCGTGGCCGCCCGCACCGGCGCGGTGAACTGGGCGGACATCAACTGGGAGAACAACTATCACGGTATGCACGCCTACAGATCCTCAAAGATCGCGTTCGGGCTGTTCGGCCTCGAACTGGACCGCCGCAGCCGCGCCGAAGGGTGGGGAATCACGAGCAACCTGTCGCATCCCGGGGTCGCGCCGACCAGCCTGCTCGCCGCTCGCCCTGAACTGCAGCGCGAACGCAACACCCCCCAGATCGCCGTCATCCGCAGGCTCTCGCGCGCAGGGATCCTCGTCGGGACCGTCGAGAGCGCTCAGCTGCCGGCGCTCTACGCCGCGACTGCACCGCAGGCTCAGGGTGGACGGCTCTACGGACCCACCGGGTTCGGGAACCTCGGAGGCGGTCCCGGTGAGCAGCCGCTGTATCGCCCGCTGCGGGATGAGGCTGAGGCTGACCGTGTCTGGACCGTGTCTCAGACCCTGGCCGGGGTGTCACTCACGACGACGACGACAACGGCACGAGGCTGAGACCCAACCCACACCCTCGCGTCATCTTGGCCTTGTCTCCCCACAGCGCGTGGAACGGTTGCATGTTCGCCAGCGCACGCCACCTTGCACCCGGCCCCATCCGTCTACCGTCAGACGCTGACCTTCATCGAAGGTACTAGTCCCCGCACGGATCGAAAGGACAGTCGTGATGAACAAGCACGAGAACACCTGGGCCACCTACCAGGCAGCCTGGCGAGATTTCGCTGCCGACGAACGTCACCACCTACTGACTCAGAGCGTGGCCGCTGAAGGTCATCACCTCGATTCTCGGGGAGAGGCCCACGGCGTGGACGAACTTGCGAACTACATCACGGCGTTCCGGACATCGGCGCCAGGCTCGATCTTCAAGGACTACCGTTACCTGGAGCACCATGACCAGGCCATAGCGAACTGGACCCTGAACGGTTCGGACGGCTTGTTGCTCACCAAGGGTGCGAGCCACGCTCGATCCGGTGGTGGCGTCGAGCTCACCGAGATCGCCGGTTTCTTCCTCGCCTGAGGCGGTCGTAGACGACCTGCTTCCCTCTCCCGGCAGGTCCTAGTGATCTTCGACTAGGACAGGTTGCATGAGACAAGCCGCTCCGACTGCAGCGACCAGATCTCCTGCCGCCAGGCAAAGAGGCTCCGCGGATGGGCGGCCGCTGCGCTCTGGTGTGGCCTACGTTCCCTGGAGGGGAATAGCTGGACTCAAGCCACAGAGATCTTACCTGCACCCGGTGCCCCTCGCCGCCGGTGAGACCTCGCGCTGACGGTGGCGATGACCGCGTCGAAACCCTGGGCGCGGGTGAGGACAGGGTGGACACGGGTCAGGCGTGCAGGTCGACGCCGGCGAAGTTCTCAGCCAGGTCCGTCCGCGCGGCACGGCTGCGCGCCAACCACCGCAACTGCGAGAGCTGCAACTGGGCCTGGAAGGGATCCTCCGCGCTGTGCAGCATGCTCGTCATCCACCACGCGAAGTGCGTCGCCCGCCACACCCGCGCCAACGCCCGCTGCGAATACGTCCCGGCCGACTCCGGGTCGTCCTTGCGCACCAGGCCCACCAGCGCCGGGGCCAGCAACGCCACGTCAGCCACCGCGAGGTTCAAACCCTTCGCCCCGGTGGGGGGCAGGATGTGTGCAGCATCCCCGGCCAGGAACAACCGCCCGGACCGCATCGGGGTCTGCACCAGGCTGCGCATCGCCAGCACCGACTTCTCCGTGATGGGACCGCTGATCAGCTCGAACTCGCGCCGACCCGAGCCCAGGCGCGTCGACAGCGTGCTCCAGATCCGGTCATCGGACCACTCCGCCACGTCGGTGCCGGCGGGCACCTGCAGGTAGAGACGACTCACCGAGGGTGAACGCATCGAGTGCATCGCGAAACCGTCGGGGTGCCAGGCGTAGCGGACGTGGTCGGTGGAGGGAGCGACCTGGGCGAGCACACCCAGCCAGGAGTGGGGGTAGCTGCGCTCGAAACGCGTCCGGTCCTCTTCCGGCACCGCCGAGCGGCTAGGCCCGAAGGACCCGTCGCAGCCGGCGATGACAGCCGCGTCGAGGCGAGCGGGGTTGCCGTCGGCGTCGGTGTAGGTCACACAGGGGTGCACGGTGTCGATGTCGTGGATCTGGGTGTCGGACACCTCGTAGACGACCTGCTGTCCGCGGCGGTGCGCGGCGGTGATGAGGTCCTTCTGCACCTCGCCCTGGCCGTAGACGACGGTGCTGCGTCCGGTGAGTTCCTCGAAGTCGATGAACACGTCGTCCTCGGGCCAGGTCAGGTAGATGCCTTGGTGCTGGCCCCCTTCACGGGCCAGACGATCTCCCAGTCCGGCGTTCGTCAGCACGTCGATGGTGGACTGTTCCAGGACCCCGGCCCGGATGCGGGCGGCGACGTGAGCTTCGGAGCGGGTTTCCAACACCACGGATTCCACCCCGTCGCCGGCGAGCAGGTGGGAGAGCAGCATGCCGGCGGGGCCGGCGCCGATGATGGCGACCTCTGTGCGCATGGGGTCACCGTCGCAGTCCGGTGAGTGCGCCGTCTGCGTTTCGATGGATGCTTCATCGAACTATCACCCGCTCGGGCGATCGCCCTGGACGCGCTTGCACCACGTCCGCACCACGCCCGCACAGCGCCCGTTGAGGAAGCTTCACAATGATGACCACCTCACGTTCAGCACCTTCGTACCGTCACTTCGCTGTCAACACCCGCGCCCGCCTACTGCTCGTCGGTGCCCCGGCTCCCCGGCTCCCCGGCTCCCCGGCTCCCCGGCTCCCGCGATGGCAGAACGCGGTTACGACTTGATCATCAACGTCACGTCGTCCACAACAACGTCGCCCTTCTCGGGCCGCGCCGCGCACGGGCCTTCAAGGCCGCACTCGAAGCCTTCACCAGATCCTCTGACCCCCGAATCCACCGAATCCACCGCCAGGGCTGCGACCCAGGCTGTGACTGCGGCCGAGTCACTGATCCCGGAGCGTTCACACGCAGATCAGCTGCGGACGATGCCGCGGATCCCGCCTCCGACCAGCGTGGCCACATCCACCATCACCTTCGGCAAGACCAGCCCGCCCGGGGTGGCGACGTAACAGGTCCGCCACCGGGGCTGGAAACCCTGCTTGAACGCGCGAAGGCCCTTGAAGTTGTAGAACCGCTCACCGTGGGTCCACAACAGGTGCCCGACCCGATCCCACGCGGAGGGCGCAACGTCGCTCCGCAAACCCGACAGAGGCGCTACCCCCAGACTGAAGGACGAGAAGCCCTGCTCCTTGGCCCACAGGATGCACTCGATGAACAGGTACGTCATGACGGTGCGGGGCCCATCGGGCAGGCGGCGCATGAGGTCGACCTGCACCTGCTGACCATCGCCGTCGATCCACAAGGTGGCGAAGGCGATGATCTGCTCTTCCTGACGCACCACGACCAACGGGAAGCGGGCGACGTAGTCCTCGTCGAAGGCCCCCAGGGAGAACCGCTTCTCCTTGCCGTTGCGGTGGGTGAGCCAGGCGTCGGAGACCTCACGCAGAGCGGGCAGCAGCGGCGTGACGTCTTGCACCGCGACGAAGTCGACGCTCAATCCGAGGCGTTGAGACTTGTTGCGGCAATTGCGCAGCCCCATCCGGGCCTTGCCCGCGAGGGTGAACTCATCGAGCACGATCACGGCTTCCTCCCCGAGCTTGGCCAGGCTCAGCCCGCAGTCGCGGTAGAGGTCGGTGTGCTCGCTCGAGACGTTGTAGAAGACCGGCCGGCCCCCGTGGGAATCGACCTCCGCCACGAAGCTCGCGACGAGGTCACCGACATCGTCTGGGTCCCCGACGGGGTCCCCCATGACCACCCAGCTGCGACCCTCGACCTGGTACATGAGGAAGGACGTAGCGCTCGGGTTGAAGTGGAAACGCTTGTCCCCGGTGAAGGCCAGGTGCGAGGTGCAGCGCCCGGACTGGGCGACGATACCGGCCACCTTGGCCATCTCGACCTCACACCGAACCTGCGGGTCGGGGATCACCGCCCGGGCGATCCGACGGCCACCGATGAGGACTCCCACCGCGCCCACGACCATGGCCACCCGGTCCGCACCCGAGGCGCCGCCGGAGACCGACGCCGCCCACAAAGGCGCGTTGACCACCCCGCACAAGCCGCTGAACTCGTACCACCAGACGGCCACCCCGATCAGCACGGCTGCGGTGATCGACCAGGACGGGTTGCGCGGGCGGGCCAAGAGCACGCCGCGGTAGAAGGTGGAGCCGGCGAGCACCAGCAACAGGGCCAGCCCAGCGGTCACCGCAGCCAGCACCAGGTCAGCGTGGGCGGTAGCGACTCCCGTGACCCCCGTGAGCAGTGCGAGAGCAGCCACCCAGGCGCGCTTCAGGCGGTGGTGCAGACCCTGGGCCGTGAACAGGGCCCCCAACCCGGCCAGACTGATGGTCATGGCCGACACGTCCAGTTCCCCGGGGCCCGGAAGGTCACCCACCAGGAGCATGAACACGCCCGCACCGGCCATCACCAGCGCCAGCACCGACGACGTGGGGACAGACGGAAGGCGGGCCAGAGACCTCGGGCCGGCAGGCATCGCCGACGCCGACGCCGACGCCGTTGCCACCGCGCTGCGCCGGGCCTCGTGCACGACGAGGAGCACGGCGGCGAGAAGCAACGGCAGCACGAAGTAGCACAGTCGGTAGGCCACCAGCGCCACCGCGAGCGCGCCGGGTGAGGTGCTCGATGCGATGAGCAGCACCAGCGTCGATTCGAAGACGCCCAACCCACCGGGCACGTTGCTCACCAGCCCGGCGACGGTCGCGATCGCGAAGGCCACGGCGAAGGCCAGGAACGGGAGCCGCCCTTCCCCGGGCAGCAGGACGTAGAGGGCCGCGGCCATGGCCAGCCACTCGAGCGTCGAGAGCAGGACTTGAGCCACCGCCAGGCGGGGAGCGGGGCGATCCACACGCCAGCCGCGCCAGCCGATGGAGCGCCCGAAGCGGGACCAGAGCAGGTAGGCCAGCACCGAGACCAGCAGCAGCGACCCGAGGCCGGTGATCACCGCGTCGGGCAGGTGCAGGGCTTGCCCGACCCGGGCCGGGTCGAGCAGCATTCCGCTACCCGCCAAGACCGTGACACCCAGCGTCAGGGTCACCAGGTTGAAGCCGATGATCGCGGTGATGGCCGCCCGGGGAACCTGCCAGCTGGAGTAGACACGGGCCCGCAACGCCGCCCCCACCACCGCAGAGGCGCCCAGGTTGTTGCCGAAGGCGGTGGCGACGAAGGAGGCGAGGCCGTAGCAGCGGTAGGGCAAGGGGTGCTTGACGTAGCGCAGGGCCAAGGCGTCGTAGCCGGTCATGGCCAGGTACGAAACCGCGGTCGCGGCGAGAGCGGCGAGCACTGCACCCGCGCCCAGCGCCACCAGGTCCTCGTCCAACTGCGCCACGTCGTAGTGGCGAAGTGCCCGGCGCAGCAGCATCGCGGCGGCGGCGAGCAGGCCCAGCACGAGCAGGGGGGCGAGCAGGCGGCGCGCCGCGAGGGTCCGAGGCCGGAGCAAGGGCGGGGAACTCACCGACCAGCAGTCGGCACCGCGACTCTTCTCCTGAAGGAGGGCGGGGTGTGGACCCGGCACGAACTACTCGAACCACGCGCCCGCAGCGCCCGCAGCGCCCGCAGCGCCCGCAGCGCCGTCGAAGTCCGCCTCGAGGGCTCCCGCGTCGGCCAACTCATCCCCATGATGAGCGAAGAACTCTTCCCCGCCATCCGCCACCTGCACACCGCCGAGCTGGCCACCGCCGCCCGAGCTCTCCAACACGGCGACGAAGCCGCCGCCGAACTCACCCTCCACACCATCCGTGCCAACGCGTTGAGCAACGAACGGTTTCGCCAGCTCGCACGTTGAGGCTTGGTGAGTGGCAGTTCTCCGCAGCTCCTGCGAGCTGGCCGGAACGGAACGGTGGGTGGCGCCGCTGGTCAGTCCCCCGCACCGCGCCACTCATCCAGCTCACCTGACCAGCACTTGTGACACTGAATGACTTCTCGTGGTCGGGATCGAGAGTCCGCTCGTCTGTCCGGGTGAGGTGAAGCCTCAAGATCTTCTAGCTAAATGCCGATCAGGAGGAGTAGCGCACCGAGGGGCTGATCCCCACCAGGCGCTCTGATCGTGGGTCCCACCTCTCACCTCTACTCATCGGAAGGCCGGTCATGAACACGCTGCGCAACCTGAAGGTCGCCACCAAGCTGTTCGCCGGCTTCGGCGTCGTCTGCCTGCTCCTGGCTGCGGTCGTAGCCCTCGGCATCTCCCGCCTGAGCGGCTCCCAGGCCAACCTGGACAAGGTCTCCACCGACGGCATCGCTTCCGTGCAGACCATCAGCGCAACCAAGATCGCCTTCCTCAACCTGCGCATGGACCTGGCCAACACCGCCCTCTCCCAGCCTGGCGACGTCGAGAAGGCCGTCGAGAAGATCACCGCCGACGACGCCAAGTACGACACGGCGTGGCAGGCCTACCTGGCCACCTCACCCAGCACCAGCGAAGGCGACCACGCCCAGGTCGAGGACCTCATCGCCACCTACCGCACCAACCGCGCACAGGTGCTGCCCTTCGCGAAAGCCGGTGACCTCGTCGGCTTCGTCAAGGCCCGCACCGAGCTCACGGTGCCCCCCTCGGACGCCCTGAACGCCCAGCTCGACGCGATGACCGTCACCGAGCAGGGTTCCGCCAAGACTCTCGCCGCCGACGGGGCCTCGACCTACCACGCCGCGGTCACCCTCCTGCTGGTCATCGGTGCTGTCGCCGTCGTCGTTGCCGCCGTCATCGCCGTCCTGGTGTCCCGCTCCATCGCCGGCCCCCTCGCCCGCACCCTCACCGTCGTCCAGGGCCTGGCCACCGGCCGCCTGGACCAGCGCGTCAACGTCACCACCAAGGACGAGGTCGGTCAGCTCGCCACCGCCCTGGACACCACCATGGACAACCTCACCACCACCATGCTCCGCATCGCCGACAACGCCGCCACCCTCGCCGGCTCCTCCGAGGAACTCACCAGCGTCGCCACCCAGCTCTCCTCCGGTGCGGAGGAGTCGGCGGCACAGACCCAGGTCGTCTCCGCGGCCACGGAGGAGATCAGCGCGAACATCGGCACCGTCGCCGCTGCCGCCGAGCAGATGACCTCCGCCATCCGCGAGATCGCCACCTCCACCGCCGAGGCCTCCTCGGTCTCCGCCGACGCCGTGTCCAGCGCGTCGCAGGCCTCGGAGATCCTGGAACGCCTCTCCGCCTCCTCCCGCGAGATCGGCGACGTCGTCAAGCTCATCACCTCCATCGCCGAACAGACCAACCTCCTCGCCCTCAACGCCACCATCGAAGCCGCCCGCGCCGGAGAGATGGGCAAGGGCTTCGCCGTCGTCGCCGGAGAGGTGAAGGAACTGGCCCAGCAGACCGCCCGGGCCACCGAATCCATCACCACCCGGGTCGCGGCCACCCAGGCTGACGCGACCGAGGCCGCGTTCGCCATCGGCGGCATCAGTGAGGTCATCGCCCGCATCGACGGGTTGCAGGCCACCATCGCCGCCGCGGTGGAGGAGCAGTCCGCGACGACCTCGGAGATGGTCCGCAACGTCACCGAGGTCTCCTCCGGCAGCCAGGAGATCGCCACCAACATCTCCGGCATCGCCGCCGCGGCGGATCAGACCACCGCCGGGGCCACCCACACCGCCACCACCGCCGGTGAGGTCTCGCGCGCCGCGGTGGAGCTGAACGAACTGGTGGGCTCCTTCACCCTCCCCCGCCGCTGAGCACCAGCCCCAGTGGGGTCGACGGAGTACGACCACGACCCAGCAGCACCGGCCGAGCCGTCAGCGGCACACCCTTCGCCGCTCTCCAACGCCACAGTCATCCCGAGGTGCGCGAACGGTCGGGTCGCCAGCGCCTCGGTAGTGGGATGAACTGACAGCCGGCCCGCGCCTCTCCCCCCTCAGGTGCGGGCCAGGGGCTGGTCGTGACGTGTCGACCTCCGACACGACCGGCCCTGCCTGACATCGGTGCGAGCCGGTTCGAGACGCTCGGTCGTGGCGTTCCTCTGGATGAAGATCGACAACCGGCAACGCCCTGGCGTGCCGATGTCGGATCGAGCCAGACAGGATCGCGTAGCCGTTCCGCGGGTGGGACCCTGCCGTGGTTCGTCCCGCGCTTCGTCTGAGTTTCCATGGCGCGATTCGTCGGCGTCGGCGTCGGCGTCGGCGTCGGCGTCGGCGTCGGCGACCGTGGCCTGGTCACCCGGCGGTCTCGGGCCGCCACTTCGCAGAACCCTCACCCCGGTCCACGACCACCTCACCCACCGGCTGGTGTGATCTCCAGGTCATGCTTCCCTCGAGCGTCCAGCACCGCGAACAGGTGGAAGAAGACCTGCTTCGCCTGCGCCGGCAGCCGGTACGGCCCGCACCGCCCGATGGCTTCGACCTCCCCAGGGTGAGAATCGAAGCTGGTGCGGCCTCCGTGTTCATCGCCGGTGCTCCAGGCCAGCGGGATGTCGGTGCTGCAGGCGGCATCGACGAGCAGCACACCGTCCCAAGGGGCGGCGGCGAGGTCCTCATCGGTGAAGCCGACCACCAGCTCGTACTCCAGGCTGACCATCTGCCGCGTACCCCCGACCTCGGCCGGGGGCTGGGTCACCCAGCGCATCCGGCCAGGTGCCCTCGTCGGTCGAACCCCGGGCGATGACGCGTTGACCAGGGATGAGCTCGCCGCAGTCGACATCCAAGCCGGCGAGGAGGTGCGGGGACAGTCGCCTGGAACGAGATGGCACGGTCACCCCATTGATCATTCCGCCCGGTGTGTCCCCCGTTCCGTGGAGCTGCAGCGGCAGCTGCCCGGCATCGAGGTGCACTACGGGAACCACGGGGTGGATCCCTCCTGCCCGACTCTGCATCGGCAGCTCGGCCTGCCGCCGCTGCCCGCCGTTGCCAGGCCGGGCGACGACGAGCGCAGGTCGACCTCTACGCCTACGCCCCGTTGAGCGGCGCCACCCACCGAGCGCACGAGGCCGGTGCGACGGCATCCGAGTGGTCCCGGGGCACGTACCGCTCTCACACTCTTCCGGTCATCCCGCCGTCCGCGCTCGACGACCTCGCGGTCATGGCGACGGCCGAGCGATCGCACATCGGCGTAGGTGGCGTCAGAGTGGCGCCTTGCCGAGCGTTCAGATCGAGGACGTCCTCGACGAGGTGCTCGAGCGTTCCGGTGGGCGAGCCGGTGGCAGCCTGTCCTTCCGCGACGCCGTGAAGGCGGTGCACGACGACCGCGATCGTCGTTGACGCCAGCGTCCTCGCCCCCGAGGTGATCGACCGCGAGGTGGCCTCCGTCCTGCACCGAGCCGGGATCGCAGGCCGCCTGCCGCAGCGCCGCGTCGATCCGGCGTCGGACGACCTCATCGACCTGCCCCTACGACGAGTCGCTCACCGGCCGCTGCTGCACCGCTGCCGGGAACTGCGCCACACGCTCACCAGCTACGACGCCGCCCACGTCGCGCTGACCGAGGTGCTGGGCATCGTCCTGGTCACCGCCGACGCCCGTCTGTCCCGTGCGCCGGGCACCACCTGCGAAGTGGACGTCGTGCGCTGAGCTGAGTGCCACCCACGACGATGACCGCCGGCTGTACCGGAAGGTCGTCCCGGCTGCCCCGCTGCTGGCACGCTGGTCACGTGATCCTCCCGAAGGTCCGCGACCCGCGACTGGTCACGATCCGCCGCGGTGGAGAACTCACCGACGAGGACCACCGGCTCATCGCCCTGTGGGCCGCTGACTGCGCCGACCACGTGCTGCACCTCTTCGAGGTCGAACAGCCCGCGGACACCCGTCCACGCGAGGCCATCGAGGCAGCACGCGCCTGGGCCGGGGGCAGCGTGCAGATGATGGACGCCCGAGCTCGCGGTGGGCACGCGATGGGAGCGGCTCGCCCGCTGCGGGGGGCTGCCCGCTGCGCCGCCTACGCCGCCGGCCAGGCCGCGTGCGTACCTCACGTGCCCGAGCACGACCTCGGCGCCGCCGCCTACGCGATCAAGGCGGCACGGGCAGCGGGCACGGCCGGTCCCACCACCGGACGGCTGGAGCGCGACTGGCAGCGCGAGCGGCTCCCGGAGCGCGTCCGGGAGCTGGTGCTCGAGGACCAAGCCAGACGCGACGCGATCTGCTGGTCCGTCTTCGCCGGCTGACGAGACCTCGCGGTGCGGTCTGGCCGACGGGGCGGAGGAAGACACGCGCAGTCGAGTGGCGTGCTCGTCGTCTGCGCGCGACCCCGACGGTGCCGTCGGTGCCGCGTCCGGTCGGCGAGTCCCGTCGGCGGTGTCAGCCGGGCGGCAGACCCTCGGCCCACAGCGCCTGCAGGACGCGCTCGCTGGCACGGCCGTCCTCCAGGGCGCAGAAGCGTTCCACGAACCGGGCGTAGCGTCCCGCCTGCGCAGCGGCCACCGCAGGCAGGTCGAGCAGCGCCGCGGTCAGCGCCTCCTGGTCGAGCAGGACCGGGCCCGGCGCCTCTGCCTCCAGGTCGAAGGTGAAGCCGCGCAGGCGGTCGCGGTAGTGCGCGAGGTCGTAGGCGAAGACCAGGATCGGCTTGCCCGTGACCGCGAAGTCGAACATCGACGACGAGTAGTCGGTGACCAGGACGTCGGCGGCCAGGTACAGGTCGGAGATGTCGGGGTACGCGCCCACGTCCTGCACCCGCCCGCCGCCGGCGGGACGGCTCTGGTGGCCCATGTAGTGGTGCAGGCGCAGCAGGACGACGGCGTCGTCACCGAGGCGCCGCGCGAGGGCCCCGACGTCCAGCCCCAGCGGGGCGTCGACGCCCGGAGCGGCCTCGTCGTCGCGGTAGGTGGGCGCGTACAGGACGGCCGTCGTGCCCTCCGCGAGGCCGAGCTCGGCGCGCACCCGAGCGCGCCGGGCGTCGCGGTCGGGCGCGGAGAGCACGTCGTTGCGCGGGTAGCCGGTCTCCAGCACCCGGCCCCGGTAGGCGAACGCGGCCCGCAGCAACCGCGTCCCCTCGGCGCTCGGGGTGACGAGCAGGTCCCAGCGGGCGATGTCGTCGTCCAGCTCGGCCATGACGTCGTCCGGGGGCTGGAACGCGGCGTCGCGGTGGATGCGCTTCAGCGGTGTCCCGTGCCAGGTCTGCAGGTACACCGCCCCGGGACGCTTGCGCCACCGGTCGAGCTGGATGTGCGTGTTCGAGACCAGCACGTCCGCCGCCTCGAGCGCCACGACGGCTTGCGGTGTCCCGATCGGCACGGTCGCCACGCCGGGCGGGAACGTCGCGGCCTGGCGGGAGGAGGCGAGCCAGAGGTGGTCGACGCCGTCACCGCCGCGGGCGGTCCAGGCCTCGTGCAGCGCCCGCGGGTTGTCGGCGTAGCGGCCGTTGTCAGCGTTCCAGACGACCTTCACCGATCTCCCGCCCCCACCGTGCTCGTCCCGGGCGGGATGTCCCGCGCTGTGCGCCGACGCTAGCCGCTCGACAGGGTTCGTGCAGGCCGGTGAGGACCTGGCGGTCCGACTGCGGACCGAGCTCCACCGTGGTCGAGGGTCGCGACCGCCGGAGACCCGACCCGGTGCCTCGTGCTCGGCCATCGGGTCAGGCGCGGGAAGCGGGGTCACCCCGCGCAGCGGTGCATCTGCTGGAGGGCTGCGAGGCTCACGATCGTCCTGCCCGAGCTCCGGCGTGCCACCCACCGCCTGCTGAGGACGACCGAGGACTGACGCCGCGAACGCACAGAAGCGCCGACGACTGCACTGTCGCGCTCATGGCGATGTCCGGGCGTTCAGCCCTGGCCGTCGCACCCACCGCTGTCACCACATGAGGTCACCCGTGGGTGAACCGAAACGGTCACCCGGGCGACCAGATCGGCGCACCCACGTCTTCCCCCACGACGGGGGTCGCCCCGTTGCACCGACGTCACGGTCATCCCGCTGTCATGGACGTCGACGACGTCGCGCTCAGGGCTCCCCCGACCCGCGCGGTCGGTGCCGAGCGGCCACGTCCGAAACACGGCCGTTCAATCGAGCGCTCAGCTGAGAACGTCCTCCACGATCGCGCGCTGAACGGCCAGCCCCGCCCACTCGTCGTCGCCGACCGCGTCGTAGACCAAGGCCAGCGGACCGCTGAAACCGGCGTCGAGGATCGAGGACAGGCTCGCGCGGTAGTCGACCTCGTCGACGTCCCCCCCGTCCCAGTGGGCCTTGGCGTGGCAGGTCTCCGCGTAGGGGGCGACCTCGGCCAGGTCGACGTACTTGCCCGGACCGCTCCAGTTCCCCAGGTCCACCAGCAGTCCCACCGCTCCGTCGAGGGGGTCGAGGACGGCCTGCACGTCCGCGGCGTCGCGCGTCACGACACCCCAGTTCTCGGTGACGACGCGCAGATCCCCGGCACGGGCAGCGATGCGCCCCAGCGCCGCGGAACTGTCGGCCTGCGCGGTGTCGGTGCGGGTCTGGCCGGCCACCACCCGGATCCGGGCGGCCCCCAAGGCGACAGCGTCGGTGAGGTAGGAGGAGATCCACGCCTCCTCGCGCGCGGCCTCGCTCGGGTGGGTCAGATCACCGTCGTCCACCAGCAACGCGTCCAGCACGACACCGGCCTCAGCCAGCGCCGCGCGCAGTTCGGCGAGGTAGCTGGCGTCGCGGTGCGGGAGGTGGAAGTGGCACAGCTGCACCATGCGGTAGCCGTGCTCGCGCAGCGCGGCGGGCAGCTCGAGCAGCGGCAGCCCAGCGGGTTCGGTGGTGGTTGTGGCCCGGAAGCGGCCCAGGGTGCGGTCCAGGGACCAGGCGTGGACCGCCGCGGCCGGCAGCAGATCGTGGCCGGGACCGGGATTGGTGTCATCGCTGACCGTCATGCCCCCAGCATCTCGTACGCGCACCTCCCCGCCCTTGGCCGGACCCCACGCCCACGGGCATCACGGTCATGACGATGAGCGGGATGCCGACCAAGTGGGTGAGGACATCAGCTGACCGCGGCCAGCGGCTCCCAACGGGCCGCGCCAGCAGCCACGTCGATCACCACCCGACCCAGCGGCTGCGTCGCTGCATCCACCACGAAGTCCGGCCCACCCCGACCGGCATCCTCACCCGGACGCCGGTCCAGGTACGGGGTGAGGGTGAAGACCACCTCACGCGCACCGCCGGGCAACGGATAGGGGCCATAGCTGCCCCGGGAGTACGGCTGCCCCGGCTCACCGGTGACGCTGCCGCCGCCGATGTTCCCCGCCTCCTGCACCTCCCGCGGCAGGGGCGGGTCGACCTCGTACTCCACATCAGCCACCGGGCTGACGAACCACTGCCCGGCGTCGGGATCGTCCTCATGGACCGCCGGGGCGATCTCGTAGTCCAGCGACACCATCTGCCAGGACTCACCTGCTGGCTCAGGCAGCCGGTTGCCTGCGGCGTCGGGCCAGTGGCCTTCGTCGCGCAGGCCCCGCAGGTGCAGGTGACGACCCGGGACGACCTCACCGCAGTCCACGTCGAAAGCCATCAGCAGCGTGCCCTGCTCGTTGTCGATGTTGCTCATGCAGTGAGCGTCGTGGGTCGCCCCGACCTGGCGCATCAGGGATTCCCCTGAGCGCACCCCGGGATCGAGGTACCCAACCGCACGGTCATCCCGCGGTGCGCGCGAAGCGCACGGTCCTCCCGCGGTGCGCGCGGTCGGCGACGTCGCGGTCCTGGCGAGAGTCGGACGGTCCGCCGGCGCTGGACCGGCAGTGGACCGGCTGCCGTCCTGCCACTCTGCTCACGTGGACCACCCCGCACGCCGCGTGCTCCCGCTCCTGGCCCCCCTGCTGCTGATCGCCGCCTCGGCCGGCTGCTCGGGGGAGGAGACGGGCGAGGTCACGGTGGAGACCACCCTGCACCTGTGCCGCCAGCAGGAGTGCCGAGACCTACCGGCCGCGGGGGCAGAGGTCACCTTCTTCGCCGGCGGCAGCGAGGTCGGGACCGCGACCCTGGACGACGCCGGCCGCACCACCAAGACCTTCGGCCCCGGCACGTACACCGTGGACGTCTCGATGCCCGAGTTCGGCCTCCACATCACCCAGGACCAGGTGACCCCCACCGGCCTGGAGGCCGATGGGGGCATCACCTTCGCTCTGGCCTTCCCCGGCACCCTGAACCTGACCGCCGACGCGTCGTAGCCCGACGTCGCGGTCACCCGAGAACTGCGTGCACCCGTCTCAGAAGGGGGCCGTCACTGCGGGCCCCGAGCCAGACCGACCCCCGTGAATGGTCGAGCTCCCGCGTTCCGCGCGGGATCACGGCTGTTCACGACCCGCAGGACGGGCCCTAGTAGCGCAGGAGGGCACCGATGCCGTCGGCCATCGTGACCAGGGGCGCCTCACCGTCCTCCTCCGGGAGCGGGACGAGGTGGATCTCGGCGTCGGAGGCGGCCAGGGCGCGGACGAGGGCCGCGTCGGCGCGGACCTGCACGGCGTCCTCGACGCCCAGGGCGTGCAGGTCCATCGTCGTGGTGCTGATCTCGAGCGGTCCCCGGCCGGCCCAGAGGAGTTCCGTCGAGCTCGGGTCGTCGAGCAGCAGCATCGTCGCCACCTGGCCCGCGCGCAGGGCGGAGACGACCGCGGCCATCCCCTCGACGGCCCGGCCCGCCCGGCCGCGTTCCTGGACGAAGTCGTCGACGACGGTCTGGCGCCGCGCCGAGCGGACGACGTCGAGGACCTCGGCGACGGCGGCCGTGAACGCCTTCTCGTGGGTGCCGGCCGCCCGCGAGCCGCCCTTGACGTCGCGGAGCAGGGCCCGCAGCGGGGCGGGGGCCTTCTCGCGCAGCGCGGCGGCGGCCTTCGCGTCACCGGTGAGCAGCACGACCTCGGGGTGCTCGCGGCGGACGAGGTCGGTGAGGTCGGCGGCGACGGCGGCGGCGTTGTGGTCCCAGGAGTCCTGCACGGAGCGCTGGTAGCGGTGCTCGGCGCGGTTGTCCCCGGATCCCTTGTGCAGCAGGTCGTGTCCCCCCTCGACGGAGTGGACCTGGGCCCCCTGGACCGCACCGGTGCGGGTGAGGGTGATGTCGGCGCCGGCCCGGTCGAGCTCGACGAGCACGTAGCGGACGTCGTCGGCCCTCGACCGCACGAGCGGCATGAGGTGCGCGACGGGGCCGGTGCTGACCTCCTCGCGCAGCGGCGGGGCGGGCAGCACGACGTCGAGCTGCAGCCCCTCCTTCGTGGCGAGCATCGCGCGCCCGACGTGACCGCCGACGCCGGTCGGTTCGGTGGCGACGGCGTCGAGCGCGCTCAGCGCGGTCTCGGGGGCGCCCTGGCCGGCCAGGGCCGACCGGGCGTCCTGCCAGCGCAGGTCGATGTCGTGGGCGCCGGTCGCCCGGTCGCGGGTCGCGTCGACGTAGACGGACACGTGCGGACCGGGGTCCAGCGCCAGGTCCTTGAGCCAGTCCAGCTTCACGGGACTCCTCCTCATCGCGTATGGATGCCCCACGCTCTTACCCGTGACTCAGAGTTTCAACCGGAGCGCGATCACGCGACCAGGTTTCCCACCGGCCCCACGTAGAGCCAGACGCCGGCGACGCGGGTGAAGGCCGAGTTCTCGTGCTGGACACCGCGGCGGCCCGCCTGGCGGTGGTGCGCCTCGAACTCGACGGTCCCGGTGTCGTCGAAGGGGCTCCCACCCGTGGTGGCGAGCACGAGGAGGCGGCGCCACTCGACGCCGGCGTCCAGGTCGAGCCCGTCGGGTCGGGTGGCGGGGTCCCAGGTGCGGAGCAGGTGCTCGCGGTCGCCCACGGCGAAGGCCGTGTAGCGCGAACGCATCAGCGCCTCCGCGGTCGGCGCCGCCCGGCCCCCCAGGTACCGGCCGCAGCACCCGGCGAACGGCTCGCCCCAGCCGCACGGGCACGGTCCCTCGGGAGTGGTCACCCCGTCATCCTGCCCGGCGGCGGGGCCGTGGTGGAGCGCACGACGAGACGCGGGGCCACCAGCCGCAGGCCGACGGGCAGCTCGGGGTCCTCGAGGCGGACCAGCAGGCGCTCCCCCGCGATCCGGCCGACCTCGCGGGCGGCGTTGTCGACGCTGGTCAACGACACCGCCCGCAGCCGGGCCAGCGAGGTGTCGTCGTAGCCGGCGACGGAGACGTCGCCGGGGACGGCGAGGCCGAGGTCGGCGGCGGCCGCGAGGACCCCGACGGCGCAGGCGTCGTTCGCGGCGAGCACGGCGGTCGGCCGCTCGGCGGCACGTCGGTCGGCGCCGAGCAGGACGAGACCCGCGCGGTGGCCGGCGTCCTCGGTCATCTCGGCGACGGCCACCAGGGGTGTCCCGCCGCCGGCCCGGACGGCCGCCTCGAAGGCCTCGCGGCGCAGCCGGCCGACGGGCCCGGACCCGCCGACGTGGGCGATGCGGCGGTGGCCGAGGGCGAGCAGGTGGTCGACGACGAGCCCCACCCCGGCCGGGTCGTCCCCGGCGACGACGTCGAGGTCGGTCCCGGGCGGGGTGCGGGTGCCGGCCAGCACGACCGGCAGGTGCACCGCGACCTCCTCGACGAGGGTGAGGTCGGGCAGGGTGCCGATGACGACGAGCCCGTCGACGCGCAGGTCGGCGAAGGTCTGCGGGGCCTCGGGTTCGCTGCGGACCTCGGCCAGCACCGGTCGCAGCCCGGCCGCGCGCAGCACGGGCCGCAGTCCGTCGAGGACGTCCACGAACCACGGGTTGCGCAGGTCGTCGAGGACGAGCCCGACGGCCCGGGTGCGGCCCTGCGCGAGGCTGCGGGCGGTCGGGTCGGGGCGGTAGCCGAGCTCGTCCATCGCGCTGAGCACGGCGGCGCGGCGTTCGGGCGAGACCTTCGGGCTCTCCTGCAGCACGAGCGAGACCAGCGACTTGGAGACCCCTGCGCGCGCGGCGACGCTGCGGATCGTGGGTCGTCCCCCCGGATCGCTCACGCCTCTACCCTCCTTGACATCGGGTTGGTGGTGGGTCGATCGTAGAGGGTATTGGACCGGTCCAACGACGATGACGTCCTGAAGGAGTCCCCTTGTCCGACCTGCACCTCGGCCTCGCCGGCGTGGGCCGCATCGGCGTCATGCACGCCCGCAACGTCGTCACGACCCCCGGCGTGGGCCGGCTCACCGTCGCCGACGTCGACACCGTCCGCGCGCGGTCCGTGGCCGACGAGCTGGGCGTCGAGGCCGCCGTCGACGTCGACGCCCTGCTCGCCTCCGGGATCGACGGGCTGATCGTCGCGACCGGCACCGCGCAGCACCCCGAACTCATCCGGGCCGGCGTCGAGGCCGGCATCCCGGTGTTCTCCGAGAAACCCGTCGCGCCGGACGTCGCGCTGTCGCTGCCCGTCCTGGACTTCATCGCCGCCCACGACGGTGTCGTCCGCATCGGTCACCAGCGCCGCTACGACGCCGGCTACCTCGAGGCCAAGCGCGCGCACTCGACCGGCGAGCTCGGCTGGCTGCACGCGATCCGGGCCGTGACCTGCGACGTGACCCCGCCGCCGGTGTTGTTCCTCGCGACCTCGGGCGGGTTGTTCCGCGACTGCTCCGTCCACGACTTCGACGTCATCCGCTGGATCACCGGCCGGGAGGTCGTCGAGGTCTACGCCCGGGGCAGCAACAACGGCGACCCCGAGATCGGGGCCGTGGGCGACGTCGACACCGCCCTCGCCGTCTGCACCCTCGACGACGGGACCCTCGCCGTCGTCACGGCCTCCCGCTACAACGGGGCGGGCCACGACGTCCGGCTGGAACTGCAGGGCTCCGCCGGGTCGCTGCTCGTCGGCCTCGACGAACGGAGCGCGCTGCGCTCGGCCGAACCCGGCGTCACCTTCCCCACCGGAACCCCGCACACGACGTTCGCCGAACGCTTCGCCGACGCCTACCGCGCCGAGATCGCCGCCTTCGCGGACCTGGTCCGCGGGATCGACGGGGAATTGTGCCGGCCCGAGGACGCCGTCGCCGCGTCCCGGGTCGCCGACGCCGCGCAGGAGTCGCTCGCCAGCGGGACGCCGGTCCGGGTCTGACCTCGGGAGCCGCCGGGGACACGAGCGGACGGGACGAACGGTCGGCGGTCCGCTGATCGCCCGGATGCAGCAGTCAAGTACCGGGCCGTGCCGTCCGATCCTCCAGTGTCGAAGGAACCACGCGCGACGACGCTGACGCGGCACGTCCCCTGCGGACACCCCGTCGGAGACCCAGGACCGCGTCGGTGTGACTCCCCGCCTCGTCGCGAGACGGTGGCCGACGACGACGTCGTCGTTCGGCACCGGTGGGGCGGCGGGTTCGAGGTGGGTGAGGAGGTGGTCGGTGTGACGACCGGCGTGGGAGCCGTGTGGGTCGGTGTCCAGGCGGTCTGCACCGCCCAGCGGGAGGTCTACGGCTACGAGCTGCTGCACCGGACCGGAGCGGCGAACCGTGCGGAGCTCGTGGGCGCGGTCGAGCACGAGCGAGCCACCGCGCAGGTCATCGCCGCGGCGTTCGGGGAGTTCGGCACCGAGGAACTGGCCGGAGGCCGGCGGCTGTTCATCAACCTGACCCGTTCGTTCGTCACCGGCCAGCTGCCGCTGCCCTTCGCCGCCGAAGGGGTCGTGCTGGAACTGCTGGAGACCGTCGACGTGGACCACTGGGTGATGTCCGGTCTGCGGAACCTCAAGCGACGTGGCTTCGCCATCGCCGTCGACGACTTCGACGGCGAGACCGAGCGGGTACCCGCCGTGGCTCTGGCCGACTACGTCAAGATCGACCTGCAGGTGAGCGGCAACCGCCTGCTCGACGTCATGGCCCTGGTCAAGCGGGTCAACCCGACGGCGGTCGTCGTGGTCGAGAGGGTGGAGACCGAGGAACAGTTCGAAGCGTGCCGTGCCGCGAACGCCGACCTGTTCCAGGGGTACCTCTTCCACCGCCCGGACGTCCTGACGCGTCCCGTGCTCGACTCCTCCCACCTGAACTGCGTGCAGCTGATCGCCCTGCTGTCGGACCGGGACGCCCCCGTCGAGCGGGTGCTCGACCTGCTGTCCGCCGATCCCGGACTGAGCGTGCGGGTGCTGAAGACGGTCAGCTCGGCTGCCTACGCCCCCCGGGGGGGCATCACCTCCCTGCAGCAGGCGATCGTGCTGCTGGGCCGTCGGGAACTGCTCAACTGGGCGGTCCTGGTGCTGCTGAAGGGATCGGGATCGGCGCGCGTTCCCCAGCAGACCCTGACCTGGATCTTCACTCGCGCCGAGGCCTGCCGGCTGCTGCTGCCCGCCGACCCCGAGGCCGCCTCCACCGTCGGCCTGCTCTCCGCCGCCGCCGAGGCACTGGGGTTCGACCTGGGCGAACTCACCCGGGGATGCACCCTGCAGCCCGCGGTCCACGAGGCCCTCACGAGCGCCACCGGGGTCCTGGGCACCTGTCTCGACGCCGTGCGCCTCCACGAGGACTCCCTCACGGGGGACCGCCGTGACCACCGCGTGCGCCTTCGAGGAGGGCTGGCCGCACGCCCCGACGGGCAGCCCGACCCGGGCGCCGTGCCGGCCTTCCCCGGAGCCATGCGTCCCGCCTCGGTGTCGCTGGCCTACCTGCGGGCTCAGGTCACCGCCCAGAACCGGGTGACGGAACTCCTCTCCCGCACGGCGGGATCGACGGGCGGGCCGACCACCTGAGCGGTGGCGGGATCCGGGGTCGCACCGGGGCCGGCAGGGGTCCGGCGACCGGTCACCGCGTGAGGCGGTCCTGCAGGAGCAGCGCGGCGGCACCCACCGCGGGGCCCGTCGCGGCGGCCGTGGAGACCGTGACCGTCACCGGCCGCCCCCAGACCCGGGAGGACGAGGCCCCGATGCGCGCCGTGATGGCCGACCCGTAGATCGCCGGGGCGGCGGCGAAACCCGGCCCGGTGAGCACGAGCAGGTCGAGGTCGAAGAGGTTCACGAGGGTCTCGGCGGCAGCGGCGACGTAGCGCGCGGAGTCGTCGAGGATCGCCCGGCAGGCCTGCCCGCCGGTGCGGGCGGCCCGGGCGACGGCGGAGAAGTCGGTGAGCAGGGCCCGGCGGGCCACCCGTTCCAGCCCGGCCTCCCGGCGGGCGTCCGGATCGGCCAGGGCGCGGGCGACCACCGTCTCCGGGCCGGCCATCACCTCCAGGCAGCCGGAACCACCGCAGGGACAGGGTGGGCCGTCGACGACGACGCAGACGTGCCCGAACTCCCCCGCGTGCCCGCGCGAGCCCCGGTGCGCGGCGCCGTCGATCACGATGCCCGCGCCCAGTCCCGCCCCCAGGTACAGGGCGGCGAAGGAGCGGGAGTTCTCCACCCGGGCGACCCAGTACTCACCGACCGCGGCCGCGGTCGCGTCGTTCTCCACCAGGACCGGCCACCCCGTGACCCGCTGCAGGGAGCGGCGCAGTCGTTCGCCGTCGACCGCGCCGACCGCGCCGGCCGCGGGGCGGGCGGGATCGGCGGGATCGGACTCGCGACCGGTCCGCCGCAGCAGACCGCCCCCGGGACCTCCCCAGACCAGCCCGATCCCGAGGCAGGTCCCGCGGTCCTGCCCGCTCTTGGTCAGGAGCTGGTCGACGTCGGAGGCCAGGCGCGCGGCGAGGTCGTCGGTGGCCGGCTCCGCGGACCCGTCGACGGGGGCGAACCGCCGGGTGAGCCGGGCCAGCACCCCGCCGGTCTGACTGGTCAGCACGTAGGTCACGGTCGTCGTGGCGAGGTCGATGCCGACGGCCGTCCGGCCGCCGGGGTCCAGCTGCAGGAGGGTTCGCGGCTTGCCGCCGGTGCGGGTGCGCCCGGCCTCGACGACGACGCCTTCGGACAGCAGGCGCTTCACGGTGGTGGAGACCGAGGCCTCGGTGAGTCCGGTGAGGGCTGCGAGCTCGACCCGGCTGACCTGACCGGCCGCCCGCAGGGCGTCCAGCAGCCGCTCGCGGGCACCGTCCCGGCGCGGTCGACGGACCGACCTCGGCGGGTCCTCCACCGACGTCATCGATGCTCCTCGGGCTGATCAAGGCGGGACGGCTCCTCGTGAGCTGTTGCGCACTCTAGTGCTGCCGAGTCCCGTCCGCGGTAGTCCTTGACGTGACTTCCTCAAGTTAATTAAGTTAAAACGGACGGACCGCGCTCCACCCCGGCACCGATGGCGGTGCACGCGGAGCGGCCCGGCACTCGCACCGCCGCGAGCTGCGGCCACAGACCGAGGACACCGCCATGAACCTCTCGATCAGTGCCACCCCCCGAACCCCCGGGCTCCACCGCCCGCGGCGCCTGTCCCGCCTCCTCCGCCTCACGGTCGCCGGTGCCGCAGCCCTGACCCTGCTCGCGACCGGGTGCTCGGCCGGCGGGTCGGGAAACGGCGACGACGCCTCCACCCTCGTCGCCTACACCGGCCAGGCCGGCGACTACCAGGTCAACTTCAACCCCTTCTCTCCCTCCGACATCGGCGGGGCGGGGCTGATCTTCGAACCGCTGTTCTTCATCAACAAGACCGCCGCCGACGCCGACCCGAAACCCCTGCTGGGCACCGAGCACACCTGGAACGACGCCGGGACCGAACTCGACGTCACCCTGCGCGACGGGGTCACCTGGTCCGACGGCAAACCCTTCACCGCCGACGACGTCGTCTTCACCTTCCAGATGCTGCTGGACCACGAAGCCCTCAACAGCACCGGTTTCGACGGGACGGTCACCAAGGTCGACGCGACCCACGTCACCTTCACCTGGCCGGAACCCGCCTACACCGCCGGACCCGACGTCCTCAGCGCCACCGTCATCGTCCCCCAGCACCTCTGGAAGGACATCGACCCCGAGTCCGACGTCCTCGAGAAGCCCGTGGGCACCGGCGCCTACACCCTCAGCGAGTTCAAGGGCCAGGCCTTCACGATGGAGGCCAACCCGAAGTACTGGGGCGGGAAGCCGAAGGTCGCGAAGGTCCGCTACCTCGCCCTCTCGGGCAACCAGGCCGGTGCCGACGCGATCGCCGCGGGCACGATCGACTGGCAGACCGGGCCAATCCCCGACATGGCGAACACGCACAAGAACTTCCCGAACTACGACACCGGTTCCGTCGCCCAGAACCAGATGGTCCTCGGCGCCTGCGCGAACGCCGACCTGGGGTGCCAGGGACCGCAGACCGACCCCGCCGTGCGCCAGGCGTTGTTCTACGCCATCGACCGCACCCAGCTGAACAAGCTCGCCTTCCAGGACACCGCCTCGGAGATCTCCCCGAGCATGGCGCTGACCAGCACCCAGGCCGACACGATCTCCGCGAAGGTCGACCCGGAGGTGGCCCCGAAGACCGCCGAACCGCAGACCTCCGCCCAGGTCCTCGAAGCCGACGGCTGGGTCAAGGGCGCCGACGGGATCTACGCCAAGGACGGCCAGAAACTCACCCTGACCATCGAGGTCGTCACCGGCTGGACCGACTACATCACCGCCATCCAGACCATCGCCGCCCAGGCCGAGGCCGCCGGCATCGACATCCAGACCGCCCAGTCCTCGTGGAACGAGTGGACCGACAAGCGGTTCAAGGGGAACTTCGAGCTGGCCATCGACTCGCTGTACCAGGGACCGGCCCCCGACCCGTACTACCTCTACAGCTACTTCTACGACGGCCGGATGACCGCCCCGGTGGGGACGAAGGCCAACGGCAACAACTGGTCGCGGTTCTCCGACCCCGCCGTCGACGCCGCCCTGGACGCCCTCCAGAAACTGCCCTCGGAGGACACCGCCGGACGCCAGGCCCAGTTCGACGTCATCCAGTCCGCCGTCGCCACCCAGATGCCCTACGTCCCGGTCATGACCGGCGCCAACACGAGCGTCTGGAACGTGAAGAAGTTCTCCGGCTGGCCCACGAACGAGGACCAGTACGCCTTCCCCGCGGTGTGGTCCGACTTCGACGCGGCCGAGATCCTCAAGACCCTCACGCCGCAGGCCGCGAGCTGACGTCGTGAACTACCTGCTGCGCAAGCTCGGCTTCTACGCCATCGCCTTCTGGGCGGCGCTGACGCTGAACTTCGTCATCCCCCGGCTGCTGCCCGGGGACCCGGTCGACATCCTGCTGGCCAAGCTCAGCCAGCGCGGGACGGTCATCACCCCCGAGACCCGCAAGGCGTACGCGATCCTCCTCGGCGGGGACACCGACGCCTCGCTACCCGCGCAGTACGTCAGCTACCTCGGCAACATCCTCCACGGCGACCTCGGGACCTCGATCAGCTACTTCCCCGCCCCCGTCACCCAGGTCATCTCGGCCTCGATGCCCTGGACGGTGGTGCTCATCGGGCTCGCGACCCTCATCGCGGCGTTCCTCGGAGTCCTGCTCGGGGCGTTCGTCGGGTGGCGGCCGGGGACGTGGCTGGACTCGATGGTGCCGGCGACGACGCTGCTGGCCGCCGTGCCGTACTTCTGGCTGTCCCTGGTCCTCGTCTACGCCCTCTCCCGGCTGCTGCACCTCTTCCCCGCCCAGGGCGGCTACGACGTGGTCCTCTCCCCCGGCTGGAACCTGGAGTTCATCGGTTCCGCGGTCTACTACGGGTTCCTGCCGGCGCTCACCATCGTGCTCGCCTCGATCGGCGGCTGGCTGCTGGGGATGCGCAACATGATGGTGTCGACGCTCTCGGAGGACTACGTCCTCACCGCCCGCGCCAAGGGCCTGCCCGGGCGCTGGATCCTGCGCGACTACGCCGCCCGCAACGCCGTCCTGCCCTCGGTGGCCGGTTTCGCCATCTCCCTGGCCTTCGTGGTCTCCGGCTCGGTGGTCACCGAACAGGTGTTCTCCTACCCGGGGATCGGTTCCCGCCTGCTGGCCGCGGTCACCAACAACGACTACGCGCTGATGCAAGGGGTGTTCCTGTTCATCACCCTCGCCGTCCTCGGCGCGAACCTGGTCGTCGACCTGCTCTACGGCCTCATCGACCCCCGCACCCGGGCCCGCTGAGAGGACCGCGATGACGAACATCGACTCCGTCGCCGACACCGGCGCCGCCCCCGGAGCGGACCTCGCGCTCCCGGCCCCCTCCCGCCGGCCCGTCCCGGCCTGGCGGATGCTGCTCCCGACGATGACCCCGTGGCTGGCCGCGGGCCTCACCCTCGTCCTCGGGATCTGCCTGTTCGGGCTGATCGGCCCGCTGCTGGTCGGCGACCCCGACGCCATCCGCGACGTGGGCCTGGAGGCCCCCACCGGCGACCTCTGGCTGGGGACCACCCAGACCGGCCAGGACGTGTTCGCCCAGCTGGCCTTCGCGACCCGCGGTTCCCTCCAGATCGGTTTCCTGGTCGGGATCCTCGCCACCGTGCTGTCGGCGTTCTTCGGCATCTACGGCGCCTACCTCGGGGGCGCCGCCGACGAGGTCTTCTCGTTGCTGACCAACGTCTTCCTGGTCATCCCCGGTCTCCCGCTGGTCATCGTCATCTCGGGTTTCGTGCCGCGGGAGAGCCGCGGGCTGTGGACGATCGCGGTCGTCCTGGCCCTCACCAGCTGGGCCGCCTCGGCCCGGGTGCTGCGCGCGCAGACCCTCTCGGTCCGCCACCGCGAGTACGTCTCCGCGTCCCGGCTCTCCGGTGAGCGCGCGTGGCGGGTCATCGTCGTGGAGATCCTGCCCAACCTGCTCCCGGTGCTGGCCTCGCAGTTCGTGTTCGCGGTCATCGCCGCCGTCCTCGGGGAGGCGGGGCTGTCGTTCCTCGGTCTCGGCGCCTCCGGTTCCTCGACCCTGGGCACGATGCTGTTCTACGCCCAGAACGGCTTCGCCCTGCCGCTGGGCGCCTGGTGGTGGTTCGCCCCGCCCGGGCTGCTCATCGCCCTGCTGGGCACCGGGCTGGCCCTGGTGAACTTCTCCATCGACGAGATCGTCAACCCCCGGCTGAAGAACACCCGCCTGCACCGCCGGCGGACTCGACTGGCGGCCCGTGCCGCCCGGAAGGCGGCCCGGTGAAACCCCAGGACCACGGACGCGACGTCGTGCTGAGCGTGCGCGACGTGACCGTCGTGTACGAGACGGAGGAACCGGTCACGGCCGTGTCCTCGGCGAGCTTCGACCTGCACCGCGGGGAGATCCTCGGCCTGGCCGGGGAGTCCGGCTGCGGGAAGACGACGCTGGCCTACGCCGTGAACCGCCTCCACCAGCCCCCGGCCCGGATCGCGTCGGGGTCGGTCGTCCTGCACGACGCCGACGGCAGCGACGTCGACGTCCTGGCCCTGGACGAGGAGCAGCTGCGCCGGTTCCGCTGGTCGAAGCTGTCGATGGTCTTCCAGGGCGCGATGAACGCGCTGAACCCGGTGCGCAGCATCGGCGCGCAGCTCGACGACACCCTGCGCGCCCACGCCCCGGCGATGGACCGCCGGGCCCGCCGGGCCCGGGCGGCGCAGGTGCTGGAACGCGTCGGGGTCGACCCGGGACGGCTGCGGTCCTACCCGCACGAACTCTCCGGCGGGATGCGGCAGCGGGTGATGATCGCCATGGCCATGCTGCTGGAACCCCAGGTGATGATCATGGACGAGCCGACGACCGCGCTCGACGTCGTCGTCCAGCGCGACATCCTGCGCGAGATCGTCCGGCTGCGCGACGAGATGCGCTTCGCGGTCGTGTTCATCACCCACGACCTCCCGCTGCTGCTGGAGATCAGCGACCGGATCGCCGTCATGCGCGGCGGGGAGATCGTCGAGCTCGACACCGCCGACACCCTCTACCGCGACGCCGCGCACCCCTACACCCGCCAGCTGCTCGGCTCCTTCCCCAGCCTGAGCGGTTCCCGCGGTTCGTTCATCCGCACCGGCGTCCACGACGACCGGCTGGCCACCTCCGAGGAGATCGCGTGACGACCGTGTCGGTGACCGGGCTCACCAAGGACTACTCGCTGCGCGAGGGCCTGCGGCGCAAGCCCCTGCGCGCCGTGGACCGCGTCAGCTTCGACCTCCTCCCCCGCCGCACCGTCGCCCTGGTGGGCGAGTCGGGGTCGGGGAAGTCCACCATCGCCAAACTGCTGGCCCGCCTGGAGAAACCGAGCGCAGGATCCATCGACGTCCGCCTCGACGACGGGACCCCCGTGGTGGGGTCCGTCTACCAGCGCCAGGTCCAGATGGTGTTCCAGGACCCCTTCGCCTCGCTGAACCCCTTCCACTCCGTCGGCCACCACGTCGCCCGCCCGCTGCTGCTGCACCAGCGCACCCGCGGGGCGGCGCAGACCCACCAGCGGGTCCTGGAGATGCTGGAACGGGTCAACCTCGGCCCCGCCGAGGTGGTCGCGGCCCGCCGACCGCACGAACTGTCCGGCGGGCAGCGCCAGCGCGTCGCGATCGCCCGCGCACTGGCCCCGGGGGCGAAGGTCCTCGTCGCCGACGAACCGGTCTCGATGCTCGACGTGTCGATCCGCCTGGGCGTGCTGAACCTGCTGGCCCGCCTGCAGCGGGAGGAGGACCTCGCGGTCCTCTACATCACCCACGACCTCGCCACGGCCCGGCACTTCTCCGACGAGATCCTCGTGCTCTACCGCGGTCGCGTCGTCGAGCGCGGCCCGGCCGACGCGGTGATCCTCGACCCCCACCACGACTACACGCGCCTGCTGGCCCAGGCCGCTCCCGACCCCGAGCGCCCCGGCAAGGTCGTGGCCACCGAGGCGGTGGCCGACCGCGCCGGCATCGACAACTCCGTCTGCTACGACCACCACCGGCAGGAGTGGATCCGGATCGACAGCGTGCCCGCGCCTGCGCGAGGCTCCCACCCGGTCCCCACCGCCCGCCCCTGAGAAACCCCGAGAGAGGACGACCCCGTGGACGTGCGCACCCTGCACCACGGTTGGACCCTGCGGCCCGTGGCCGGCGACCTGCCGCCGGAGGTCCGCGCGGCGAGCGACGCCGGCCCCCTGGACGCCGTCGTGCCGGGATCGGTGCACACCGACCTGCTCGCCGCCGGACTCATCCCCGACCCCTACGCCGCGCAGCACGAGCAGGAGCTCGCCTGGCTGCACCGCACCGGCTGGGAGTACGCCCACCGCCTCACCGAGGCCGCCCCGCAACCCGGGGAACGCGTCGACCTCCAGTTCGACGGCCTGGACACCGTGACCACCGTGACCCTCGGCGACGTCGTCCTGGGGCGCACGCAGAACATGCACCGCCGCCACCGCTTCGACCTCACCCCCCACCTCGGGGACGGCCCGCGCGACCTGCGGGTGCGCTTCGACTCCGCCCTCGAGCACGCCGAGACCGTCGAGAAGGACCTCGGACGCCGCCCCCGCGCCTACGACCACCCCTTCAACGCGGTCCGGAAGATGGCCTGCAGCTTCGGCTGGGACTGGGGCCCGGACCTGCAGACCGCGGGGATCTGGCGGCCGGTGACGGTCTCGCGCTGGCGCACCGCGCGCCTGGCCGGGGTCCGCCCGCTGGCCACCCTCGACGGTTCCACCGGACGCGTCGCCGTCCACGTCGAGGTCGAGCGGTCCGGGCTGGAGGAGGCCGGGACGCTCACCGTCGGCGTCCGGGTCCGCGACCTCCCGGGGCGCGACGACCTCACCGCGACCCTGTCCCTGGACCCCGCGACCACGACCGGCGTCGTGCAGGTCGAGGTCCCCGACGCCCCCGTCTGGTGGCCCCGCGGCCACGGCGACCAGCCCCTCGTGAGCGTCGACGTCGACCTGCGCGCCGGCGAGGACGCACTGGACGCGCTGGACGGGCGCACCCTGCGCACGGGTTTCCGCGACGTCCGCCTCGACGGGTCCGCCGACGAGTTCGGCACCCGCAGCACCCTCGTCGTCAACGGGGTCCCCGTCTTCGCCAAGGGCGTCAACTGGATCCCGCGCGACCACCTGCTCACCCGCCTGGACCGCGAGCGCTACGCCGCCGCGCTCACCGACGCCGTCGACGCGCACTGCAACCTGGTGCGGGTGTGGGGCGGGGGGATCTACGAGGACGACGCGTTCTACGAGCTGTGCGACGAACTCGGCCTGCTGGTCTGGCAGGACTTCCTGCTCGCCTGCGCCGCCTACGCCGAGGAGGAACCGCTGCGCTCGGAGATCGAGGCCGAGGCGCGGGAGAACGTGGCCCGCCTGGCCCACCACCCGGCGCTCGCGGTCTGGAACGGCGGCAACGAGAACCTCTGGGGCCACGAGGACTGGGGGTGGAAGGAGGAGCTCGGGGGTTCCACCTGGGGCCTGGGGTACTACGACGAGGTCTTCCCCGCCGTCCTGGCCGAACTGGACCCCACGAAGGTCTACGTCCCCGGCAGCCCCTCCAGTCCCGACGCGCCCGGGGTCCACCCCAACGACCCCGACCACGGCACCCACCACGTGTGGGACGTGTGGAACTCCGAGGACTGGACCGCCTACCGCGACCGGGTTCCCCGCTTCTGCTCGGAGTTCGGGTTCCAGGCCCCGCCGAGCGCGGCGACGCTGGCCGAACTGCTGGTTCCCGAGCAGCGGGCGAAGACGTCCCCGGTGTTCCTCGCCCACCAGAAGGCGCAGGACGGCAACGGGAAGCTGGACCGCGGGATGGAACCCCACACCGGGGTCCCCGAGGGTTTCGCGGACTGGGTGTGGGCCGGGCAGCTCAACCAGGCCCGCGCGATCACCTTCTCGGTGGAGCACTTCCGCTCCTGGTGGCCGCGGACCGCGGGCAGCGTCTACTGGCAGCTCGACGACTGCTGGCCCTCCACGTCGTGGGCCGTCGTCGACGGCGCGGGCCGGCGCAAACCCGGGTTCCACGCGCTGAAGCACGCCCACGCTCCGCGACTGCTGACCGTGCAGCCCCGCGACGGCGAGGACCACCTCGTCCTGGTGAACGACACCGCGCTCCCGTGGACGGCGCGGGTCGGCGGGCGGGTCACGACCCTCACCGGGCGGACGGTGCGCGTGGAGGACTTCACGGTCGAGGTCGCCCCGCGCTCGGTGCGCAGCACCCCGCTGCCCGCGGCGCTGACCGGTTTCGCCCCCGCCACCGAACTGCTCACCCTGGACGCCTCGGGGCTGCGCGCCGTCCAGGTCCTCGCCGAGGACCGGGACGTCGCGTGGGACCCGGAACCGTTGCACGCGGCGGTGACGGCCGTCGCGGACGGGTACACCGTCCGGGTCCACGCTCGGAGCGCCGCCCGCGACGTCACCCTGCTGGCGGACGCGGTCGCCCCCGACGCCGTCGTCGACGACGGACTGGTGACGTTGCTCGCCGGGGAGTCGCGGACGTTCCACGTGCGCACCCGGGTCCGGGTCGATCCCGCGGGTTTCACCCACCGCGACGTCCTGCGCACGGCGAACCAGTTCGGGGCGCACCGGTGAGCCCGTCCGGGACGATCGGCCTGGTGATCCCCGGCCCGGCCCGGCGGATCGGGGTCGAGCCGTACTTCGCCGAGCTCGTGGAGGGCATCGAGGAGGTGCTGCACCCCGTGGGGTACAGCGTCCTCGTGCTGGTGGCCGCGGACCGGGCCAGCGAGCTCGCGGCCTACCGGCGCTGGGCCGCCGACGACGGGGTCGAGGGCGTGGTCGTCGTGGACCTCGTCGAGGGCGACGCCCGCCCGGCGCTCCTGGAGTCGCTGGAACTGCCGCACGTCCTGGCCGCCCACCTGGACGATCCACGGGCCTGCACGAGCGAGGTCGCCGACGACGCCCAGCGGATCGGTGCGGCCATCGAGTTCCTCGCCGGGATCGGGCACCGCCGCATCGGTCACGTGTCCGGGCCGGCGCACCTCGTGCACACCGCCGAGCGCTCGGTGACCATCCAGGAGGTCGCCCGCCTCCTGGACCTGGACGTGCGGACCGCCGAGGCGGACTACACCGCGACGGCCGGGACCAGTGCCGTCGTGAGCCTGCTGGACGTCGCGGACCCCCCGACGGCCGTGATCTTCGACAACGACGTGATGGCCGTCGCCGCGCTGGAGTTCCTCACCGAGTCCGGGATCTCCGTGCCCGGTGACGTCAGCCTGATGTCCGCCGACGACTCCCCCTTGTGCGAGCTGACGGTCCCCCCGTTGTCCGCCATGAGCCTCGACGTCCACCACCGCGGTGAGCGGCTGGGCACCGCGGTGCTGGCCCTGCTGGCCGGCGGCGACGCGCGCCAGCCTCCGAGCCCCCCGTCGCAGGTGCTGGTGCGCGAGACCACCGCGCCCCCGGCGGACCGGCCGGCCCACGGGGTGTGACCCGGGCTGGCACGCTGGAGGACGTGAGCGCCCACGCCGTGGTCCGGCAGGTCCTGCCCGTCCCCGCCGACGTGGCCTTCGACGTCGTGCACGACTACCCGAACCGGCTGCGCTGGGACACCCTGCTGCGCGCGGCGTACACCGTGGGCGGCGCCGCTCCCGACCGCGGCGTCGACGCCGTCTGCCGGGCCCGCTGGACCCTCGGTGGGCTGACCTTCCGCACGCGCTACGTGACCTTCCGCCGCCCCGACCTGGCGGCGGTCACCCTGACCTCGCGGTCGCCGTTCTTCGCCGCGTGGGCCGCCTCGATGCGCCACCGCGACCTCGAGGGCGGGCGCAGCGAGGTCGTCTACACGTTGACGTTCACCGGTGCCCCCGCCCCGCTGTCCCGCGTCGTCGAGGCCGTCGCCGTGCGGGCGTTCCGGTGGGAGACCGGGCGGCGGTTGCGCGCCCTGGCCGCTCACCTCGCAGGGTCCGCGCCGGCCGCGCCGACAGGTCAGGGGTGACGGTGGCGGCACCGGGGGCACGCCGTCGCGGAGGTGCTCGCCTCAAGCGGCGGACGTCGACTGCCGACGTCAGGGTGTGGAAACCTCCGCGCCGCTGAGCCCGGGCGCCCCCGGCGCCGGAGACCGGACCGACGCCTCCGTCCTGACGTGGTGGCGGGCGCACCCCGCGGCGATGCACCTGACGTTCGCGGTGGCCTACGCCGGTGCGGTCGTGGCGGGCCGGGCGACCCGGTTGCCGGGTTCGACCCTGTCGCTCGTGTGGCCGGCGGCCGCCGTCGGTTTCGTGTGGGTCGCCTGCTGCTGGCACCAGCGCCGTGGCCGGGTCCTGGCCGTCGCGGCGGTGGCCGTCCTGTCGGGGCTGTTGAACGCCGCGACCGGCGCCGGAGCGCTGCTGGGGGCCGCGTTCGCGGTGGCCAACGGCGTGCAGGCCGCCACCTCGTGCCTCGTGGCGCACCGCTGGCACCGTCGCGGTGGCAGCGCGCCGTGGCGGTTGCGGAACCCCGCGGACCTGACCGCCCTGGTCCTGGGGTCGGTGGCCGGGTCGGCAGCGGCAGCCTGCGTCGGACCGCTCGCCCTGCACCTCAGCGCCGGCACCCCGCTGCTCCCGGCGACCGGGGCGTGGCTGGTGCGCAACGCCGCCAGCACCTTCGTCTTCGCCGCCTTCGCCCTGCGGCTGGCCGACCGGGGCCGGCGCTGGCGGACCGGCTGGCGCAGCGGCACGGAGATCGTCGCCGCGACCGTGGTGGTGGTCGCCGCGTACACGGTGGTCTTCACCCAGACCGAGCACCTGCCGCTCGCCTTCGCGCTGCTGCCGTTCAGCATGTGGATCGCGCTGCGCTTCCACACCACGACCACCACCGGCCACGTCCTGCTCGTCGGGATCTGGGTCGTGGCCGCGACCATGGCCGGGCGTGGGCCGTTCGCGGTGGACTCCCCCGCGACCCGGGTGCTGCTGGCCCAGGCCTTCGTCACCGTCATCGGGCTCGCCGCCCTGGTCCTGGCCCTGATCCGGGACGAGCGCGCCGACCTGGTCGCCGGTCTGCGCCGGGCCCAGCGGGAAGCCGCCGAGCAGGCCGCCCTGCTGCGGGAGGTCTTCGAGACCACCGGCGACGGGTTGAGCGTCTACGACGCCCGCGGTGCGGCCCTGCTGCGCAACCGCGCCGCGATGTCGCTCTTCCCCGACCTGCCGCTCGACCTCGCGCAGGAGCGGTGGACGGAGTTCTTCTCCATGCGCCACCCCGACGGCCGGCCCTGGCCGGTGCCGGACCTGCCCGTCTCACGTGCCCTGCGCGGGGAGACGGTCGAGAACGCGGACGTGCTCGTCACGACGCCGGCCGTCCCCGCCGGGCGGCTGCTGAACCTCAGCGCCCACCCGCTGCCCCCGGCCACCGGGCAGCGCTGGGCCGGGGGCGTGGTCCTGGCCGCTCGCGACGTCAGCGCCGAGCGGGCCGCCGCGGCCCGCCTGGCCGCCTCCGAACGCCGCTTCCGCGCCGCCTTCGACACCGCACCGATCAGCATGATGATCGTCGGGCTGACCGGCCGGGACGCCGCGCAGATCCTGCAGGTCAACGCCACGTTGAGCGAGTTCACGGGGTTCGCCGCGTGGGAACTGCTCCAGCTCGACCACCACGCCCTGACCCACCCCGAGGACCGGGGCGAGTGCATCACCGCGTTCGCCCCCTTCCTCGACGGCCGGGCCCACGAGGCCCGGGTGGAGAAGCGCTACCAGCACGCCGACGGCAGCACCCGCTGGGGCCTGCTGTCGGCGACCGTCCTCACCGACTCCGGGTGGAACACGGCCACCAGCGGTGAACCCGACGGCGAGCCGTACCTGCTGTGCCTGATCGAGGACATCACCGTCCGCAGGGCCGCCGAGGACCTCCTGCGGCACCAGGCCCTGCACGACCCCCTGACCGGACTGCCCAACCGGACCCTGATGCACGACCGGCTCACCCACGCCCTGGCCGCCACCAGCCGGGACCACACCCGGGTGGGGGTCCTGTTCTGCGACCTCGACGGGTTCAAGGCCGTCAACGACGCCGCCGGGCACGCCACCGGGGACGACCTGCTGCGCGAGGTCGCCGACCGCTTCTCCACCTGCCTGCGCCCGGGGGACACCCTGGCCCGCCTCGGCGGGGACGAGTTCGCCGTCGTCTGCCCCGGGCTGACCGAGGAGCAGGACCTGCCGGCCATCGCCGAACGCCTGCTGGCCAGCCTGCGGGCGCCCGTCGTGCTGACGCGCGGCACCTTCACCGTCGGAGCCAGCATCGGGATGACGTCGGCGTGCGTCCCGGCCGGGGTGCACGCCGTGACCCCGATCGGCGACGGCCCGGACACCGACGGGACCGACGGCGTGGGTGCCCTGGCCGAGGCGGTCCTCGCCGAAGCCGACGAGGCGATGTACGAGGCCAAGCGCGGCGGCAAGAACCGCGCCCACCGGCACGGGCACCGTCCGATCGGGCACCCCTGACGCCACGGGGTGCTGCAGCGCAGCCCGCCGACCCCGGCGGTTCGGTCGCGGTCAGTAGCTCCGGGCGACGACGGCGACCAGGTCGTCCTCGTCGTCGGCCTCGGGCAGGGAACCGTCGGGCCGTTGCAGGCACCGCACCGTCACCGCGTTCCGGGTCAGCTCCGCCTCCCCGTCGACGCCGAGAGTTCGCCACGGGATCCGCCCGAACCCGGTCCGTGCCGCCTCGGCCGCTTCCTGCACCGAGGACACGTCCACGGTGCGGTCCCGCAGGCGTCGCCGACCGCGCTGCAGCAGGTCGCCCTGCACCTGCTGCAGCAGCGCGGGCACCAGCGAGGCGACCGCCTCCAGGGTGGGACGCCGTCGTTCACCGTTGTCGCGACGGACCAGGGTCACGACGCCCTCGCCCACGTCGCGCGGTCCGACCTCCAGCCGGACGGGCACGCCCTTGAGCTCCCAGCCGGTGACCCGGCGTCCGAAGCCCTGGTCGGTGCGGCGGTCGACCTTCACGCGCACCCCGGCCGCCGACAACTGCTCCTGGATCCGCTGGGCGGCGCCGAGGCTGGCCTCGTCCTCCTTCACCACCACGACCACGACCTGCGTGGGGGCCAGCGCCGGGGGGACCACGAGACCCCTGTCGTCCCCGTGGCCCATGACGAGCCCGCCGACGACCCGGGTGCTCAGACCCCAGCTGGTGGTCCAGCACAGGGGCCTCCCGCCGTCGGCGTCGGCGTAGCGGATGTCGAAGGCGGTCGCGAAGTTCTGGCCCATCTCGTGGCTGGTGGCCACCTGCAACGCCTTGCCGTCGCCCATCATCGCCTCGCAGGCCAGGGTGTTGACGGCGCCGGCGAAGCGTTCCCGGGCGGTCTTGAGCCCGACGTGCACGGGCAGCGCCAGGACGTCGTCGAAGAAGTCGCGGTAGACCTGCAGGTGGATGCGGCGGGCGTAGGCCGAGGCGTCGGCCCGCGTGGCGTGGGCGGTGTGCCCCTCCTGCCACAGGAACTCGGTGGTGCGCAGGAACAGGCGCGGGCGCAGCTCCCAGCGCACGACGTTGGCCCACTGGTTCAGCAGCAGGGGCAGGTCGCGGTGACCCTGGATCCACCTGGCCATCAACTCACCGAAGACGGTCTCGCTGGTGGGACGCACGACCAGCGGCTCGGGCAGCTCCTTGCCCCCGGCGTGGGTGACGACGGCCAGCTCGGGGCTGAAACCCTCGACGTGCTCGGCCTCACGCTGCAGGTAGCTCTCGGGGATGAGCAACGGCAGGTAGACGTTCTCGGCACCGGCCCGCTCGATGCGGGCGTCGACCTCCGCCTGGATCCGCTCCCAGAGGGCGTAGCCGTAGGGCCGGATGACCATGGTGCCGCGGACGGGACCGTTGTCGGCGAGTTCCGCCTTGTCGACGACGTCCTGGTACCAGCGCGGGAAGTCCTGGGCCCGGGGGGTCAGGACCGGAGCTCGCTCGTCGGTGACCGGTGCCATGGACAGCGAGCCTAGGTCGGACGTGTCCGTCGTCGCCCGGGTTTTCTCGCGGGGCCGTGGCGTCGCCGGCCGCACCGGGGGTCAGGTGGGCAGGTCCACCCCGTCCGCCAGCAGGGCGACACCGGCCACCGGGTCACCGGACGTGTTCACGCTGACGTCGAAGACGTGGTCGGCCGCGGTGCTGCGCCAGGCCAGGCGGGTGTCCCCGGAGTCCCCGTACTGGACCCCGAGCACGGTGCCGCTGCGCCACTGCAGCGTGGTGAAGTCGGACCGGGAAGGCTCGCTCGTCGCCGCAGCGGTCGGCGGCTGGGCGGTGTCCCCGCCGTAGAGGATCGTCATCCACACCAGTCCCTCGCGGCGGGCCTCGTCGAAGGGCGTGCCGTCGGCGTCCACACCCGGGGGCAGGTAGGCGACGTTCACCCCGTGGACGTCGGCGGCCGGATCCGCCGACGGTGCCGGTGGGTCGGCCGCCGAGGGGACCGGGTGCTCGAAGACGGCGGCACCCTCGGAGCTGCCGCAGACGGGGGTGAAACCGCGTTCCTGCAGCGTCGGGAAGCTGGGGACGGGGACGTCGAGGTGCTCGGCGACCTCGTCGCACGCCAGGGTGGCGCCCACGAGGTCGGCGACGCTGTCGAGCAGCGCCAGCGGGTCGCCGCGACGGGCGGACTCCGGCGCGGTCAGCGCCGCGACGGCGCTCTCCTGAGCAGGCGTCAGCACCAGCGCGGGTCGGCTGCCGTCCTCGGAGGGAGGGGAGCTGCCCGGGGTGCTGCCGCAACCGCAGAGGACGCAGGCGGCCGCGGTCAGGCCCGCGGCTCGCCGCACCGCTCGTGCTCGTCCACCCATGCCGTGCCTCCTCGCCGGTGATCGCGTCGGTACGGGGACGCACCCGCAGTCTCGCCGTCGTCGGGGCTGGTGGTGCGGCAGTGGTGAGCGCTGGAGGGACGGGGCGGGCAAGATTGCTCCGGTGACTCAGTGCGACGCTCTTCGCCCGTACCGCGGGTGCGCGCTGGGTCCGGACCCGACCTGGGCACGATGAGGTGCACGACACCGGACGGGAGGCAGCGTGGACGCAGCACGGACCGCCGCGCAGGACGCCGCGCGGCAGAGCGTGAGTGACCTCGTGCTCGAGACCAGCGGGGTCGGCACCTTCGTCCTGCACCTGCCGAGTCAGGAGCTGGTCGTCGACGACCGCCTGTTGGAGCTGGTGGGCGTGGACCGGGCCGACTTCACCGGCCGGGGTGGTGACCTCCTCGCGCGTCTCGACGAGGACGAGGCCGCCGCGGCGACTACCGCTCTGACGCGGGCGGTGGTCACGGCCGGGACGTGGAGCGACGAGTACTCGATCTCGGGTCGCGACGGGGTGCGCCGTCGTGTCGCCGTGCGAGGGCGCAGCGTGGTCGGCCACGACGGCGACGGCAACGGCGGCACCGTGACCGCGGTGGTCGGGGTGGTCGAAGGACGGGAGAGCGGGCCCGCGGCGGTGGGCGCACTCGGCGCGCCGGAAACGCAGGCCGAGTCCGCGCGCACCATCCAGATCCTGGAGACGATGTCGGCGGCGTTCTACTCCTTGGACCCCGACTGGCGCTTCACCTACGTCAACGGTCCGGCTGAGACCTTGATCGGGTGCACGCGTCAGGAGGCGGTGGGGCAGGTGGTGTGGGACCTGTTCCCCCAGGCGCGGGGCACGGTCATCGAGGCCACCTACCGCGATGCCCTCACCACCGGGGAGCCGGCCGTCTTCGAGGCGTACTACCCCCAGCCGCTGGACGCGTGGTTCGAGATCCGGGTCTGGCCCAGGGCGGAGGGTCTGTCGGTCTTCTTCCTCGACATCACCGCCCGCCGCGCGGCCCAGGAGGCCGCTGAGCGCAGCACGCGCCGTCTGGCTGCGCTCGGGGAGACCGCCCTGGCCCTGGCCGACGCCGAGGACATCGGCGATGTCGTCACCGTCATGACGCGCCGGGGTCTGGCGGCGTTGGACGCGCAGGGTAGTTCGATCGCCGTTCCCGACCCTGCCGACCCTGCGTACCTGTTGTCCTACATCACCGACAACCTCGTCGAGGACACCCGCGCGGACTTCGCCCGTCTCCCGGTGGACGCGCAACTGTCGGTCGCGGTGACCGCCCGGACCGGGCAGCGGATGCTGCTGGGCGATCAGGCGGCGTGCGAGGCCTTCTCCCCCCACGTGGTGGCCGCGAACGTGGTCACCGGTTGCCAGGCGTGGGCTTCGCTGCCGCTGCGTGCCGACGGGGCGGTCATCGGCGTGCTCACGCTGGGCTGGCGCGAGGCGCAGTCGTTCGAGGAGAGGCAGCTGGAGCTGCTGGAGACCTACGCCGCCCAGTGCGCCCAGACCCTGCAACGCCTGGCCGCCCGGGAGGCCGAGCGGGCCGCGACCGCGCAGCAGGCCGCCCTGGTCGCCCTCGCCCGGGCCCTGGGCGAGGCCGACAGCGAGCAGGAGGTCGTCACCGTGCTCACCGAGCGGGCGGCGTCGTTGCTGCAGGCCGACGGCGCGGTCCTGTGCCTGCGCGAGGCGGGGGACTCCCACGTGCGGGTCCTGACGACCGCCGACGCCTACGACCAACGCATCCGTGACCGGTTGCGGCGTCTGCCGGTGGACTTCGACCTGCCTGCGGTCCGCACCGCGGTCACCGGGGTGCCGTTCTTCCACACCGACCGGGCCGAGAGCCTCGCGGCGATCCCCGGCGCGGCGCGCTCCTACGCCGCCGGTGGCGTCGAGGCCTCCGCCGCGGTCCCGCTGCACGCGCGCGGTCACCTGCTGGGCTGCCTGTCGGTGACCTACCCCCACCCCCACCCCTGGCCGCAGAGCGATCGGGACCTGCTGGCGGCCTGCGCGACGCTGGTCGCCCAGACCTTGGAACGCATCGGGGCCCGGGACGCCGAACGCGAAGCCGGTGCGGAGGTCGCCCGCTTCTCCGAGACCTTGCAGCGTTCCCTGCTCAGCGGCCCCACTGCGCCGGCAGACCTGCAGGTCGCGGTGCGCTACGTGCCCGCAGCCAGTCAGGTGCAGGTCGGAGGGGACTGGTACGACGCCTTCGTGACCTCCGAGGGGACCACCAGCCTGGTCATCGGTGACGTCACCGGCCACGACCGCCACGCCGCGGCCGCGATGGCGCAGTTCCGCAACCTGCTGCGCGGGATCGGCTACGCCCTCGGTCACCCGCCCGCCACGATCTTGAGCGTGCTGGACCAGGCCGCCCACGACCTGGGCGTGGCCGAGATGGCCACCGTCGTCCTCGCCCAGGTCCACCCGAGCCCCCCGCAGCAGGCAGCGGGCCTGCGGACCCTGCACTGGTCCAACGCCGGTCACCTGCCCCCGCTGCTCCTCGCTCCCGACGGCACCACGTGCTACCTCGACACCGCACCGGACCTGCTCATGGGCCTGGACCCCGCCACCTCCCGCACCGACCACGAGCTGCTCCTGGCCCCGGGATCGACCGTGCTGTTCTTCACCGACGGCCTCGTCGAACGTCGTGGGGCCTGGCTGCAGGACGGCTTGGACTGGCTGGCGCGTGCTGCGGCTGACGTGGCTCACCTGCCCCCGGAGCAGATCTGCGATGCCCTGCTCGCTCAGGTCGGTGACCGCGTCGAGGACGACGTCGCCCTGCTGGTGCTGCGGACCGACGCCGAGGAGTCCGAGCGTCCACGATGAGTTCGACCAGTCGTGGCCGCCCCGGTCGTGGCCGCGCTGAGGTCCTGGCCGCGCTGAGGTCCTGGACGCGCTGACCACCGAGGGCGGTGTGGTGCCGGTGGTGGACGGGCGGCCAGGTCGGAAGGGCCCGGCGGCGAGCGGCTTCCGAGAGGTGAGGGCGGGCGCAGGCCCACTCCGTCGCCGACGTGCGGTGGAACTGCTGCACCCTCCGTCGGAGGACAGCGCCGTGGACCGCCGGCTGACCCTGATCGAGGTGAGCACGGCCGGCGGCATCCCGATCGGGCTCGACGTCGTCGAGGGAGTCGAGATCGGTCCAGGAGGAGAGGGTCGCCGGGTCGGGGTCTCAGCTCCCGTCGACGGTGAGGGCGCTGCCCTGGCACGGGCAGGTGTCGGAGACGACGACTCGGTAGGCCGTCACGGGGTCACCGGTGATGTCGAGGGTGATGACTTCTGCGGGCGCGCCGTTGAGGGCGTAACCCTGGCGTTGGCTGTCGGGCCGGCAGGGACCGTCGGCGTGGTTGGCGCCGTCGACGACGGCTGCGGGTGACCACGGCCGCTGGTCGCGGTGGTGGACGACGATGGTGCTGGTGCTGGGTCCTGCGCAGTCGATGACCAGGAAGGCGTGACCGGTGTCGGGCAGGACCGCGGTGAGCGAGGTGTCCACCGGCTGCGGCGAGCCGTCGGCGTGGGCGTCGTGCGTGGACACGGTCAACGTGGTGCCGGGGGGTAGCGCCGGCAGGGGGGTGACGGTTTCCGCGCCGGCGGAGCGGGTCGCGAGCACCACGCCGGCGACGGTGACGGCGGCGGCCGCGGCGATCAGCGGGCGTCGTCGTGCGGTGCGGATCGCCATTGGTCCCCCTGGTGCCGAGCGTTCGACGAGTCGATCAGCAGGCAGGCTCCCACGTCGGACTCGTCGGTGGCAGCGGTTCTGGATCTCGGGATCGACGGTCGGCGATCTCACGCATCTCGGCAGGGGAAGTCGTCGGCCGCTGGGCACGCGCGCAGCGCGGGATGACCGTGAAGTCGGCCGTGGCGGCAGCCACGTAGGGGTGCAGATCCGACAGCTTGGGCTCCAAGCCGAAGTCCAGTCAGTCCGTGAGTCGCTGCTGCAGTTGAGCGACGCGCTCTGCAATGTCGTCGCGGATCGAGGTCATCCGTTCGACACCTTCGATCCCGCGCAAAGACGGTTCGTCGGTCTCCCACACCTCAACGGGTGTCCCGTCGACCGAGTCGACCTGGGCCTCAGAGCCAAGGACCACCACGAGGTCAGCAGCTCGCACCATGTCGTCGCTGAGTTGCTTGGGCTGCTGGTCAGAGATGTCGATTCCGACCTCGGCCAGGCTGGTCACGGACTGGGCGTTGAGGGTGGTGCCGGCCTTGGTGCCGGCGGAGTCGACCTCGACCGTTGAACCGGCGGCTGCGCGCATGAGGCCCGCGGCCATCTGAGACTTGCCGCCGTTCTTGACGCAAACGAACAAGACGCGAGGGGTGCTCGAGGTGGTGGTCATGGTGCGGGGACTCCTCAGGCTCGGGGAGCAGCAGCGGCAACGGGGGTGGCCAGGACGGCCGAGAGGGCGTTGAGGGCCTCGGGAACCACGGTGAAGTAGGCCCACACCCCCCGCTTCTCGCGGGTGAGGAGGCCGGCGTCGACGAGGACCTTGAGGTGGTGGGAGACCGTGGGCTGGCTCAGGCCGAGGGGCTCGATGAGGTCGCAGACGCAGGCCTCGCCCCCTTCGTGGGCGGCGACCAGGGACAGCAGGCGCAATCGGGCGGGGTCGGCGACGGCCTTCAGCGTCCGGGCCAACGACGCTGCGGTCTCGGCGCTGAGGGGCTCGCGGGTCAGAGGAGCGCAGCACGCGATGCTCCCGGTGGCGGCAGGAGCCAGCGTCAGCGTCGCAGAAGTCATGACCTCAGTATGACGTCAAGCATTCACCATTGTCGATATTGACAGTCGACGATGCCCCTGGCAGGGTCGGATCGATGGATGTCGATGCTTACCGGTCGGTGGGCACGTCGTACCGAGAGGACCTGCAGGTATGAGCGACCTGGTCGCCGAGAACCCCCGAGGCAGCACCGAGACTCCGGTGCTGGCCCGGCTGTCGGTCCTGGACCGCTTCCTGCCCGTCTGGATCATCGCGGCCATGGCGCTGGGCTTGATCCTGGGCCGCCTCGTCCCCGGCCTCGACGACGCCCTGAGTGCGGTGGAGGTCGGCTCGGTCAGCCTGCCCATCGCGATCGGGCTGCTGCTGATGATGTACCCGGTGCTGGCCAAGGTCCGCTACTCCGAGACCTCCCGGGTGACGTCTGACCGCCGGCTGCTCGTCAGCTCGCTCATCCTCAACTGGCTGGTGGGGCCGGCGCTGATGTTCGCCCTGGCGTGGCTGCTGCTGCCGGACCAGCCGGAGTACCGCACCGGGCTGGTCATCGTCGGCCTGGCCCGCTGCATCGCCATGGTGCTGATCTGGAACGACCTGTCCTGCGGTGACCGCGAGGCCGCCGCCGTCCTGGTGGCGATCAACTCCGTCTTCCAGATCCTCGCCTTCGCGGCCCTGGGCTGGTTCTACCTGCAGGTCCTGCCCGGGTGGTTGGGGCTGTCGACCACGAGCGTGAAGTTCTCCGTCGGCGCCATCGTCGTCAGCGTCCTGGTCTTCCTCGGCATCCCGCTGCTGGCCGGGTTCCTCACCCGCACGCTGGGCGAGCGGGTCAAGGGGCGCGCCTGGTACGAGGGCCGCTTCCTGCCCAGGATCGGGCCGATCGCCCTGTACGGACTGCTCTTCACGATCGTCATGCTCTTCGCGCTGCAGGGGGACGCCATCACCTCCCGGCCCGGCGACGTCGCGCGGATCGCCCTGCCGCTGCTGGCCTACTTCGTGATCATGTTCGCGGGGTCCTTCGTGCTGGGCAGGCGCATCGGCCTCAGCTACGCCAAGACCTCCACGCTGTCCTTCACCGCGACGGGCAACAACTTCGAGCTCGCCATCGCCGTCGCGATCGGCACCTTCGGCGTCACCTCCGGCCAGGCCCTGGCCGGGGTGGTCGGTCCGCTCATCGAGGTCCCCGTGCTGGTGGCCTTCGTCCACGTCGCCCTGTGGGCCGGACGGCGCTTCTTCCACGGTGACCCCACCGTCCCCGCCTCGGCGAGCAGGAGTGCGCGATGACCACCGCTGAGACCCTGACCCTGCCCGTTGTCGTCATCGGCGCTGGACCTGTCGGCCTGGCCGCCGCGGCCCAGCTCCTCGAGCGGGGCCTGGAACCGCTGGTGCTCGAAGCAGGTGACGACGCTGCTGCGGCGGTGCGGGCGTGGGGTCACGTCCGGCTGTTCTCCCCGTGGCGCTACGACGTCGACGCCGCCGCGGCCCGGCTCCTGGAGCCCACCGGCTGGACGCACCCGGAGCTGACGGGTCTGCCCACCGGCGCTGACCTCGTCGAGCAGTACCTCGCGCCGCTGGCCGCCACCGACGCCCTCGCGCCGCGCATCCGCACCGGCTCCCGCGTCGTCGCGGTCAGCCGCGCCGGGCTCGACGAGACCCACAGCCGGGGCCGCGACGAGCGACCGTTCCTCGTCCGGGTGCAGCACCGCGACGAGCTGGGCCGCACCAGGGTCGTCGACCACCACGCCCGCGCGGTCATCGACGCCTCGGGCACCTGGACCCAGCGCAACCCGCTCGGCGTCTCCGGCCTGCCCGCCCCGGGCGAAGCCGAGGCAGCCCCGTTCACGGCCGGTCCGCTGCCCGACGTCTCCGGTGTCGACCGCGACCGCTTCGCCGGCCGCCGGGTCCTCGTCGTGGGGTCCGGGCACTCGGCCACCGACACCCTGCTGCACCTGGTCGCCCTGGCCGACACCGACCCGGCTGACGGCCCGCCGACCCGCATCACCTGGGCGGTGCGCGGAGCGTCGGTCGAGCGCACCTTCGGCGGCGGTGACCTCGACGGTCTCCCCGCCCGTGGGGCGCTGGGCTCGCGGCTGCGGCAGGCCGTGGAGTCCGGGCGCATCGAGCTGCACACCGGGGTCACCATCACGGCGCTGCAGCCCAGCGCGGATCGCAGCGAGGTCACCGTCGTGGCCACGACCCCGGCCGGCGAGGAGCACCTGGTCGTCGACGTCATCGCCGCGGCCACCGGCTTCCGCCCTGACCTGGCGATGCTGCGCGAGCTGCGCCTGGACCTCGACCCCGGCATGGAGGCGCCGAGTCGTCTCGCGCCGATGATCGACCCCGAGTTCCACTCCTGCGGCACCGTCGCGCCCCACGGCGCCGACGTCCTCGCGCACCCCGAGGTGGGTTTCTTCATCGCGGGGATGAAGAGCTACGGCCGCGCCCCGACGTTCCTGCTGGCCACCGGCTACGAGCAGGTCCGCTCCATCGCGGCGCACCTCGCCGGCGACGCTGCCGCAGCGGCCGACCTGCAGCTCGACCTGCCCGAGACCGGCGTGTGCTCGACACCGACGTCGACACGGGAGATCGACGCCGTTGACGGCGGCTCGTGCTGCGCCACGGCTGCGCCGAAGCCCGTCAGCACCGGGACCGGCCCTGTCGGGGCGAGTGGTGGAGCCGGTCTGGGCTTCACCACCGGCTTCGCGCACGGCCGCTCCGGCTCCGGAAGCTGCTGATCCCGTGACCGAGGAGAGATCTGTGAGTGACAAGCCCAGTGTGATCTTCGTCTGCGTGCACAACGCCGGCCGTTCGCAGATGGCTGCGGGGTTCATGACGGCCCTGTCGGGCGGGGCCGTCGAGGTCCGCTCGGCCGGCTCCACGCCCGCCGACCAGATCAACCCCACTGCAGTGCGAGCCATGGCCGAGGTCGGCATCGACATCACCGCCGAGCAGCCCAAGGTCCTCACCCCCGAGGCCGTGCAGGCCTCCGACGCGGTCATCACCATGGGCTGCGGCGACGCGTGCCCGTTCTACCCGGGCAAGCGCTACGAGGACTGGGTCCTGGAGGACCCCGCCGGGCAGGGCATCGAGGCGGTCCGTCCGATCCGCGACGAGATCCGCACCCGCGTCCAGGCACTCCTGGCTGACCTGCTGCCCACCGGCACCGCCACCTCGACGGACTGACGGACCGCGGCGCCGTCCTGGCGCTGCCGACGCCGGCGTGCCAGGGCTCGGTCAGTGTCGGGACCGCGACGTCGCCGGCCGCTGAGGACCACACGCCCGGGGGCTCCGCGCGCGCCCGGGGTGACCGTGAGGTCGTCTGCTCGAGGTCAGCCAGGTCGGGTCGGACCCTCCGCCAGGACGGCGCCGGCGTGGTCCAGCGCCTGCCAGGTGCCCTCCTGCGAGCGGGCCGCGGTCGCTTCGTCCACCACGGGCGCGGCCCACCAGACGTGACCCTCGACCGCAGCGAGGTGCCGCTGGTCGTCGGGTGTGGTGACGACGACGTGAGCGACGTCGTCGGAGGCGTAGCCGTAGTAGTCCACGACGTTCTCACCCGGGCTGTACCCGCCGCCGGCGCCGGCCACGGTGGCGATCACCGAGGTGGCGGCCGGGACGGGGATGACGGCTGACATCGCCCCGCTGGAGTCCTCGCGGAGGGTGTAACCGGTGCAGAAGAAGATGCTGTCGCCGTCGTCCTCGCGGTAGGCGGCGGCGTCGGAGACGTCGGTGGAGGCTGCGAAGACCCGGCGCAGGTGGTCGGTGGCTCCTGCGGGCAGGGCGTGGGGGTCGGGCCCGTCGTCACCGGCGCGGTGGGCGGCGCGTCCCTGGCCCATCCGAGCGCACCCCTCGCCGTCGGCCTCCACGGTGCCGTCGGTGCTGGTGGTGCTCACCGGTTCCAGACGCGGCGCGTCAGGGTCCTGGACGGGTGGGGTGGACGCGGTGGTGGGGGCCGGGCTCGTGGCAGCTCCGGTGGCGGCCCGCTCGGCTGCGGTCCGGGTCGACGACGAGCAGCCCGTCAGCAGGGCGACCAGGACGACGGCGACGACGGCGACGACGGCGCAGCCACCCGCGGTCTTGACGCTGGGGTTCACGTGTCCACAGTGCCTCACGGGGGTCGCGGAGGCAGCGGGCTGCGTCGACGACTGTCGGTCACCCGCGGCGACGGGGACCCGGCCGAGCGCAGCACGTGGGCCGGTTCAGCGGGTGGAACCCGACGCTGTCGGGTCTCGTCCACTCCTCATGAGGTGGGGGCGAGGTGTGGTGACGTGGTCGCTGGTGTCGCTCCTGGCGTTGTCCTCCACGGCCTGCCGCAGCGCGCCGGAGTCCGGGGTGCTGCCGGAGCCGACGTGGGACGTTCCCGTCCTGAGCGGCGCCTGGGTGCAGATGGCGCCGGCACCGCTCAGCGCCCGAGGCGATGCCGCGAGCACGGTGCGGGACGGGCAGTTCGCCGTCGCCGGTGGCTACGTCTACCCCGATCCCACCCCGGCACCCTGCGGCGACGGAGGCAGCTGCGCGGGACCGGCCCCCAGCTTCCGCGACGACGGCGCGTCCTGGTCGGCGGCGACCGGGTCGTGGACCCCGCAGCCGAGCCTGCACGGGGTGGACAGCTACGCGAGAGGCCCCTTCCTGGAGCCGTGGCTCGGGCCCACGGGTTTCGACGTCGCCCAGGCGCCCCCGCCACTGCCCTTGACCGCCGGGGAGAGCGGGCGCTGGGTGGGTCGCACGTTCGTCGTCGCCGGCTGGTCGAACGCCACCGAGGACGAACGTGTGCGCAAGCCGGTGGCCGTGGGTTCCTTCGACGCTGACACGGGGCGGTGGAGGGTGGATCCGTGGCCGTTGCCCGACGCCTACCAGCAGGAGCTGGTCAGCGTGTGGACGGGGACGCAGTTGGTGATCATCGTCAAGGCGATCGGTGCGGGCTGCTCCGACGAGCAGGCGTGCCGGCGGGTGGTGACCTGGTCACCGCAGGGCGGGTGGAACCAGGTCGCGGAGTGGGCGATCGGGCCGGCCGCCGGCGTCGACGGAGACCCCGGCGGGGCGCCGGAACCAGGTGAGGCGGGCGGGGGCAGTGCGGCGGTGGACCGCTCACCGGGTCACTGGGTGGGCTTCGACGAGTTGTTGTGGGACGGGCGGCGGGTGGTCGGGGTCACCTTCGGGCAGGACGTCGTCCTCGCGTCGGTCGCCGTGGACACCGCTCACGTCGAAGAGCTCGCCTCCCTGCCCGGTGGGGGGTCGACGGCCGAGCCGGTGGCGTTGACCCGTGGTGGTGACGTGCTGCTGGTCTCTGATCGTCAGACCGCGCTGCTGGGCCCGGACGGGGAGTGGGCGAAGCTCCCCGCTGTGCCCGGCCCGCGGGAGGCGGGGCGTGCGGTGGGACTCGTCGGTGACGTCGTGGTGCGGTGGGGTGGGCGGGTGCTGCCCGGGGCCGAGGGCAGTGCCGATTCCGCCGACGGATGGTTCTTCCGGTTGCCGAGCTGAGCCCGCCCAGAACAGCGCGCCCGCGCGCACCGCGGGACGACCGTGAGGCTGCAGGGTGCCGCGACGACGGGCTGCGTGCAGACCGTCGTCGCGGGAGGACAGTTGGATCGGGAGGCCGTCGCTGAGGCGGGACTCCTGTTCGACGGCCTTCACCGGACGGGGTGGCGTCGGTGCGGGACCTGCTCCTGTCCAGATGATCACGCGGATCGCGGGACGACCGGACGTCGGGGTGTTCGAGGTGCCGCGGATCAGTGGCCTCCGGCGATGGTCGCTGGAGAGGACCCTCCCGCCGTTGCCGTCGCTGCGGGGGTGAAGTCGCCAGGGGCACGCGTGGCGCGAGGAGCATCACGCCGAGCCCATCGACGACCTCAGCCGTCGACTCCCGAAGGATCGCGGCTAGCCCGTGACGCGCCGGACCGCCCCCACGACCACGTCCACGGCGACGCCGAACACCACGTGCGACCCGCCTTCCCAGACCCACCACGCCTTCGGCAGGTCCGACACCGGGGCCTGCACGCCCATCACGGGCAGCAGCGTCGCGTGGAAGGCGCCGAACAGCGCGGCGCCGCCGAGGGTCCCTGCCCCGGCCCGCGTGAGCGGCACCCGCCGCGACGCCACGGAGTAGGCGACGGGGTAGCCGTAGGCCAGGGCGCGGTGGAACCAGACGGCGCCCGCCTCCAGGGCGTCGCCCTCCAGGGCGTCGCCGTTCCCGCCGCGCAGGTCGACCAGACGCCGGTACAGCACCGAGGGGGGCATGCGGTCGCCGTGGCCCGCGGGGTCGGCGCCGGGGAGTTCCTTCTGGCCGGGTGCGGGCGGGAGGAGCTTCTCGCCCCAGCCCTGCAGCGTGGACTCGGCCTTCGCCTTCGCCCGCACCGCCACCCAGCCGGCCAGGAAACCCGTCGCCACGTCGAGCGCGAACCGCGATGTCTTCACGAGGTGTGGCTACCCGATCGAGGCAGCGAAAGCAATTTCCGTGGATCCCGTGGATCCCGTGGATCCCGTGGATCTCGGGGCGCGGCGGTGTCGGCCTGGCCGACGGCGCGGTGAGCGTGGACGGCGATGAGCGCTTCACCGGTGACGTTCCCGCATCCCCGTCCCCGATCCTCCAACCCCTCGGCGTACGCCGGGTCCGGGCCCCGGTGCCGGGGAGCAGTGCCGCCGCACCACGTCCCGGCGTGAAGCGGCTCGGGCCGCAGGATCATCCGACCGTCCACGACTGCGCCCAGATCGCGGGATGACCGTGAAGTCGATGGACGCCAGACTGCTGGGATGGCAGGCCACACCGACGTTGAGCTGCAGGCCGCACTCGATGCCGCGGACGCGTACTTGCGGCAGCCCGACGACGGGGCTCTTGCTGAGGAGTGGGAGAAGTGGATGGAGCTGCAGGTCGCGGCGAGCACCGTCGCGGGCTGTGTCCAGACCGTCGTCTCCGGAGGGCAGCTGGACCGGGAGGCCGTTGCGGAGGCAGGGCTGCTCTTCGATGGCCTGCACCGGACGGGGTGGCATCGGGAGGAGACCGCGGCGTGGTGTCGGGTGCGGGATCTGCTCTTGTCCAGATGACCATGCTCGCCACGCACTGAACGCGGGATGACCGTGCGTCTGTCGGCCATGCTGGAGCGGTGCGAGCAAGCCTGGCTGAAGAGCAATGGAACGCCGTGGAATCGGGGCAGGTGATCAGTCCCAGCGGAAGCCGGTTCACGCGTGGTTCCAGCCGCATCAAGCGCCGCGAGGCTGACGCGCTGATCGCAGCCGGGGCCCCACTGGTCCTCTACTGGTACGGCGGCCAGCAGCTCGACTACTTCGACGGCTCCGATGCTCTGGAGCGGTGGCAGGCAGTACGCCAGACCCTGACCAGCCAGACGCCGCAGCCGGGCGGCGAGGTCGTGTGGACGGGTGGGCGCTGGGTCAGTGACGACGACGAGGACCTGCTACTGCTGACCGGTCAGTGCTGAGCGCGCACCGCGGGATGACCGTGCGTTGCGCGCGCACTGCGAGATGAGCAGGCGTTGGTCAGCGATGCCGAGAGCGAGCCACGATGACCGTTGCGAATGAACGAGCGGCAACGACGCTGAAGAAGAGAGCAAGGACGAGCCGCAGGCCCCACCAATCGGCTCCGATGAGCAGCAAGATCCACGACAAGACCGCCGCGGGCCCATGAGACAGCCCACCACCAAGGCTCGTTGCGGTGTGTCCGCAGACTGCCACCACGGGCGCTTCGTCGGCTGGTGCGAGGAACTCAGTTGGAAGGACGGGTCACTGTCGTTGCTCACCACAACAGATCGAGGTCTGAAGGCTTACGTTCGCAGCCCGAAGGACAGTCCGCGTGCTCTTTGAGCTTCACCCGCTCTTCGGCAAGACCGCGACGTCGCCAGCCGCTCGAGACTGCGCACAACTCGTCATGTCTGGTAGATCGATACCGGGTTCAGCTGCTGCTGATCAGGCACCCGCACGGTGACGAGGAAGTCGTTGCGGGTTGCGACCACGATCTCTCCGGTCCACGGGTCCTCGAGGTGGCCATCGTCGTCACCGAAGCCGCAGAGCGCTGTTCCCCCGGGCACGCGAAGGACAGGTCGAGTACTCCCGTCGTCCAGGACGACCTCGACGTCGACCACTCGTCCTCGGACGCGCTCGAAGGGGTGAGCGACCTCCAGGTCGTGGTGGGTCTCGACGAGTCGCGGCTGGGCACTGGGTTCGGTGATGAGGAGGCACGTGAAGTCGACCACCTGGTCACGCTCGACGGGACCTCCGCAACATTCGTGCTCCCAACCACCGACTTCGACGACGACGTCCACGGCGGGAAGGTACGCCGCCGGCCGCTCCGTCGGGGCGGAGGAGCCGCCCGTCGAGGTCCGGTCATCGTCATGACCGCGACGTCGGTGCAGCGGGGCGACCCCCGTCGTGGGGGAAGACGTGGGTGCGCCGATCTGGTCGCCCGGGTGACCGTTTCGGTTCACCCACGGGTGACCTCATGTGGTGACAGCGGTGGGTGCGACGGCCAGGGCTGAACGCCCGGACATCGTCACGAGCGTGAAGTCGTGGCTGGCCGTGATCGCACTCGGAGGGCGGGATGACCGTGAACTACGTGGAGCCGCTCGCCGAGGCGCGGCGCACCCACGACAGGACGGTCAGCAAGGTGGCCTGGTCGAGGCTGCGGGCTGCCCAGTCAGCGGTCGTTAGGTCATGGGCGCCGACAGGGACACTGCTCCTGGTGAGGAAGTCGATGATGTCCTGGCCTTCGAGTGGGCGGTAGTCCATGTAGCGCCGGGGCATGCCGCTGCCTAGCACGGAGGGGGCGACGTCCAATGCTTGATCGGGTACGGAGGTGTTCAGATCGAAGAGCCTGATGTTCCAGTCTTCGTTGCCTGCTTCGTCGGGCTGGGGGGGCGGGTCCGTTGTTCATGTGCTCCTCGATTCTGGCTGAAACACGATCATGCGCTTCTCGGCATGACCGCGACGTCGTCTGCAGTGCGGTAGGTCTGCGCATCGCGTCACCTTGGGAGCGATGGCCTGGACCACTCAGAGAGGTTGTCCAGAGACGTCGCGCAGCACAGTGCCATCCCGGAGGGTGACGTCGAGGGTGTACGTGGGCACCAGGTGGGTGGTGCGGCACTCGCCCTCGCAGTTGTTCTCCGCGCCCGGAGAGGACGGCGTGGTGGTCTTGCGCATCGCACGACCCGGCCACCAAGCGGCGTAGTGACCGTCCTGGACCGTGGCTTGCGCAGTCAGTCCACCCTGGGCGTGGACGGTGACCGCTGCGACGTTCTCGCCTACGAGCCCGTCGAGGACTGAGAGCTCATCGCCGGGGGTCGTGTCCTCGGAGATTCCGCTGACGCTGATGGCGTCGGCGGCCGGGCGCGCCCCTCCACCGCCGCCGCCGGCCACGAACGACGCCTCGCCTCCCGGTGGGAGGTCCACCAGGCACGTCAGCGTCACGACGGGGTCCGACCCCTCGTCCAACACCACGAGGACGAGGTCTCCTCGCCGCTCAGCCAGCCGGGTCTGCCACCGCTTGACGTGGTAGCCGTACGTCAAGGTCTCCTCCGCGGCGCACGCCTGGCTCGCGGCGGCAGCGTCGGCGGGGCTCGCAGCGGTAGGTACCGGCGCCCATGAGCCGGCGTACGCCGTTCCCCCGCCGAGCACCTGGGAGGTGTTGACGCCCAGCACCGCGATGCCGGCGGCCAGGGCGAGAGCACCCACGCGCCGCGCGGTACGAGGGAGCCGGGGCAGGAGCGGATCGCGGCCAGCCCGCCCGGGGTACGTGCGGGGCTGGGCCACGATGCCGTCGAGATCCGCTCGGGCACGGACGCGCGCGGCGTGATCCAGGGGGGTCGAGGGCGCCGCGTCCAGGGCTTTCAGTGCGGCGTTGATCTCAGCGTCCGGGCGGTGGGTGGGGCTCATCGGGTCGCCTCCAACGTGTCGTCTGTGAGGGGGTGGCGCGGCGGTGCCGCGGCGGGCCTCGGGGTGTCGGTGCCGTCCAGGTGCACGCGCAGGGCTCGTCGGGCGCGCATGAGGCGCAACCGGTAGGCGGTGGCGGTGGTGCTGAGTACCAGCGCGGCCTGGGCGGATGTCAGGTCCTCGAAGACGGCGAGGGCGAGGACTTCTTGCTCACCGGGGTCGAGGCGTTGCCAGGCGGTGGTGAGGTCGAGGGAGGCGATGACGGCGTCGTGGGGGTTGCTCGTCGCCTCGCCTTGATCGGCCAGCCGGACGGTGAGGGCTTGGCGGCGGCCGCTGCTCCGGCGTGAGGTCAGCAGGCAGTTGCGGGCGATGCCGAACACCCAGGCGCGTTGAGCGTCGCGACGTCGTGGGGCGTCCTCGAAACGTCGCCAGGCGACGAGCAAGGCGTCGGCGACCACGTCCTCGGCGCTGCTGGTTGCCTCGCTCGGTAGGCGACGGTTGACGAAGCGCAACACGTCGGCGTACACGTCGGTGTACAGCGCGTGAAAACGCTGCTCGTCCGCAGCATCGGGCAGCGGTGGTGGGCTCACACCCACCTCCTGACCGGCACCCCTGTCACTGTTTCACCGGGTCTTGCTGTTGGTGGGGCGGAGGGCTTGCTCACCCGCTGACGCTGTCAGGTGCGGACGCCTCCAACTGTCACCACAGGGTGTCGAGCGGCGCGGACATCAGCAAGACCGCGATCGTCGTCAGCTGCCGACGATCGCGCCCGGACCGCGGGATGACCGGTAGATGTGCGTGTCCGCAGCCCACGACCTCACGGCCTGCAACGGCGCAGTCGAAGGTACTAGGCGGCACCTACTTCCTCCACTACTGTGCACGACATGACAGCGGCTGGCGACGACGCAGACCGACGAGCGCAACTCGTCCGCGGAGTCCTGGACATGTGCCTGCTCGCGATGCTGCGCCAACAGCCCGGCCACGCCTACGAACTCAGCCACCGCCTGCAACAGGCCGGGCTGGGTGAGACCAGCTACGGCACGATCTACCCCCTCATCACCCGCCTGCGCCGACTCGGCCTGCTGGAGGAGCGCAGCGAGCCCAGCGGCTCCGGCCCTCCGCGCAAGGTCTTCAGCCTCTCCCCTCAAGGCGAGACCGCTTTGGCGGCCTGGAGCACCCAGTGGCTGCAATCCACCCACGTCGTGGCAAACCTGCTGGTCGCCACCGACGTCGTCACTCCTCAGGAGGTCACGCTGTGAACGTGCTGCCGGGTAGGAAGAAGAATCACGAGGGACTACCCCCGGTCGTGGCCTCGGCGCTGGCCCAGCTGGACTCCCGCTGGAGGGAGGACGACGTACCGCGGGCGGAGCGTCAGGCCCTGCTGCAGGACGTGCGCGCCGACCTGGTGGCCGCCCACACCGCCACCGGCGGCCAGGACGTGCACGACGTGGCAGACCTGCTGGGCTCTGACCCGGCGACCTTCGCCGATGAGGTGGTGCGAGAGCGTGGCGTTCACCGTCCTCGGGGTCGCTACAGCACCGTGCTGGTGCTCGCCGTGGTCGGGGCGTTGGTGGCGCTGGTCATCTGGCCGTTCTTCCAGACCGCGATCAGCGCCGCGACCATCTCGCCCACCGACACCGCCACACCCGCCTCCGGCAGCTACGTGGACGCCGACGGCAACGTCACCTACATCGCGGATCCCTACACGAGGGGGCAGTGGGTGGTCTTGTTCGGCGGATACGTCTTCATGGGTGTGGTGGCGGTGGCGTTGATGGTGGCCGGGGTGCACGTGGCGCTGCGCAACCGGGTCCGGGCCCACGCCACCGTGTGGCGGGCGGCGGTGTTGATTCCTGTGTCGGTGGCGGTGTCCTTGCCGACGGCGATCTACTACGCGGGGCTGACTGGGTACAGCACCACACTTGAGGTCGTGCTCTTCGAGTGTTCTCTGGTGCTCGGGGGAGCGCTGCTCGCTGTAGTCATTGCGCGGTGGTGGGCGTTGCGCAGGCGGACAACGGTCGTCGCGTAGTCATGAGTCAAGTACATCCCAGAGCGCGGAATGACCGAGCGCTTGGTGGACCGCGCCGAGACGTGGTGACGCTGGGAATGTTGCTGACCGTCCTCGGCTCCTAGGGGGTGGCCGATCCGCTGCATGTCCCCGGGCCCACCTTCAGCCGCTCTGAGCGGCCTTCCGCCGAGAGGCGACTGCCGGGTCGACCACAACACGTCTACGGCCGCCGGGCTGAACAGCCCGGCGGCCGTCGTGCGTCCTGGGTCAGGTCACCGCCGCCGCTGATCGCGCGATGACCGTGACGTCGCGCGGAGACCCAGCCTGATCTCGCCAGGCGACTACGTGCACTCCACCCCAAGGGACCCCACGCGGTAGGTCCCTGTCGGTGCGTCCTCGACGGTGGCGGTGGCGGTGTAGCCGGGTTGGGTGGAGGTCAGCTGACCAGCGCCGGTCGGGATGGGTCGGAGCCATGACCCTCAAGCGACCAACGACACGGATCACCCACACAAGTGGGATGACCGTGCGGTCGTCCCACGACGGCATGACCAGGCGGCCACCCCAAGGAGTGCGCTTTGCTTCGGCAGAGCGTCGTGGTCCACCGTTGAGATCAGCCTCGCCCCTTGGCGAGGTGACCTGATCGGGAGGCGATGTGGACGTGCAGCTGCAGGTGGCCGGAGCGGTCGAGACCTGTCAGGCGGTGCTGTTCGACATGGACGGCGTGCTGGTCGACTCCATGGCCCTCATCGAGGAGCAGCTACGTCAGTGGGCGCGCGAGCACGGCGTCGATCCCCAGCTCCTGGTGGACCTGTCCCCGGGGCGGACCAACGCCGAGCTGGTCGCGCAGGTCGCCCCGCACCTGGATGCCGCTGCCGAGGAGCGGCTGCTGCTGGAGCAGGAGGTGGCCACCGCCGGCGAGGTCCGGGCCTGTGCGGGGGCCTTGGAGCTGGTTGCTCAGCTTCCGGTGGGGGCGTGGGCGGTGGTCACCTCGGGGAACCGGCCGGTGGCTCAGGCGCGGTTGCGCGCAGCTGGGTTCGGCGAGCCCGCTGTCTTGGTCAGCGCGGACGACATCACAGCGGGCAAGCCTGACCCGCAGGGGTGTGAGATGGCTGCGCGCCTTCTTGGTGTGATGCCGCAGGCGTGCGTGGTGGTGGAGGACGCGGTCGCTGGTCTGCAGGCGGCGGCGGCTGCGGGGATGCGGGCGGTGGCGGTCGAGGGCCAGACGGGTCCCTTGCCGGCGCCGTACGCGCACGCGGTCAGGTCTTTGACGCAGGTGAGCGCAAGGTTGGGCTGAGCGGGCGCGATCCGCGTCTGCTTGCATCCGCTCCTCGACAAGAACGTGAAGTTGTCGGCCGCCGCCGACCGCGCGCACCACGGGATGACCGTGAAGTCGCCCGGTGGATGGTGAGGGAAGTGATCGCCCTCGATCGTCAGGTCACCTGCAGTCGTGGGCGGGATCGTGACCGGGGGCAGGCAATGTCACGGAGTCCAGTGCGTAGGTGCCTCGAGTCTTGGCGATCTCGGCGTTGAAGGTGGCCTCGGCGATGAGCTGACCGTCACTGTCCAGCGCCCGCAGCGGTGCCCCCGTCCTGGGAAACGACGCCCGGCGCGCAGCGTCCAACAACGCGGAGAAGCCTTCGACTTCACCTTGCGATCCGGCCATGAACCCGTCGAAGGACGGGTCTTCGTTGCTGACGGGTGCACGGTCGAGCAGGTACTGGTGGTTGCCCTGCGCGTTCTCCAGGTTGGCGCGCATCAGCTCTTCAGCGCTGGCGAAACCGGATACGGACTCGTAGATCGTGTAGGAGTAGCACCGGGAGGGCACGGGGTCCGCAGGTAGGGCTGACGCGGAGGAGCCGGCGAGCAGCAGGGGACTCGTGATGACTGCGACGATGCTGGCCAAGACCCGGATGGTCCTCATGACTGTCCATCGGTGCGTCTGTATCGGTACTCGAGCCGACTTCTTGAGCGTCCGAACGGGTGGTCAGTCACGCTCTCACCAACTGAAACGGCTGAGCGCTTCTCGCCATGACCGCGACGTCGCCGACCGCTCACAACGCGGGATGACCGTGCGGTCGTTGGTGGGTCTGGTCCTGCTGGCGGGACCTCGATCAGTCCCTGGGGCGGTACGCCCTGACGGTGGTGTCGACCTCGGCGTCCCCGGACTCCGGTACGCCGCTGCTGCCGGCGACGATGAGCGTGTCACCCGCCCTGCCACCGCGTGGTGAGCCGTCGCTGTGGATCGCGGATGCGGTGGCGTGGTGCTGAACTCACGGCAGCCTGTGGGCGCCCGATCATCGGGAGAGCCAGCAGGTGCGGTGAGCTGACCGTGCGTTCTGCTCCTCGACGTGACCGGGTCGTCACGTCCAGCGGGGGTGTGGCACGAGGCTGGACCTCGACGCGCTGGTGTCGGTCGTTCACCGATCCAGCGGCTCGTCCAGCACCTTGCTGAACAACGTCGTACCCCTCACGTCCCCGTCGGGGTTCACCGCGTACCCCTCGATGGTCCCGACGCGGTGCCAGCCCCACCGTTCGTAGGTGCCCTCCGCGGGGCTCCCCGTCTCGGTGTCCAGCACCAGCAGAGTTCGCCCCGCTCGCACAGCTGCCTCTTCCGCCGCGGTCACCAGGCGGGAGGCGAGCCCCCGCCCCCGGAAGTCACGGTGGACCAGCAGTTTGGTCAGCTCGGCGCGGTGCGGGGCGTTCTCGGGCTGGTCCACGCGCAGGCTGACGGTCCCGGCGACCCGTGTCGTCCCCTGCACCTCCTCGACCGCGACCCACGTCCACCCGCCCGCGAGGTACCGACGCCACCACTGCTCGGCGTCCACGACGTCGGGGACGCGGACGAAGCCGACGCTGGCGCGGTCCTGGACGGCGTCCCGCAGCACCTCCACGAGGCCGGCGAGGAGGTCGGTCGGGACGGGGTCGGGGACGCGCAGGAGATCCACACGCCCACTGTCCCGTGCCGCCGACACGGACGCGGGACGACCGTGGAGTCGCCGGCGTCCACGACGTGAGGCGTGGTTCAGCCGTCGCCGTTGTCCTGGATGAGCCAGGGGTCCTGGTCGCCGTCGCGCATCAGCAGGTAACCCCACGACGTGGGGCCGTCCGGCATGGTCTCGTCGCCCGCGCCGTGCAGGGTGAAGGTCACGGGGACGAAGACGGCTTGGGCGTGCCCCTCGGCTGCGGTGCCCGTGGGGTCTTGACGGAGGCTGGTTCCCACCTCGATGTCGTCGATCTGCGGGGGATCCTCGGCCCAGTCGCTCCGGCCGGCGAACCTCGAGGTCTCCAGCGCCCGCGCGGTGGACTCGTCGTGCCGGTGCAGGGCCTGCAGGTACGTCCGCACGACGTCTTCCGGTGACGTGCTCGCCGAGGGCGTGTAGGACGGTGCGCTGGAGGCGGGCAGGAGGACGGCGTTGCTCCCGCCGACGAAGTGCAGCCCACCGGTGACCGCAGCCACCACCACCGCTGCTGCCACCGCGCGGGGCAGGACCTGGTGGCGCAGCTTGCGGCGTCTCCCGCCTCGGGTGACCCCGGCGGGGGTGATGCGCGAGGCCGGCGGGGGTGATGCGCGAGGCCGGCGGGGGTGCCGCGGCCAGGGCCGCGCGCAGCTGCGCGGCGACCTCGTCCGGTCCAGGTCGGGTGCCGGGAGGGTTCATCGGGGACTCACCTCGTCCGTGGGCAGGAAGGGTGCCGAGGATGGCCGCAGCCGCTGCTGCAGGGCCCGCCGGGCGTGGCTGGTCTGACTCTTGACGGTGCCTTCGCTGCATCCCATGATCTCGGCGACCTCGGCCACGTCGACGTCTTCGACGAAGCGCAGCACGGCCACCGCCCGCTGTCGTGGAGGCAGCGCGGCGAGTGCGGCCAGCAGGTCCAGGCGCTGACCGGTGTCCACGTCGGTGGCCGCGACGTCGTGGTCCTCGACACGACCGGTGGGGTGCTCGCGCCGTCGCCACGGGCGGCGCTGTTCGCTGATGAAGCGGCGCACCAGGACGACTCGTGCGTAGCCGAGGACGTCACCGTGCCGGGTCACCCGGCCCCAGACGACGTAGAGGCGTTCGAGGGTGTCCTGGACCAGGTCGTCGGCTCGGTGCCAGTCGTGGCAGCAGGCGTAGGCCACCTGCCGCAGCCGCGGGACCGAGGGGACGACGAAGTCCTCGAAGGACTCACTCGTCGTGGCGTTCACGCACCCACCTCCTACCTCCTGGCACGCACGGGCCGACCGCCAGGTTGCACGCCTCCGCGCTGTTCGCGGTGGTCGTGGTGCTGGTGGGAGTCGCGACCGTGGTGCTCGTCGCACCGGATGATCGTCGTTCTCTCGCCCCGGGTTCGATGTCGGTCCTCCTCGGCGTGAGTCTCCTGCTGATCGCTCCGGGCAGGTCACGGCCCGGCGATCACAGCGCCGTTCTCGTCGTCCCTCGAGGTGCGGCCGGGCGACCGCACGATGACCGCGCAGTCGGCTCAGCCGTCGGCGCGGGTGCGCAGATCGACCTCCTGGTCGTGGATGGCGACTTCCTGGTCCGGGCACACGGGGCCCGCGAGCGTGACGGTCCTGCCCGAGGGGAAGGTGACCAGGACGTCCCCGTCCGTGCATCCCGCGTCGAGGATCACCATCCCGCCGTCCGCGTCGACGGTGGAGGTCTGGCCGTCGGAGACGACGCTCACGTCGTCGGGTCCGTCGTTGCGGAAGGACAGGTCACCATCCCCGCCGCAGCCGGCCAGAACCACCACCAGGACCGTCCCTGCCGCGACACCGAACAAGCTCCCCCGTGTCCGTCCCACGAACCGATCCTGCGCTGAGCCCGACGTCGCTGCCCGGCTCCGACCAGAGACTCCACGTCCTGATCACCGAACCGCCGCCCGGTCGGTCGTCGTCTGCGCCTGCGCGCACCGCGGGATGACCGAGGAGCCGCGACGTGTCGAAGCAGCAGCTCATCGTGACCGAGGGGCGGCGAGGAACTCGTGAGCGATGAGGACCTGGGCGGGCTCGCGGTGGGTGGTGCTGAGGGCGTGAACCTGCTCCTGCAGCGTGGGTCCGGTCGACGGTGGCTGCTCGCGGTGCCGTTCGTACTGGCCTTGCTCTTCGCAGCCGTCACCCTCTTCGTGCTGCGCTCCTCCGTCGAGCAAGCCGTCCGCCTGTCGCTGTGGATCTTCTGCCCCTCGCTGATCCTGGTGACCGCGGAGTGGCGACGACGCAGGCGCCAGGCCCGTCGGAAGCCGGCGGTGGAGAGTCGGTAGGGCGACTCCCGCCAGATCCGAGGAGCGCCTCAGGCCGCCCTGACCGAGTGAACGATCCGCTGAGCGCTCGTGCGGTGTGGAACAGGTGGGCAGAACGGGGAACGGCAGACGGTGGCCGTGGGGGTCGACCACCACCCGCCGTAGAGCCCCTTTGCGGTCAGGTCGAGGGGGCGAGCTGGGGGTAGAGCGCCTCGACGGGGCCGCTGAGGGCGGCCTTGACCTGCCGGGACGTCTCGTCGGCGAGGATCTCGTAGGCGCCGGCCTCGGTGCCGTCCAGGACCGTGCGCACGAAGTCCGCGGGGTCGGTCTTGGGGTCGTCGGAGTGCGCGGCCATGGCGGTGTCGACGTAACCGACGTGCGCGCCGACGACGTGCACACCGGCGGGGGCCAGTTCCAGGCGCAGGGAGTTCGTGGCCGACCAGAGGGCGGCCTTGGTGGCGCTGTAGATCCCGCCCGCGGCGTACCAGCTCATGGCGGAGATGACGTCGATGACGACCCCCCGGCCGTGCGCGCTGAGAACCGGTGCGAACGCGCGGGCCAGGAACAGCGGACCGAGGAAGTTGACCTCGACGTTGGTGCGGATCTCCTCCTCGGTCTGGATGAGGATGCTGAACGTCGAGGGGGAGGCTCCCGCGTTGTTGATCAGGATGCTCACGTCGGGCGCGGCGGCGACCGCAGCCGTGATCGAGGCGGGGTCGGTGACGTCGAGGCGCAGCGGGACGACGCGCTCGTCGTCCCAGGTGCGGGGGGTGCGGGCGGTGGCGTAGACCTTGGCTGCGCCGCGGGCCAGGGCCTCGTGCACGAAGTGGGTGCCGATGCCCCCGTTCGCGCCGGTGACCAGGACGACTGCTCCCTTGAAACTGGACATGGTTCTGCTTCCTCGCTGTGGTCGGGCACTGGGTGGCGATCTCGGGTTCCGGGACCAGGGGTCAGGCGGTGTGGGCACGTCTCGACCGGCCGGAGGGGGCCGGAACCGGAGGGAGATGATGGGCGGAGTCGAACGTCAGTCATACTGACTCCACTCATAAGCGAGCATAGTCAGATCTTATTCCGCGGGAGGAACACCATGTCCGTCGCCCCCGGGCAGGGCCGGCGCGAGCGCAACAAGGCGGCCAAGCTCGAGCGGATCGTGGCCGCGGCCGGGGAGCTCTTCGCCGAGCACGGCGTGGACGAGGTCACCACCCAGCAGGTCGCCGACAAGGCCGACATCGGGACGGGCACGCTCTTCCTCTACGCCAGGAGCAAGGGTGAGCTGCTGCTGATGGTGCAGAACGCCCACTACGCCCAGGCGCTGGAGCGCGGGCGCGAGGCGGCGCGGGCCTTGCCGGACACGGCGGGCACGGTGGAGGCCGTCATGGCCGTCGTCGAACCGGTCGTGGAGTGCAACCGCGTCCAGGTCGAGAACGGGCGCACCTACCTGCGCGAGATGGCCTTCGGCGACTCCACCGAGCCCCACCACGCACAGGCCCTGCTGATCGCCGCGCAGACCGAGACGGCCATCGCCGAGGTGCTGACCCGTGACGGTTCCCTGGGGGTGGACACTGCTGCGACCCTGGCCCACGTCGTGACCGCCGTCATGTTCCTGGCCATGGCGACCGACGCCGGCACCACGTGGAGCGTCGAGGAGATCGCCGCCCACATCCGGAGCCAGCTCGTCCTGGTGCTACCCCGCTGACGAGGTCCGCGGGCCGACGTCAGCGGGGGGTCGGAAAGGTGATCACGCTCTTGCCGCGCACCCCGCCCGCGTGCATCGCCTGCAGCGCCCGTGGGGCCTGGTCGAAGGGGAACGTCCTGCCCACCACCGGACGCAGGACGCCGTCCTCGACGAGGCGGGTGATCTGGCGCAACTGCTCGCCGCTGGCGTGCATGAACAGGAACTCGTACGAGACGCCGAGCTTCTCGGCCTGCCGTCGGACCTTGGCGCTGAGCCCGGTGATGGCCAGGCGCAGGACGGGGTTCAGGCCGGCCTCGCGAGCGAAGGTGGGGTCGGGAGGGCCGGTGATGCCGACGACCCTGCCCCCGGGTCGCAGGACGCGCAGGGACTTCGCCAGGGTCTCCCCACCCACGCTGTCCAGCACGAGGTCGTAGCCGCTCGAGACCTGCTCGAAGTCCTGGGTGCGGTAGTCGATCACGGTCTCGGCACCGAGGTCTCGGACGAAGTCGGCGTTGGAGCCGCTGGCGGTGGTGGCCACGTGGGCGCCGAGGTGCTTGGCGAGCTGGATCGCGATGCTCCCGACCCCGCCGGCTCCGGCGTGGACGAGGACCTTCTGCCCGGCCTGCAGGCCCCCCCCTCTCCACCAGCGCCTGCCAGGCGGTGAGGGCCACCAGGGGCAGGGAACCGGCCTCGGTCATGGTGATCGATCGCGGGCGCAGGGCGACGTCGGCCTCCGGGATCGCGATGCGCTCGCTGAAGGTCCCGATGCGGTCCTTGCCGGGACGGGCGTAGACCTCGTCCCCGGGACTGAAGGCGCGCACCCCGGCTCCGACCTGCAGGACGGTTCCGGCCACGTCGTGACCCAGGACGAGCGGGAGGTCGTAGGGGAGGATCGTCTTGAACTCCCCCGTCCTGATCTTCTCGTCCAGTGAGTTCAGACCGGCGGCCTCCACCCGCACCAGCACGTCGTGCTCACCCACGACGGGTTCGGGGATCTCGATGGCGTGCAGGGGGCCTCGGTACGCGTCGATGGCGAACGCCTTCATGACGGTTGCTCTCTCTCGTGCTCTGGTGGGCGGGGGACGGACGGATGGGCGTCAGCGGTGGAAGAACTCGTGGGTGTGCTCCACTCGAGGGCTCGACGCAACCGAACCAACTCAACTATGAGTACGCTCAGTATTGCTGTCAAGCAGTGGAGCCGGCCAGACGGGGCACCCAGGACGCACCTGGGGCGGTGGACCGAGGGAGGTGTTCGACGACCCCGACCGGGCGTCCTCGTCTTCCGGGGCGAGCAGGGGCACGTGCCGTGGATGGACGTGGAGGCGTCCCGCACCTTCCGCGAACGGCACGTCGTCGAGGTCTGTGAGCGCTGACCCGGCGCCGCTGAGACGTGGGGGCTCGGAGACGGCGTCTCGACCGACCGCGCGCACCGCGGGAGGAACGTCGACCCTTCAGCGGTGAACGCGTTCCGACCCTCGATCGGCGAGCAGGACCCCCGCCGACAGCACGGACCGATCACCTTCCACCAGGACGTCCGAGGTGGGCGCTAGCGTCTCCAACTCACCTGTTCGCAACCGGAGGCCGCAGCCGATGACCCCGCTGCTCGACGCGCTCACCGCCCGCGCCGTCCAGGCCTACGAGGGCGAGGACGCCTCGGTCCTGCCCGGACTCCGTTCGCTGGGGGCGGCGCTGGCCCTGCACGGCATCTCCGAGAACGGCGGCCTGGTCGGCGGAGGCATCGAGAACACCTTCTTCAGCGAGGACGTGCGTTCGGTCGACGACGCTGTCGCGGGCTTCCAGTGGCTCGGTCTGACTGACGTCGCCGCGCTCGTCGCCCGCGCCCGCGACGAGTACCTGCGCTTTCGGCCCACCGGCTGGGAGGAGCTCTCCGACGAGGACGAACGGGTGTGGAACCAGCTCGACGCGTCGTTCTTCGAGATCGCTCCCCAGGGTCGCCTGGAGGCGGCGGTGGCCGCCCGCCTGCACGAGATCGCCCCGGACCTGCTGCCGTCCTGACCGCGACGGTTCCGGCGGGGGTGGACCACCATGGTCGGGGGCGACCTGAGACAGCGGCGGTGCTGGGCCCGGTCCTGCGCGACTGGGACAGCAGCGGGATCAGCTACCAGGTGCAGGAGGACTGGTGCCGCCTCGTCACCACCCGCACACCCCGCCCCGGGCGGAGACGGTGGCGGTGGTGTGGACTCCGGACGGCTCCGGTACCGGCATCCCGATCGGGGCGCCCGGGGCGCCGGTGACGGCGGACGAACTGCTCGCCGCCGCGGACGCCCTGCAGGACGCTGTCGTCGAGGACCGCCTGCTGGGGAGGACGACCTGGCCGCCGCGCCCGCTGCACCCGGGCACTCATCCCCTCGTCGCGTTCCGCGGCGTGACCGCCTGATCGTTCGCGAGCGCCCGGGCGGCTCCGCCAGCGTCGTCTCGTGATCCGACGTGGAGACGGTGAGCCGAGGGTGTCGCCGCTGGTGACGTTGACGGTGATCCGCTGGGCGGCAGCGGTGGCGGGAGTCCTCCTCGTCGGGTTAGGCGCCGGCTCGTGCGTGCAGGGTGAGTGGGGGCAGGGGCTGCTCCCACCGGTGGTCGGGATCGTCCTGCTGTCCCTGCCGTTGAAGCGTCGTCGGGTGCTGGCTTCTCTGCAGGCCGCGCAGCAGTGGTCGCCGCAGCGGGTCTCCGAAGCCCTCGCTGCGGCCGGTGCGGGCAGCGCTCCGCGGGTGGAGCAGGTGCGCGCGCTGCGCCGGGCCGACCCGCGGTGGGGGCTGGCCGACGCCGTGGGTCTGGTCGAGCGGGGCGCGCAGGTGAACGGGGCGGAGCGGTGAGGGTCGCGGCGGGAACCAGCGACGTCCGCACTGAGCCGGGGAACGTCGGGGCGAGCCCGGAACCTTCAGCGCCGCTCCCGCACCCCGGTGGGAGCCGCGTCGGGCGGGTCGAGGTACCTGAGCTCCCGCGCCACCTTCGTCTGCTCGGCCGGCCTGGTGCGCGCCGGACGCAGCGCCCGGACGAGCCGCGCGGCCCCGTCGGGCAACCACCGGGCGAACCCGCTCACCGCCACCACCGTCCGTCCACGAGCGACACGGTGCTCTCCTCAGCGGCGCGCCGCACGCCCCGACCTCGCCGCCGGCGTCGGTGTGGATCATCCTGGGGGTTCACCGTTCGTCCCCTCGGCTCACAGGAGAGTCCTTCGTGAAGATCGCTGTCATCGGCACCGGCCAGTTCGCCCGGAGCTTCATCGCTCTGTGGCAGCTGCACCCCGACGTCGAAGAGGTGTGGGTCACCGACGTCGTGCCCGAGCGTGCGCAGCAGCACGTCGAGACCCACGGCCTCGCCGGGTCCTTCGAGAGCTTCGAGGACGCCCTGGCCTCCGACGTGGACGCCGTCGCCATCATGACGCAGCGCTGGTCGCACGGTCCCCTGGTCCGCCAGGCGCTGGCCGCCGGCAAGCACGTCTACTCCGCGGTGCCGATGGCGACGACCGTCGACGACGTCGAGGCCATCGTGGCCGCGGTCCGCGAGACGGGGCTCGTCTACATGATGGGCGAGACCAGCTACTACAACCCCGCCACCGTCTGGGCCCGCGAGCACATCGCGGCCGGTGAGTTCGGCCGGGTGTTCTACGGCGAGGGCGACTACGTCCACGACATGGACAACGGCTTCTACGCCGCCTACCAGTACAGCGGCGGGGAGGACTGGAAGGAGACGGCCAGCTACCCGCCCATGCTCTACCCGACCCACGCCATCGGCGGCGTGCTGGGCGCCTGGCCGACCCACGCCGTCAGCGTCAGCTGCACCGGCATCAGCGACACCCGCGACGACGGCGTCTTCGACAAGGCGGTCTCGCGCTGGGACAACGACTTCTCCAACATGTCGGCGCTCTTCACCCTCGCCGACGGCGGGGTCATGCGGACCAACGAGTTCCGCCGCGTCGGGTACTGGAACGGTCCGGAGTCGCGGTTCCGCTTCTACGGCACCGAACAGGTCATGGAGCAGTCCGTCACCAGCACCGTCGTCACCGTGAAGTCCGACGGCGAGGACTACCACAAGGGCAGCACCATCGACATCAGCGACGAGCTGCGGGCCGGTGAGCACTCCGACGTCCCCGAGGACATGAGCGACATCGACCCGGCGCTGCTCAGCAGCTTCCGGTCCGGCACGGCGAAGGTACACGACCGCAGCCGGCTGCCGAAGGAGTTCGAAGGGGCCCCCAACGGGCACGAGGGAGCCCACCACTTCCTGGCCGACGACTTCGTCGTGGCCGTCCGCGACCGCGTCCACCCGCCGGTCAACGCGTGGGTCGCGGCCCGGTTCACCCTCCCGGGGATCGTCGCCAACGAGTCGGCGAAGCAGGACGGCGCGCGCCTGCCCGTCCCGGACTTCGGCGACCCGGTCTGAGCGGTGCCACCTCCCACCCGGGCGCGTGCGTCCGGGTGGGAGGTGGCCGCTCGACGCGTCAGGACGTCCCGAGCGCCTGTTCCAGCGCTCGCCGCGGGTCCCCGCTGTCCCCGGCGTCCACGGTGAGGGCGTTGAGGGTGAGGGTGAAGCGGGCGCCACCCCCGGCGGCGGGCTGGTAGGTGAGGTTCCCGCCGTTGGCGTTGGCCAGGGCGCGGGCGATGTAGAGGCCCAGCCCCGTGCCCTTCTTGTCCACCGCGGCCCCGGTCGTGGCGCGGGCGAAGCGGTCGAAGAGGTGCGGCACGAAGGACTCGGGCACCCCCGGACCGGCGTCGACGACGTCGAGGGCGACGAGCTCGCCGCGGCGGCGGGCGACCAGGCGCACCGGCGTCGCGCCGTACTTGACGGCGTTGGAGACCAGGTTGGTCAGCACCTGCTCGAGGTGACCGCGGTCGGCGAGGACGGTGAGGTCCTGGACGCCGGTGCTGTCCACCGTCGACCCGTCGTGGCCCGAGCGGTCGAGGACGTCGGCGACGAGGGTCGGGACGTGGACGCGGGTGGTGCGGGGGGTGGGTGCCCCGGCGTCCAGCTGCGCCATCGTGAGGATGTCCTCGAGCAGGTCGTTGGCCCACCGTCCGGCCTTCTGGATGCGGGTGAGGTAGTGCCGCTTGTCGGCCTCGGGCAGCTCCTGCCAGTCGTCCAGCAGCAGTTCCGCGAACCCGATGGTCGTCGACAGCGGCTGGCGGAGGTCGTGGCTGAGGGTCGCCACGAGGTCGTCCTTGAGGCGGTTGGCCTCCTGCAGCTGCTCGTTGGAGGCGGCCAGGGCGCTCTGGGCGCGCAGGCGCTCGGAGAGGTCGCGCACCAGGGTCAGGGTGGCGTGCCCGCCCGCGTCGGGCAGCGGCACGGTCGTGACCTCCACGGGCACGACGGTCCCGTCGCCGCGGCGCAGGGCGGTGACCAGCGGCGTGGACGGACCGAGCTGCCCGAGGGTGGAGGCGCGGCGCGCGGTCCACGCGTCCTGCTCCGCCTCCGGCACCAGCAGCAGGGACGTCGGCAGGGCCAGCAGACCCGGGGTGCGGCGACCGGTCAGGCGGGCCATGGCGTCGTTGACGTAGGTGATCTGCTCGCCGTGCTCGACCAGGACGCCTTCACCGAGGTCGCTCAGCGCCCGCAGCAGACGGGTGGAGACGTCGCGCTGACGACGCACGCTCTCCTCGGCCGCCGCCCGGTCGCTGACGTCGAGGAGCTGGCTGGCCAGGTACGCCGGCTGCCCCGCGGCGTCGCGCACCACGACGGTCGAGGCCTGGGTGTGGACGGTGCGCCCGTCGCGGTGCAGGTAGCGGACCTCACCGTCGACGGTGGCGGCGGGGATCGACGCGACGTCGCCACCCCCGGCCGCGGTGTCGGCGGCGCGGCGGGCGGTGTCGGCGATGAGGTCGCGCACGACCCCCCGGCGCACCTCGCGGTCCTCGGGGTGCAGGTGGGGACTCCAGTCCTGCCCCACCAGCTCCGCGGGGGTGCGACCGACCAGGGCGGCGGCGGCGGGGTTGACGCGCAGCACGGTGCCGTCGAGGGCGAGGTGGAGGTTGCCCACCATCGACGCTTCGAAGGCGGCCTGCAGCAGCGTGGCCTGCTCGTCGGCCTGGCGGTGGGCGGCTTCCAGCTCGCGGCGCAGGGCGCGGTCGGCGCTGACGTCGGTCATGGCCACCACCGCCCCCAGGGCGCTGCCGTCGGCGCGGTGCATGCGCCGCCCCGAGCAGGTCACGGTGATCGCCGGGCGGTCGGTGGGCGCGATGACGATCTCGGCCGCCCGCACGCCGCCGGTGCGCAGGACCTCGGCGAGGGGGACGTCCTCCGTCGCCAGGGGCGTGGTGCCGTCGCCGGTGAAGAGGTCGTAGCGCCCGGCGTGCTCGGCGGGGTCCAGGCCGGCGTCGGCGTCCAGGCCGTGCCAGGTCTGCGCGGCGCGGTTGAGCATCGTGAGGTGCCCGTCGGCGTCGGCGACGACGATGCCCACCTCGACGGACTCCAGGACGGCCTGGGCCAGTTCCCCGCGGGCCTCGGCCTCGGCGGTGGCGCGCTCCGCCTCACGGCGGGCCTCCTCGGCCAGGGCACGCGCCTCCTCGGCCAGCGCGCGCTGGGCGGCGGCCTCGGCGGCCAGCTCCCGGCTGGCGGCGGTGGAGAGGGTCATCCGTGCGAGCAGGACGTCCCGCTCGTCGCGGCCCATGGCCAGCGACAACCCCAGGACGGCCAGCATCACCACGTAGAGCTGCACCACGACGGCCCGGGTGGCGTCGTCGGCGATCATGGCGAACGGGCCGTTGCCGGCCAGGGTGAGGACGACCGCCACCACCCCCATGGCCAGGTCGTGGACCACGACGATGGTGGTGTCGAAGCGCAAGGCCACCCAGGCCGAGAGGGCCACCAGCGGGAAGGCGATGGGCAGGCCGTCGTAGCGGCCGAAGATCAGCGCGTAGGCCACCGCCGAGCACACCAGGGCGGCGCTCAGCTCCACCAGCTGCCACCCCCGCGGCCAGCGCACCTCGACCACGACGCGCGGGGCGTCGTCCCGGGCGTCCCGGGCGTCGCGGCGGGCGGTGAGCACGCAGCCGACGCGGAAGGCGACGGCCGTGACGAGCAGGACGCTGGCGGTGTTGCGGGTCATCCAGACCAGGGCCGTCAGCCACGACCAGTTCCCCGTCAGCAGCCACACCGACGTGGGGCCCAGCAGGGCTCCGGCCCCGGTGGCCAGCACCGCGGCGGCGAGCATGCGCATCAGCTGCGCGACGCCGGTGAGCGGCTCACGGCCCCCCGCGCCCCAGGCCTGCGGGCACCAGCGGGTGAACAGGCCGCCGAAGGTGAGGACCTGGGCGAGGTTCGCGGCGACGAAGCACGCCGCGAGCACCGGCGGGGCGCCGGTGAGGGTGTTCAGCACGAACGTCGCCACGGACAGCAGCGCGACGTCCAGCCCGCGGGTCCCGGCGTGCCGTTGGGCGCAGAACCACACCGCGGCCACGCCCGCGGCGGGCCACACCAGGCTCAGGCTGGTGCCGTCCATGAGGGTGAGGCGCCCCAGGAACACCGAGAGGCTGAACGCGACCGCGAACGCGACGCTGCGCAGGACCGTCCCCGTCGTCAGCGGGACCCCGCTCGCGGCAGCTGCGCCCGAGCGGCGCGGTGCGGTGCGAGGGGTGGACACGGGGCCTCCTGGGCTGAGCACGCCACGCGGCCGGGATGCCGGTGGCCCTCACCAGATCGACGCCGCCGCCACTGGGCTGAAGGGGTGTCGGCCGTCCGGTTCGGTGTGGACGGAGAGCGGTCCCGCTCCGGCCCCTACGACGTCGCGACGGCTCCCGCGGTGTGCACGACGGTGACGTTCCGCCCGTCCTGCTTGCCCCGGTAGAGCGCCTCGTCGGCGTGGGCGATGACGTCCTCGGCCAGCAGCCCGGGCTGCCACTGCGCGACGCCGACGGTGCAGGTCTGGCGTCGCGGGACCGCGGCGCGGATGCGGTCGGCCACCACCACCGCGGCCTCCGCCGTGCAGCCGGGCAGGGCGACGACGAACTCCTCCCCGCCCCACCGGGCCAGCGTGTCGACCTCGCGCAGGCAGTCGCCGGCGGCGGCGGCGAACTCGCGCAGCAGGGCGTCCCCGCCGAGGTGGCCGTGGGTGTCGTTGTAGTCCTTGAAGTGGTCCAGGTCGATCAGCACCAGGCTCAACGGTTCACCGCTGCGGGCCGCGCGGGCGACCTCGGCGGTGATCGCCTCGTCCCAGCGGCGGCGGTTGGCCAGCCCCGTGAGGCTGTCGCGTTCCGCGGCCGAGGCCAGGCGCTGCACGAGGTCCGCGCGCTCCAGCGCGTGGGCCAGCTCCCCGGACAGGGTCTGCAGCACCGGCAGCTCGTGCTCGGGCAGGTCCGCCAGCGGGGTCCGCCAGAACACCCCGAGGACACCCACGGTCCGCTGCCCGGACAGCACCACCGGGTACCAGAGCCCGGACACGACCCCGGTGGAGGCGACGACGCGCAGGGAGGTCCGGGGGTCGTCCACGACGTCGGCGACGAAGACCTGGGTGGCGGTGGCGAAGCAGGTCGCGGCCAGGGAGGACTCGGTGTCGCGGTAGAAGACACCGCCGGCGCCCACCCCCGCGCCGAGGGGCGAGCTGAGGTCGGAGGCGAAGCCCGAGGTGACGACGGCACGCAACCCCGCGATCCCGTCCCGGGTGTCCGGGCGCAGCAGGTAGGCCGCGTCGGCGCCGGTGAGTTCCTGCAGCGACCGGCAGACGGACTCCTGCGGGTCCGCGGCGACGGCCAGGGCGCGGGAGGCGTCCGCGAGGGCCTGCACCCGTCGGCTGTGCCGGGCCAGCGCGGCGTGGGCCTCCTCGATGGTCGTGTGCGCGGCCGCCATGTCCGCGTGGGCCGCGGCCAGGGCCTGCTCCCGTTCCCGGGCGAGGGTGACGTCGTTGACGGCGACCACCGCTCCCAGCAGGGTCCCGTCCATGCGGCGCATCGCCCGTCCCGAGCACACCAGGGTGCGGCGCGGCTGCCCCGGCGCGGTCAGGACGATCTCGGCGCCCTCGACCGCACCCTCGTGCAGGGCCCGCAGCCACGGCAGCTCCTGCGCGTTCAGGGGGGTGGTCCCGTCGGTGGCGAGGAAGGTCGCAGGAGCTTCGGAGGGGGTCGCGGGCCTGCCCTGCCACTGGCGCATGGCCCGGTTCAGGAAGCTGACCTGCCCGTCGGCGTCGACGACGACGAGGCCGACCTCGATGGTCTCGGCGACGACCTCGCTGAGTTCCCAGCGCGCCTCGGACTCGTTCATCGCCAGCATCGCCAGCTCGCGGGCCTCGGCGGCCTGCTCGCGCTGCTCGAAGGCCTGCCGGCGTTCCTCCACGGCGCGCCGGGCCTGGCGGCGACGCTCGAAGAGGGCGACGAGGACCCCGGCGAGGTCGCGCAGGACGCCGAGCTGCTGCTCGCTGAGCCGGCCGGTGACGGTGTCGAAGACGCAGAGCGAGCCCAGGGCGTGACCGGTGGGGCTGACCAGCGGGGCGGAGGCGTAGAGGCGCACGTGCGCCATCCGCCCGTCCACCCACGGGTTGCGCGCGAACCGGGGGTCGCGGGAGGCGTCGGGGACGTGGACGACCTTGCCGGCCTCGAAGTGCAGCGCGCACATGGAGTCCGCGCGGGCGGAGTCCGTGCCGTCGAAGCCGACGGTGGTCAGCTGGCACTGGCGGTTCTCGTCGATGAGGTTGAGCGTGGCGTGCGGGACCCCGGCCACCATCGCCGCCGCCCGGACCACGGCGGAGAGTTCGTCGTCGGCGGGGGCGTCGAGCAGGCCGTACTCGTGCAGGGCCGCCAGCCGCGCCGCCTCCGGCGCCGGGAGCGGACCCGTCGAAGCGGTCGTGAGGACGGGTCGGGGCAGGGCCGGGACGGCGTCGGAGCGGGCGACGTCCTCCTGCACGCTCGCCTGCGCCAGGGCCAGCCAGTCTTCCCGGTTCACCCCCGACTCATCGGCCCCGGGCGGTCCCACCTTGATCCCGCCCGGCGGGAGCCGGTCAGGCCGTGGGGTGCCGAGCCAGGACGACCACGGGTCCACCGCACGGGCCGCAGTCGTGGTCAACGCCAGGAGACCCGCGGACCCAGTATGGATAGTGCTACTATCCGATAGTGCGAATATCTGTTCTGGCCGACCGAGCCGGTGTCCCGCTCTCCGCCGTCAAGTACTACCAACGCGAAGGGCTGCTGCCCGCGGGCGTCCGGACCGCGCCGAACCAGGTGTCCTACGACGACTCCCACGTGCAGCGCGTCCGACTGATCCGCGCGCTGCTCGAGACCGGCAACCTCTCCGTCGCCGCCACGAAGGACGTCATCACCGCCCTGGACACCGACTCCGCCCCCCTCGCCGAGACCTTCGGCGTCGCGCAGCACGCCATGAGCGGCCCCCGCACCCAGGACTCCGCCCCCAGCGACGACGCCCGGCGCACCGTCGAAGCCGTCGTCGCCGCCCGCGGCTGGGCCGTCAGCGCCGACAACCCCGGCTACGACGCGGCCGCGCGCGCCCTCGACGGACTGCGCGCCATCGACTTCGACGCGCCCGACACCTACCTGCACGCCTACGCCGACGCCGCGGCCACCGCGGCCGAGGCCGACCTGCGGGCCCTGGCGCACCGCGAGGGCCGCGACGCCGTCGCCGAGCTCATGGTCGTCGGGACCGTCCTCGGCGACCCGCTCCTCGCCGGCCTGCGCCGGCTCGCGCAGGAGAACGCCACCCACCACCTCTTCCCGGTCGCCGCACCAGGACCGGTCTCCTCCGAGCCCGACCCCCTCACGGAACGAGCCACGCCATGACCGCAGCAACCCACGTCGTCCTCGGCGGCAACGGCGTCGTCGGCCGCGAGACCCTCCGGGCCCTCGTCGCCGCCGGCCACACCCCGACGTCCGTCGGCCGGCACCCCACCCGCGTGGACGGGGTCGTCCCGCTCGTCGCGGACCTCCTCGACCACGACGACGTCCACCGGGCCCTGCGCGGCGCCGACGTCGCCTACCTCGTCGCGGGACTGCCCTACTCCTCCCGGGTCTGGGCCCGGCAGTGGCCCGTGATCCTGGACAACGTCGCCGCCGTCGCCGCCGAGCAGGGCACCCACCTCGTCTACCTCGACAACGTCTACGCCTACGGCCCCGTCGACGGCCCCATGACCGAGGACACCCCCGTCCGACCCGGCAGCAGGAAGGGCCGGGTGCGCGCCGCCGCGCTGGACCTGCTCGCCCGGGCCGCCGCCCGCGGCGTCGACGTCACCATCGGCCGCAGCGCCGACTTCTACGGCCCCGGCGCCACGACGAGCGTCTTCAACGGCTTCGTCCTCGACAAGGTCGCCGCCGGCCGCAGGAGCACCTGGCTCTACGACGCCGACCAGCCCCACTCCCTGACCTACACCCCCGACATCGGCCGGGCCCTCACCGTCCTCGGCACCGACGACCGGGCCCGGGGACGCACCTGGCACCTGCCCACCGCCCCCGCCCTCACCGGCCGGCAGTACGTCCGGACGGCCGTCGACGTCGCAGCGGGCACGACCGCGCCGGCCGACGTCCCCCTGGGGGTCATGAGCTCGACCACGATGCGGATCGGGGCCCTCTTCAGCACCGCCGCCCGGGAGACCCTGGAGCTCAGCTACCAGTACCGCGCCCCCTACGTCTTCGACTCGACCGCCTACGAGACGACGTTCGGCGTCTCCCCCACCCCCGTCGTGGACGGCATCACCGCGAGCCTCACCGCCGCCCGCCCCCGGACGGCGTCGCTGTCGTGACCGTCGGTGTCGTGAGCCTCGCCGCCTGGCGCCGCGCCCACGCGTGGCATCCCCCGTTGATGACCGTCGCCGCCCTCATGGGCGTCTGCGCGCTCGTCAGCGCGGTCGGACTCGTCGTCGACCCGCGCGAGATCCTCGGCGCCCCGGCCTGGGCGAAACCGTTGAAGTTCTCGCTCTCGATCCTGCTCTACACGGTCACCTGGGCCTGGCTCATCGCCCACCTGCCCCGGTGGCGCTCACTGACCCGTGCCCTCGGCACGGTCATCGCCGTCACCCTCGTCGTCGAGCAGGTGCTGATCGTCTGGGCCGCCGCGACCGGCACCACCAGCCACTTCAACGTCAGCAACGGCCTGCACGCCACCGTCTGGGCGGTGATGGCCGTCTCGATCACCGTCATGTACCTCGCCACGTTCGTGACCTCCGCGGCCGTCTTCCTCGTCCGCTTCGAGGACCCGGCCCTGACCCTCGCGCTGCGGGCCGGGGTGCTCGTCGCGCTCGTCGGCATCGGGGTCGCCTTCCTCATGACCGCCCCGACGTCGGCGCAGCTCAGCGCCCCGACCGGGATCATCGGGGCGCACGCCGTCGGTGTGCCTGACGGCGGACCCGGCCTCCCGCTGCTGGGGTGGAGCACGAACGGCGGCGACTTCCGGGTCGCCCACTTCGTCGGGATCCACGCCCTGCAGGTCCTCCCACTGCTCGCCCTCCTGACCCGCGCCGCGGGCCGGCGCCTGACCGGGCCGGACTCGCCCACCACGCGGTGGCACCTGAGCCTCACCGCTGCCGTGGTCCACGCCGCCACCACGGTCCTCCTCACCGTCCAGGCGTGGCGGGGGCAGTCCGTCGTCCACCCCGCGGGGGTGGTCCTGGTCCTCGGGTGCGGACTCGCCCTGGCCGCGGTCGTCACCACGACCGTCCTCGTGGTCCGCCGGCCCCACCCCGCCCTCCTCCCCGCGACCCGGCCCGCGCGGCCTGCGGCCACCCCGGGGCCGACGTGATCGCGCCGGGGACCGGAACCCCTGCGGGATCGGTCCCCGGCGACACCGCACCGACCCGTCCGTGCCGCCCCGGCGTCACGTTCGTGGAGTGCACGGTCGTCCCGCGGTGCGCGGAGAGTCAGGTGGCCAACGCCTCGGTCACGGGATGAACTGATGGCCGGCCCGCGCCTCGCCCCCCTCGGGTGTGGGCCAGGGGCTGGTCGTGACGTGTCGACCCCGACACGACCAGCCCTCCCTGACGCCGGTGTTCGCCGGTCCCAGACGTTGCGCCGCCCCGCACCTGCGGCCGGGGCACCACGCGCGACCGACAGCCGCAACGCCCGGACAGTTCCGCGGCGACCCATCGAAACGCGCGGACCGAGGGTTCCGCGCAGCCCCGGATTCTCTGGCGGCGTGCTAACTTAATTTTGTTAGCGCCAATGAACTCGCGATCCACCCGGAGAACAGGACTGACGTGGCTTCCACGACGATCTCGAACGTTCGCGTCTTCGACGGCGAACACACCCTCGAGAACCAGACGGTGACGATCGAAGGGACCAGGATCGCCTCGATCCGTCCCTCGTCCACGGACGACGAGGCGCACACCGCGACCGGTGTGCCGATCGACGGGACCGGCAAGACCCTGCTGCCGGGACTCATCGATGCCCACACGCACTCGTCCCGGGACGCGCTCCGCCTCGCCCTGCAGTTCGGTGTCACCACCGAACTGGAGATGGGTGGCGTCCTCACGGCTCCGGGACGAGCCGACATCGAAACCGACGACGAACTCGCTGACGTCCGGTCCTCGGGTTTCGGGCTCACCCCTCCCGGCGGACACCCGTTCGAGATCATCCCGGAAGGTGCGTTCCCCGGCGAGGGGGAACCAGGGTTCGGCGACGTCGTGATGCCGCTCTCCACCACGCCCGAGCAGGCCGTGTCCTTCATCCCAAAACTGATCGCGTCCGGATCGGACTACATCAAGTTCCTCATCGAGGACGGGTCCACGGCGAACGCTCCCGGGCTTCCGATGCTCGACCAGGCCACGCTGAACGCCGGCGCCGCCGAAGCTCGGCGCCTCGGCATGATGACGCTGGCCCACACGCTCACCGTCGGCGCGACGCGGATGGCCCTCGAGGCGGGGATCGACGGTCTGGCGCACCTGTTCGTCGACGAGGCGCCGACGCCGGAGATCATCGATCTCATCGCGGCCGCAGGGGTCTTCGTCGTTCCGTGCATCGTCCTGAACTCCTCGATCACCGGTACCACCGGAGGCGACTTCGCCACCGACACCCGCGTCAGCTCACGACTCGACCCGCAGTGGCTCACGACCCTCCGGAGCTCGTTCAACCACTACCCCGCCGGCAGGATCGATGACGTCCTGGCGACGGTTCGAGCCCTCCACGACGCCGGTGTGCCGATCCTCGTGGGCACCGACGCATCCGCGCCGGACCCCTCGCTCGGCGGGCTCGCCCACGGCGCCAGCGTCCACCACGAACTGCAGATGCTCGTGCGTGCCGGCCTCAGCCCTGCGGACGCGCTGGCCGCCGCGACGTCGGTGCCCGCCGAGCACTTCGGTCTCACCGACCGAGGCCGGATCGCCCAGGGCCTCCGCGCGGACCTGCTGCTGGTCGACGGCGACCCGACGTCCACCATCTCGGACACCCTGAACATCGCGGCGGTCTGGCGCCGAGGCGCCGAGGTTCGCGTGTGAGCGAGGCGTGCTCCAGCGCCGAACTCACCGGTTCTCCCCCGAACTCCGACGCAACGACGACGGGAACGGTTCGACGCCCGTCGAGGCGAACAGCACCGAGGGGTTTCCCACGGATCGAACTGCTCCGGCGGCGGACCTCCGAGGCACGGCGACGACCGCCGCCGGGTGCGTCTCGAGACGTCCTTCGCGCGACGTGGGACGAGGCGCGACCACGGTTCGGACGGGCAGCAGGCGCAACCTGCGCCCGCTGCCTACTCTGCGAGGCGGTCGAGCCAATCACCCAGGAGCGCGCGCTCGTTCGCGGTCAGGGCTGTCGTCTCGGCGATCTGGTGCCTGAGCTGCATGGCGGCTCCTGAGCGGTCGTCGTTCGCGTCAGGAGCAATGAGGATCGTGCGGAGGGCCGACTCGCGGCCGCGCACCGACAGACGCAGGTCGCGGTGTTCTTCCGGCATGGCGAGAAGGGTGAACACCACCCCCACGCCCACGGCCCGCAACATGTGCACGGCATCGTCGACGGGGACGGCGAGCAGGCCCTCCTTGGCCGCCTCCCGGATCTGCACCCGCAGGATCTCGTCGATCGCGGACGCGGCCGACGTCGACGTGCCCGGGTGCGGTTCGCCGTAGGCGATCGAGTAGACGTGCGGGTTCAGCAGTCCCCACTCGATGTGCATGTCCCAGCCCTGACGGATCGACTCGACCGGGTCGGAACCCGGTTTCCACCCGGTCCAGCTGGCGAGGTGGTTGGAGAACCCGTGCAGGGCCACCGCATCGAGCAGACCCTGCTTGTCCCCGAAGATCCGGTAGATCGTCGGGGCTTGGATGTGCAGCGCCGAGGTGATGGCGCGCGTCGTGACCGCGTCACGACCGCCGTCGGTGAGGAGCGCGAACGCGGTGTCGAGGATGCGGACTCGCATCTCGTCAGAACGGGTCAACGCGCTTCCTCTTCCGCCGGTGACGACATGACAGCCGGTGAGACGACGGCCTCCACCATCATCCCACCGCTGACGTCCAGCCGGCGCAGCCGCTCCTCGATCACGAGCGAACGCGCCGGAGCACCGGAAGGGCTCAGTTCTGCTCGATCGCCCGACCGACGCGGAACAGCACGGCCTCGTCGAAGTGGCGTCCGATGATCTGGAGGCCCACCGGGAGTCCGTCCAGCGTGCCGCACGGCACGCTGAGGGCAGGGTGGTGGGTGATGTTGAACGGGGTGGTGTTCGCCGACATCTCGATCGACGCCCCGATGGCCGCGCCGGCACCGTGCGCCGGGTCCGGCAGCGGGCGTGCGGTCTGAGGGGTGGTAGGGGTGATCAGGACGTCGAAGCGCTCCAGCGCCTGGTCGTACGCCGCGCGGAGGGTCCGGGCCCGGTTGACGGCCTTGGCGTAGTTCAGGCGACCCTGCTGCTGGTCGACGTAGCGGCCGACGAGGGTGAACAACTGCACGTTCGCGGGGTGCTCCGCGGCGGCCGCACGGTGGTCGAAGAGGTGCTGCATCATGTCGACGGGGTAGTGGTCGGGACGACCGAACCCGAAACCCTGGTTGCGCAGGACCGTCTCGGCCATGCCCTCGATGGCGATGGCCGTCCAGAGCGCGGGGGCCAGCGCGTGCAGCGGCACCGACACCTCGTCCACGATCGCACCGCGCTCGCGCAACGCTTCCGCCGCTGCGACGACGATCTCGTCGACGCCGGCTTCGGCGTGGTCGCCGCCGAACCCTTCCGTGAGGATGCCGATCCGGAGTCCTCGGACTCCTGCGTCGAGGGCGGTGAGGTAGTCACCGACGGAGATGTCGCGCTGGCGCGGGTCGATGCCGTCGGAGCCGGCCAGGACGGTGAGGAAGCGTGCGTTGTCCTCGACCGTGCGGGTCATGGGGCCGACGTGGTCGAAGTAGCCGTCGAGCGTCGCGATGCCGGTGTAGGGGACGAGTCCGTAGGTCGGTTTCAGGCCGACGACACCGGACCAGGACGCCGGCATCCGGATGGAACCGGCCTGGTCGGCGCCGAGGGTCATGTCGGCGTCGCCGGTGACGAGCGCGACGGCGCTGCCGCTGGAGGAGCCACCCGAGGAGAAACCCCTCCGGTGCGGGTTGTGCACCACGCCGGTTGCTGCGGTGTGGCTGCCCCCGGACATGCAGAAGTACTCGTTGGTGGTCTTCCCCACCACCTCCGCGCCGGCGGCGAGGGCTCGGGTGACGACCGTGGCGTCGGCGTTCGGGACGAAACCCTCGAGTTCCTTCGAACCGTTCCGCATCGGGAGACCAGCCACGAGGATGCTGTCCTTGACCCCCAGGCGAACTCCGGCGAGGAGACCCCCCGCGGCTCCGCGGATCGACGCACGGACCTCCCACGCGTGGTGGGGGTCCTCCTCCGCGGAGGGGACCGTGTGCTCGACCGCGTCGCGGCCGGCCAGCACCTGCGGATCCGGGAACGCGTCGAGGGCGTCGTACACCCCGAGCATGCCCGAGATCATCCCGGTGTACTCCTCCGGTGCTGCGGCGATCGAGGAGTAGCCGATCTCGGCGGCGAGGGCGGCGATCTGCGCGGGCGAGGGCTTCTGGATCGGCACGGGTGCTCCTGGGGTCGTGGATGAACGTCTGACTTGAACGCTAACAGAAAAATGTTAACGAGTGAGGTCAGGCGGTCGAGGCCGAGCCGAACGGGTGGTCACGGCGTCGCACGGGTTCGGACCCGAACCACCACCACCACTCCGGTCGTCGTCGTCGTCGAGAACCGGGCACGGTGGCTGCACCGCAACGTGAGGGTTTCGCCGCCAGCGCTGAACGTGGCTGAACCCCGTCAGCGTGCAGGTTTCGAACTGTCACCGGCCTCTCGCTCGCAGCGCGTCGGTCGCGGCCAGGTGGTGGCTGCCTCCGCCTGACGTCCGGCCGTTCCGTCGTCCCGGGACCAGCACGGTCGAAGCCGCCCAGAACTCCCGCTGGCGGGCCTTCGCCGTCACCTCGACAGTCGTGACATGGACCAGACGGCATCAGACCTTCCCGGTGCGGCAGACCGCCCCGACGAACCCGAACACGAGGTGGAAGACGCGTTCGACCGCCTCGTCGAAGAAGGCGAGGACCGTCTGCGCCGCCCGCTGCTGCCGCTGCTCAGCGTCGGCCTCCTCGGAGGCATCGACATCGGAACGGGTCTGCTGGCCTACCTCGTCGTCAAGCACGAGACCGGCAACGACCTGCTCGCCGGCCTCGCCTTCTCGGTGGGCTTCGTCGCACTCCTGCTGGCCCGCAGCGAACTGTTCACCGAGAACTTCCTCGTACCGGTGATCGCCGTCGTCGCCCGCCGGGGCACCCTCGCCCAGCTCGCCCGGCTGTGGGGCACGACCCTGCTGACGAACCTCCTCGCCGGATGGGTCATCACCTGGATCATCATGACCGCCCTCCCCGAGCTCGCGAGCACGGCGGTGGACTCCGCCCGCCACTTCATCGACCTCGGCGTCGGCAAGGAGTCCTTCGCCCTGGCCGTCCTGGCCGGTGCCGTCATCACCCTCATGACCCGCATGCAGCACGCCACCGAGGCCGTCGGCGTGAAACTCGTCCCCGCCATCCTCTTCGGTGCACTCCTGGCGGGGACGCAACTGCTCCACAGCGTCCTGGACTCCCTGCTGATGTTCGCCGCCCTCCACGTCGGAGCACCGTTCGGCTACGCGGACTGGGCCAGGACAGCCGCGTGGGCGGTGCTGGGCAACGTCGTCGGCGGCCTCGTCCTCGTCACCGCCGTCCGCCTGCTCCGTGTTCCCCACCGCGTCGCGGAAGAACGAGACAAGGCGAAGTAGGAGCCGAGCACTGGCGAGACGGCGTCAGTGTCGAGCGGCGACCGACGTGCCTGACGGGGCGCTCACAGGCCAGGGGATCTGTCCCGGTTCGATCGTTCCCGACGATCGGCGTCGATGAGGAGGATCGGTTCGACGGCCCTCGACGGGTCGACATCGGACGTCTACGTCAACGGTGAGCTGTACGGGCAGGCCAGCAGCGAAGGGCCGAGCACCCTGGACGAGGAGGGAAACCTCGAAGGGGGCACCTACCTCAGCGGTCCCGGATGCCCTCGAGAGTCACCCTTCGACTGAACCCTCCGCGGTCCACGACGACGAACTGGCCCCTGAACTGCGATCTCGCGATCCGGGCGGTCTCGACTGCACTCGCAACGTCGCGGTCTTGACGAAGACCGCACTGTCGCGCTCATGTCCGGGCGTTCAGCCCTGGCCGTCGCACCCACCGCTGTCACCACATGAGGTCACCCGTGGGTGAACCGAAACGGTCACCCGGGCGACCAGATCGGCGCACCCACGTCTTCCCCCACGACGGGGGTCGCCCCGCCGCACCGACGTCACGGTCATCCCGCGGTGAGGGTCGATCTCCGCACCGCTCAGAGGGCCAGGTGCAGCCGCAAGGCGTCGTCCAGGGCGTCCAACGCCGCGAACGGCAACCGCCCCAGAGCCGACCCCAGACGATCCACCGACACGGCGCGGACCTGCTCGGCCTCAGCCTCGGAGTCGACGTGCAGTCCAGTGTCCTGGGCGGCGAGCAGGACCTGGAAGGGAAACACCCTGGCCGTGTTGCTGGTCACCGGGACCAGGGTGACCACACCCCGGCCGAGGCGCTCCGCGACCGCGTTGGCCTGGTCGTTGCCGACCACGACCGCGGGCCGACGCTCGTTCGCCTCACTGCCCTGGACCGGATCGAAGTCGACGAGGCGGACTTCTCCCCGTCGCATCAGCGCAGGCCGTCGGCCGTGACGCCTTCCCACACCTCGCGGTCCCCGGAGTCGTCCCAGTCCTTCCAGGCGGCGGCGTAGTCCTGCTCCAACTGCTGGTGGGTCAGTGCCCGGACGGCTTGTTGGACCGCTGCGGAGCGAGACGGCAGACCGGCCGCGCGGACGTGTTCGTCGAGGGCGGCGACGTCGGCTTCGGAGAGACTGATGCTGGTGCGCGGCGCGGCCGGGGAGCTGCTGCCCCAGTTCATCCCTGCGGGGACCTCCCTGCTGACCTTCGGGGTCCTCGTGGCCTGCGAGCACATCGCGCTCGGCGTGGTGCGGGGTCCGAGCGTTCGACGGGTGGTGGATCGGGTGATCGCCGGGACCGGGGTCGAGCTCGCCGTGAGCAGCCGCTGACCTCGCTGGGACCGTGGTGAGGTCTCGCGTTCGGTGCGCGGTCTGAGCTGCAGGCGGCGCGTGGACAGGTCGAGGAGCTGCTCGCGGGTGCTGACCGTCGGCGTCGGCACCACGAGCTCGTCGAACGCAGCCGGGATGCGGAGCCTGCGACGGTGTGTTTTCCTGCTGGCCCGGGTGCAGCAGTCGCCCGTCGTACCAGTCCCGAAAGCTGCCCCCTTGAGCGACCTCACGTGAACATCGTCGAAGACTTCCGCGCCGCCTGGATCTTCGAAGCCGCTCACCACGACCTGGACCTGCTGCCCACCGTCCTGGCCCGAGCCATCACCCAGGTCCTCCCCGTGGACGCCGCCGGCATCAGCTTCTTCGGGAAGGAACAGCGCGTCCCCCTCGGCGCCAGCGCTGCGGAGGCCGTCGCCGCCGAACGCTGGCAGTTCACCCTCGGAGAAGGACCCTGCTTCACCGCCTACGACACCGATCAGCTGGTGATCGCCGACGAAGCCACCCTGCGCCGACGCTGGCCCGCCCTGCACGACCTGCTGCGCGAGCACAGCCCCTTCCGCTCCATCGTCGTCCTCCCCCTGGGCCACGGCGCCCGCCTCAGCGGCGCCCTCGACCTGTACTCCACCCGGCCCCACCCCGACGCCGGGCTGGACCTGCAGTCCGCGCAGACGGTCGCCGCCCTCGCCCACCACGCGCTGACGTACCTCTGGTCAGCCTCCGACCTCGATCCCGGCTCCGCCCTCGATCTCGGCTCCGCCGTCGAGGTCGAACCGGGCCAGGTGGCGTCGTCCACCGCCCGTGCGAGCCGGTTCGTGGACCCGGTCCACCCGCGGGCGTGGCTGAACAGCGCCACCGTCCGCGCCCGCCAGGAAGTGTGGATCGCCGTCGGCATCTGCAACGTCGTCCTGCACCTGGACACCTCCGACGCCTTCGCCCTGCTGCGCGCTCACGCCTACACCCAGGACAAGACGCTGGAGGAGGCCGCCGCCGACGTCGTCAGCGGCCGTACCCCGGTGCAGTCCCTGACCGGGACGGACGACAGCTGACCCCGCTCGTTCGACCCGTTCCGCCCGTGTTGGGCGGTACGCTCCCCGCCTGCGTCATCGAGACCTCTCGGGTGTCTCGTCACTGGTCGAAGCCACAGCCGGTGCAGGACGGAAGGCACCACCATGACCCACGGCTCTCCCACCGCACCCGGCGACCGACCCGACCCGCCCGAGACCACCTCACCGAGCCTGAGCTCGTCGCCGTCGGTCCCTCCGGCCTCGAGGCCGCTGATGCAGCCCGGTGAGGCGTTCACCGAACTGGGTCAGCTCGTCATCGGCTCCCAGCCCCTGACCCAGGTCCTGAGCCGCGTCGCCGAACTGGCCAAGGCCTGCGTCCCCGGCGCCGAGGAAGTCTCGGTGACCCTCCTGGAAGGCGACAGCGGAGCCCGCAGCGCCGCGTTCACCGGCGACCTCGCCGTCCACCTGGACGAACGGCAGTACGAGAGCGGTTTCGGTCCCTGCCTCGACGCCGCCGAAACCGGGCAGACCGTCCGCATCGACGACACCGCCCACGAGAGCGTCTACCCCGACTTCGCCGCCGTCGCCGCCCGCCGAGGCGTGCGCAGCACCGTCTCCGTCGGCATGCCCGTGCCGCAGCGGATCCTGGGCGGGTTGAACGTCTACCGCTTCGACGGCCAGGTCATGGACTCCGACTCGGTCCACCTGCTGGAGGTGTTCGCCGGCTACGCCGCCGTCGCGGTCGCCAACCACTCCCTCCACGCCTCCTCCGTCGCCCTCAGCGCGCACCTGCAGACCGCGATGCAGTCCCGGGCGGTCATCGAGCAGGCCAAGGGCGTCGTGATGGCCGAACTGCACTGCACCGCCGAGGAAGCCTTCCAGCACATGGCCCTGCGCTCTCAGCGCACCCATCGCAAGCTCCGCGACATAGCCCAGGACGTCGTCGACCAGCTCTGAACTCCCGCAGCCGACCTGCGCCCGCAGGGTGACCGGCGGTGCGGCGCTGGTTCGCAATCCGTGACGCTCCGGAGGTCCCTGGGAAGAACCCGACGGTTCCCTGGAACCTTCGTGCGTGGTTCCGGTGGCCCCCGAACGGGACCGGTGAGGAAACTCCCGACCACACCCCGCGAACGCCGGCGGATCACTAGTGTGTGCCTGGACGAACGGAGTGGGGGAACCGGTGGATCGCGACGTGGTGGGTCGACAGGGACGGGTCACCGTCCGCATCCGCGGCGCCGGCCGGCCGGGAGAGGTGACCGTCGAGGTCCGCGGCGCCAGTGAGAGTTTCATCGCCTACTGCGACGGCGAGGTCCGGCTCGGTGAGGCCGTCCTGGTGGCCGCCAGCCGGGGCGACCGCGCCGTCGAGGTCTACCCCGTCAACCACCTACGAGTGCCGCCGCGCAACCCGCCGGCCGAGGAGATCTGAACGATGTTCGGGTACCGCATCCCGCAGCCGGACGAGGCGCTGCTGATCTCCGGCCGCCGCGCCCGCGACGGTGGAGAAACCCCCTTCCGGATCGTCACCGGCCACGGTGTCTTCGTGGTTCCCGTCCTGCGTCGGGCCAGCACGCTGACCCTGGCGATGCAGGAGGCGGAGGTCGACGAGGACTGCTACACGACCCAGGGTCTGGCCGTCCACGTCCGCGCGGTGATCGCGTTCAAGGTCGGCGACGACCCGGAGAGCATCACCAAGTCCGCGCGGCGTTTCCGCCGCGACCAGCGGCAGATGCCGGCCCTGGTCGGGCGGATCTTCTCCGGGCACCTGCGTTCCATCGTCGGGAGCATGACGGTGGAGAGCATCATCCGCGACCAGCAGGCGCTGGCGGAGAACATCATGAGCGCCTCCAAACCCGAACTGGCCCGGATCGGCCTGATCGTCGACTCGCTGCAGATCAGCCAGATCGACGACAAGGACGCCGGGTACATCGCCGCGCTGGCGAAACCCCACCAGGCGGAGGTCAACAAGGCCGCGGCCGTCGCCGCGGCCCGGGCCGCGCAAGAAGCGGCTGCGGCGGAGCAGGAGAGCGCGCGCAACCAGGCCGAGTACGCCCGCCAGACCGCGATCGTGCGCGCCCAGTACCAGGCCGAGGTCGACGCCGAGCAGCGGAAGGCCGCCGCCGCCGGTCCGCTCGCCGACGCCACGGCCCAGCAGGCGGTCATCGAGGCCCAGCAGGAGGTCGCCCGCCGCAACGGTGAACTCCGGCGGGAACAGTTGACGGCCGAGGTCGTCCGGCCCGCCGAGGCGGAGGCCGCCCGGGTCCGAATCGCCGCGGAGGCGGACGCCGACGCGATCCGCCGCCGCGCCGAGGCCGCGGCCAGCAGCGACCGGATCGCCCTGGAACAACGGCTCATCGAGTTGCTGCCCGAGATGGTCCGCGCGGCCGGCGCCGGTCTGGGCGGTGCGAACGTCACCGTCCTCAACGGCGCGACCGGGCTGAACGAGGTCGTCGCGCAACTGGCCGGCCAGGGTTCCGCGGTGTTGCGGTCGGTGCTCGAAGGTTTCGAGTTCAGCGGTCGCGCGAAGGACGGTTCCCGCGAGGAGGCCGAATCCCGCACCCGGGCCCAGCTCGAGCCGTGAGGACCGCGGGGGCGTGCCCGGGTCCTAGCGGGTCGTCCCCCGGGGCACGAACGTGTGGTGCACGAACTGCTGCCGATCCTCCGCACCGACGGCCGCACCCGTCGAGCACCGCAGGGCCGCGTCCACGCTGACCCGCGCCACGACCTCCGGGTCCAGCACCACCGTCGACAGGGCGGGGGCGGTGAACTCCGCGACGGACAACCCGTCGACGCCGAGCACCTGGGTCTGGTCGGGAACGCCGATCCCCCGCTCCGCGAGGGCGGCGAGGGCGCCGATGGCGATCGGGTCGTTCCAGCCCACGACCACGTCGGGAACGCCGCGCCGCAGGACCTCGTGGGTGGCGCGGTGTCCGTCGCGGTACCCCGGGCCACCGGCGGGGTGCGTCACGGCGTGCAGGCCCGCGCGGGCCAGGGCGTCCAGGACGATCTCGGTGCGGCGGTCGGGTCCGGCCCAGGCGTCGAGGACCACCGCGTGCACCGACCCGCTCGCGCGCAGGTGCGCGGCCGCGGCGGCCCGCGCCGCCGTGGGGTCCGGGGTGATCCGCACCCCGGTGGTGGGCACGGGGTCGCCGGGCGCACCGACCCAGACGGTGGGGACGTCGGAGAGGACGTCGGTCCAGCTTTCGTGGCGTCCGAGGTAGGCGATGACGGCGTCGACCTGTCGCGTCAGACCGGTCAGCAGCCGGACGGGGTTCTGCGACGACGCGACGTCGACGAGGACGACGTCGTGACCCGCCTGACCGGCCCGGCGCATCGTCGCCGCGGCCAGGGGTGCGTAGAAGGGGTCGGTCAGGTCGCTGACGGCGACGCCCAGGGCGTCGTGACGGCCGCGGGCCATCGCCCGTCCCGACCGGGACGGGCGGTAGTCCAGCTCGGCGGCCGCGCGCAGCACGCGCTCCTTGGTGACGGCGCTGATGCCGGTCATGTCGTTCACGGCGCGGGTGACCGTCTGCCGGGACACGCCCGCCGCCCGCGCGACGTCGTCGATGGTCGTGGCGCTCAGGCGTGGGCGTGGTCGTCGTGCTCTCGAGGTGCCGGCGCCGTCCACGTCGTGATCATCGTCCCGACCGGGCTGACGGGAGCGCCGGGGTCGGTGGATCGACGGTCACCACGCGACGAAGCCGGTCAGGCACGCGCCGGCGACGACCGCCCACGCGGGCGCCTTCCAGCTCGACAGCGCGACGAAGGCGAGCGCCGCGACGGCGAGGGTCCCCGGTGAGGTGACGCCGTGGGTGAAGACCGGGTCGTAGAGGGCCGCACCCAGCAGCCCCACAACCGCCGCGCTCGCGCCGGCGAGGGCGCGCCGCACGTGGGGTGCCCGGCGCAGCCGCTCCCAGAACGGCAACGCGCCGGCGACCAGCAGCACCGAGGGCGCGAAGATCGCGACCAGGCTCAGGGCAGCGCCGGCCAGGCCGGTGGGGGCGGCGGTGCGCACCGCGCCGAGGTAGGCGGCGAAGGTGAACAACGGGCCGGGAACGGCCTGGGCCGCCCCGTACCCGACGAGGAAGTCGCCTCGGTCGACCAGGCCGCGCTGGACGGTCTCGGCGTCCAGCAGCGGCAGGACGACGTGGCCGCCGCCGAAGACCAGCGCCCCGGCGCGGTAGGACCCGTCGACGAGGCCGACGGCCGCGTTCCCGGTGGCCGCGGCGGCCACCGGCAGGAGCACCAGCAGCGCCGCGAAGACGGCCAGCAGGACGGCGCCGGTGCGCCGGCGCAGCGGGACGGTGAACGCGTCCGGGTCCGAGGCGTCCGGCGGGTCGGAACGGAGGAGGAGCAGGGCCAGCACGATCCCGGCGCCGATGGCCGCGACCAGCCCGGCCGCGGTGGGAACCAGGACGGCGATGACCAGGGCGAGGACGGCGATGGTGGCGCGGAGCCGGTCCGGGGCCAGGGTGCGGGCCATGCCGAGGACGGCGTGGGCCACCACCGCGACCGCCGCGGCGGACAGCCCCCGCAGCCAGCCCGCGCCGGGGTCGACCCCGCCGGCGCCGACGCCGAGGGCGAAGGCGGTCAGCAGCAGCGCCGAGGGCAGCGTGAACGCCGTCCACGCCGCGAGCATCCCCAGCGGCCCGGCGCGGCGCAGCCCCAGGGCCATGCCGACCTGGCTGGACGCCGGTCCGGGCAGGAGCTGGCACAGCGCGACAAGGTCTGCGTAGGCGCGGTCGCCCAGCCAGCGCCGCCGCACCACGAAGGCCTCGCGGAAGTAGCCCAGGTGCGCGACCGGCCCGCCGAAGGAGGTCAGGCCGAGGAGGAGGAAGGAGGTGAAGACCTCCCGGACCGAACCCTCCGGCGCGGAGGGGGGTTCGGGGGTGGTGGACGTCGCGCGCTCCCCGGACGCGCTCACGCGGGTGCGGTGGGTCGGCGAGCGAGCTCGTCGACGAGGTCGGCGGCGCGCACCAGGCCCGCGGCCTTCTGCGACGTCCCGCCGTTCTCGACGCACACGAACAGGACGTGGGGGGCGGTCATGACGGGAGGGCTCCGGGGGGGGCGGGGTTCACCAGCAGGCCTGCTGCGGACCAGGGTGCCAGGTGCACGCCCCGGCAGGCGTCGGGTGTGCCAGGGTGGAGGTTCGTCGACGCAGAGGAGCAACTCGTGGTCCTGGCTACGGTCATCGCTGTCGGTGTCGTCCTCGTGGCTCTCGTCGTCCTGCTGGTCCTGCGTGATCGTGGCCGGGACCGGTCGGCCCGCCGGCAGCCGGAGCGCGGTGACTTCGACCGCGCCACCTCCGAAGGGGTCGCGACCTACCGCCACGAGCAGTTCCCCAGCTCCTGACCCCTCACCGGCGCTGATCGGCGAGGCCACCGGACGGCGCCCGTGAACGAGTCGGGGAACGCGCAGCCACGGTCACTGCGGGAGTGCCGCGGGTACGGGCGGCTGTGGTCCGCCGGGGTGACCTCGGCGTTCGGCTCCTACGTCACGGCGCTGGCGAGCCAGGTCCTTGTCGTGGAGACCCTCCACGGCAACGGCGCCGCGGTCGGCCTGGTCAACGCCGCCCGGTGGCTGCCCTACCTGGTCGTCGGTCTGCTCGTCGGGGTCCTGGTGGACCGGGTGCGGCGGCGCCCGCTGATGGTCGCCACCGACCTGGCCTGCGCGCTGGTCCTGACGTCGATCCCCGTGCTCGCGGTGACCGGGCACCTCGACCTGGGCCGTCTCGTCGCGGCGATGGTGGTGTTCGGAACGGCGACCCTGGTCGGCGACGCCGCGTCCCAGTCCTTCCTGCCCCGGGTCGTCCCCCGCCCGCTGCTGGGCGCGGCCCACGCGCGCATCGACCAGGCCGACGCGGTCGCGCAAGGGAGCGGCCCCGCCGTGGCCGGCGTCGTGGTCTCCCTGCTCGGGGCGGCGTCGGCCGTCCTCGTCGACGCGGTGAGCTACCTCGGCTCGGCGGTCCTGGTGGCGACCGTCCGGGTCACCGGACCGGTCGCCCCGGAAGCGGCACCGCGGCAGGGCGACGGCCTGCGGGGCGGGGCCCGCGGTGTCGTGACCGACGTCGCGGAGGGCCTGCGGTGGGTCTACCGGCACCCGACGCTGCGGCCGTTCGCGATCTCGACGCACCTGTGGTTCGCGGGCTCGGCCGTGGCCGGTGCGGTGCTCGCGCCGATGGCCCTGCGGGACCTGGGCCTGAGTGCGGCCACGTTCGGGCTGGCGACGACGGCCGCGGGCCTGGGGGCGCTGGCGGGGGCGACGGTCGCGGTCCGCCTGGGCCGACGCTGGGGGGCGGGGCGGGTGATCATCGCGACCCAGGCGGGGACGGGACTGGCGTGGGCGGTCATGGCGCTCGCTCCCTCGGTGGCGCCCGCCGGTGGCGGCGACGGACCGTGGGCCGGCGGGGTCGCCTGGGGGGTGTTCGCGCTCGGCCAGCTGTTCCTGGGGTTGTGCATGGGCGCGTCGAACGCGAACGAGATGAGCTACCGCCAGGTCGTGACCCCGGACCGGTTGCAGGGCCGGATGAACACCACGATGCGTTCGTTCAACCGGGCCGCGGTGGTGGTGGCGGCGCCGTTGGGTGGTCTGCTCGGCGACGCGGCCGGCTACCCGGTCGCGCTCGCCGTCGCGGCTGCGGTGGTCGTCGGCACGGCTGCGGCCATGACGACCTCGGCGCTGCGCGGGGCCCGGCTGGACGACGAGCACGTGGTCGAGGGCGCCGCGTGATGCAGCGTGGTCGCTGTGGTCGCACTTCCGTGGCGGTGTCCCCGTTGGCACGGTGCGGGCCCTGGTGCGTCCCTCGCCGTGAGGGGTCCCGCTCCTCGCGATCGGATCGGGGGCCGGTGCGGGTGTCAGTGGACCGACGGCTGCCGCGCCTCTCGTCGCGGTGGCGGCGAGACCTCACGCAGATCGACGGGAGCGTGACCGGCCGGTCCTACCGCGCTCGCAGTCCGTCGAGCAGGACGGACAGCAACCGTGGGCCCCGCTCGTCGAGCTCGGTGTCGTCCAGGCGGGAGAGCCAGCCGATCAGCACGATGACGTCGCGAGCGTCCACGTCGGCGCGCAGACTCCCCCCGGCGCGGCCGGCGGCGAGCAGGAGTTCCACCGCCTCCCCGATCGGGCCCAGGCTGTGGGCGGCGAGGTCGCGCCACGTCGCCGCCTCCACGGCGGCGAAGACGTGGTTCTTCACCCGGGCGTAGGCCGCGACCCGCTCGAACCAGCCCGCCAACGCCTCGACGGGGCTCCTGGTCGAGAGGAGGTCCGAGGCGGCCGCGACGAGCTCGGCGACGTCGTGGCGGTAGACCTCGGCCAGGAGGTCCTCGCGGGTGGGGAAGTGCCGGTACAGCGTCCCCTGCCCCACGCCGCAGGCCTTGGCGACGGCGTTGAGCTTCAGCTCCCCGGGTTCGCGCAGCTGCCGGCGCGCCGCGGCAAGGATCCGTTCGCGGTTGCGGCGGGCGTCGGCACGACGGGGATCGTCACCTTCGACAGAAACGGACACTTGTCCGCTATGGTTCTCGGCGTAACCGGACACGTGTCCACTGTACTCGGCGGAGGAGCCCTCGTGACCGTCCAGGACAAGGTCATCGCCATCACCGGCGCCAGCAGCGGGATCGGTGAGGCCACCGCCCGCCACCTCGCCTCCCACGGCGCCGCCGTGGTGCTCGGTGCCCGCCGCACCGACCGGCTGGACCAGCTGGTCCAGGAGATCACCGCCGCCGGCGGGCGAGCCGCGGCCGTGCGCGTGGACGTCACCGACCCCGACGACCTCCGCTCGCTCGTGGACCTGGCTCTGGCCCGGTTCGGCCGTCTCGACGTCCTGGTCGCCAACGCCGGGATCAGCAGGATCAGCCCGATCACCGACTTCGACGTCGAGGGCTGGTCGGCCATGGTCGACGTCAACGTCAAGGGCGTCCTGCACGGCATCGCCGCCGCGCTGCCGGTGTTCCGCGCTCAGGGCAGCGGCCACCTGGTCACCGTGGTCTCCACCTCGGGTCTGAAGATCGTCCCCACCCAGGCGGTGTACGCCGGGACGAAGAACGCGGTGCGGACCCTGCTGGAAGCCCTGCGGCAGGAGAGCACCGACGGGGTCCTGCGCACGACGTCGATCTCCCCGGGTTACGTCCGCACCGAGCTCATCGACTCCGCCGTCGACGACCCGCAGCTGCGCGCGCAGGCGAAGCAGAACATGTCCGATCTCGGCATCGACCCGACGGCCGTGGCGCGGGCGATCGCCTTCGCGATCGACCAGCCCGACGACGTCGAGATCGGGGACCTCACGATCCGACCCACGCGACAAGGCTGACCGCACCGAGGCGCCGGCGCGCACATCACGGGACGACCGCGACGTCGACAGCCACCGGGAAAAGCGTCAGCGTCGACTGACGTCAGTCAAAGCTGTAGCGTCGATGGGTGGAGACGCTCACGCACACCAGCACTCAGATCGAGGTCCTGGCCCGCTTCGGACATGCCCTGTCCGACCCCACCCGCGCCCGGGTCCTGGTCGCCCTGCGCACCGGTGGTGCCTACCCCACCGAGCTGGCCGAGCGTCTGGGCGTGACCCGCACCAGCCTGTCCAACCACCTCGCCTGCCTGCGCGGCTGCGGGCTGGTCGTGGCCGTCCCAGAAGGCAAGCGGATGCGCTACGAACTGGCCGACGGTGGACTGCGCAAGGCACTGGAGGACCTGCTGGGCACCGTCCTGGCCGTCGACGCGACCGCCTGCGCTGCCGCCTGCGCCGCGGCTGAGGCCGGGGAGGACTGCTGCTGATGGACCGCCCGCTGCTCTCGATCACGCCCACCTCCAGCACCCCTGCGCCGGCTCCTCCGCTTCGCGACCAGGGGCAGGCGGAGGCGCTGCAGCGCCAGGCGCGGCGGGAGACGCTGACGCGCCGGGTCCGCTTCCTGGTGGGCGCGACGATCACCTACAACGTCCTCGAGGCCGTCGTGGCCCTCACCGCCGGCCACCGTGCGGGCTCCACCGCCCTCATCGGCTTTGGGCTGGACTCGATCGTCGAAGTGTCCTCCGCCGCCGCGGTCGCCTGGCAGTTCTCCGCGCGCGACCACGCCCTGCGCGAGGCCCGGGAACACCGCGCGTTGCGGATCATCGCGGTGTCCTTCTTCGCCCTGGCCCTCTACGTCAGCGTGGAGTCCCTGCGCGCTCTGCTCGGCTCCGGCGAGGCCCGACCTTCCAGCGTGGGGATCGGGTTGGCGGCGCTGAGCCTGCTGGTCATGCCGTTCCTGTCGGCGGCCCAGCGCCGGGCGGGACGTGAGCTGGGTTCGGCCACCGCGGTGGCCGACTCCCAGCAGACGCTGCTGTGCACCTACCTCTCCGCGGTGCTGCTGGTGGGGCTGGTGGTCAACGCCCTCCTGGGCTGGTCGTGGGCGGATCCGATCGCGGGGCTGGTCATCGCCGTCATCGCGGTGAAGGAGGGCTGGCAGGCCTGGCACGGGGAAGGGTGCTGCGCGCCCCACGCCGGCCTGCTGGGTGACGACGCCCCGAGCGAGAACGTGGTGGCGGGCAGGTGCGGGTGCGGAGACGACTGCTGCGGCTGACGACTGCTGCGGCTGACGACATCGCGGGTCGTCCGGGGTGTTCCTCGGACGCAGTGAGGTGGCTAGCAGGCCGGCTTCCAGGTGCTTCACCGTTGCCGGAGGTGGATGTCGCGCGGGCGCGGCTCGAACCGGGGCGTCGCCGGTCTCCGCGGGCGTTGACCGGTCGCCCCGGTTGCGTGCGTCGACGACGCTGGTGGCCGGCCCCACGGGGGCGGGAAAGACGATGATGGCCACCCAGTTCGTCGCCGAAGGCGTGCGGTCGGGGGAGAAGGTGCTGGTCATGGCCTACGAAGAATCTCGTGAACAGGTTCTGGCCAACGGCGCGGCCTTGGGATGCGACCTCGAGCACTACGAGTGGGTGGTCGACAGCTCGTCGACGGGTAGTTCTCCCGCAGCTAGTTCTCCTACGGCGGACCCGGAAGTCGGTCAGCGGGGCCAGGTGTCGATCCAGTCGTTCTACCCCGAGGTCGCCTCCCTCGACGATCACCTGGTGGAGCTCCAGGAACTCATCGAACGGTTGCATCCGACCCGACTGGTGCTGGATGGACTCTCATCGCTGGAACGGCTGGGTTCTCAGCCGTCCTACCGGGGGTTCCTGCTGGCGATCACGGCCCACGTGCGCAGCATCGGTCTCGCGACGTTCATCACCGCGACCCCGCCGGCGCTGCACCCGGGTTCCTCTTCCGCCGGCGGTGCCAGCACGGCGGACAACCTCACCGGTCTGGTGGACACGATCGTCGTGCTGCGCCTGCAGGAGTTCGGGGCCACCATTCGCCGCGGCATCCACGTCCAGCGGATGCGCGGTAGCCACCACGAGAACGTGGTGCGGGAACTCGTCGTGGACGAACGAGGCATCAGCGTGGGAGATCTCATGCCCACCGGGGCGACAGAGGTTCCGGGGACGTGATCGTGAGCGGTTCCGGTTCCACTCCGCCGGCAGCGCCCCCTGTCCTCGGTGTGCAGCCTTCGCGGTGATCGGCAGACGAACAGCTGCGACGAGCAGAGCGACTGCCGTCTGATCGACGGGCGGCTCGAGACGAGCGGGGTTCACGAGGACGACCACGTCGCCGAAACCGCTCTCTGGCGCACCGGTCACCGGACTCCCAGTTGGTCGGCCGGACCTGAGACGTCACCCGTCCCCGTCGACCATCCGCAGCAGGACCTCGTTGAGGGCGGCCACCTCGGCCGCGCTCATGTCCAACCGTTCGGGCCGGTTCGCCTCCTGGACCGACGGCCAGACCTCGGCGAGCAGGTCGCGGCCGGTGGGGGTGAGGGTCAGCGGGTTGCGCCGTCCCTTGGTCCGCTCGGAGTCCCGGGTGATGAGGTCGCGGGCCACCATCCCGTCCAGGACCCCGCTCAGCGACTGCGGTCGCACCAGCACCTTGCGGGCCAGTTCGGCCTGGGTGAACTCGGCTCCGGTGCCCAGGTGCGAGAGCACGCCGAACTGCACCGGCGACAACCCGTGGTGGGCGAACACGGCCGTGAGTTCGCGCTGGGCGCGGTGCGCGGCGCGGATCAGCGACCACGTCACGAGCGCGTCGATGTCGTCCTCGGTCACGTCCACGGTCGGCTTGCCACCTCCTCGAGAGGAGTGCAGTCTCTCACCAACAGGTTCCTGCTAGTGAAGAGGTCGACGTGACTCTCCCCACCCCGCCCCGTCCCGACGTCACCCCGGCCCGGTCGCTGGTCATCGGCGCCACCGGGGACGTCGGCACCCACCTCGTGGACGACCTCGCCGCCCGGGGCGTCCCGTTCCGGGTCCTGGCCCGACGGCCCGGACAGGTCCGCGCCTTCACCGAGCGCGGCCTCGACGCCGTCCTCGGCAGCTTCGAGGACACCGACAGCCTGCGCACCGCGATGCGGGGGTGCGACCAGGTCTTCCTGAACACTCCCCCGGGCCTGGAGCAGTTCCGGCAGAACCGCGACGCGATCGACGCCGCGGTCGCCGCGGGGGTCCGCCACGTCGTCAAGGTGTCCGCCTCCGACGCCAACCCCCGCTCGGCGATCCCCTGGGCCCGCGACCACGCCCTGGCCGACGAGCACCTGCGGCGCAGCGGTCTGGCGTGGACGCGCCTGCAGCCGGGTGCGTTCACGAAGAACCTGCTCGTGGAGGCGGCGGCCATCCGGCGCGGGTGGCTGCCGCAGACCAGCGGGCACGGGGCGACCGCCTGGATCGACGTGCTCGACGTCGCCGCCGTGGGCGCCCGGGTCCTCACCGACCCCACCGTCCAGGGCGGCGCCGGGGACGACGGACGGGTCTACCGGCTCACCGGCGACCGGCCGCTGTCCTACCCGGAGGTCGCCGGCGTGCTGACCGCGGCGCTCGGGCACCGCGTGCGCTACGTCCAGGTCCCCGCGCCGCTCTTCTACGGCGTGCTGCGCGCCACGGGTGCCCCCGCGTGGCAGGCCAAGGGCCTCGTCCACCAGTTCGTGGACGTGGTGCGCCGCGGTGCGGACGACGGCCGGCTGTGCACCACCGACGTCCCCGACCTGCTAGGACGCCCCGCCGTCACCGTCGCCGACTTCGCCGCGGCCCACCGCGCCGAACTCCGCACCGCCTGAGCCGCGGGGCGCCGACGGGTCACTGGCCGCGGTACAGCCCGTCGGCGTAGCTCGGACCGTAGTAGTCCTCGAGGTCCGAGAGCGTCGCGTCGGGTCGTTCCAGGGTCTGCGCCAGGACGGCCCGCGGGGGGACGGCCTGCGGCGCCCAGGTCTCCGGCTGCCACAGCTGCGAGCGCAGGAACGCCTTGGAGCAGTGGTGGAAGACCTGCTCGACCTCGACCACGATCGCCAGGACCGGGCGGTGGCCCTTGACCACCATGTCGTCGAAGAAGGGGGCGTCGCGCACGAGGCGGGCGCGACCGTTGATGCGCAGGGTGTCGCCCCGGCCGGGGATCAGGTGGATCGACCCCACGTGAGGGTTGGTCAGGATGTTGCGCAGGCTGTCCACGCGACGGTTCCCCGGGCGCTCGGGGATGGCGATGGTCCCCTCGTCGAGGACGAGGGTGAACCCCGCCGGGTCGCCCTTGGGCGAGACGTCGCAGGAGCCGTCGGCGCCGGCGGTGGCCAGCAAGCAGAACGGGGACGCCGCCAGCCAGGCCCGGTCCAGCTCGTGCAGGGACGTGCGTTCCTTCTCCCACGCCCGCGGCAGCGGTTCGCCGATGAGCTCGCGCAGTTCGGTTTCGTCGGTGATCTCCTGCATGCCCGCAGTCTTGCCGACTCCCGCCGTCCGCGGGCGGTTCAGCCCCGGTGGGCGCGGGCCGCGAGGCGGGTCGCGACGAGCTGGATGACGACGGCGACGGTCAGCCCCGACGCCATGACCGCCCCCATGGCGACGGCGGTCCCGCCCAGGGCCCCGGCCAGCGGTGTCCCCAGACCCCCGACGCCGAAGGCCAGGCCGCCCTGCAACGCCGCGGCCGTCCCGGGGAGGGCCTGCCCGAGGGCCTGGGTCCGCGTCGCGGACCCGGTGATCACGAAACCCCAGGCTCCGGTGACCACGGCCAGGCAGGCCCAGACCGGTCCGGGTCCCGCGCCGAGCAGGGCTGCGGTCAGGACGCCCAGCGACCCCACGGCGGCGACGCTCAGCCCGATCGAGAGCAGGACGTCCTCGTCGTGGCGCCGCACGAGACGACGGAAGACCAGCGTGCTCGCGATCATGCACGACGCGTTGGTGGCGAAGACGAGCGTGTACGCCGGTTCCGAGAAGCCGAACTCGCTCTGGAAGACGAACGAGCTCGTGGCGATGTAGGCGAAGAACCCCGCGGTGGCGCAGCACGAGGTCACCAGGTAGGCGCTGAAGCGCGGGATCCGCAGCAGGGTCCCCATGCGGGCCGCCGAGGCGCGCAACCCGACCCCGGAGGCCCGGCGGTGCGGGGGGAGCGTCTCGCGGAAGGTGAGCTTCACGCTCGCGGCGAGGACGAGGCCGAGGCACGCCAGCGCGACGAACATCAACCGCCACTCCCCCACCAGCAGCAGTGCCGCCCCCAACAGCGGGGCCAGGACGGGGCCGAGGGCGTTGATCGCGGCGAGCGAGCTGATCGTCCGGGCGCGGGCCGCGCCCTGCAGGACGTCGGTCACCACCGCCCGCCCGACGACGGACCCGGCCGCGCCGGCCAGACCCTGCAGCAACCGCGCCGCGACCAGGGTCACCGGGTCCGGAGCCAGCGCGCAGACGACGGAGGCCACGGCGAACGCCGTCGTCCCGGCCAGCAGCAGCGGTCGGCGGCCCACCGCGTCGGAGATCGGTCCGATGAGCAGCTGCCCGACGGCGAAGGCCACGAGGAAGGCGGTCAGGGACAGCTGGACGGCGGACGTGCTGGTGCCCAGGTCCGCGGCGATCGCGGGCAGCGCCGGGATGTACATGTCCGTGGCCAGCGGCGCGATCCCCACCACCACCGCCAGCGGCAGCAGCGGTGGCAGCCCGACCGCGGTGTCCCGTCCGACGGGTGGGGAGGACGTCTCGGCGGTTCCTGCGGTGTCAGCCATCCGGACCAGCTTCACACCCCGGCGGCTGCACCACCCGCCGGCGCGGCCGCGGGCCCCGATGGCCAGGAGGCGCAACCCTCCTGACCGGAGCGAAGCCGCACGGTGGCGGTCGCTGCTGCGGCACGGTGAGTTCGTGACGCAACTGCTCCACGGCACCGGCCCGTCCCGCCGGTCCGCACCGGTCGTCGTCGGCGGGCTGGTGCTGCTCGTCGTGGTGAGCGCCCTGGTCCTCTGGCGCTCCACCGGTCCCTGCGGTGCCGGGGCGGGTGACCCCCGGGAGGCGGTGCGGGGTGTGCTGGCGGCGCTGCACGACGACGACGAGCGGGGACTGTGCCGTCGGGTCAGCTCGGACTACCGGCTGCGGGCGGGGTGGAGGCGGTGTCGGTGGCCGAGGTGGGCGATGAGCACCCCCGGCGCGTCACCGGATGCGCGTTCGACACCGGCCCCGGGGAACTCCGTCGGGACGGCCCGTTGGCGCAGCGGCACGAAGCTCGAAGACGGCTCGTCGAAACTCGGTCGGCGTGCGTCGTGTCCAGGACGTCGTTCGTCGGCCGCGCTGAGACTCCCCCTCAGACCGCTGCGGCCGGCCGCGTCGCGCGGCGGGTTCTCGACCTGGTCCGGAGTCGCGACGGGTCGGGCGTCGAGCCGCGTGCTGGGACGTAGCGGCGTCGGTGGTGTTCCGGTGCGTGTCGCCGCCGTGGCTGGCGGTCCTCGTGCGGCCGGTACAAGGTGACCTCGTGCCATGGGTGATCACGAGTTCGGACGCTGACCGGCGCGGACGAGGGCCGGTCCTCGCCGCGGCCGCGGGCCGTGGCCTGCTGGGTGGGCTGGCCGGGGCGGCGGCCATGACCGCCAGTCAGCGTCTCGAGCGGGCCGTCACCGGCCGTCGCGCTTCCCACGTGCCGGGCCGGACGTTGCTGCTCCTGGCCGGACGTTCCCCGGGCGAGGACGACCAGCCCGGCGCAGCGACCCTGACGATGGTGGTGGCGACGAGTGCGGCACTGGGTGCCCTGCGTGGGGTGTGGCGGGCCAGTGGACTGGTGCGGGTCCGTGCCGACGTGGCACAGACGCTGGCGCGGATCATCGTGGACCAGACGTTGGAGAACGCCACCGGCGCCGGTGCACCGCCGCGGGCCTGGCGCGGTGGTGAGGGCGTCGTCGAGGTCCTGCACGCCGCGGTGGCCGCGGTGGCTACCGGTGCGGTGGTGGAACGCCTCGTCGAACCTGTGCTGGAGTCCCGGCGCGGCGCGGCCAGCCACTGAAGCGTCCGCCGTCGTCCAGGTGGAGGTCGGTCGGACCTCCGTCGATGACCGCACGGGTCCCGAGCACCCTCTCGACCCTCCACCGCCGGTCGTCTCCTGGCTCCTCGGCGCTCGCCTGCGCGGTGCTGTTCGCCAGTGGTGCCGCGTCGTGGCACGGGGGAACGGAACGGCTCCGACGTCGCCTCACCCGTCGGGGTGGCGGAAGGACTGCTCCGGCACGTCGATCCGCACGGCGAGGACGGCGATGTCGTCCAGGCCGGTGGGTCCCATCCGTCGCAGCAGTTCTCGGGGCAGGTCCTGCAGCGGGGTGTCGGTGAGGTCCTCGCCGGCCGCCAGCAACCGCTGGAAGCTGACGGTCAGGGACTCGTCCGGGTGTTCCACCAGACCGTCGCTGTACAGGACCAGCGTGTGCGCCTTCGATCCCGGCGAGCGCCCGCCGGTCCCCGGGGCGGGGGGACCGTCTCCGGCGGGGTTCGGCGGTTCCGGGGTGAAGCGCAGTCGTCCCGTCGTGAGCAGGTGTCGGGCGTCGGTCCGCTCCTCGTTCTCGTCGACGCCGAGCGGGAGGTCCACGACCTCGTCGAGCAGCCGCGCGGGTTCGCCGGCCCGGAGCAGGAGCGGCGGCGGGTGCCCCGCGTTGGCCCACTGCAACGTCGTCCCGGCTGCGTCGCTGTGCAGGCGCGCGTAGACGAGGGTCGCGAGGTCGTCGGGGGCGAAGCGGTGCAGGATCCGGTCCAGACGCGCGATGACCTCGGACGGTGGTGCGATGCGGTCCCCGGCCAGGGCACGGAGCTTGTGCCGGATGGCCCCCATGCGGGTGGCGGCGTGCAGGTCGTGGCCCGCGACGTCGCCGATGACCAGGGCGACGCTGTCGTCGGGCAGGGCGAAGGCGTCGTACCAGTCGCCTCCGACCTGGGCGAAGTCGTTGGCGGGCTGGTACAGCCCGGCCAGGTCCAGTGACCCGATCCGCGGCGCGAGTTCGGGCAGCAACGCCCGCTGCATCTGTTCGGCGCGCCGGGCCTGGCGCTGCAGGACGCGGGTGGTGTCCAGCAGCGCACCCGCGCGGACGGCCAGGTCGGCGGCGAAGTCGGAGTCCTGCTGCCGGTAGGGACGGGAGGGATCGGTGCGGACCAGGGTGATCGCTCCCAGGGTGCGCCCCCGGGCCCGCAACGGAGCGGTGACCCACTCCGACGCGCCGAGCTGCCGGGCCAGTTCGAGACGGTTGCCGGCCAGGGCGTCCACGTCCAGCGTCCACGCCTGGTCCGGCGCCGGCATGCGTTGGTGCTGTATCCCCGCACCGTGCAGGACCTGCGCCAACCGGCTGGTCATCGCCGGTTCCAGCGACGGCAGAGGGCCGAGGTTCGCGGCAGCCGTGGCACGGAGGTCGGGGTTGCGGTGGGCCAGGGCCACCCGCCGCAGGCTGGTCCCGTCCTCGGCCAGGACGTCGACGGTGACCCAGTCGGCGAGCGCCGGGACGAGCAGTTCGGCCAGGGCGGTCAACCCGTCCTCGACGTCGTCGGCCCCGCCCAGGACCCGGGAGGCCTCGGCCAGGAGGGCCAGGCGGACGTTGGCCTCCTCCAGCGCGTCGAGCCGTTGTCGCTGACGGGTGGCCTCGGCGTGCTGGGCCGTGGTGTCGGACAGGGTGAGGACACCACCGACGAGGGTCCGGGCCAGGACGGTGGGGGCGAAGGCCCAGGCCAGGACCAGGGCGGAGCCGTCCCGGCGGAGGAACACCCCCTCCCCGGCGGCAGGACGCGCTCCCCGGAGGGCGAGCAGGATGGGGCTCTCCGCGGCCGCGACCGTCCGTCCGTCGAGGTGCTGGTGGTGCAGGTGCTCGTGCAACGGGTGGGTGATGAGTTCGGCCTCGCCGTAGCCCAGGAGACGTTCGGCCGTGGGGGTGACGGCCGTGACCGCGCCGTCCTGGTCGAGGGCGAGGACCGCCACCGGGGCGCTGCTGAACATCGACGGCAGGAGGACGGCGTCGACGGCGACCCGGGTGTCACGTTGTCCCGATCGTGCCGGTCCGGGCTCCCGGGGGCGTTCACCGTTCAGCGGGGTCCCCGCGGGCAGGGGTTCACCGTGACCCAGCCCGCCGGTGTCCATGTCTCTCCCTCGCACGTGTGTTCCCGGACCGCGACCCCCGGTCCGTGCGCGGGTGCGCCGGGTCAGCCGGGACCTGGGGTGGATCGTTGCAGCGGGACCACTCCTCCTCGAGCTCGTCGCACGGCAGGGGGCGCACCAGGTTGCGTCTCTCCGACGGTCGTCACTGACGCTACAAGGACGCACACGTTCCGTGCCACGTGAGGGAACGCGTGGCGGCGGTCACGGCGCCGGCGGACCGCGATCCCCCACGGGTCCGGGGACGCGCACGCGCTTCGACGGCGTCGAGAGCCGGAGCGACAGGTCACTCGTGAGCGAGGTGAGCACCAGCAGGGTCACGTCGCTGTCCGGACCGCGGAACGAACCGGCCCGGACCAGACCCCACCGCTCGTACATCGCCACCGCGTCCTCCGCACTCTCGTAGACCCCGATGAGCACCCGCGCCTCGTCGCGGTCCCGCAGGGCCTCCCGCAGGAGGGTGCGCGCGACTCCCCGGCCGCGGAACCCCTCGTGGACCGCCACCTCGTGGACGACGAGGGCGTCCTCGGGTCGTTCGAGGGCGTCGACGGCGGCCGGGTGTGCGGCCAGGGTGGCCAGGATCGCCTGCCACGGCTGGTCCTCGACCAGACCGTGGACCAGGGCGAAGCCGGCGCACTGCTCACCCTGCCGGGCCACGGTCAGTCGTCCGCCCGGGTGGGACAGCTGCGTCGGCCCCCAGGTCCGGATGCGCGCCAGCTCCTGCGGGTCCTCCCCGTAGGGGGCCGCCGCGAACGCGGCCACGAACAGGGCCGTGACCTCGGCCCACGTCCCAGGAGGCGCACTCCCCTCGTAGGTCGCGCAGGTCGTGGACGGGGCAGCGCTGGGCACGGGCGCAGTCTCGGGCCCGGCGCGTCGTCGTGCGACCGGTCTGCCCCGACGCGACCAAGGCGTGGCGTGCGGACGGAGCGGCCCGCCAGACTGCCTCGGTGATCACCGACGGCCCGCCCGCGGTCCTGCGACCCCGTGCCCTCGTACGGGGGGACCTCGTCGTCATCGCGTCGCTGTCGGGGCCGCTGCACGCGCAGTACGAACCCGACCTCCGGGAGGCCGAAGCGGTCCTGGAACGGATGGGGTTCCGGGTGCGGCGCGCCCCGTTGCTGCGGGTCGGGCTGCAGCACTGGTGGAGCGCGGCCACACCGGCGGAGATCGCCGCGGAGCTCAACGGGTTGCTGCGCGACCCCGAGGTCCGCGCGATCGTCGCCCACGACGGTGGCCAGACGGCCTTCGGCTACCTCGACCTCCTCGACGTCGACGCGGTCCTCAGCGACCCGAAACCGATCCTCGGCTACAGCGACGTCTCGCTGCTGCACCTGGTCCTGCACCAGCGGACGGGCCTGGTCGGCTTCCACGCCGACCTGGCCACCCCGGGACTCGGCGGCGCGTGGCGACGCTCCCCGGCAGGACGTCGGGCCGAGCTCGAGGACCTCTACCTCAGGCTGCTGACCGGGACCGAGGCGATCGGTGCCCTGCCCACCACCCCGTCCTGGGAGTGTTGGCGCCCCGGGCGGGCGGAGGGACCCCTCCTCGGCGGGGTCGTCAACCGCATCGCCCTCGTCCAGGCCACGCGGTACGCCCTGCCGGTGGAGCGCTTCACCGGCGCGGTGCTGTTCTGGGAGGAGATGGACGGGCACGCCTCGCACGTGTGGAGCTACCTGCACGTGCTGCGCCACGCCGGTGTCCTCGACCGCATCGGCGGGATGGTCGTGGGTGTCCCGCACCTCGTCGACGGGCTCGAGGGACCCGATCCGTCACCGTCCCTGCGCGAGATCGTGCTGGACGTCCTCGGGGACCGGGACGTCCCCGTCCTGGGTGGGGTGGAGTTCGGCCACGCCGGCCCGAACCTGCCGATGCCGGTGGGGATCCGGGTCGCACTCGACGCGGGCCGGCGCGGGCTGTCGCTGCTGGAGCCGGCCGTCGTCCGCTGACCTCGGCGTCCCCGCCGATCGGGCCGCCTCGTTCCCCCACGGGCGCGGGCGGGGCGTGCCAGGCTGGGTGCCCGTCCTTCGAGGAGGCTCCCGTGATCGTGGTCGTGCTCATCACCGCAGCTGTGGTCGTCGCCGGGCTCGCCGTGGTCCTGGCCGTGCGTGACCGGGGGCGTGACCGGTCCGCGCGCGACGTCCCGCACCGCGAGGCGTGGGACGTCGCCGGGTCCCACGGCGCCACGAGCTACCCGCGCCACACCCCCGGTCCGGGCGCCTGAGCGACGGGGACCTCAGGCGCAGATGTCGTCGGAGGCGACGCGGCCGGTGACGGCGGCGCTCGGGGTCGCGGTGGGCACGGTGCCGGTGACCCGGGCCCGGACGTCGGTCACGGTCACCGCCGCCGTCGAGACCTCGACGACGATGGTCTTGCCGAGGCTCGCGTCGAGCTGGGTCTTCGCCCCGCCGAGCGCGGCCGCGACGGTGTTCGCGGAGTCGCCCCGGCCGGTGCCGTAGCGGACGAGGACGTCGGCACCCGGGTCGGTCGCGGGTCCGTCGCTGGTGGAGGCGCTCGCGAACCCGACCCCGGTCAGCTGGTCGGCGACGTTGGCGGCCGTCCCGGCCGGGGCGCCGACGTTGAGGACCTGGACGGAGATGCCGGACGGCGCGACGAGCAGTTCGGAGCTGTCGGCGGGGTCCCCGGTGGCCGTCGCGGTCGGGGTCGCCGACGTGGGTCCGGCGGTGTCGGTGGCGATCTGCTGCCACAGCCCGGCGGCGGCGGCGGTCCACTGCACGCGGTTGTGGTCGGCGGGGTACTCCTCGGTGGGCACCGTGACGAACTGGACGCCGTTCGCGGGCATCTTCTGCAGGCTCTGCGCGAGGGACGCGATCTCGCTGAGGCTGGCGAAGCCGGTGTCGGTGGTGACCGACTTCGTCGCCGCGTCGAGGAAGGAGAAGAGCTTGGTCGGGGACAGCAGGATCTGCGAGCTCGTGACCTTCTGGACCACCGAGCTCATGAGGGCCTGCTGGCGGGAGATGCGGGAGAGGTCCGAGCCGTCGCCGATGTGACGGACGCGGGCGTAGGCGAGGGCGGTCTGACCGTTGACGTCGTCGTGGGTCCCCGCCGTCAGGTGCAGGTTGGAGGCCTTGTCGTCGATGGCGTCGGGCGTGCAGATCGTCACCCCGCCCAGGGCGTCGATCATCGACTGGAACCCGGAGAAGTCGACGACGACGTAGTGGTCGACCTTCACGTGGGTCAGCGACTCGACGGTGCTGATCGTGCAGGCCGCGCCGCCGAGGGAGAAGGCGGCGTTGAAGATGCCCTTCCGGGCCCTCGTCGTGGAGCCGTCGGCGAGCTTGCAGGCCGGGATCTGGACGACGGAGTCGCGGGGGATGCTGACCATCGTCGCGCTCTGGCGGTCCGCGGCCAGGTGCACGAGGACGGTGGTGTCGGACCGTGCACCCGGGTCGGCGGACTCGCCGCCGTACTCGTCGCCGGTCCCGTCGGAGAGGTCACGGGTGTCGCTGCCCATCACGAGGATGTTGACGGCGGACTGCCCGGTCGTCGGGTCCACGGTGGACTGGTCGGTCGGACGGTTGCTGAGCAGGCCGTCGATGTTCTGGGCGTTGATGTTGCCCTGGAGCCTGTAGTACGCGTACACCCCGCCACCGGCGCCGAGCACGGCGAGGACGACGACGGCGACGAGGAGGCCGCGCAGCACCCGGAACGCCGCACCGTGGGCGTGGCTGGAGTGCTGACCGCGCGCGCGGCGACCGGCGCCGGGGACCTCGTGCTGCGAGCCGGGGTCGGTGGAGGTGGGCACGTCGTCACGGTACGGCGCGTCGCACCCGTTCCTTGAGCCCCACCGGCACAGTTCCGCAGCGTGTGCGCGAGGCCTTCACACGTGGTGCGGCGGTGCTCAGCGGTCGAGGTCGAGGCGGTACGTGTCCGCGCAGGCCTGGACGGCGGCCTGGTCGCCGTTGGTGTCCAGGAAGCAGTTGACGGCGTCACCGCCGCCGTTGGACCAGATGGCGCCGAGGGCCACCGCGTAGACGGTGGTCAGAACGGCCGCGATGAGCAGCGCGAGGACGTTGACCACCAGCCCGGTGATCGCGACCCCGCGGTTGGTCGCTCGCCGCTTGCCGATGCGGCGGAAGCCGATGATCGAGAGGACGAGCCCGACGATCGCGAGGGGCAGTCCGATCACGATCCAGGACAGCAGCAGGGCGACGATGCCGAGGACCAGCCCTGCGACACCTGCACCGTTCTTCGCGACGGTGCCGGACTCGCCGTAGGAGCCGTAGCTCCCGGGTGCGTACTCGCTGGACATCGTGTCCTCCCTGGTCGTGGGCTGCGATCCTCCCAGACCCGGCGCTAGCGCCCCTCCACCGTGCCGTCGTTGATGGCCAGGTGGTCGGCGATCGCCGGGAACACCCAGACGAAGCACACCAGGACGACACCGGCCGCCACGACGAGGCTGATCAGCAGCCGCAGCCACCACGGACCCGGCAGGGTGCGCCACCAGAACGCGTACACGGGCTACTCCTGTCCCACGGCGGCGAGCGACGCCGGCGGCCCGGCGCTGCGGTCCTGCACCGACTCCAGCAACGCGTGGACGACGTAGCGCTGCCTGGCCGAGTGCATCGGGTGGCAGGCCGTCATGGTCAGCCAGGCCTGCGTCGGCGTGGCCCCCGGCTGGTCGGGGACGGGGGCGATGACGGACACCCGCTTCGGGCTGACGATCTCGTGCGACTGGACCCGGTAGGTGAACCACTGGGTCGCGGTCGCGACGACGACGGCGTCGCCGTCCTGCAGGTCGGCGATGAGGTTGAACGGCTTGCCGTAGGTCACGCGGTGACCGGCGATGGCGAAGTTGCCGACCTGGCCGGGGAGCGCGGCGTCGGCGTAGTGCCCGATGCCCTCCTGGAGCTCCGCGGTGCCGGTGCCCTCGACGACGGGGACGGCGTAGTCGCTGCCGAAGCGGGGGACGTGGACGATCGCGAACGCGTCGCCCGTGGGCGGGGTCTGGTCGACGTCCACCGTCGGGGCGGCAGCCGGGGCGGACGCGGTGGGCGCGGTGGGCGCCGGGGTCGCGTCCCACTGCTGCTCCAGGGACGTGACGGTCGCGGCCTGCACGCGTCCGGAGGTCAGGTCGGTCCAGTACAGCTGCCAGACGACGAAGAGGAGCGTGAGCACCCCGGCGGTGACGAGCAGTTCCCCGATCACCGAGGTGATCCGGCGCATCACCCGGCACCGGCCTTCGCGTAGGTCGTGCTCGTGGTCCCGTCGAAGGCGGGCAGCTGCAGGTCCTTCCCGGTGGAGACCTGGTAACCCAGACCGTAGGCGCTGACGTACTCCTGGTAGATCGAGATCGCGCTCGAGCGCGCGAGGCCGGAGCGCAGGGCGTCGACGTCGCCGATGGCGCTGATCCGGTACGGCGGGGAGTAGGTGCGGCCCTGCAGGACGAGGACGTTGCCGACGCAGCGCACGGCCGAGGTCGACACGATCCGCTGGTCCATGATCATCATCGCCTCGGCACCACCGGCCCACAGCGCGTTGACGACGGCCTCGACGTCCTGCTGGTGCACGACGAGGTCGTCGGGGGCCGCGCCGGCCGGTCGCGGTTCGCTCGTCGGGGCGTCGTCGAGGGTGACGGTGACCCCTGGCCCGGTGACCGCGAGCGCCCCGGAGGTGGTGCCCAGTCCGGTGTCCTGCAGCGGGTCACCGCCGGTGCCGGCGCTGCTGCCGGCGTCGCGGGTGAGGGTGTCGACCTCGCCGCGCAGCGCGGAGACCTGGGCGGAGCGCTGTTCGTTCTCGCGGGAGCGCTGGGCGACGAGGGAGCCGAGGTCGGCGTTCTCGGAACGCAGGTCGGTCCCGCGCGAGGTCTGGGCGCTGGTGGCGAAGAGCAGCCCGGCCAGCGCGAAGACGCCGGCGACGGCCAGCCGCCGGGCGGTCGGTCGTCGAGCGGACCGTCGCCAGGGTGGACCACCCACCACGTGCACCCCCTGTGGACCGACCGCACACCGATCGTCGCACTACGCTAACCAGAGGGGCGCACCACGTGTCCCGGCCCCACCCCCTACTGGAGGTCGACGTGCCCCGCCGCAAGGAGTCCGACGACACGGAGTCGAGTGTCGACGCCGTGAACGACACGCCGGCCAAGGGTCGCAGGGGCCGGAGGGGCCAGGTCGACGCGGTCGCCGACGCCGACCGGGCCGTGAAGCGCAAGAACCAGCTCACGCCGCGCTGGTGGATCTGGACGATGGTCGGCCTGATGGTCGTCGGCCTGCTCTGGATCGTCGTGTTCTACCTGTCGGGCGCGCTGCTGCCCGTGCCGGGCTGGAACAACTGGAACCTGGTGATGGGCTTCGGGCTCGTCCTCGTCGGGTTCGCGATGACGACACGCTGGCGATAGCACTCGCCACATCGGGTGACCCCCCTGCACGAGCGGTGAACCCTGACGGCGCGTGACGGTTACGATCGCGGTCCGATCGTGACCGAGCAGGGGGACCAGTGCTGCACGTCGTCTACCGATCCCACGGCGGGGAGAACGCCAAGGGGCGACCGGCCTGGTACTCCAAGCAGGTCGCCCTGCTGTCGTTCCTGCGCACCGCTGAGAGCGTCGAGCGCGCCGACCTGGTGTTCCTCAACGACGGTCCGATCCCGCAGGAGCGCCTCACGCTCATGCGCGAGCACGGCCGGGTCTCCGCGATCACCGGCGGCAGCAACCGGGCGAGCTACCTCGCCGCCCTGCGCCTCGCCGTCCGCTCCGACTGGGCCGACGACGACGTCGTCCTGTTCGCCGAGGACGACTACCTGTGGCGCCCGGACGCGCTGACCTCGCTGGTCGCGACGGCCGCTACGGCGCGCGCGGAGTACTTCGCGCCCTACGGCGTCGGCACGCACGACGACATCGAGGGCCGGGTGCCGCAGTGGCGCCGTCCGCGCACCTCCCGCGGGGAGGACAGCCTGCCGGCCGACGTCGTGCGCTGGGTGCCGCACGAGTCGACGACGAGCACCTTCGCCGTCCGCGTGGGGGCGTTGCGCCAGGACCACCGGTTGCTGGTCCTGTGCTGCTTCTCCGGAGGCGACTTCGACCACACCAGCCTGCTCGCCGTCCAGGGCATCCCCCGCTTCCGGCTGCGCGACCTCGTCTCGCACCACCGCGGTTCGTCGTCCAACCCGGCGGTGCGGTTGGCCCGTGCCGTCTACCTCACGGCCTTCCGCGGGGCGGTCGACGTCGCGTCGTTGCGCACGCCGGCGCGTCGTCGTCGCCTCGCCGCCGCGGACCCCGCGGTGTGCACGCACATGGAGGACGGCTGGCTCGCGCCCGCCCCCGCCGGACGCCCCCGCTACTGGGAGGACCTCGCCGCGCAGACGCTGCGCTGGGCCGCCGGACGGGAACCGTCGGCGCTCGCCTGACGGACCGGGCGGTGGATCGTTGTCCACTGCCTGGGGATGACGTGTGGACAACCGGGGGATGACGCCTCGGTTGTCCACAGAGTTTGTCCACCGCTTCATCCACACCCTGTGGATAGATGTGGGAAACGGACCGTTCCATCCACAGGGGTACCCACACACGGTGGATGAAGGCCGTGCTGTTCGCACACCTGTGCGAAGGACCTGTGGACGACGGTGGGCGTCCTCAGAACTGCGAACCCGTTGCGGCGTAGGCCAGCAGGCCCAGCACCGCGACGGCGACAGCACCCGTGCCGGCCCACTGCAGAACCGGCTTGCCCTTGCGCCCACGGGCCATCGCCCACGCGACGAGCGCCCCGGCGAGCAGTCCACCGAGGTGCCCCTGCCAGGAGATCCCGGCCACGAAGACGCCGATCAGGAAGTTGATCACGATCAGGACAGCGATCTGGCTGGTCTGACGACCGAGGTGGCGGTTGACGACGAACATGGCGGCGAAGAGGCCGAAGATGCCCCCGGACGCCCCCACGGTGACGGTCAGCGGCGCGGCGAGCAGCAACGCCCCGGCGGCGCCCCCGAGCACGGAGACCAGGTAGAGCGCGGAGAAGCGCAACCGGCCCAGCAGGGGTTCCAGGTACTGCCCCGTGATCCAGAGCGCGTACATGTTGAAGAGCAGGTGCACGGTGCTGCCGTGCAGGAAGGCCGCCGTGACCGGCTGCCACCACTCCCCCGAGGCGAACGAGCCGCCGTACCCGTCACCCACGAGGGCGAACTGGTAGTAGAAGGAGTCGGGCACGACCTTGCCGCCGAGGAAGGCGAGCACGCAGAGCGCGATGAGCACCTTGGTGACCACGGTGTCACCGCTGCGCAGGGCACCACCGAAGCTCGTCCGGGCGGTACGGACGTCGCGGTTGCCCGCCGCCACGCAGTCCACGCACTGGACGCCGACGGCGGCGGGGCGCTGGCACTCCGGGCACGCGGGCCGGTTGCAGCGCTGACAGCGCACCCACGACTCGCGGTCGGGGTGACGGGGACAGACGGGGACGTCGCTCACGTGGGGTCCAACGTGCGGGACGCCCCCGTCGTTCGTGCTCAGAGCTGTGGTCTCAGTCGCGTTCGACGTCGACGCTGGTGATGACGACCGGTTCGCGCGGGGCGTCGCCGGGGCCGGTGGGGACGTTCTCGATCGCGTCGACGACGGCCTTGCTGGCCTCGTCGGCGACCTCACCGAAGATGGTGTGCTTGCCGTTGAGGTGCGGCGTGGTCGTCACGGTGATGAAGAACTGCGAGCCGTTGGTGCCGTGACCGGCGATCTTGCCGGCGTTGGCCATGGCGAGCAGGTACTTCTTGTCGAAGCGCAGGTCCGGGTGGATCTCGTCGTCGAACTGGAACCCGGGGCCGCCGCGGCCGTCGCCGCGCGGGCACCCGCCCTGGATCATGAAGCCGTCGATGATGCGGTGGAAGGTGAGCCCGTCGTAGAAGGGCTCGGACTTCTTCTCACCGGTGGCGGGGTCCTGCCACTCCTTCGTGCCCTCGGCGAGGCCGACGAAGTTCGCCACCGTCTTCGGGGCGTGGTTCTCGAACAGTTCCAGGCGGATGTCGCCGTGGTTGGTGTGCAGGGTGGCGTACATGGCGGCCATCCTTCCACGACCCCTGCACGCCTTCCTGCGGGCGTCTACTGGCGGTCTGCCTCCACCTGCGGTGGGATGAGCGGTGGTGATCGTCGCTCTCCGTGGTCCGGGCACCTGCCCGGGACGCCGGACGTTGGCGACGACAGAGCACGACGACGCAGGAGGAGGATCGGATGTCGCTGAGCAAGACTCGTACCGAGAAGTTGCAGGCCCAGGGTGCGGCGCTGGCGGAGAAGGTCGGACCGGCCGTCGGGAGTGCCCGCGACTGGGCCACGCCCAAGGTCGAGGCCGCTGTCGACTGGGCACAGCCCCGCCTCGAGAAGAGCTGGAACAGTTCCCTCGAGGCCGCCGCGCCGCACGTGGAGGCCGCCGCCCAGCGGGTCTCGCCCGCGGTCGACAGCGCCCGCGACAAGATCGTCGACGACCTGCTGCCCAAGCTGATCGAAGCCGTCCAGGACGCCGCCGGCACCGCGCGGGACTCCGCGCAGCACGCGGCGGCCCCCGTCGTCGCCGCCGCGACGGCGGCCGCCGTGTCGACGTCGGAGACGGTGAAGGACGCCGTGAAGGACGCCGTGAAGGACGCCGTCGGCAACGCCAAGGACGCGCAGAAGTCGGCCCAGAAGCCCCTCAGCAAGTCCGCGCAGAAGTCGGCGAAGAAGACCGCAGCTCGGGCGGCGGCGGCCGCGGCCGCCGCCAAGGGCGCGAAGAAGGTCGCCCGCAAGACCACGAAGACCGCGAAGAAGCACCCCGCCGCGACCCTGGCCGCGGTGACGGGGGCTGCGGCGAAGAAGAAGCAGCAGAAGAAGGGCGGCGCGGGGAAGAAGTTCCTGGTCCTCACCATCCTCGCCGCCGGTGGCACCGCCGTGTGGGCGGCGACCCGGGGCAAGAAGGAGGACCCGTGGGCGGCGCCGGGCGCGGCCTGGACCCCCGCTCCCGCGGCGACCACCCCCGTGACCCCGAAGACCGAGGCCGCGACGGAGAACCTCGAGAAGGCGACCGCTCCGGACACCACGCCGGAGACGACCCCGGAGACCACGCCGGAGATCGTCACCCCCGGGACCGTCACGGACGCGACCCCGGACGAGCTCAAGGGCGACTGAGCCGTTCCGACGGAGCGCCCGGCGTCCCGGGGGGCGACCCCCCGGTGACGCCGGGCGCTTCGTCGTGAGGCTCACCACCACGTGCGGTGCCCCGCTTCGGACGGGCCCCCTCCGTGCCGATGGGGGAAGGTCGCGCGACGGGTGCGGCGGCAGGTGCAGCATCGACGGATCGGGGACGCGCGGGCCGTGCGGAGGAGATGGTGGTGAGACCGCGGGGCCCCGGTGCGGAACGAGGGCTCGACGACGCGGCGACGTCCCTGCGGGCCAGCCAGGTGTTCATCGCCCTGTGCGCACCCGCCCTGCTGCTGCTGGCGGTCGCGGTCGTGGTCCTCGTCCCGCAGATCCTGCACCCGGGCACGGTGCCCGTGGTCCTGGGAGCGGGCGTCCTCGCCCAGCCGGTGGCCGCCCTGGCCGTCCTGCAGCACCGCCGGACCCTCAGGCCCCAGAGCTGGTGGTCGGTGTGGGCGACCCTGGTGATCGCCGTCCTCACCCTGTGCGTCCGCGATCCCGCGTTCCGGCAGGAGGCGGTGATGGCCCTGGTGGTCGGTCCGCTCTACGCCGCCATGTTCACGAGCATCCGCTCGATGCTCCTCCACCTGGCCCTGGCCGGCGGGACCGCCTCCAGCCTCGTCCTGGCGATCGCCGGGGACCCCCTGGTCCGGACGGTGCGGGTGCTGGCCGTCGACATGGTGCTCGTCGTCACCGTCAGCGGGTTCTTCATCCTGCGCCGACGTCTCGACGCCGCGCTGCACCGGGCGGTCACCGCGCTCGAACGGGCCGACCACCTCGCCGCGCACGACCCGTTGACGGGCTTGCTGAACCGCCGGGGTCTGAGCGCGGCCCTCGAGGCCGCTCCGGGCGGCGCGCCGGGCCCCGACCCGTCGACGACCGGCGCGGTGCTGCTCGACATCGACCACTTCAAACGCATCAACGACACCCTGGGGCACCAGACCGGCGACGAGGTGCTCTGCCGGGTCGCCGCCGTGCTGGCGAGGACGGTGCGACCGGGTGACCTGGTCGCGCGCGTCGGCGGCGAGGAGTTCTTCGTCGTCGTGCCCGGCGCCGACCTCGCCGACGTGGCGGCGCTGGCGGAGCGGCTGCGCACCGCCGTCAGCGCGGACGTGGACAGCCCGGCGGTGACCGTCAGCGCAGGCGTCGCGGCCACGGCGGCGCACGCGTCCGGCTCGCTGGACGACCTGTACGGCCGCGCCGACCGCCTGCTCTACCGGGCCAAGGTCGAGGGCCGCGACCGGGTCTGCGTCGACGCCGCCTGACCCGCCGGCCCCCCGCGGAGGTCAGGGGTCGGGCCGGTGGTGTCGTGCACGGTCACCGGCTCCCGGCCGGGTCGGGGGGGACGACGAAGGCCGGTCACGCTCTGGCGTGACCGGCCTCGACGGGTTCCGGTGGAGGCAAGGGGACTCGAACCCCTAACCCCCTGCTTGCAAAGCAGGTGCGCTACCAATTGCGCCATGCCCCCGGAGGGTGGACCTCAGCGGACCGAGTCGGTCGCCTCGGCCCAGAGGTCGCGTTCGGCCTTCTCCGACGCCTTGCGGCGCCACACGACGGCGGCACCCGCGAGCACCGCCACCAACAGCAGCTTCTTCACCGGGGAACCTCCAGGACGTGGTCGAGACGACGGCAAAAAGCTAGCACGCGCGACCCCGGGTGATCGCCCGGGACTCAGGTCTGCGGGCCGGGTGCCGACCGGGGGGTGTCATGCCGACGCCCCCGAGGTCCCGCAGCCACCCGCGCACCGCGCTGGTGCACGAGTGGATCGCGGCGCGCGCCGGGGCGGAACAGGTCTTCGAGGTCCTCGCGGGGCAGTTCCCCGACGCCGACCTGCACGCCCTCAGCGCCGAACCGGGCGTCGCCCTCGACCTCGGCGGGCGACGCGTGCGGACGACGGCCCTCGACGCCCTCCGGGGACAGCGGGCGCTGGCCCTGCCGCTGATGGCCCCGGCCTGGTGGGCGCACGCGCGCGACGTCCAGGGCAGCTACGACCTCGTACTCACCTCCCACCACGCCTTCGCGACGTCGAACCGGCTCGTCGCCCCGGACGGGGTGCACCTCGCCTACGTCCACACCCCCGCCCGCTACGTGTGGAGCCCCGAACTCGACGGTCGCGGCACGTCACCGCTGCTGGCCCCGGCCCGTCGGGCGTTGTCCGCGCTGGACCGCCGGGCCGCCGCCGGGCTGACCGCGATCGCCGCGAACAGCGCCGAGGTCGCCGCCCGCGTCGAACGGTTCTGGCACCGCGAGGCCGTCGTCATCCACCCACCCGTCGACGTGGGTTCCTTCGCCGACGAGGCGCCGGACACCCTCGACCTGCCCCCGGGGTTCCTCCTCGCCCTGGGCCGGTTCGTGCCCTACAAGAACCACCTCGCGGCGATCGACGTCGGTGAACGCCTCGGGCGGGCCGTCGTCGTCGCCGGCCGGGGGCCGCTGCTCGCGCAGCTGCGCGAGCGCGCGGCGTCGAGCCGGGTGCCCGTGCTCGTGCTCGACTCCCCCACCCGGACGCAGGTCCGCGAACTGCTGCGCCGGGCGAGCGTGCTGCTGTTCCCGACGGTGGAGGACTTCGGCATCGTGCCCGTCGAGGCGATGGCCTCGGGGACCCCCGTCGTCGCACCCGCCCGCGGAGGTTCCGGCGAGACCGTGCTCGACGGGGTGAGCGGGGCCCTCGTGGAGGACCTGCACGTCGAGACGCTCGCGGCCGCCGTGGCGCGCGCCGAGCACTGCCTGCCCTCGGCCTGCCGCGACCGGGCGAAGGTCTTCGACGTCACCCGCTTCCGCGACGAGGTCGCCGCCTTCGTCGACCACCACGCCGGGGGGCGCGGGTGATCCTGGAACTGGGACTCGCGGCCGCCGGGGCCTTCACCGGCCTGCTGTTCTGCGTCACCGCCTCCGACCGGACCCGCCTGTCGGTGGCGGCGTTCCTCGCCGTGCCGCAGTTGTTCGTCGGGCCGCTGGGCAAGCTGTCGCTGCCGCTGAGCCAGTGCTGGGTCATCCTCATCGCCGTCTGCTGGCTGCTGGAACGCAAGGAACTCCCCGTGCGCGACCCGGTGTTCCGCGTGGTGCTGCTGCTGGCGCTGGCCGAGGGCCTCGCCATCGCCTGGTCGCCCGTGCCCATGTACGGGATCCTCGAGGTCGCCCGGGTCGTGTCGTTCCTCTTCCTGATCCTCTACGCGACGCGGGTCGAGCGGTCGAGACCCGGGGCGCTGACCGGGCCGTTCACCATCGTGCTGCTCTGGGCCCTGCTCAACGCCGTCCTGGTCTGGACGTTCCGGCTGCTGCCGGCGGTCGAGTCGACGTTCCTGCACTCCCCGCTCGCGACGCTCGTCGTGGGTCCCGACGCGATCACCGCGTTCTTCAACGGGTCGGCCAACAACGTCACCGACCCCGACAAGGCCGGCGGGTTCTTCATCAACGCCAACGTGTCGTCGATGTTCCTCGGCGTCGCGACGTTCTCCTTCCTGGCCCTCGGGGTCGGTCAGCGCGGGCTCCGCCGCCGGTTCTACGCCGCGGGGGCCCTCGTCTGCTGGTCGGCCACGTTCGCCACCGGGTCCAAGACCGCGGCCGCGCTGGCGCTGCTGCTGCCCGTCGGTGTCCGCGGCGTCCAGGTCCTCGGCCGGCCCAACGCGAAGTGGTTCCTCCCGCAGGCCGCCGGGGCGATCGGGCTCGGCGCGTGGGTCCTCCCGGGCATCCTCGAGAAGTTCGTGCCCGGTTACGCCGAGGCGTCCACCGAGAGCCTCGAGAGCCGGCAGCCCATGTGGGACTTCGCGCTGCAGATGTTCCGCGAACACCTCGTCCTCGGCCTCGGCCACGGCGGCTGGGACCTCACGATCGCGCAGTTCGCGTCCCTGGGCATCACGACCCTGCCCCCGCACAACCTCTTCATCGCCGCCTGGTCCGCCGCCGGACTGCCCGGCGTCGCGGCCCTGCTGGCGATGGCGGTCACGATCCTCGTCGTGCTCACCCGCACCGTCGTCGTCACCGTGGGAACCCCCGTCGCCCGCACAGCGGCGTTCGCCCTCGGGGCGTGGTGGTGGGTGCTCATCCACGGCATGGGCGACAACACCGCGATCTACGGCGAGTCGAAGTCGATGATCCTGCTGGCCATGCTGCTGGCCCTCGTCGCCACCCGGGTCCAGGCCGCCCGGGCCGCGGAACCCCAGGAGGCGACGTGCCCCGCGTAGCCGTCCTGCGGCACACGTTCGGGATCGCCTCCGAGACGTTCGTGCTGGAACAGGCCCGGGCGTTCACGCGCTGGGAACCCGTCCTGCTCTCCCGCGACGCCCTGCCCGCCGGACTGGACGGACGGTTCCTCGAGCGCGGGGCGGCCGCCCACACCGCCGGTCTCGGGTCCGCGCCGATGACCCGGCTGCTGCGGGAACTCCGGGTCGACGCCGTCCTCGCCCACTTCGGGGTCGAGGGTTCCTGCGTCCTGCCCGCCACGCGTCGGGCGGGCGTCCCGCTGGCCACCGTGTTCCACGGTTTCGACGCGACGACCACCACGGCCGCGCTGCTGCGCGCCCGGACGCCGTCCTGGGTGACGTACGCCCGCCGCCGGGCGCGGCTGGCCCGCCAGGGTGAGCTGTTCCTGCCCGTCTCCGAACACCTGCGCACCCGGTTGCTGGACCGGGGTTTCCCCGCGGACCGCACCGTGACCCACCACCTCGGACTGGACCTGCGGAAGCTCCCCGACGCCGGGGAACCCGAACCCCGCACGATCGTCCACGTCGGGCGACTCGTCCCGAAGAAGGGCCACGTCCACCTGCTGCGGGCGCTCGCGGAACTCCCCGGCGTCCGGTTGACGTGCGTGGGCGACGGACCGCTGCTCGGGGACCTGCGGGCCCTCACCACTTCCCTCGGTCTCACCGACCGCGTGCGGTTCGCGGGACGCCTCGACAACGCCTCGACGCTGGGGCTCGTCGCCCGTTCCGCCGTGCTGTGCCTGCCCTCGACGACGGCGCCCAGCGGTGACCAGGAAGGACTCGGTCAGGTGCTGCTGGAGGCCGGGGCGCTGGGGCGGCCCGTCGTCGCCAGCCGGCACGGCGGGATCCCCTCCGCCGTCCTCGACGGGGTCACCGGGTTGCTCGTCGCGGAGGCGGATCCCGTCGCGCTGGCGGCTGCGCTGCGCCGGGTCCTCGACGACCCGGGGTTCGCCGCACGGCTGGGTTCCGCGGCCCGCGGGCACGTCACCCGCGAGTTCGACGTCCGGACCCGGACCGCGCGGCTCGAAGGGCTCCTCGACGGGCTGGTGCGGCGGTGAAGCGCGTCGTCGTCGTGACCCGCGGCCTGCCCGTGCACCACGTGGGCGGGATGGAGTCGGTGGCCTGGGACCTGTGCCGGGAACTCGCCCGGACCACGGCGGTCACGGTGCTGACCACCTGCGTTCCCGGACGTCCCGCCGACTTCGTGCTCGACGGGGTGCGGCTGCGGGCGTTGCCGGGAACTCCGAGCGGGCGCTACTCCGCGGCGTGGTGGCGGGCCTCCCGCGCAGCGCTCGCGCAGGAACTCTGCGACGGTGACGTGGGCGGGGTCCTCTCGATCAGCGCGGGGGCGTTCTCCGGCGTGGACCTGGTCGCCGGTTCCGGCGCCCGCGCGGTCATGCAGGCGCACGGCACCTCCGTCATGGAACTCGCCTCGAAGCTCGGCAGCCACCGGTTGCGGCCGACTGCGTCCGCGGTCCGCAACGTCCGCGGACTCCTGCGCGACGTCGCGACGTACCGGAAGTTCGACGACGTCGTGGCCGTCGGCCCCAGCGTGGAACGCTCGCTCTCCCGGGCACCGCTGGGCAGCCTCGTCGGGATGCCGCCGATCCACCTGCTGCCCAACGGGGTCGACGGTGCGGTGTTCCGTCCCGACCCCGTCGCGGCTGCGGGGCTGCGGGCGGAGCTGTCGATCCCCGCCGGTCCTCCCCTGCTGCTGGTGGCCGGCCGGTTGCACCCGCAGAAGCGCGCCGACCGCTCGGTGCGGTTGCTGTCCGGGCTCGACGGTTTCCTCGTCCTCGCCGGTGACGGCCCCGACCGCGCCGCGCTGGAACACCTCGCCCGGGAACTCGGGGTCTCCGCACGGGTCCGGTTCCTGGGTTCCGTGGCCCGGGAACGCGTGCCCGCCCTCTACGCGGCCGCCGACGTCTCGCTGCTCACCTCGCAGTGGCGGGAGGGGTTGCCGATGGCCGTCCTGGAGTCCCTGGCCTGCGGGACCCCGGCCGTGACGGCCCTGACCACGGCGGAGGTCGCCGGCGCCGGCGACGCCGTGACCCGGGTCGACGCGAGCGACCCGACGGCGCTGCTGGACGGGGTCTCGACCGTCCTCGCGCGGGGGCGGTCGGCGACTTCGCTGTTGCCCGCGGGGTACGACCTCGCCGGGGTCGCGGCGCGCTACGCGGACCTGCTGGGCGTCGGCTGATGCGGGCCGCCGTCCAGCGTCTCGTGCTCGGCGGTCTGGCGGGGAAACTGCTGGGGATGGTGCGCGAGGTGCTGCTGGCCGCGGCCTACGGCACGGGGGTCCCGGCGACCGCCACCCGTGTCGCGCAGACCGGGACCCTCGTGCCGGTCGACTTCTTCACCGCCGACGTGCTCACCGCGGGGTTCCTGCCGCTGCACAAGGAACTCCTGGGCACCGATCCGGCCCGGGCGGCGACGCTGTTCCACGGACTGCGCACGGCCCTCTGGGTGCTGTCCGGGATCCTCACCGTCGGGTTGCTCGTGCTCGCCCGGCCGGCGGTGGACCTGCTCGCGCCGGGCCTCGACGCCGGGGCGGCGACGGCGTCCGCGGAGTTCCTGCGGGTGATGGCCGTCGGCATCCCCAGCTACCTGCAGTTCTCGCTGCTGAGCTACCTGGAGATCTCCCACGACGGGTTCCGGCTCTCCAGCGCCCGGGCGACGGCGCAGAACCTCGGCATGCTCGCGTCGCTGGGACTGGCCTGGGTGCTGCACCAGCCGGTCGTCCTGGCCGGGGGTTTCGCCGCGGCCTACGTCGTCCTGCACGCCTGGGGGTACGCGTCGGTGCGCCGCCGCGGGTTCCTGCCTGCGGTCTCGACCGAGGGCGGGCGGGAACTGCTCGGACGGTTGTGGCGACGGTTGCGCCCGTTGCTGCTGCTGCCCCTCGTGCTGCAGGGTTCCGTCGTCACCGAGCGGATCGTCGCCTCGCTGCTCGGGGACCAGGTCGTCGCCGCCGTCGACTACGCCCGGTTCGTCGCGAGCACGGGCGTGAACCTGCTGGCCGTCCCGCTGGGCCTGGCCGGGCTGGCGGCGTTGTCCGGTCTGGACACGACCGTCGCCCGCGAGCGCCTGGCCGGGATCCTGCCGGGGTTGCTGCTCGTCGTCGCGCCGGTCTCGGTGGTGCTGGCGGTGGGGAGTTCGCAGGTGGTGGAGGTCCTCTACGCCCGCGGTGCGTTCGACGCGCGGGCGGTGGCGACGTCGGCGTCGGTGCTGACGGGTTTCGGGCTGGGTTTCTGGGCGCAGTCGTGCGCGTACGTGCTGGTGAAGGCGCTGAACGCGGCGAACAAGAACACGGTGGCGGCGGGGTCGCTGCTGGCGGGACTGGTCGTGACGTTGGCGGTGAACGTGTCGTTGCACGCGCTGCTGGGCCCGGTGACCCTGGGGCTGGCCGCGTCGGCGGGGGCCGTGGTGACGGCCGCCGTCGCCGCGCACCTGCTCGGGGTCTCGCGGACGTTGTGGCGCTGGGTCGGTGCGTGCGTTCCGGTGGCGCTGGTGGCGTGGGGCGCGTGCGCGTGGGCCCCCGCCCGGGGGTGGCTGGGGCTCGTCGCCGTCGGCGGGTGCGTGCTGGCGGTGTTCGCGGTCGCGGTGCTGGTGCTGGCGTCGTGGCGCCGGGTCGTCCTCGCGCTGGTGCGCTGAGTCAGAGCGGCCAGCGCAGTGCGGCGGCGCGGTTGGGGTCCTGGGCCTCGGCGGGGTCGGGCGTCGGGGGGAACGGGTCGTGGGTCTCGACGGTGTCCTCGAGGCGCACCGTGTCGGGCAGGGTCCGGAACCGGGCCCGCGGGTCCTTCGCGTCGGTCATGGGACCAGCATGCGCCTCGGCGTCTTCGTCGGCCTTCTCCAGTGCGCGGGCTACGGAGGACTTGCCCACGCCGAGGACCTTGGCGATGTAGGCAAGGCTACTGCCGCCGGCGCGCATCTGCGCCGCAGCGATGATCCGCTCAGGGGTCATCACGGTGGGGCGGCCGCCGACCCGGCCCTGGGCCCGGGCGTGAGCGAGACCGCGCAGGGTGTTGTCCCGGATGGTGTCCACGCGCAGCTGGGCGAAGACGGCGACGATGCCGAATAGCGCCCGACCCATCGGGGTCGTCGTATCGATGTCAGGCTCGGTCAAGCTCTTGATGTTCACGCCGCGCTCGTGCAGCTCGTTGATGGTCTCAATCGCCATCTTCTCGGTGCCGGCGATGCGGTCGAGGCGGCGCACTACGAGGGTGTCCCCGGCGCGCAGGTAGTCCAGGCAGGCCCGCCACTGTGGGCGGTCTGCTCGGCGGCTGGACTCCCCGTGGTCGACGAAGACGCGCACGGCTCCGACGGCGCTGAGCTCGGCCTGCTGAGCTGCGGGGTCCTGCTCGGCGCGGGAGACGCGGGCGTAGCCCACAACAGCGCCGCCCGCTCGACCCGCACCGACCTCCTTCGGCTGAGTGGGCTCCCTGCTCGGCGTGATCATGGCGCCCCGCCCATCCTCAACGTCCGTCGATGCTGTCTGCACCGTCGAATCGTCCCAGAAACGCTTGAAGCTTGGTTCCGGAACGGGGAGGTTTCGGGATGGACTTTCGGTCCATCTTGGGTCGGCGTGTCGCGCACCGGGCCCGTCCCGGCCAGGCGTCCCGAAAACGAATGTTTTCGGGACGGATGCTACGGCCGAGTGCGGTGATCATGAAAAGGGAAGGATCGCCGTATCGG